>JAFQEC010000006.1 GCA_017415805.1 Clostridia bacterium | reverse complement strand
CGGGCTCACCCCACACGGGGTGCTTTTCTGTTTGGCTTGCCCCGAAGGGGCAAGAGAACCTTCGCAGAACGCACCGCGTTCGGCGAAGGTTGAAAGAACGCGCCAGCGTTCTTTTTACAAGTACGTAGTGCTTGTGGGCGAATAGGCACGCTCGCGTGCCGTCCTTTCGGGCTCACCCCACACGGGGTGCTTTTCTGTTTGGCTTGCCCCGAAGGGGCAAGAGAACCTTCGCAGAACGCACCGCGTTCGGCGAAGGTTGAAAGAACGCGCCAGCGTTCTTTTTACAAGCACGTAGTGCTTGTGGGCGAATAGGCACGCTCGCGTGCCGTCCTTTCGCACCCCACTCGGGGTGCTTCTGTCGCAGAGCCCAGAACCGCTTTTCCACTTTACAAACACCCGAAGTCGTGTTATAATAACCATGCTATAAAAAACAAAGGAGAGCGTTGATATGGGATTCTTGAAAAATAAAACCGCGATCATTACGGGGGCGGGATATGCCGTGCTGTCCGACGGCAGATGCGGCTCGATCGGCTATGGCATTGCCACCGCCTACGCCAAGGAGGGCGCCAATCTCGTGATCACGGGCAGAAACGTGCAAAAGCTGGAAAAGGCAAAGGAGGAGCTGGAGCGTCTTTACGGCATTCGGGTCCTTGCCATGCAGGCAGATATTGCCGCTGGCTCGGATAACGAGCAGACCGCAGGGCGCGTGGCAGAGGCGGCGATGAAGGAGTTCGGCCGCATCGACGTGCTGATCAACAACGCGCAGGCCTCCGCCTCGGGCGTGACCATTCAGAATCACACCACCGAGCAGTTTGACCTCGCAATGTATTCGGGGCTTTACGCCACCTTCTATTATATGAAGGCCTGCTACCCCTATCTGAAGCAAACCGCGGGTAGCATCATCAACTTTGCCTCGGGCGCGGGTCTGTTCGGCAACTACGGCCAATGCTCATACGCCGCCGCAAAGGAAGGCATCCGCGGTCTTTCGCGCGTGGCGGCCACCGAATGGGCAAAGGACGGCATCAACACCAATGTGGTCTGTCCCCTTGCCTGGACCGCACAGCTGGAGGGCTTTGAAAAGGCCTATCCCGATGCCTTCAAGGCCAACGTGAAAATGCCGCCTGCGGGTCACTTTGGCGACCCCGAGACCGAGATCGGCCGTGTCTGCGTACAGCTGGCGAACCCCGACTTCAAATATATGAACGGCGAGACCCTCACCCTGGAGGGAGGCATGGGTCTGCGCCCCTGATCCAAAGCACAAAATCGGCGGCCGCCCATTTCGGCAAAGCCGAACTGCGCCGCCCCTACAATCAATAAATATCCCCCCGCTACGCGGGGGGATATTTATTTGGCTTGTCTTGCGATTTTTGCCAAAATGCGCGAAAAAGTGTTGCATTTCGGGAAATTGCATGATACAATGTAAGTAAGAAAGAAGAACGGAGGGCTACCATCATGGCTGAAAAGAAAGTAACCGCAACCGAGATCAATGAGGACGCACTGCGCGGAAAGGGCAAGTTCCAGATCAAACGCGCCGCCGACGGCCGCTACATGTTCAACATTCACGCAGGCAACACGCAGGTGATCGCCACCTCGCAGATGTACACCACCATGAAGTCCTGCCGAGGCGGCATTGACAGCGTGAGCGCAAACGCACCGATCGCACACATCGAGGATCAGACGCTGGCCACGATCAACACCGAAAAGTTCCCCAAATTTCAGCTGTATACCGACAAGTCGGGCAAATACCGCTTCAATCTGCTGGCGAAAAACGGTAGCAACATTCTCTCCTGCACGCAGGGCTATACACAGAAGTCGAGCTGCAAGAACGGCATTGAGAGCGTGATCAAAAACGCACACGCCATGATCGTTTTGCCCGAGGATGACGACGATTGACGAAAAACAAAAAAAAAGAACACCGCCGCGGCGGTGTTCTTTTTTGTTTTAGAAGATCATGAGAATGATCTTGGATGCCAGCACCACCATCACAAGCGCGATGGGATAGGTTGCGGCATAGGACGAGGAAACGTCGTCGGTCTTGGCGGTGCTGATCAGCGCCCCCAGCGCAGGGGTCGAGGTCATGCCGCCCGTGATCGAGCCCAAGTTGTTGAAGATGCTGAGCTTGAACACGTACTTGCCAAGCAGGAAGCCGACCAGCATGGGAAGGAGCGTGAAGAGCGCACCATACAGGAAGTAGGACACCTTCACGTTATCGACGAAGTTCACGCCGCCGGGCACGCCCGCGCCGATCAGGAACAGGACCAGACCCAGCTCACGGAAGAAGTTGAGCGTTTCCTTCTTGATGCGGCAGTCGATCGGGCCGATGTGGCCGAAATGGCCGATGATCAGACCTGCCACCAGCGTACCGCCCGAGGTACCGAGCGAGAAATTGATGCCCGGGATCTTGACAGCACCAATGATGCAGCCAAGGGCGATCGAGAGGAAGAACGGGAAGAAGCCGAAGGGCTCGAGCTGCTTATACTGCTTATTGCTTTGCTTGACCTCAACAGTGGCGGCGGCCACGAAGGACTCGCGCTCGCGGTCGATATCCACGCGCAAGAGCTTAGGTATGAGCTGCACGAACAGCACCACGCCAAGCACGCCGAACAGATACGCAATGCCGTAGCCTGCGGTCACGGCAGCCTCATCGGTGGCGACCTCCTTTGCAGCCGAAAGGCCGGGGGTAGAGGTCAGACCGCCCGTGAGAAGGCCAACGGCCATATCGGGCGAGAGGTTACCGTCCAGCACGGTGCAAAGCACGGCCGCACCCGCGCCGACCGTGATGACGACCACGCCCATCAGGACGTAGGCCAGCGACTTGCGGTTGAGCGTGCGGAAGAATTTCGGCCCTGCGATCAGGCCCACCGAGGTCACGAACAGTGCCGTGCCGATGTTGGAGATCACGCTGAAATTCGCCTTGATCGAGGGGTTGAACAGAAAGATCTCCTTCGCCCCGATCGAAAAGCTGGGCACGAAGTTGGCAAGCACACCGAAGGCGAGTGCCATCAAAAGCACGCCCGCGGTACCAAGCGAAATGCCCTTGATCTCGATCGCGCCGATCAGATAGCCAAGGGTTGCGATCAAAAACGCAATAAAAATGGTGGAAAGCAAAGACGAGGTCACACCGCCAAGATAGTCTATCACAGTGCTCGCCTCCCCTTATTTCGCTTCAAAGCGAGGATTGCCGTGCGTGTAGCGCGGGAGCAGAATGGGCGAGCACTTGTCGGTCTGGATACCTGCCTTCTTCATCTCGGCGGCAAACGCGTCGACGTGTGCGAGCGTGGGCGTGCCCAGCGTGGTCTTCTTTGCGGCGGCAGCGGCCTGCACGCCTGCGTTGCGGCCAAACACGATGATGTCCAGCAGCGAGTTGCCCATCAGACGGTTCTCACCGTGGATACCGCCCACGGCCTCACCTGCAACAAACAGGTTCTCCACGTCGGACATGCCGTTTGCAGCGATCTTGATGCCGCCGTTCTGGTAGTGCAGCGTGGGGTAGATCAGAATGGGCTGCTTGCGCATATCAATGCCGTACTTGAGGTACATACGCATCATCGCGGGGATACGCTTCTCGATCGTGCCCTCTCCGTGGATGCGCTCGATCATGGGCGAATCCAGCCAGATGCCAAAGCCACCGTCGGGCGTGGGAACGCCCTTGCCGCGCTCCTTGCACTCACGGATGATCGAGGCAGCCGAAACGTCACGGGTCTCCAGCGGATTCATGAAGGCCTCACCCTCGGCGTTGATGAGCTGTGCGCCGATCGAGCGCACCTTCTCGGTGACGAGAGCCCCGAAGATCTGCGTAGGGTATGCCACGCCCGTGGGGTGGTACTGGAGCGTGTAGGCATACAGCAAGGGAGCACCCGCGCGGTACGCCAGCACCAGACCGTCTGCGGTCGCGCCGTAGTGATTCGAGGTGGGGAAGCCCTGGTAGTGCATACGTCCGGCACCGCCCGTGGCGATGACCACGGTCTTGGCGCGTGCCACCAGCAGCTCCTTCGTCTCCATGTTCATGAGCACCGCACCCGTGGCACGGCCCTGCTCATCCTTGATCAGCTCGATCGCGGCGGTGAAGTCGATCACCTCGATGCCGCGGTTCACGACCTCGTCACGCAGAACGCGCATGATCTCCGCGCCCGAGTAGTCCTTGGCCGCGTGCATACGCTTGCGCGAGGTGCCGCCGCCGTGCGTGGTGACCATGGTGCCGTCGGCCTCCTTGTCGAACATCACGCCAAGGTCGTTGAGCCACTGGATGCACTCGGGGCCATCGTGCACGAGCTTGTACACAAGCTCGGGTACGTTCTTGAAGTGGCCGCCGCCCATCACGTCCAGATAGTGCTGTGCGGGGCTGTCGTTGGGCTTATCGGCGGCCTGAATGCCGCCCTCTGCCATCATGGTGTTGGCATCGCCGTGGCGCAGCTTTGTCACGATGGTGACCTTGGCGCCGTTCTCGTTGGCCATAATGGCCGCGGCCGAGCCTGCACCGCCGCCGCCGATGATCAGCACGTCGGTTTCCAGATCGGTGCGCGAGAGGTCAATGTCGGCGGGGTTGATGCGGCTGTTGGCTTGCAGGATCTCTGCCAGCTCCAACGGCACGCGCTCACCCTTGTTCGGGCCGATCTTGAGCTCGGCAAACTGGGACTTGATGTGGTCGGGGTGGAAGGCCGCGAGCACCTGCTCCTTCTCCTCGGCGGTCATGCGGCGGGGATTCTCGCCCGCCAGAACCTTGGCAAGACGCTCCTCGCGTGTTGCCTCCACCTTTTTGATGGAGTCCAGCATTTCCTTTGTAAACATGTCAGCGTCCTCCTTACTTCTCAAACGTACGGTTGTTGTACATCTCTTTGAGCTCTTCTGCGGTCTTGCTCATGATGTCGGCAAGGGCCGCCTCGCAGTCGCCGCGACCGATCTCTGCCACGCGATCGAGCAGATGCTTGGTCTCGGGGGCGAGATACTTGCCCGTGAGTCTGCGTGCAAGCAATCCAACCTGCGGATGCGTGATGCCCGCAGGGCAACGCGCGGAGCAAACGCCGCACATGACGCAGTCAAAGCTCTCCTCAGCGCACTTCTCGTACTCGCCGCGTTGTGCGTAGGCGATGTACTGCATGACGTTCAAGCCCTGCGTGCAGGCCTTGGTGCAGGCGTTACAGCCAACACAGGCGTAGATCTCGGGGTAGAGCTGCATCATGATCTGCTCGGTGGGAGAGACCTTCTCGATGTCGTACACCTTCTTCACCAGCGGGAAGAAGGGCAGCGTTGCCACGTACATATTGTCCTCAACCTGCGTCTGGCAGGCAAGGCAGGTCTTCAGCTCCGTCTGGCCCTTGATGCGGTAGATCGTGGCGCACGCGCCGCAAAAGCCGCAACGGCAGCCGACGCCGCGCACCAGCTGGTAGCCGGCGTATTCCATCGCGCCCATGATCGTCAGGCTGGCGGGCACCTCGTACTTTTTGCCGTAGAGGTAAATATTGATCATTTTTTCCATGATTTCATCTCCTATCAGTATTCGTCGGGCAGCTCATCCAGCTGATCAAAGCGGAAAACGGGACCGTCCTTGCAGACGTACTTGTTGCCGATGTTGCAACGGCCGCACTTGCCGATACCGCACTTCATGCGCAACTCCATGGTGGTGAAGATCTGCGTCTTGTCAAAGCCCGCTTGCAGCAGGTTCGGCAACGAAAATTTGATCATGATGGGGGGGCCGCACACCAGTGCACAGGCGTTCACGGCAGAGAGCTCCAGCTCGGAAATGTAGTTGGGCACGAATCCGACGTGGCCGTCCCAGCCCTCCTGCTCGCGGTCGATGGTCAGGTGCACGTGGAAGTCGGGGGTGTTCGTCCACTCGCTCACGATCTCGTTATAATACACGAGATCCTCCTTGGAGCGCGAGCCGTAAATAATGTCCACACGGCCGTAGTTGGCGCGGTTGTCGCGCACGTAATTGATGACCGAGCGCAAGGGCGCAAGGCCGATACCGCCTGCGACGAACACCAGGTTCTTACCCTTCAGCTCCTCCTCTACGGGGAAGTGGCGGCCGTACGGACCGCGCACGGTGATCATCTGTCCCTCGTCCATGGCATGCAGCCAGTCGGTGAGACACCCGCACTTTTTGACGCTGAACTCCATAAAGTCGCGATTGGTGGGGGACGAGGTGATCGAGATCATCGCCTCACTGATACCGGGAACCGAGAGCATGGCGCATTGCCCCGGCAGATGCTCAAAGAGCTTGCCGCCCTCGGGCGCCTCCACGCGGAAGGTCTTGACGTCGGGGGTCTGACCCGTGATCTCGGTGACAACACCTGCATACGGAATCAAGGTTTCGTTCATTGCTCTGCTCCTCCCTTCTTCAAGGCCTTCATCACCTTTACAATGTTCATCGAAATGGGGCAGCGCGCAAGGCATCTGCCACAGCCGACGCACCCAAAGATGCCGTCGTTGTTGTCGGGGAAATAGACCAGCTTGTGCATAAATCTCTGACGGAAGCGCTCGAGCTGCGAGGTACGGGGATTGCCGTGCGCCATCTTGGTGAAGTCGGAATACATGCAGGAATCCCAGCAGCGGAAGCGCTGGATGCCGTGCCCCGTATCGAAGTCACGGATGTCGTAGCACTGGCAGGTGGGGCACACGAAGGTGCAGGTTCCGCAGCCAAGGCAGGCCTCGGAGAGTGCCGCCCATTCGGGGCGTGCAAAGAACTCCTTGGTCATGCCCTCTCCAAGACCCTCGGTCGTCAGACCCGAAAGGGGCAGCCTTGCGAGAATGGCACGCACGCGCGCCTGCTCAGCCTCCACCTCTGCCGTATCGGTGTCGGTGAGAAGCGCGGCGACCGAGGCAAGCAGTGCCTCGCCCTTTTCGGTGTTGGCACGCAGAGCGTAGCCGTCGGCCAGCTCCCATGCGGTCACGTCGCCTGCAGGGTCGGTGGCATCGATGCCGAACGTGCCGCAAAAGCAGGTCTCGGCAGGGCGGCCGCACGCCAGCGTCACGACCGTGCCGTGCTCACGGCGGTTCTTATAGTAGGTATCCACGGGATCGACGAGATACACGCGATCAAGGATCGCAAAGCTTGCCGCGTCGCACGCACGCACGCCGAACAGCACGAAATCCTCGCACTCCTCACGCGTGTCGATCACGTCGATGCGCTTCCCTTCCATCTTAAATTCCATCAAATTCTCGGTCTGGGGGAAGAAGAAGTCCTTGGCAGAGCGCAGTGTGTTGAGCGCAGTGCTCATTTGCACACCGTCCTGCCACTTTTTGAATTCTGCCTTGCCCACCTCGTTATCGACGGGCAAATACAGGCTCGCGTTTGCCGCAAGGGCGGCAAAAAAGGGCTGAAGTTGTGTTTTTTGCAGCTTTTTCATCAGTGACGCCCTCCTTCGCCCGCCTCGCGGTCGGCCTTATCGTATGTACCAAGAGGGGGCTTTGCCTCGGGGTCAGCTCCCGCCTGATAGTCGCCGTAAAACTCATTGATATCCTTGATGAACTTGCGGTTGAGCAGGTGCAACGGGATATGCTGAGGGCACACGCGCGAGCACTCGCCGCAGTCGGTGCAGCGGCCCGCCACGTGGAATGCGCGGATAATATGGAACAGATTTTCCTCAAAGGAAGTCACGGCCGCCTTTTGCGACACGCCCGAGTTGGGGTTGTCGAACACGCACTGCTCGCACGTGCAGGCAGGGCAGACGTTGCGGCAGGCGTTGCAGCGAATGCAGCGCGAGAGCTCACCGCGCCAGAACGCAAAGCGCTCGTCGGGGGTCATGGCCTCCAGCTTCTCCACCATATCAAAGCGGTTGCAGTCTGCATCGACCTCGCCCTCGTCACCGAGGAGCTCGTCGTACACCACGTGTTTTTTGCTCTTGCAGGAAAGGCAACGCTCGGCCATTGCATCGGCCGCCTTGACGGTTTGATCGCCGTACACGGTCTCTACGGTGTAGGTGCCGTTTTGCATCACGATGCCCGTGATGCCCTCGATCCCCATGGCCTTGAGCTTTTCCACGTCGGCCTTGCCGTAGCACGGAACGCCGATCACGTAAATATTCTCACGCAGGATGCGATGCTCCGCAAGGAGCTGATTGAAGCTGTAGGTGTCGCAAGGCTTGAGGAAGACCAGGATCTTCCCCTCCTTGCGCGATTCCTTTACCAGATATTTGGAAAGATTGGCGGCGCAGAAGTCGTTGTAGACGAATGCATCCTCCAGCTCCTTGGCCGTCTCAAATACGGCAGGAGTGATGTCATAGGGGAACTCGCCTGCGCTCCAGCCGAGCACACGGTTGACCGTGCCGTCGGCCAGCAGCTCCTTGGCGCGTTTTTCCATCATTGCTTGCATCTCAGGTCCTCCAATCTCTTGTTTTCGCCGAGCGAGGCCACGGTTGCCGCGAACTCACTCATCGTCTTGGAGAATTTTGCGCCCTCTGCGGCAGAGATCCACTCCACACGGGTGCGCTCACGCTCAATGCCGAGGTAATCAAGCATCGAGAACAGCAGTGCCATGCGGCGGCGCGTGAAATAGTTGCCGCTGGTGTAGTGGCAGTCACCGGGATGACAGCCTGCGATGATCACGCCGTCCGCGCCGCGCTGGAAGGCACGCAGAATGAACATGGGGTTCACGCGGCACGAGCAGGGCACGCGGATGATCTTGACCTCAGCAGGGTACGCAAGACGCGCAGAGCCTGCGCCGTCCGCGCCCGCATACGAGCACCAGTTGCAGCAGAACGCAACGATCTTGGGCTTATATTCATTTACTTGCATATTGCGTCCACCTCCGCCATGATCTGTTTGTTCGAGAAGCCCTTGAGGTCCATCGCGCCCGAGGGGCAAGCCACGGTGCACGCGCCACAGCCCTGGCAGACTGCGGGGTTGACCGATGCCACGCGACGGATCAGCGTCGTGCGGTTCGGGCCGCGGAATTCCTTGTCGGAATAGCTGATCGCACCGTAGGGGCAGACCTTCTCGCACGAGGAGCAGCCGTTACACAGCAGCTCGTCGGAATGTGCCACGCAGGGGTTGCAGGTCAGCTTATCCTTGGCGAGCACGCCAATGACCTTGGCGGCACACGCCGATGCCTGCGAGACGGTTTCGGGAATATCCTTGGGGCCTTGGCAAACACCCGAGAGGAAGATGCCCGCCGTGGGAGATTCCACGGGACGGAGCTTGGGGTGTGCCTCGGTGAAGAAATCGTTGGTATCCATGCTGGCGGTCAGCATGGTGCCAAGCGAGCGCGCCGTCTTATCGGGCTCGATCGCGGTGGCCAGCACCACCAGATCCGCGTCGATGTGCAGCTGCTCGTTTGCCAGCAGGTCGCTTGCCTGTACGTGAAGCTTACCGTTCTGCTCGACCACCTTGCCGACCTGACCCTTGATGTAGTGTACGCCGTACTGCTCGACCGCGCGGCGGTAGAACTCGTCAAAGTTCTTACCGGGGGTACGCACGTCGATGTAGAACACGTAGACGTCGGTGTCGGGATATTTCTCACGGATGAGCATCGCGTGCTTTGCCGTGTACATGCAGCAGATCTTGGAGCAGTAGGGCTTGCCGCGCTCGTCGGTCTCGTCACAGCGCGAGCCTACGCACTGCACAAACACGATGGTGTGCGGATGGGTCTTGTCCGAGGGGCGCAGCAGCGTGCCGTTGGTGGGGCCTGCCGCGTTCATCAAGCGCTCGAGCTCCAGCGAGGTCACCACGTCGGGCGAGTCCATATAGCCGTACTCGTTGTAGACCTTGGCATCAATGGGATTGAAGCCCGTGGCAACCACGATCGCGCCGTACTCGCGCTCGATCACGGTGTCCTTTTGGGTATAGTCGATCGCACCCGTGCCGCAGACCTTGGAGCAGATGCCGCACTTACCCGTCTTCATCATGGTGCAGTAATTTGCATCAATGGTGGCGACCTTCGGCACGGCCTGTGCGAAGGGAATGTAGATGGCGCGGCGGTTGTCCAGCCCCATATTGAACTCGTTGGGGACCTTCTTCTGGGGGCACTTCTCGGTGCAGATGCCGCAGCCCGTGCACTTGGTCTCGTCCACAAAGCGCGCCTTGCGGCGGATCTGTGCCTTGAAGTTGCCGATGTAGCCCTTCACGGACTCCAGCTCGCTGTACGCGAAGATGTTGATCTTCTCGTTCTGCGCCGCATCCACCATCTTGGGGGTGAGGATACAAGCCGCACAGTCCAGCGTCGGGAAGGTCTTGTCAAGCTGGGCCATCTTGCCGCCGATGGTGGGCGACTTCTCGACGATGTCGACCTCAAAGCCCGCCTCGGCAATATCCAGCGCGGTCTGAATGCCCGCGATACCGCCGCCGATCACCAGCGCACGCTTGGTGACGGGGCTCTCGCCTGCCTGCAACGGTGCGTTCAGGTGCACCTTGGCAATGGCCGCGCGGCCGAGAATAACGGCCTTTTCGGTGGCCTCTGCCATGTCCTTGTGGATCCACGAAACGTGCTCGCGGATGTTGGCGATCTCCACCATGTAGGGGTTCACGCCCTCCAGTGCCGCCGCCTTGCGGAAGGTGGCCTCGTGCATACGGGGCGAGCAGGAGCAGACCACCACACCGGTGAGCTTATGCTCGCGGATCGCAGCACGCATGAGCTGCTGACCAGACTCCGAGCACATATACTGATATTCGGTGGAAAACACCACGCCGGGCTCTTGCCCGAGTGCCTTGGCAACCGCGACAACGTCTACGGTGCCTGCAATGTTGGTGCCGCAATGGCACACAAATACGCCAATTCTTTGCATACGGTGCTCTCCTCCTTACTTGCTGTATTTGCGCAGGGCGCTGACCAGCGCCTGCTGGGGCATCTCCTCGTCCAGAAGGGCGGGGATCGCATCGGTGGCAAGGTGATTCATCCCCTGCTTGCGGATCACCGCAAGGCGCACTGCCTCAACGAGCTTGGCAGGCTCTACACCGCGCGGGCAACGCTCCACGCAGGCAAAGCAGGACAGGCATTTGTAGATCGAGGGGCTCGCCGCGAGCTTGTCGATCTCGCCCTTTTCCACCATGTAAACGAACTGATGGGGATGGTACTCCATCTCATCAAAGGCGGGGCAGGTGGCGGTGCATTTGCCGCAGCGCATGCACTTACGCACGTCCACGCCCGAGGAACGCAGAACCTGCTCGGCCGCATTGTTACCGTGACTCATCGCGCATCCCCCTTTCACTTCACACCGAGTGCTTCGGCCAGCAGCTCGGTGAAATACACGACTGCCACGTCGTCGCGGCCGCCGTTCTTTTTCAGATTGTACAGGCAAAGGGGGCAGGCCGTTACCAGCGTGTCCGCACCCTTGGCGGCAGCGTTGTCCAGCACCGCACTGCTGCGCTTCACAGCTGCGCCCTTGTCCTCCACGGCAATGTAGCCGCCGCAGCACTCGTTACGCATGGCGTAGATCACGGGCTCGGCGCCGATCGCGCGGATAAAGTCCTCCAGGATCGTGGGGTTCTCGGGATCGTCAAAGCGCATCACCTTTCCGGGGCGAAGCAACAGGCAGCCATAATATGCGCCGATTTTACGCCCCGTGAGGGGGTTTTTCACCGCGGCCTTGATTGCATCAAAGCCCACGCGGTCACGCAGCACCTCGAGATAGTGGAGCACGGTCGTCTCGCCCGTGTAGGGTGTGTCCAGACCGAGATAGTTGTTCACGCGCAGAGCAATATCGGCATCGGTCTGCATGTCGTGATTGACCTGCTTGATCACATTGTGGCAGGCCGAGCAAAGCGTCACGAGCTCGGTGCCCTCGTCACGGCTCGACGCGAGCGCGCGAACAGCCGAGAGCTTGGTTGCGATCTCGTCCTTGGCCATCGGATACACCGCGCCGCAGCACTGCCAATCGGGCAGCTCCGCGAGCGTCACGCCCAACGCCTCGGCGCAAAGACGGCCGTAACGGTCCAGATCCTTGCCCTTGGTTTTCAGCGTACAGCCGGGATAATAACTGAATTTCATGTGTAGGATTTCCCTTCTCTTGAAATATGTGGGTGGGTGTCATTCAGGGGCAAAGGGTGCACGTTTCGTGCACCCTTGTTATAATGCTTTCGATGTAGCTCCACCGACAAAGAAAATTTGTGCAGAGCAAGGCAGCACTGCGCGAATCTTCAAAGTCGGCAAGACCAATAAAAATCGTGTGGGGCAAGGCGTACCGCAGCCGACACCCGAAGGTGTAGTTACCTACATCGAGGGCTGAGGCGAGGAACAACGACGCCCCGCGCGATTTTTAGCAGGTCTTAGACCATTTTTTCGGGATGGAAGACCTCGTCGAACTTCTCTGCCGAGAGGAACCCGAGAGCCACGCACGCTTCCTTGAGCGAGATGTCCTCCTTAAACGCCTTCTTGACGGTCTTGGCCGCATTCTCGTAGCCGATGTAGGGGTTCAGAGCGGTCACGAGCATCAGGGAGTTGTGCAGATTGTCGTGCATCTTCTGCTTGTTGGCCTTGATGCCCACGGCGCAGTTGTTATTGAAAGAAACAATGGCCTCGGCAAGCAGGCGGGCGGACTGGAGGAAGTTGTAGATGCAAACGGGCATGAACACGTTGAGCTCGAAGTTGCCCTGCGATGCGGCCATACCGACGGCCACGTCGTTGCCCATGACCTGCACGGCAACCATGGTCACAGCCTCACACTGGGTGGGGTTGACCTTGCCGGGCATGATGGACGAGCCGGGCTCGTTCTCGGGGATGGTGATCTCACCAAGGCCAAGACGGGGACCGGATGCGAGCCAACGCACGTCGTTGGCGATCTTCATCATATCAGCGGCCAGTGCCTTGATGGCGCCGTGTGCGAACACGATCTCGTCCTTGGACGTGAGCGCGTGGAACTTGTTGCCTGCGGTCACGAACTTCTTACCCGTGATGGCAGAGACAGCCTCGGCAACCTTCACGTCAAAGCCCTTGGGGGCGTTGAGGCCCGTGCCGACGGCCGTGCCGCCGAGTGCCAGCTCCTTGAGGGTGGGCAGCGAAGCCTTGAGCAGCTGCTTGTCGCGCTCGAGCGACGATCTCCAGCCCGAGATCTCCTGCGAGAAGGTGATGGGGGTCGCATCCTGCAGGTGGGTACGGCCGCTCTTCACGACGCCCTTGTTGGCACGCTCGAGCTTCTTGAAGGTGGCGATGAGCAGATCCACTGCGGGGAAGAGCTTATCCTCAATGGCCTCGACCGCCGCGATGTGCATCGCAGTGGGGAAGGTATCGTTGGAGGACTGGCTCATATTGATGTCGTCGTTGGGGTGGCAGAGCTTCTCGCCCGCGATCTCGTTGGCGCGGTTGGCAATGACCTCGTTGGCGTTCATGTTGGACTGCGTGCCGGAGCCCGTCTGCCAAACGACCAACGGGAAGTGGTCGTTGAGCGCACCCGACATCACCTCGTCGCAGGCCTGGCTGATCGCGGCCAGCTTGCGGTCGGTCATCTTCTCGGGCTTGAGTGCATTGTTGGCGATAGCGGCTGCCTTCTTGAGCACGCCGAAGGCCTTGGTGATCTCGCGGGGCATGGTCTCAATGCCGACGCCGATCGGGAAGTTCTGATGGCTGCGCTCGGTCTGCGCGGCCCAGTAGCGGTCTGCGGGGACCTTCACCTCGCCCATAGAGTCGTGTTCGATGCGGTAATCCATTGTTTTCTTCCTCCTGAAAATCAAAATTGTCGCACGATATGACAGCTCAATGCACCGGTCATTTCGCCGTCACAATCATTCATTATATATTATACAACAATGCCAAAGGAGCGTCAAGAGGACTGGTGGTGAAATATTTAACAAAATTTTAGCGAATTTCGCGTTTTTTTACAATTTAATTTTCTATTTTCACCAAATTGGCGTAAAATCGCCGCTTTCCCTTGAAAAAACCGTACATTCATGCTATACTATCTTTGATTTATCTTCACATTTATACAAGCAAAGGAGTTCCTATGCTGGAGTTGCAACACGTCGGCTTTTCGGTTCCGCGCGAGGATGGCGGAAAGTCGGTTATCCTAGAGGACGTCAGCCTTTCGGTGTCCGAGCGCTTTGTGGCGATCACGGGCCCGAACGGAAGCGGAAAATCCACTCTTGCCAAGATCATTGCGGGCATCGTTACGCCCACGTCGGGCAAGGTGCTTTTTGACGGTGAGGACATCACCGCGCTCTCGATCACCGAGCGTGCGCGCCGCGGCATCAGCTTTGCCTTTCAGCAGCCCGTGCGCTTCAAGGGCATTACCGTGAAGGATCTGATCTCGCTGGCGGCAGGCACCAATATCTCGGTGGCCGCGGCCTGCGCGTATCTCTCCGAGGTCGGACTGTGCGCCAAGGAATATATCAACCGCGAGGTCAACGCGTCGCTCTCGGGCGGCGAGCTCAAGCGCATCGAGATCGCCATGATCAACGCGCGCGGCACCAAGCTCTCGGTCTTTGACGAGCCCGAGGCGGGCATCGACCTTTGGAGCTTCAACAATCTCATTCGCGTATTCGAGAGCATGCACGAGCGCACCAAGGGCAGCATCCTCATCATTTCGCACCAAGAGCGTATTCTGGATATTGCCGACAAGATCATCGTGATCGCCGACGGCAAGGTCGCGGCCCAGGGTGCAAAGGCAGACATTATGCCAAGTCTTTTGAACGCCAAGGCAAGCTGCCGTTTTTCCATGGGGGAGGTGGACGCACATGGCAAATCTTGACCGCATTCAAAAAAATCTGCTCGAGCAGGTGGCGGATCTGCATGAAATGCCCACGGGCGCTTACTCCTTGCGCGTGAACGGCAAGCTGCACGGCAAGCAATCCTCCGCCAATATCGACATCGTACAAAAAACAGACAAGCCCGGCATTGATATTTATATCAAGGCGGGAACGAAGAACGAGAGCATGCACATTCCCGTGCTGCTCGCCGAGAGCGGCATCAAGGAGCTGGTCTACAACGACTTCCATATCGGCGCGGACTGCGATATCACGATCGTGGCGGGCTGCGGCATTCACAACAGCGGCAGCGCCGAGAGCGAGCACAGCGGCATCCACGCCTTCTACCTGGACGAAAATGCCCGTGTACGGTATGTGGAAAAGCACTATGGCGAGGGGGACGGCATGGGCAAGAACACCATGAATCCCACCACTGTGGTCTACCAAAAAAAGAACAGCTATATGGAGATGGAGACCACCCAGATCAAGGGCGTGGACTCCACCAACCGCACCACGCGCGCCACGCTGGAGGACGGTGCCACGCTGATCATTCGCGAAAAGATCATGACCCACGGCGAGCAAAATGCAGAGACTCGCTTTGAGGTCGATCTCAACGGCCGCGACTGCGGCACGCACGTGATCTCGCGCTCGGTGGCGCGCGATCACTCGCACCAGCATTTCGTCTCGCACGTCAACGGCAACAACCGCTGCTCGGGCCACACCGAGTGCGATGCCATCATCATGGACGAGGCGACCGTGAGCGCCGTGCCCGAGATCGTGGCGCACCACCCCGAGGCATCGCTCATTCACGAGGCGGCCATCGGCAAGATCGCGGGCGAGCAGCTGGTCAAGCTCATGACGCTGGGCCTGACCGAAAAAGAGGCCGAGGAGCAGATCGTCAGCGGATTTTTGAAATAACAGCAGGGGGGAAGACTGACGCACATCGGTTTTCCCTCCTTTGTATCACAGAAAGGAGGCCAAACGGTGTTGATTTTACCCGATATTTCCCCACTTTTACCTTGGTACAAGACACACGCCCGCGACCTCCCGTGGAGGCGCACCAAGGACCCCTATCGCATCTGGGTATCCGAGATCATGCTCCAGCAAACGCGCGTGGAGGCGGTGCTGCCTTACTATGACCGCTTCCTTTCCGCGCTCCCCGATATCGCCGCACTTGCCGCCGCGCCCGAGGCGCTTTTGCTCAAGCTCTGGGAAGGACTCGGCTATTACAGCCGCGTGCGCAACATGCAGCGCGCGGCGCGCACGGTGATGAGTGAGCACGGGGGCGTTTTCCCCCGTCATTTCGATACCGTTCGGGCACTTTGCGGCATCGGCGACTACACCGCGGGGGCGATCTGTTCCTTTGCGTTCGATCTCCCCTACCCTGCCGTGGACGGCAACGTTCTGCGCGTGGCGGCGCGGCTGCTGGCCTGTGGCGAGGACATCCGCAAGCCCACCGCGAAAAAGGAGCTGACCGCCGCCGTGGCGGCCGCACAGCCAAGCGACGCGCCCGCCGCCTTCAATCAAGCCATCATGGAGCTGGGGGCCACGGTCTGCGTGCCAAACGGCGCACCGCACTGCCACGCATGCCCCTTGGCGGCATCCTGCGCGGCGCACGCCAAAGGGCAAGAAACCGATTTCCCCTATAAAAGCAAGCCTGCGCCCCGCCGCGCGGAGCAGCGCACGGTGCTGATCCTGCGTGAGGGAGACCGCGTGGCACTGCGAAAACGCCCCGATACGGGGCTTCTCGCGGGGCTCTTTGAGCCGATCTGCATAGAAGGCGCGCTTGATGTACACGCCGTACGCGCGCTCTGCGCCGCAAAGGGTGTCGAGCCCTTGCGTATAGCACCCCTTGGTGCGGCCAAGCACATCTTCTCGCACATCGAGTGGCACATGGAGGGCTTTGAGGTCATTCTGCCCGACGGCGTATCCGATAAGTGCCCTGACGGGGTGTTTTTTGCACCGCGTGAGGAGATCGACCGCCGCTTCGCGATTCCCTCTGCCTTTCGCGCCTACCGCCCGTTCCTGTAACGGCAAAAGAGCCACCCGATCGGGTGGCTCTTTTCTTTTGGGAATATGCAGATTTCGATCACTCTGCCTGCTCGCCGTTATTTTCCTTGTTCTCTGCGTACACCTCAACGCACAGGCCCTTGCGCCCACACTTCGGGCAGGTCAGGCGGCGCATGCGCGGCGTATGGTACGCCCAAAACGCTTCCTTTAATTTGGGCCGAAACACCTCGTGACATTCGGGGCAGATATAGGCAACGTGCCCGAAGTAGTAAACCGAGACCGCAACGCCCCACGGGATTGCAACACAGGCCCAGATCACAAACAGCCACCAGAGGCCGTGCGTGATCCAAAGGACGATCGACGTCCATTGCAGTGCGGTTACGGGAATGCCCGTCAGTACCATGGTCCAACGCATCTTTGAGAGTTTATTCTTTTGTTTCATCATGTGCGCTATATCACCGATCGATTCAACGGAAAAAGCTTCCAGCTCCTTCAGCTCACGCTTGATGCCCTCGATCAGCTCGAGCTTTCGCTGACGCTCACAGAGCTCCTCGCGCAAGATCTTCTCCTGCTGCTCCAGCAGGATCGAAATGATGCTCTCGGGCTTTTCCTCCGCAAGCAATGCAGAGATGCTATTGATGGGAAGTCCCGCCTCACGCAGAAAACAGATGATGTGCATGCGCTTGAGATCGTCCTCTGTGTAGAGCCTGCGACCGCCCTCGCTCAGCTCGCTCGGCGTGAGGATCCCTCTGTCATCATAATATTGGACCGTTCGCACCGATACGCCGCAAAGCCTTGCAACCTCTCCCGTCGTGTATTTTGACATAGCTTATCACCTCCTCGATGCTCATTATAGCGCATGACGCAGCGTCACGAGCAATACCTCACGCAAGGGGATTTTTCAAAAAATCCCGATTTTTTTGCGATTTTTTGCAGTATCACTGCTGTATGCGGATCTGAATATCTCCCGTGTCGGTGGTGATCTCGCATCTACCACCCGTAGCAGTGCTCGGAACACGTACGCGCCCCGTGTCGGTGCTCGTAACAAAGACCTTGTCGCTGAGCAAGCTGCCCTTTACGTCTCCCGTATCGGTTTGCACAATGATCTCGGCAGCATCAGCACCCTCAAACGTCACGTCACCCGTGGTTCGCGTGACAAAAATACCCTGCTCTGCGATCACATTCTTCAACAGCAGATCGCCCGTGTCCCCCTCGGAGCGCATACTTTTGCATGCAATATCGGCAAGATCTGTATCGCCCGTGGAAACCGAAAGCTCCAGCGACCCCGCAGACACGTTTTCCACACAAATATCACCCGTTGTGGTCTTAATTTTGATTGCCCCCGTGGCCGAGGCATAATTTGTCACATTCCCCGTGCGCTGTGAAATGTCGATGCTCTCAAAGCAAAATCCCTTGGCGATCTCCATATCACCTGTATCCGAGCGTACCGAAAGCGCGCCGTACTCACCCTGTGGGAGATATACGATGATCTTGGGTGAGCCAACGCCGATCTCGATACGCTCGTACCATTTTCTCGCATCGGTGATCTCTATGACAAGCGTACTGTCCTTTACCGCAACCGCGTGCTTCACGTTTTTTTGCTCGTAACACTCCACCGCGCTTTTTGCATCCTGCGAAGGAACAAGCACGATATCGGCGGTATCGGACACGATCGAAATGTTCTTGTAATCCTCGCCGATCTCATACGTGCGCGTTTCGTATTGGACGGTGGATAATTTTGCAAAATCCCACCTCAGCACGGTCATCACGCCGACAAAAGCGACGCATCCGATCAGTATAAGAGAAGCGGCTATGATCAGCCATATTTTTACGCTCTTGCTCATTGTGCCACCTCCTTTTTGAGTAAAGCCTTTTTCGTGGCAAGAGCCATGCGTTTTGTCCACAACAGCATGCCCCTTGTTGCCGCCTTGCATCCAAAGAACGCAAGGATCGCAAGACCCGCGCAAGCCACGCCCGCCGCCGCGATCACAATACCCGCAGGCACGTTGCCCGTAACGGCAAACACCGCACCCGCGATCACGCCGCAGGGCGCACAGCAGGCAAGCGAGGCAAACACCGCCCACAGCGAGGCGAACACGGCCCATAACGTGACATAAAGCGAAAGAATGACCGCGAAGGCGGCGATCAGTAATGCGAGCCAGATCGGAGAGCCGAGCGCCAAAAGCACGCTCACGCCTGCCCCAAGGCGTTTTTTGGGGCGGATGCGCTCTCTTGCGATCTTGACAAGCGGCGTGTCGGCCACGATCTGCGCCACGATCCCGTCCACAGAGCCGATCTGCGAAACGGCTTCCTCCTCCGACAGTCCTTCTTCGATCCTGTCGTCGATCATTTCACTGTAAAAGCTCAACCGCTCCTCTACGTCTGCCCGCGGCAAGCCGTATAGCTTCTCCCGAAGCGCGCCCAGAAGCTCTTGCTTACGCATCTCTCTTATCCTCCTTGCTCACAAACTGATAGATCAACATTACCTCACGCCACTCGTTTTGGAAATCCTCCATACGGGCGATTCCCGCCTTGGTGATATGATAATATTTTCGCAGCCTTCCGCCGTGCTCACAGGTGCGTACCGTCAGCATCCCCGCAAGCTCCAGGCGCTTGAGTATGGTGTATAGCGTCGATTCCGACATTTCCATATACGGCTTCATATCCTTGATGATCTTATAGCCGTAAGAGTCCTCATTCTTGATGGCAGCCAGCACACATACGTCGAGCAACCCTCGTTTCAATTGAACATCCATAGCATACTCCTCCTTGCATAATACATCATATCACGAGGTATTGAGCTTGTCAATAGCATTTTGCACTTTTTTGAAAATTTTGCGCCGCGCACAAGCAAAACAAAGGACCGCCCACATGGGCGGTCCTTTGTTCGGTTCGCGTCAGATTCCAAGCCGTAGGCCTCAAAGCATCGTTTCATCATAAACGGCTCTTGCACCGCCAAT
This sequence comes from Clostridia bacterium, assembly GCA_017415805.1. Lineage (GTDB taxonomy): Bacteria > Bacillota > Clostridia > Oscillospirales > CAG-272 > Firm-07. The sequence continues at coordinate 6,401 of JAFQEC010000006.1, read as the reverse complement.
GAATTTCGGGCGCGTGCGCGCCGCAACAACAAGGGCCTTGCCGATTCGGTTGTTTTCCAGCCTGACGGGCACCGCCACCCTTTTGAGGTGCATGCCGATCAGCGTGAAACCGATATCAATTCCCGCATCCGCCTTTATTTCTTCCACAACAACGGGATCTGCGAATACGGCGTACGCCTGCGCTGCCATCGAGCCGCCCGCCTTGGGCTGAGGAACGGCATTAACGGTCTCAAGCCCTGCGGCCGCTACGCGCTCGATCACGATGGCGCGATTGAGATGCTCACAGCACTGTACCGCAAGATGGATCCCGTGCTCCCTTGCATAGTCGTAAAACGCGCCGAAGACCTCCTTGGCGACCTCAGGGGCAGAGCACGTGCCGATTTTTGAGCCGACGATCTCGCTGGTCGAGCAACCGATCACAAGAACGCTGCCCTTCTTCAGCTCCGCCTTGCTCGCAATCTCCGCAATCGTCAAGCGTGCCTGCTCGCGCAACGTCTTCTCCTTGATCTCCACGGAACACACCGCCTTTCCTTTTATTGGACGTCGGATCCATTCTAATTCTTTGCGGCAGGATCAGTCATAATCCTCCCAGCGCCATTTTTCCTGCCAGTAGATGCGCGGCACGCCATCCTCAAAGCGGATAGGCAGCCACACGTAGCGGGCATTCTTGGTGTTGCGCTTCGTCCAATCCTTCTCGTTAAAGGTCTTGATCGGGTTCTCGGGGCGATAACGCAGGGCAAAGGTCTCTACAATATCGGGCAGGTTGTCGGGCAGGTCGATCAGCCAACGGTCCGCCATTGCGATAAAGAGATTTTCCTTTTTGGGGTGCTTGAAGATACAGCTGATCTGGCTGTCAAACGAGGTTCTCTTGGCGTCGCCCACGTGCGGATCGCCGATCACGCGCCAATCGCCCATGACGGAGTCCGCCACCGCAACCTCGGAGGGGTTGGGGAACTTCGCTGTTGTGCCCGAGGTGATCATATAGAGACTGCCCCCGTGTTTGAACAGGGCGGGTGCTTCACGGATGAAGGGGGGCTGAATGTTGTGGAAATAGCTGTTGTGCGGCTCCTCGCAGGAGAGATAATCGTCGGACAGGGGCGCGATGATCAGCTCGGTATGCGGCTTTTCGTAAATGATATAGGCGCGATCGCCTTCCTTCCACAGGTCAAAATCACCCAGCTCATAGCCGTTGGGCAGATAGCCGCTTTTGACGATCTCAAAAGGCCCCTTGATGGATTTTGATACCGCGATGGTTGCGGTGCACTCTGTGGCGTAAGCCGATTTCATCACCTTGATCCACATCACGTAAAGGCCTGTCTTTTCGTTGTAGAGGATGTGGGGGCGGTCCATTTTGGAGTTGAAGTACATCGGGTGCGTCGTGTCTGTCAGCTCAGGGGGGAGAATGATGCCCTCACTTTGCCAGTTGTACAGATCCTTCGAGGAGTACAGTCGCACGCCCCAATGCCAAACCTTCCATTCGGTTTCGGATTTTTCCTTGTTTTCACCGTACCAATAGAAGGTGTCGTTTTCATAAAACATATAGCCTGCGTGGGCCTGGATCAGATTGCCGTCGGTATCCCGCCATTCGCGACCGGGATAAAAAGCGTCGTAAGTCATGCGTGTGCCGCCTCCTTATATTGAGTGCTTTTATTATAGCATTTTTCGCCACCGCGCGCAAGAGGAAAACACCTTTTTTGTGCTTTTTTGTGTTTGGTTGCGAGGGCGGGATTTGAACTTAAGAGATTGAAACCGGTCTGATCTTTTAGGAGTTCGGATTCCAATGGCGCTTTCACCTTACACCCAACCCATTTTTGAGCGTTTCTCACTCAATTACGGATATATCCGCCTTCGTCAATACGTCTTCTGCGGCAATCATATTTGCGTCAAGATTCATTGCCCTATATGCCTTCGTTTGGCTTATGCCGTAAAAGCCTTTCGCAAGTGCTTTGATGTATTCATAACCGAAATCAGCCAATATAGGCCCACCCGATGTTGTAACGTAGATCAGGCGTTTCGCCTTGCAAAGCCCGTGCGATATGCCGTTGCTATATTCAAACGTAATTCCCGCAACCGTGATCTGCTCCATATACGCCTTTAGGATTGCGGGAAACGAAAGATCCCAAAACGGAGCTGCTATAACGATCTCGTCGGCATTTGCAAATTGCCTTGCATAACAAAGCATGGGGTCATCCTTGCGTTCGCCGCGCAGCAAGCATTCACGTTTTTCAAGAAGCTCGCGATTTAGGGGCGATATATTTTCTTGATTCAAATCCACCTCTATGATCTCACCCGACATGCTGCTTAAAATATTTTTTGCAAGTATGAGTGTTCTCGAATTTTCACGCACGCACGCATTAATAAACAAAATCGACACAAGCATATCTCCTTTCTTACCGACAAGACTTGGCGCCCTCTTTGATAACATTGTAGCATGTTTTTGAGAGCTTGTAAAGAGTGATGCTTGCCCTTGCGGCACAGTGATGTATTGTGCCAACGGTGCAAAGTGATGTGTTCCGTTACACGCGCGAAGCGCACATCACTGCCGAAGGCAAAGATCATTCAAAAAACGCACCTTTGTCGGTAGACAAAAGTGCGTTTTTTGTTGTATAAGGGCTATAAAAAAGATATTTTTGCCGTTTTGCTTACGGGATTTGGACTTAACAAGGGATATTGATATAGATTTTAATCTTAATTTTGGTGTTTTTCTCCTCACTCGAGGGAAAACAAAATTACGAGCATATATCGGGAACAACATTGATTGATGTTAACTGAACGATCTTATCAATTAATCCTTTTTTTATTTCATCAATCTGCTTATATCTTTCCGCTATCTCCCTTTGTTTATCCAAATCATAAGAACCATCAGTTGCCAATGGAATGGGAACTAAAATATTAAGGCTCTTAATCATCGAACTATTTAGTTTGGTAAATTCATTTTTTCCAAATGCTCCAAGTCTACCCTTTTTGTTTTTTCTAAAAATCGGCTCAAGATAGTATTTCAAATACAAAATGTTGACTTTACCTACATATTCTTCATTAATTCTCATAACACATCTATCGCCATTTACGGAAAAACGATTACCAATAATAGTGATATATCCAGCACACCCGTTTTTAGAATAAGTTAAATATTCTCCGTCATAATCAAAAGAATCTACAAAATTAATAGGCTCAATGTTGTTAGCGGAGTATATTGGATATTCACCTTTATGTTTCTGACACCATGTTTTTGTGTAAGAAGCATTACCATTTTCGTGTATAACCAAGGAATTCAGAGGTACATCTTCATATTTGATACCCTCTTCTTTATCAATATGTACCAGTAACTCTTGTATTTCATACACTTTGTTCGAAAGATATTGCCGTTGCCTTTCGATTTCAAAATATATTCCAGACAGCCTTTGTTGTTCCTCAAGGTCGAAGCTTTTATCCTCTTTTATCGGAATAACTATTTTTATTTTTTTGATCATTCCTTGATTGATATTTTTAAAACTTTCGCCTTTTACAAGACTTGATAATATGTTTTTTAATTGAAAAAACACATAATGAACATCAATATTTTCCTCGGGTACGAAACCTACCGCATTTGCCCCTATCGTATAGAAAGGATCTGTTACTACATAGGGTTTTCCTGCTGTGCCGTTTCCGGCAGTCGGAACAATTATGGCTGGCTTGTCATTTAAGTAACTATTGATGTAACCAATAGCAACTCCAACAGAAGCTGCATACACAGGAAATTCGCCTGACATTTTATTGATATCCTCCATAGTCAGCGAACCATTTCTCTTTGCAATTGAGCAGATTTCTCCCATTGTTTTCTCTATGACTTTAGACATTTAATAGCCTCCCCATAATTATTTATATCGGCTACAATCCCCGTCAAATATTCACTAAACTCATCAAGATTCATAATAACGTCGGCTTTTTTCACGCCCATCTTAACTTTTTCTTCATCTGTCCATCGTTTTTCAATATCCCATGCAGAATGTTCCGCAAATGAATCTACAGAGAATAGTTTCAACTTCAAATCATTCTCGAAGATCGGTTTTAGATAATCATCAATTTTGTTTTTATCCTTGCAACTACGGAACAGATTATACTTGTTGACCGCCGTTTGAAAGTCGTTGTCATCACTATCAAATCGATAGACATCAAGTGTTTCTCCAATAGAAGCACAATAATAAGCAAATATGGGATAATCTTGTTTTTTAGATATATCACGCTTCTTTCTCAAAGTCATAATATATGTTTTCTTCGGGGTGTTGAAAAAGGTATTTATAGGCAAGGATATAATAGCTTCAATATAACAGTTTGTTATTATAAAATCATGCAGACGTTTATTGCCAACATTAGTGAAAATACCATCTGGTAAAACAACATTAGCAACTCCATTTGGCTTTAGAGATTTAACAATCCATTCAAGGAATAATCCTTCTACACCTAATCCTTTCTCAGTATAAAAGCCGGTATCTTTGGCGGATTTTGAAATCAAGGCACTCTGATAATATGGAGGATTTGCAAGGATTATATCATACTGTTTTCCTTCCGTCCTCTCCAAAGTTCCCAAAATAGTTTTACTTGAATGATAGGTTTCGTTTAGAAGTTCTTGAGAGATCGTTTTAATTTTTGCGAGCGTATTATTGTCTTTGAACAATGATGAAAAGTAAATCATTGTGTTGGCTTTTGCAAGAATGGTAGTCAAATCATACCCGCTTGTCGAGCCTTTTTCATCCATTTCTTTCTCATAACCGTACAATTTTATCTTTTTCACAACATGACCGTTTTCGAAAGCAAATGGTTCATCAATTTTCAGAGCAGCTTCAAGCAGGAACTTTCCTACACCACAGGCGGGATCGCATATTTCATCCCCCTCCTTAATATCCACCATATCCACCATTCCCTTAACTATTTTTAGCGGGGTGAAATATTTTCCTGCGTTCTCTTTAGTTTTTTCTTGCTTGGTAAATGTTTCAAACAGTTTGGATTTGAAATCTCTATTTATGTCTATAAATTTTCCTTCCGTATCTTCATACTCTTTAAAGAGCTTCATAACCTCATGGAAGGTAGTTGCATCCGCATTGTTGCTTATATAGTTACCATCCGAATCTTTTTCGGCGTGGAATACAAAGCCATTAATAACAGATGTCTTATCCGGTGATTCGGGGAATAATTTGCTGATTTTTTCTCTCGGCTCGTGTATGTATCTATAAAGAACCTCCGCTTCAGTTCTGCCGTCCTCGCTATAGAGATTCCATATATAATCAAAATTCTCTGTAGAACCAAGAATATTAATATCAGACAAATATTTAAACAAAAACAATTCAACAAAAGTATACAAGCTGTCCTTTGGAGTTGTAAACTTAATATTTTTGAGTAATCCACCAATTTTCTTTGCAAGATTTGTAGGATCTGAATATTTTATTAATTGAAGCTGATTGTTGGATGCAGAGAGATCTATAGTTAAACGATCAATCAGCTTTGCAATTTTTCTTTCCTCCGTTTTAGGTTTAATCACAGCTACAATTTTATTGCCTTGCTCATCAAGAATGGGCTGACGTGTAAGAGCGTTCACCCAAACGAACTTCGAACCATCAGTCGCAACAAATATTTTGACTCCGAGTTCTTTTGCAACATCTATCTCCTGATTAATAGCGGCTTCGACTTTTTTATCCGTGTCAAATTCATCGGGCTTCTTGCATTCGATATAAGCAATAACTTTTCTCGAACTATCCACAATAAGAACATCAGGCTTCTTGCCTTTATTCTTGATTGCAGTTTTTACCTTACGGCAAATGATTCTTTTTCCCGCAATCAAATCACCGATTGTGGTTGCTCCAAGACTTAAACACTCATACTTATCAAGTATGGTCACATTATTAGAAAACAAGTCGTTTTGAATGGTTTGTTCAGACATGCTTTTTCTCCTCCAAATCTTTTGTCAGTAGTTCGGTCAAATATTGATTAACGCTATATCCGCGCTCTTTTTTCTTTTTCTTTTGTACTACTTCCATCATTTGCTCGTAAATTTCGGGAGGTAGTCGCAAGGGAATTGATATTTTTTGCTTTGTCGGGGTATCTGATTTATTCACAATCCCACCTCCATTTTGATATCATAATATCTTGATACTATGATATCATATATAGAATAAAATGTCAAGAATCTCAAACAAAAAAGTGCATGGTTTTTTCCTATGCACAAAAAGAGTAGTATTAAATTTCGGGAAGTTCAAATCCCGTAAGTGTTCAATATCTTTTTCTCGTGACTATGCGTGTCAAGGGCAGAAAAACAAAAAAAGCCTTGAAAATCAAGGCTTTTCGCGGCTATATCTTTTTTATAGCCCTTACTTGGGTGCGGAGGTGGGATTTGAAAGGCCCACTCGAAAATATAGTCGCAGGCAGCT
>JAFQEC010000005.1 GCA_017415805.1 Clostridia bacterium | reverse complement strand
TTTGCCGAGATGCCCGTAATGGTCGCCTTGTTGATGGTCAGCGTGGCGTTGAGCGTGAGGGTCTGATAGCCCTCGCAGGTCACCACCGCAGTGACGGGATACGTGCCCGCGTTGGTCTGTGTAGCGCCCGTGTAGGAAACCTGCGCACCGGCGGGAAGCCCCTGCACCTCGATCGTTTTTGCCGTACCGTCGTAGGTGAAGGCAGCATCCGCCAATGTCACACCCGTGATCTCAGGCAGAGATTCATCGGGAGGCTCTGCGGGGGGATTCTGCTCCGTTGGCGGAGCTGCAGGTGGGGTTGCGGGCGGCTCGGAGCCGTCATCGCACGCCGCAAGTGTAAGAATTGTAAGCAGTGCAAGCAATACAACCAGTATCAACCGTGTTTTCATAGCAATCTCCATTCATTCAAATCACACGCAATCGTCGATCAGATCGCACTTTTTCTCATTGCGGATCGCATCCTTCAATTTCGACATAACATAGGGGAATACAAAGGGAGCGCAAATCAGACCCAGTGTAATGCCGATGATACCCGTGACAATGCCGAAGAGCAGTCCGATGAGCCAGAACAGGATCTTCATGCCGATCAGCCACAGGCACCCGTCCAGATCAAAGGTAAAGATCAGTCCGGGCAGTTGCACGCTTTTGCCAAACCAATCCACTACGACCTCTTGTACGAAGCAATCGTAAAACAGACAGGAAACGAACGCAAAAACCATATATGTACCGATGAGGGTAAACACCACCATGCCTGCATTGAAGTAGGCGGTCATTCCGATGATCATAATGATCAGGAACACGGTAGCCACGATGCCTGCCACAGTCAAGCTGATGAGCAAGCGGTTCTTATAGCGCTCTTTGCGGGCGCGACGCTCCTGCTTTTGGTGGGCGGCCTTGCGGGCGGCCTCCTCCTTCGCCCGCTTTTCGGCGCGCTCGGCGGCCTCCTCCGCGGCCTTTTTGCATTTCTTGCAGATGATCACAGGCTCGGTCGCACCGAGGTTCTCCTCCGTGACGGCGATGCCGCACTGCTTGCAAAAGCCGATCGGCATGGTGGCCGCGGTGGCGGCGCTCTCTTCGCTTGCGGGCTCTTCGGCAGGGATGTGCGGGACGCTGTCGGGATCGAGCAGGTCGTCTACTGATACCTTATATAGCCCCGCGAGGATGCGCATGGTTCCAAGATCCGGCTGCGCCTGATCATTCTCCCATTTTGAGACCGCCTGCGCACTGATGTTGAGCTGATCGCCTAGCTGTTGCTGTGTCAGTCCTGCTAATTTTCGGTAAGCTGCGAGTTTTTGTCCAATTGTCATATGCCTTCTCCTTTTTGTTTTGGTGATTCCATTTTGCCACAGAAGGTGGCGCAATTCAACCATCGGTTGGTTGAGTTTTGCCACCTTTGGTTGTATTTGGTGCGTGCAGTATCTTTTTCCTGATTGTCATATTTATTTTAGTACAAATATTTACTAATGTCAATAGTAAATATATTTACTTTATATAATGGAATCAATACAACCAAACGTGGAGAAATGCTTATGGACTACGTCAAGCGTATACGGGATCTACGCGAGGATCACGATAAAACGCAAACCGAAATCGCACAACTGCTGGGAACCTCGCAGACGATGTATGCCCGATATGAGCGCGGTGCAAACGAATTGCCGATTCGCCATTTGCTGACGCTTTGTGTGTATTACGGGGTGAGCGCAGACTATATTTTGGGATTGACAAACGAAGAAAAATAAAAAAGACCGCCATGGGCGGTCTTTTTTTGCATAATAATGAAGGTCAGATCGCAAAGCCGCCGTCCACGCCGAGGCACTGGCCGGTGATGAAGGATGCGGCGTCCGAGGCAAAGAAGCGCACGGCGGCCACCACGTCGTCGGGGGTGCCGATGCGCGAGAGGGGTGTTTCGGCTACGAGCGCGGCGCGCGTTTCGGCGTCCAGCGCGGCGTTCATTTCGGTGTCGATCACGCCGGGCTCGACGCAATTGACAGTGATGCCCGAGGGGCCGAGCTCCTTGGCAAGGGACATAGTAAGTCCGCGCAGCCCCGCCTTGGCGGCGGAGTAGGGCACCTCACACGAGGCACCGACCTTGCCCCACATCGAGCCAATGTTGACAATGCGCCCGAAGCCTTGGCGGATCATCGCGCCCTGTACGGCGCGCGCAAGGTAAAATGCGCCCGAGAGGTTGGTGTCCAAGAGGCGGCGCCACGTGGCATCGTCCACGTCGCGCGAGAGGGCGATGTGCGCCACGCCCGCATTGTTGACCAGCACGTCCACGTCGCCGCCCAGCGCATCGCGCGCCTGTGCGACCGCTGCGGTCACGGCTTCGGGGTCACAGACGTCGCAGCAAATGGCACAAGCACCCGTTTCACGCGCCAGTACTGCGGCCGCTTCGTGGCCGGAGCGATAGAGAAAGGCCACGCGCGCACCGTCGGCGCAAAAGGCGCGTACCAGCGCGGCACCAATGCCGCGCGAGCCGCCCGAGATCAAAACATGTCGCATAAAAAAGCTCCTTTTCAAAGTTCTTTTGGTGGTTTGCGTGCTTCAGACAGCGCAAAATCGGCGCGAAGCGCCTCGGAGAGCGCGGCGTGCCGCGCTTCGGGCAGGATGGCCTTGCCAAACAAGGAGAGCAGCAAGAACAGATCGCGCTGGCCGATGCGGTGCAGCTCGCGCCCGTCGGCGCGTGCGATATGGTCGGTCAGCTGCTCGTAAAATGCAAAGGGTGAGTCGATAACGGTGCGGAAAAATGCAAGAGTGTGCGGAAAACGGCCGCTGTCGCGCAGTCGCTCCGTGAGATCCGAAATGGCGTGCAGGCGCGAGAGCTCCTCAAAGGAAAGCGCGGCGGTTTTGAGCACCGTGTAAGGGGGTTCTTGCTCAAACACGATGCCGTGCTTGTCCGCATCACGCCGCAATCGCGTGCCGTGCAGGAGCTTCAAAAACCCGAGCTGGAGCACGTGGCAGGCATCGTATGCGGCATCAAACGAGCGCGCGAAGCTCGCGTAATCCTCGTGCGGCAGCCCTGCGATGAGGTCAAGATGCACGTGCAGATTGCCCGCTTGCATCAGCCGCTTTGCGGCGGCCAGCACCGCGCTTGGCGTTTGCCTTCTGCCGATGGCGGCGAGTGTGCGCGCATTGGTGCTTTGCAGTCCGATCTCCAGACGCACCTTACCCGCAGGGAAGCGCGCGAGCAGCGCAAAGGACTCCTCGTCCAAGAGGTCGGCGCAAACCTCAAAATGGTAGCATTTCGTATACCGTTTGTCCAGTAATCCTTGCCAGATCGCCTTGGCGCGCGCGGGGCTTGCGTTAAAGGTGCGATCCACCAGCTTGACCGTGACGGGGTGGGGGATGCGCTCAAATTCCAGAAGGTCGTCCAGCGTGTCGGCGGCGCTTTTGGCGCGCACGCCCGACGAGGCCGATGAGAGACAGAAGGCGCAGGAGAAGGGGCAGCCGCGCGCGGATTCATAGTACACCAGCGTTTGCGCCGTGTCTGCGCCGTAATGGATGCCGCGTGCGGTGAAATTGGGATCGGGCGTGCCCGCGATCACGCGGGGCGGCTGCTCGCCCCGTTCCAGTGCACGCACAAGCGCGGGCAGCGCCACCTCGCCCTCGCCCGTAATAATATGGTCGATATAGGTGAGATTTTCATACCGTTCGGTGGCAAACGACACCTCCGGGCCGCCGAGCACAATGCGCGCGGCAGGGCGCAGAGCGTGCAGGCTTTGGGCGAGCGCGAGCTGCTCGGTGACGTTCCAGATGTAGCAGGAAAAGCCGTACACGTCGGCATTTTCGTTGTAAAGTAATTCGAGCAAGGAGCGCGTACGGTCGCGCAGATTCCCCTCGATGACGCGCACGTCGCAAAGGTCGGCGGCGCGCAGCGCGTCGGCAAGACACCGCACCGAGAGCGCGGCGTGCGACCACGAGGCGTTCAGGGCAAACAATGCAATTTTCATGACCCGTTTCCTCGCTTATGTGAACTGTGCGTTGTACAGCGATGCGTAGAAGCCGCCCGCCGCCATGAGTGCGTCGTGATTGCCCGCCTCGGTCACGCGGCCGTCGCGGATCACCAGGATCACGTCGGCACTCTGAATGGTCGAGAGGCGGTGCGCGATCACAAACGACGTGCGCCCCTGCGCGAGCTCCTTCATTGCGGATTGGATCAGCTGCTCGGTGCGGGAATCCACGTTGGAGGTGGCCTCGTCCAAGATCAGCATGGGCGCACGCGACAGCATGGCGCGCGCGATGGTGATGAGCTGTCGCTGTCCCTTGGAGATGTTCACGCCGTTGTCCGAGAGGACGGTGTCATAGCTCCGCGGCAGGGAGAGGATATAATCGTGGATGTGTGCCGCGCGGGCCGCCGCGACGACCTCGTCATCGGTCGCGCTCTCGCGGCCGTAGGTAATGTTCTCGCGGATGGTGCCGTGAAAGAGCCACGTATCTTGCAGCACCATGGTGAACGCACTGCGCAAGGACGCGCGCGTGAGGTCGCGCAGCTCGTGCCCGTCGATCTTGACCGTGCCGTCGTTCACGTCGTAAAAGCGCATGAGCAGGTTGATCACGGTCGATTTGCCCGCGCCCGTCGGGCCGACAATGGCCACGGTCATGCCGGGGCGGACGCGGAGTGATAGGTCGTGGAGCACGGTGCGCTCGGGGAGATAGCCAAAGCGCACGCCGTCAAACTCCACTTCGCCCTGTACGGCGGTGAGCACGGTTGCGTCGGGAGCGTCGGGGGCTTCGGGCTTCTCGTCGATCAGGCGGAAGACGCGCTCGGCCGCGGCCATGCCCGATTGCAGCTCGCTGACGATATTGGCCAGCTCGTTGATCGGGCCTGCGAATTTGCGCGAATACTGCACGAAGGAGGAAACGCCGCCGATGGTGATGAAAAAGACGGCGGGCAGATCGGGCCGTGTGCTGCTGAGCAAAAACAGGATGCCGCCAAAGACCGTGATGAGCGCGAGCGAGAGGTTGTTGATGAAATTCACCGACGGGCCGATGATGGCACCGTGCCAGTCGGCGCGGTAATGTGCCTCGGCCGCCTCCTCGTTGCGTGCATCAAAGCGCGAGAGGATCACCTGCTCACGCGAATAGGCGCGGATGGTCTTTTGGCCCGAGAGCATCTCCTCGGCATAGCCGTTGAGCGCGCCGAGCCTCATGGAGCGCGCCTTGAACAGCGGGCGGATGCGCCGCGTTTTATAGCGTGTGAACAGGATCGAGGCGGGGAGCGTGATGGCGAACACGAGGATCAGAAGCGGCGAGATGGTCAGCATCATGCCAAGCGCACCCACCACCGTGATGACGCTGGCGCAGACCTGCAACAGATCGTGCGAGAGCGAGGCGTTGAGGGTGTCGATATCGTAGGAGATGCGGCTGATGATGTCACCCGTGGGGTGCGTATCAAAATAGACGACGGGGAGCGTTGTGAGGTGCTCAAAGACCTCGCGGCGGATGGTGTAAACGATGCGCTGTCCAAGGCGCACCATCACCACGGCGAGGATATAGGAAAGGAGCGCGGAGAGGGAATAAAATACGATGAGCAACAGCGTATAGTGCCAAACGGTGGGGAAATCTACCCCTGCCGTGCTTGCGATCGCGTCGATCGCTCTGCCCGAGAGCGTGGGGCCCGCGAGCGCGAGCAGGTTGGATGAGAGCATGAGCAAAAAGGCGATCACCACCGTAACGGGGTGCGCAAAGAGATACCGTCCCATACGCCGCAGCACGCGGCGCTTGGTGGCCTTGGTCTGTGCTTGATCCTGTGTGGTGCTGCGCAGGCTGCGGGCGTTGCCAAGTCCGCCGCCACCGCCGCCAAATCCGGGATTATTCAAGGAACGCACCCCCCATCTGTGAATCGCGAATGGCGCGATAGGCAGGGCAGGAGTCGAGCAGCTCCTCGTGCCGCCCCGCACCGATGACGCGGCCGCCGTCCAGCACCAGAATGTGGTCGGCGTGCTTGACGGAGCTCACGCGCTGTGCCACCACCACGGTGGTGGTTCGGACCTCGTCTCGCAGGGCCTGCCTCAGTGCGGCGTCGGTGCGGTAATCCAGCGCCGACGAAGCATCGTCCAAAATCAGGATGTCGGGATCTGCCGCCAGCGCCCGTGCGATCAGGATGCGTTGGCGCTGTCCGCCCGAGACGTTGGTTCCCTTTGCGGTGAGCACGTGCGAAAAGCCCTCGGGGAAGGCGAGGATAAAATCCTCGGCCTGCGCAAGGCGCGCCGCGCGGTGGATGGCCTCGTCCGAGAGGTCGCGCCCGAAGCGGATATTCTCGGCTACGGTATCGGCGATGATAAAATCGTTTTGCAGTACCACGCCGAACAGGGCGTGCAGCTCCTGCTCGTCAAAATCCAAAACGCTTCGGCCGCCGATGCGGATCTCGCCGCTGTTCGCGTTGTAAAAGCGCATCAGAAGCTGTATCAGGGTGCTTTTGCCCGCGCCCGTCGCGCCGATCACGCCCAGCGTTCCGCCGCGGGGGAGCGAGAAGCTGACGTGCGCGAGGTCGTCCTTCTTGCCGTTGTAGGAAAAGCAGACGTCCTCAAACACCAAAAACCCGTCGTTTTCCGCACCGTTTTGCGTGGTCTTGGGATCTTCCGCGTTGTGGCGCTCGAAGGTTTCAAGCACCTCCTCGATGCGCCCAGCCGACGCCATGCTTTTGGTCAGCTGCACGAAGATGCGCGTAATGACGCTCATGGCCGTGGACATGAGGGTGAAATACTGGATGAAGGCGATGATGCGGCCGGGCTTGGAGAGATCGCGGCTGACGAAGACAGCACCCAGTGCGATCACGGCCACAAGACCGAGGTTGAGAAACAGGCTCATGAGTGGCTGTGAGGCCGCCATGGCCGTGCCCGCCTTGCGCTCGCGCGCAACCAGCGCACGGTTGCTATTATCGAAGCGCTCACATTCGAAATCCTCGCGCGTGAGTGCCTTGATCACGCGTACGCCGTTGCAGTCCTCGCGCACCACGCGCACCATGCCGTCCACGGCACGCTGTGCGTAGGCGTAGAGGGGCAGGCCGCGGCGCGTGATGAGAAAGATCGCGCCCCCAATCAGGGGAAGCGTGGCCAGCAGGATCAGCGAAAGCCGCCAATCGAGCACCAGCGTGATGGCGACACCGCCGATGAGCAGGATGGGTGCGCGCACGCCGATGCGCTGCATCATGCCGATGAAGTGGTGCACGTTATAGGTGTCCGAGGTGAGGCGCGATTCCAGCGACGGTACGGTAAAGGCGTCGGTCTCGCGCGCCGAGAGGTGCATGGTGGCCTCAAAGAGATCGTGGCGCATCTCGCGTGCGGCATCGCGGGCCACGCGCGCGGCGTTGCGGTTTGCCACGACGTTTCCGATCAGTGCGCCCAGTGCCGCAAGGATCATGATCCCACCCCAGAGCAGCACGCGCCCGATCTCACCCGTCGGAACGGCCACGTCGAGAATGTAGCTTAAAATGTAGGGGAGAGCCAGCTCGCAGAGCGTGGCGAGGATCTTGATGGTCATGCCCAGAGCCATGGTGCGCGCAAGCGGGCGCAGATAACGAAGCATCAATCGCATGGCGACACCTCGCGATCAATGGCCGCACGGGCGTTCTCGACTGCACGGGAAAGGAGAGATTGAAACTGCGCAGTCTGCTCCTTTGTAAAGCCTTCGGTGATGGTCTCCATCCACGTGCGGCTGATCGTGCGCAGCAGCGGCAGGACATCCAGTGCCTTTTGCGTGGGGTTCACCAGCAGCACGCGCCGATCGTCCGCGCAGGGCGTGCGCGTCACAAAGCCCCGCTGCTCCAGCGCGGCCAAGCGCCGTGCGACGTTGCTTTTGTTGACCGCCAGCGTGCGCCCCAGCGCCTCTTGGGAAATGTTCGGGTGGTGGCAAACGCAGAACAGATACGGCGTGTCGTGTGCGCCGATCTCGGTCTGCTCCAGCTGCTTTGCGCGAAACAGTGCGCCCGCGCGCCCGAGGGTATTGATCGAATGATTGAGCGTTGGCATACCGCGCCCCCTTTTCTTGAAATGGTTGCGTGCGCAACCGTCTGCCTTCATTATAGCAAAAATCGGCCGAATGTCAAGTCTTGCGCGGCATATTTTGGAAAGGGGGCGCATATATGAGAATGAGACCACCATCAAAAGGAGGAACGAAGATGGAAAATCAACTTGAAATGCCAAAGAAAGAAAAGCGCCGCCTTCCGAAGATCGGCCGCCGTTCGGTCATCATCACGTGTGCCGTGCTGCTGATCGCCGCAGCGCTGGTGCTGAACATCATTCTGTTTGGAATGGGAGAGGGCACTGTCGATCCCGCGACGCCCTCTGGCGAGGAGATCGAGGGAGAGGGCAACACCACACTCGTGGAGGGTGACGGGTACTTCTCGGCCACGCAGGTCAGCCGTCAGCGCGCACGCGACGAGGCACTGGAGGTGCTGCAGAGCGTGGTGGAGAGCGAGAGTGCGAGCGAGGCTACAAAAACCGAGGCCCTCTTGGAGATCGCGGAGCTTGCCCGCGCCATGGAGGCCGAGGCGAATATTGAATCGCTGGTGCTATCGAAGGGATTTGCACAGTGCGTGGCAGTCATCAACGGTGACAATTGCTCGGTGGTGGTGAGCGCGACTGAGCTGCAGCCGAGCCAGATCTCGCAGATCAATGAGATCGTGTTCGAGCAATCGGGCATTCTGCCCGCGAACATTCGCATTATCACGAAATAAGAGAAAAAGAGCGCCGCGGCGATGCCGCGGCGCTCTTTTTCGGTGCGCGCGAGGGCCGAATGAGGCAATTTTGTTGCAAAAAGGCATGCGGATACATGTCGACAGCGCAAAAAACTCTTGCATTTCACGCGTGTGCGTGATATACTAAAGGAGTAAGCGGGATGTCGCATCAAAAACAGAAGCGACAAGGCTTTGATTACTGCAAAGAGGTGAAGAGTATGTATGATGTATTGATCGTGGGCGCGGGCGTTGTCGGCGGAATGCTGGCAAGACAGCTCTCGCGCTACCGTCTCTCGGTTTGCCTGCTCGAAAAGGGGCACGACGTGGCACTGGGTGCAAGCAAGGCGAACAGCGGCATCGTGCACGGTGGCTATGATCCCGAGCCCGGCACGCTGAAGGCAAAGCTCAATGCCGAGGGTGTGCAGAAGATGTACGACACGGCAAGGGAGCTCAATGTGCCCTGCATCAACAACGGCTCCTTCGTTTGTGCCTTCGGCACCAAGGAGGAGGAGGAGACCATCCGCGCGCTGTATGCGCGCGGCTTGGAGAACGGCATCGAGGGGCTTTCCATCATTTCGGGTGACGAGGCGCGCCGCCGCGAGCCCGAGCTCTCGAAGGACGTTTCTCTGGTGCTGGACGTTCCCAATGCGGGCATCGTTTGCCCCTACGAGCTGACCATTGCCGCCGTGGGCAACGCCATGGACAACGGCGTGGAGCTCAAGCTCAACTGCCACGTCAACTCCATCAAGCGTGAGGACGGTATCTTTACCGTGACCAGCGAGGAGGGCGACGTGATCCAGGGCCGCTTCCTTGTGAACTGCGCAGGCTGCTTCTCGCATCAGATCGCACGTATGGCGGGGGACGACTCCTTCACCATCATCCCGCGTATCGGCGAGTACATGCTGTTGGATAAGAACGAGGGCAAGCGCGTGTCGCACACCATCTTCCAGGTGCCTACCAAGGAGGGCAAGGGAATTCTGGTTACCCCCACGGTTGACGGCAACCTGCTCACGGGTCCGAATGCCGCGATCGCCGAGTTCTTGGAGAATACCAAGACCACGCCCGAGGGCCTGGATATCGTAGGACGGCTTGCCGCCAAGAGCGTGCCGAGCATCAACTTCCGCCAGGTCATCACGTCCTTTGCGGGCATTCGCTCCTCGGAGAAGAACGGTGACTTTATCATCCGCCCCGCCAACAGCGTGGAGGGCATGCTGCACGTGGCAGCGATCGACTCCCCCGGTCTTACGGCCTCGGTGGCGATCGCAGACTACGCCATCGACCGCTTGCGCGAGATGGGGCTTGCGACCGTCGAGGATCCCACCTTTAACGGCCACCGCGCCGATCCCCACGCCTTCCGCAAGATGAGCGATGAGGAAAAGGACGCATACATCAAGGAGCACCCCGAATTCGGCCGCATCATCTGCCGCTGTGAGACCGTCAGCGAGGGTGAGATCCTGCAGGCGATCCACAGCAACCCCCCCGCACGTGACGTGGACGGCGTCAAGCGCCGCACGCGCTCGGGCATGGGTCGCTGCCAGGGTGGCTTCTGCTTGCCTTACGTGATGAAGCTGCTCAAGCGTGAGCACGGTGTGGCGATGGAAACGATCACCAAGAAGGGCAAGGAATCCAAATACGTAACGGGAAAGAT
This sequence comes from Clostridia bacterium, assembly GCA_017415805.1. Taxonomy (GTDB): domain Bacteria; phylum Bacillota; class Clostridia; order Oscillospirales; family CAG-272; genus Firm-07. The sequence continues at coordinate 46,271 of JAFQEC010000005.1, read as the reverse complement.
GTGAGGGGAACGATATGCTGACACATGATATTGTAGTGGTCGGTGGCGGCCCCGCCGGTATGGCGGCGGCAGTTGCCGCATACGATGCGGGCGTGAAGGACGTTGTCATTCTCGACCGCGATGACGCACTGGGCGGCATCCTGCGCCAGTGTATTCACAACGGCTTTGGCCTGCACAAGCTCGGCCGCGAGCTCACGGGCCCCGAGTATGCCGACGTGTACCGCGCCGAGGTCGAAAAGCGCGGCATCAAAACCTATTGTGAGACCACTGTTACGGGTCTCTCGCACGACCGTGTCGTGACGGCGCAGTGCCGCGAGGGGCTTTTGAAGATCCAAGCAAAGGCCGTGATTTTGGCCATGGGCTGCCGCGAGCGCAGCCGCGGTGCACTCAACATCCCCGGCACACGCCCTGCGGGCGTGTACAGCGCGGGCACGGCGCAAAAGCTGATGAACTGTGATGGCTACCACGTCGGTCGCCGCGTGGTGATCCTGGGCTCGGGCGATATCGGTCTTATTATGGCGCGCCGCATGTCGCTGGAGGGTGCACACGTGGAGGCGGTGTGTGAGCTGATGCCCTATTCGGGCGGTCTTGCACGCAACATCGTGCAGTGCCTGGAGGACTACGGTATTCCGCTTTATCTCTCCACCACCGTGGCCGAGATCCACGGCCGCAAGCGCGTCGAGGGTGTCTCGATCGCCCGGGTGGACGAGAAGCGCCGCATCATTGAAGCGACCAGACGCTACATTCCCTGCGACACGCTGCTGCTCTCCTGCGGTCTGATCCCCGAGAACGAGCTGACGCGCAACGCGGGCATTTCCATTGACCCGATCACGGGCGGTGCACTGGTGGATGAGAACCGCGAGACCGACGTGCCCGGCATCTTTGCCTGCGGCAACGTGCTGCAGGTGCACGATCTCGTCGACTACGTTTCCGAGGAGGCCGAGATCGCAGGCTGTGCCGCCGCTGCACGCGTGCAGAAGGGCGACGCAGGGGCTGCGTTCGTTTCCACGACCCCCGGCAACGGCGTGCGCTATGTGCTGCCCCAGCGCGTACATACCGAGGGCAGTGAGGACGTTTCGCTGTATTTGCGCGTCACCCAGCCCTTCGGCAAGGTGCGCTTTACGGTCAGCGCAGGTGAGACTGTGTTGGCAACAGCCGTGCGATTGAAGGCTGCGCCCGGCGAGATGGAGAAGATCACGGTGAAGAGTGAAAAGCTGCACGGCGTCACCGAGCCGATCAAGGTATCTTTGGAGGTGATGGCATGAACCGCACGTTGACTTGTATCATTTGCCCCCGTGGGTGCACGCTCACGGTTACGGGCGAGAAGGGCGCGCTCACGGTCACGGGGAACTCCTGTCCCAAGGGCGAGCAGTACGCCGTTGATGAGTGCACGCATCCCGTGCGCACGGTCACCTCGGTGGTGCGCGTGTACAACCGCGAGGATACCATGGTGAGCGTCAAGACCTCGTCTCCCATCCCCAAGGAGCATATTTTCGACGTCATGAACGCGATCCACGCCGCACGCGTGCGTGCGCCCATCGCGGCAGGCACGGTGATCCTTACCGACGTGTACGGCGCCGATGTTGTGGCGACGAAGTCGGTGGATTGACCCGAAGGCAGAATAAAAAATATAGCGCATCGCTCCGTTTGGAGCGATGCGCTGTATTTTTGCCTGTAATAGGCGGTCGTTTTTGTGAGCGCGCCGGCCGTGCAAGGAGAAATCTCGGTGTGCGAGCAGAGTTATTCCTCGGACGGATCCTTTGCGCTCGCGTCATAAAACACCTTGTTTGCACCCTGCTTGCCGGCTACCGTGAGTGTTTGCTTTTCGGTCTCCCATGCGGCATTGCCGCCCTCAAACAGCACCGTGAGCCCGTTTTCGCCCTGTGCCGCGCCCGAAAAGGCACCGAATTCCACGGCTTGCAACGTGGGCGAGAGCTCGATCTCGGCAAGCTTTCGGCATTCCGAAAAGGCACTGTCCGCAATCGTGACCAGCCCCGTTCCACCGCGTACCGAGGTAAGGTTGCTGCAAAGTGCAAAGCAGGACTCGGGGATCGCGGTCAGTGACGGGGGGAGCGAGACGCTTTCAATATAAGTGCAGTAGGCAAAGGCCCAAGGGGCCAGTGCGGTCACACCGTTTTTGACCACCACACGGCGGATCACGCCGCCCGAACCCGATCGGTACTGCGCCCAGGGCTGGGGGGAGTCGCGGTCGGTCACGGCGCTCTCAAAATCGGGCATAGCGCCCGTGCCCTCGATATAGAGCGTGCCGTCGTTGTGTACGTGCCAGCTCACGGAGCTCCCCTCAAAGGTGCCCGAGGAAACCAGTGTGGGGTCCTCGTCGCCCCCGAAATTTCCCACGGGGGGCAGATCGTCGGGCTCATCGGGGTCCTTTTTGCAACCAAACAGCCCCACGCAAAGCGTGAGCGCGGTGAGCAGCAGTAGCAGCCTTTTGAGCATAAGCATCCTCCGTTTTATAAAAGTTAGGGGGCGTTGCGTGGCATCGCCCCCTGTTGTTGCGGTTATTCTTCGTCGTTCAGCGGCACAACGATACCAAGATCGGTCAGCGCCTTGGGGTCGGCGGGGACGGGGCAGCCCGACATCAGCTCGCTGGCGTTCTGCACCTTGGGGAAGGCGATGACGTCGCGCAGGGAATCCGCGCCGCTCATGACCATGGCCAGACGGTCAAGTCCCATGCCGGAGCCGCCGTGGGGCGGTGCGCCGTACTTATAGGCCTCAACAAGGAAGCCGAATTTGGTTTCGATCTCCGCAGGGGTGAGACCAAGCACCCGGAACATGCGCTCCTGGAGCTGCCAGTCGGTAATGCGGATCGAGCCCGAAAGCAGCTCCACGCCGTTGAGCACCATGTCGTAGCACTTGGCGCGCACGCTGCCGGGGTCGGTCTCCAGCTGGGGCAGGCACTCCTCCAGCGGCATGGTGAAGGGATGGTGCATGGCGTCCCAGTTCTGTGTTTCCTCGTTCCACTCAAAGAAGGGGAACTCGGTGATCCACAGGAAGTTGAATTTGCCCTCGGGGATCAGGTCGAGCTTCTTTGCCACGATCTGGCGCAGTGCGCCCAGCGTGGGCAGCACGACCTTGTCCTTGTCGGCGCAGATGAGCAGCACGTCGCCCTTTTCCAGACCGACCTTTGCATAGATGGCACTTAGCTGATCCTCGGTCATGAACTTGGCAAACGAGCAGTTGGGCGCGTCCTCGACCCAGCGCACGAAGGCAAGGCCCTTCGCGCCAATGCCCTTGGCGTGCTCGGTGAGCTTGTCGATCTCCTTGCGCGAGAGGGTGGCGGCACCGCCCTTGGCCACGATGGCGCGCACACTGCCGCCGTTCTCAATGGCCGAGCGGAAGACCGCGAATTCGCTGTCCTTCACGGCATCCGAGATGTCGATGATCTCCATGCCGTAGCGGGTGTCGGGCTTGTCCGAGCCGTAGCGCTCCATGGCCTCGCGGAAGGTCATGCGGGGCATGGGCAACGGGATCTCGATACCCATGATCTCGCGGAAGGCGCGGGCAATAAAGCCCTCGTTCATTTGCATGATCTCCTCTTGCGTGGCAAAGGACATCTCCAAGTCGATCTGGGTAAACTCGGGCTGACGGTCGGCGCGCAGGTCCTCGTCACGGAAGCACCGTGCCAGCTGGATATAGCGGTCGAAGCCCGAGAGCATGAGTAGCTGCTTGTAGATCTGGGGGGACTGGGGCAGGGCATAGAAGCTGCCCTTGTGGATGCGTGAGGGCACCAGATAATCGCGCGCGCCCTCGGGCGTGGGCTTGATCATCATGGGCGTCTCGATCTCCAAAAAGCCGTTTTCGTAGTAGTATTCGCGTGCCACACGCGCAATGTCGTGGCGCAAGCGGATGTTGCGCTGGAGCTCGGGGCGGCGCAGGTCGATATAGCGGTAGCGCAGTGCCGTCTCGTCCTTGGTACGCTTGGTGTCCGAGACCTCAAAGGGCGGGGTCTTGGCCGCTGAGAGGATCTTGAGCTCGGTGACCTCGATCTCGACCTTGCCCGTGGGCAGATCGGGGTTGACGTCGCCGCCGCGTGAGCGCACCTTGCCGTGCGCCGCCAGCACGTATTCGGCGCGCACGCCGAAGGCCTTGTCAAACACGGCGCGGTCGGTGTCGTCGTCAAAGGCGAGCTGGATGACACCCGTGCGGTCACGCAGGGTGATGAAAATAAGAGAGCCGAGGTCGCGCTGGCGCTGTACCCAGCCCATCACGCAAACCTCCTTGCCAATATCACTCTCACAGAGCGTGCCGCAGTAATGCGTACGCTTGTCCCGTTCGGTCAGAAATTCAGCCATGCTTTTGTTTCCTTTCAGTTGATCGGCTCGCCCTTGGCGTTGAACAGGGGCAGCTTTTCCAGATAGATCAGATCGTCACGCGTCGTGGCGTCACCCTCGGCGAGGATCGCCATACGGCCGCAGATGTTGCCGCCCGCTTGACGTACCAGCTCCTCAATGGCGTGCAGTGACTCGCCCGTGGAGATTACGTCGTCCACGATCAGAATGCGCTTGCCGCGCATCAGCTCCGCGTCGGCGGTATCGAGATAGAGCGTTTGCACCTTCTCGGTGGTGATCGAGTGGACCGTCACCTTGAGCACCCCCGTCATGTAGAGCTTGGGGGATTTGCGTGCCAGAAAATATTTTTGGTTGCCTGCAAGACGCGCCATCTCGTGCACCAGCGGAATGCCCTTGGCCTCGGCGGTGATGAGATAATCGTATGCGGGGGCGCGTGCGAGCAGCGCCTTGGCGCAGGCGGTGGTGAGCTCGGGATCGCCGAAGATCACGAATGCGCCGATTTGCAGGTCCTTGTTCAGTGGGCAAAGCGGCAGCGCACGCTGCACGCCCGCAATGGTCATGGGATAGGCTTTCATAACACCCTCCTCACACGGTATTTCAATATTATATTATACATGTATTTGGCCGAAAGTCAAGGCTCACTTTGTGTCAATCCGTCCCTGCTTGGCCGCGGGATATGCGTAGCGATCGCACGCTTTCTTGCCTTCCCCTTCGAGGGGAAGGTGTCACACCTACGTGTGACGGATGAGGTGTCCCGCGGCGCGCAAGCGGCGCATATCGACGCCGAATCCGCAGGATTCGACTACAGCGCGCAAATGAGCCGTTCGATGGCACCGTAATCGCCCGATGCGCGCTTGAGCGTGGCATCGGCCTCGGCCGAGAGGCGTACGGCGCGCGCAAGGCGCGCGGGCTCGGTGCGCGTGGCGGCCTTGGCGAGCAGCCCCGCCTTATATTCGTGAAGCTTGAGGACGTCCGCGGCCTCGCGGATGGTGCGCCCCGCGTCCAGCAGGATGCGAACGGCCTGCATGTCCGAGAGCGTGCGCGAGAGCTCTGCGAGCACCACGGTGGGCTCGATGCGCTCAAATTTCATTACGGCCAGTGCGTCCAGCGCATCGCGCGACCGACCCGCGAGGATCGCATTCGAGAGCGCAAAGGCATCGGCGGCCACCACGGGCACGGCCACGGTGCGAATGTCCGCGGCGGTGATATGATCCTTTCCCGTTGACAGGGCGTAATAGGAGAGCTTTTCGATCTCGTTTGCCAGCACGAACATGCTTTGCCCCACAAACGATACGAGAAACGCGCAGTCCTCCTGTGAGACACGGACGCCGTGGTGCGCGAAGTGCTTGCCCGCCCAGACCGCGAGGCGCGCATCGCTCGGCGTCTCAAAGCGCACGGGCTCCAGTACCGTTGCCAGCTTTTTGAGCGTGGCGGAGGGTCGCTTGGGCAGATACCCCTCGTCAAGAGCCCCGGCCGCGACCGAGACGATCACGGTGTTGTAAGGGTATTCGGGCAGTGCCGACAGTGCCTCGAGCAGGGCATCGACCTCGGCGGCGCGCATGGCCGTGAAGTCAAAGCCGCGCAGCACGATCAGACGCTCGTCCGCCATCATGGGGGGCGGGGTCATGGCGTCCAGCAGTCGGTCGGGCTCAAAATCCAGCGCGTCAATGGCGATATCGTTGAAGACCGCAAAGGAGGGGTCGGGGCAGATCGCCTCGCGCGTGGCGCGCAATGCGGCCGCCTTGAGATAATCCTCCTTGCCAAAAAACAAAAAGGCCGTGCCCGCACTCTTGCCGATGCGCTTGCGGTAGTCCGCTTCACGGATGATCTCGTGCACAGGCTCGCCCCCTTCCCGATTTATCTCCTTTCATTATACCCTTTATTTGGCCTGTTTGTCAATTCCCTCGGGCGCGTTTTTTCGTTCACGGTACAAATTTCAAGGCAGGGCAGGGAGATGTGTTGCAAATTCGGCAAAATTGACCGAAAAAATGTCGAAAAAAACTCTTGCACATCGCGTGCGCGAGTGTTATAATAAAGTATAAAATCTCCGTGCGGGCAACGCACCGCTGATTTTTTCAAAATCCTTTTGGAGGTTCAAATATATGAATGATGTGAGACCCGAATCCATGGCTCGTATCAAAACGCTCGCCCAGGCAGAGCAATTTATTGCCGAGCAGGTGGCCGCCGTGCGCGCCCAGGTGGGCGACAAAAAGGTGCTGCTGGCACTCTCGGGCGGCGTAGACAGCTCGGTGGTTGCCGCGCTGCTCATCAAGGCCATCGGCCGTCAGCTTGTCTGCGTACATGTCAATCACGGTCTGATGCGCAAGGGCGAGTCCGAGCAGGTCATCGAGGTGTTCGGCAAGGAGCTGGACGCGAACCTCGTCTACGTCGATGCGACCGATCGCTTCCTGGATCTGCTCGCGGGCGTGAGTGACCCCGAGCGCAAGAGAAAGATCATCGGTGCTGAATTTATTAAGGTGTTTGACGAGGAGTCCTCGAAGCTCGAGGGCATTGATTTCCTCGCACAGGGCACGATCTATCCCGATATTCTGGAGAGCATCAAGCAAGCCGAGGGCAAAAAGGCCGTTAAGTCGCACCACAATGTGGGGGGCCTTCCCGAGGAGATGAAGATGGCGCTGGTCGAGCCCATCAAGCTGTTGTTCAAGGACGAGGTGCGCGTGGTCGGCGAGGCGCTGGGTCTGCCCCACGCTATGGTCTACCGTCAGCCGTTCCCCGGCCCCGGTCTTGGCGTGCGCTGCCTTGGCGCGATCACGCGTGACCGTCTGCACGCCCTGCGTGAGGCCGATGCCATCCTGCGCGAGGAGTTTGACAACGCGGGCCTTGCGGGCAAGGTGTGGCAGTATTTCATCGCCGTGCCCGACGTCAAGAGCGTCGGCGTGAAGGACGAGAGCCGCTACGAGGGCTGGCCCGCGATCATCCGCGCGGTCAACACCACCGATGCGATGACCGCCACCATTGAGGAGATCCCCTACGCCGTGCTGCACAAGATCACCGCGCGCATCACCGCCGAGGTCACAGGCATCAACCGCGTGCTGTACGATCTCACGCCCAAGCCCACCGGTACGATCGAATGGGAATGAGCTCTGTGGGGGTATAACTGAACATTTGGCCAATTCATAATTTTACAGCAGGGAGAGTAAGTGCGCTTGCTCTCTCGTTGCTTTAAGGCAGTGCGATGAGGCGCGCGAAAAGAAAAAATTTAGTTTGTTGAATTTTCAACAGACTTTGCAGGAAAAATCAGGTATACTATAAACGAAGAACACGCCGCAGGGCGGCGCAATTTGGGAGGGCTTTATGGGAAACTATGATCCAAAGGCATTGTTCAAGCTGGGCTACGGGCTTTACGTGGTCACCTCGCACGACGGCGTGCGGGACAACGGCCTGATCGTCAACACCGTGATGCAGGTGACCGATGCGCCAAGCCGCGTGGCGGTGGCGATCAACAAACGCAATTACTCGCACGACGTGATCAAAAACAGCGGTATTCTGAACGTCAACTGCCTCTCGACCGAGGCCCCGTTCAAGGTCTTTGAGGTGTTCGGCTTTCAAAGCGGACGCGACGTGGATAAATTCGCGGATTGCACACCGCAACGCACCGCCAACGGCCTTGTGATGCTGCCGCGCTATATCAATGCGGTCCTCTCGCTCACGGTCGAGCAGTATGTGGACCTCGGCTCGCACGGTATGTTCATTTGCGCGCTCACCGATGCGCAGGTGGTATCGGATGCTGAGAGCATGACCTACGCCTACTACCACGCCAACGTCAAGCCCAAGCCCGCTCCCGCAAAAAAGAAGGGCTATGTATGCAAGATCTGCGGCTACGTTTACGAGGGAGACCCCCTGCCCGAGGATTTTATCTGCCCGTGGTGCAAGCACGGCGCGGCTGATTTTGAAGAATTGAAATAAGGAGAGAGTATTATGAAAGAAAATTATGTAGTATGTCACTGTGAGCAGGTTCGCTACGGCGATATTGAGGATGCCCTGCACATGCATGAGCACTTTGACGACGTGCTGGCCGCGTTTGAGAGCGTGCAGCAGGTCACGCACTGCTCCACGGGCTGCGGCGGCTGTCACGATAAGGTGCTGGCCGTGATCTCCGAGCTGTTGGACGGCAATTGACATAAAAACAAAGAAAGTTCCCGTGTCGCACCGTTGGCGTGAAAAATTACGCTTTTTTGCAAAAAATGCTTGAAATTGGGCGCTGTGCGTGCTACAATGAAGCAAACGGCACACAGCCGTATAAAACAACGGATTTGAGGAGGGGATCGACATGATTCGTATTATGACGTCCAACATTTGGGCTGACGTTTTCGGCAACGAGGTGCAGCACCGCGAGGACCAGCTCTTTGAGACTTATATGAAGTATCAGCCTGACGTGCTCGGCACGCAGGAGGTGTGGCCCAACTGGCACGCAAGCGCCCTGATGACCAATATGCAGAAGGCGGGCTACCGTATTCTCAACGATGCACCCCAGGGCGTGGTCAACTACAACGTGCTGTTTGTCAAGGATGAGCGCTTCGACGTGCGTCACAGCGGCTTCGAGCAGCTTGCCTGCACCGACGACCTTACCAAGAACGTGCAGTGGGCTGTGCTGATGGAGCGCGAAACGGGTCTTCGCATCGGCGTGTGCAACACGCACTTTGTGCACCGTGCGGGCCCCCAGTACGATGAGGTGCGCGAGTTCCATGCCGAGCAGATCTCCTGGCGCATGAACTATATGATGCAGAAGCGCAGCTGCGCTGCAACCTTTGCCTTTGGCGATATGAACACCCGTCCCACCTCGACCGTATTCCCTACGTTTGAGAAGCGCGGCTTTGCTCATCTGGCTACGCTCGCACCCGAGAAGCCCACGTTTTCTTCCTACCACGGCTTCCCCAAGCGTGGCGAGGACGGCTACTTCCACGGTGTGATCAGTGAACAGCCCTACGAAGCCAACACCCTTGACCACATCGTCGGTAGCAAGACCGACAACTACAAGGTTGTAGATTATAAGTTCGTGGTCGATCAACCGGCACTTGACGCGACGGATCATTGCCCTGTGTACGTCGACCTCGAATTCTGACTTTGAAAAACCGTGTAATACGGCGTTGCTCCTCGCGCGCAAATTCGGCGAACGCCAAGTTCGCCGTCATCTGCGTGCTCCGGTGCGCCTTGTCTTACACGGTTTTTCTTCGTCAGGGGAGGAAATACGGCGGCGTTGCTCCTCGCGCGCAAATTCGGCGAACGTCAAGTTCGCCGTCATCTGCGTGCTCCGGTGCGCCTTGTCTTACACGGTTTTTCTTTGTCAGAGGGAGAGCACGGTGGCGTTGCTTCCTTGAAAGCGGCTCGGCGTAGGGAAACTGTGCCGTCGCCTTGCTTTCTTTTCTCTCACCATCGGCGAGGGTGGGCGCCATTGTCTTACACGGTTTTTCTTCGTCAGGGGCAATTGAGGGGCGTTGCTCCTCGCAGACAGGCGCGCACAAATTCACCGAAAAAATCGAAAAACCGAGTTTTTCCTCTTGACATTTTGCCGCGCATGTATTATAATATAAAAAATTGATTTATAAATAAATCAATGGCAAGAATGAGGAATACTCGGCGGTCATCCGAGCCGCATAGAAAAGGGGCTTGCCACGGGCACGTCCCCCTTTTTTCGGAACAGGAGGGAACTATGAAAAAGATCAACGAAATGCAGCACGCGAACACCGAAATGCTCGCTCTGTTTTCTGCCCCCGCGACCGGTTACGGCGCAGAGGCTTCTCTTTCCTCTTTTGATTTTCCCACATATACCGTTTTACCCGGCTTTTGTGATGTACACGTACATTTCAGAGAGCCGGGCTTTTCTTATAAAGAGACCATGGAAACGGGCTCTCTTGCGGCGGCGCGCGGGGGCTACACGGCGGTGTGCACCATGCCGAATCTCAACCCCGTGCCCGACAGCCTTGCGAATCTGCAAGCGCAGCTCGACCGCATCCGCGAGGGTGCGTGCATCCGCGTCTATCCGCTGGGCGCGATCACGGTGAGCGAGCGTGGCGAGGAGATGGCGGATCTGGAGGGGATGAACCCCTTTGTAGTGGGCTTCTCGGATGACGGACGGGGCGTGCAGAGCGACGGGATGATGCGTGCCGCCATGCGCAAGGCCAAGGAGCTGGGCGCGATCATTGTGGCGCACTGCGAGGACAATTCCTTACTGCGCGGCGGCTATATCCACGACGGAGACTATGCTAAGGCGCACGGACACCGCGGCATCTGCTCCGAGAGTGAGTACGGCCAGATCGCGCGCGACCTCGCGCTGGTCGAGGAGATCGGCTGTGCCTATCACGTCTGTCACATCTCGACAAAGGAGAGCGTGGAGCTCATTCGCGCGGCCAAGGCCAAGGGGCTGGACGTCACCTGTGAAACGGGCCCCCACTACCTCACCATGACCGATGCCGATCTGCAGGAGCACGGGCGATTTAAGATGAATCCGCCCCTGCGTGCCGAGGCCGACCGCCTCGCGCTCATCGAGGGCGTGCGGGACGGCACGATCGACTGCATCGCCACCGATCACGCCCCCCACTCCGCTGCCGAAAAGGCGCGGGGGCTTGCGCAAAGCGCGTTCGGTGTCGTGGGGCTGGAGACCGCGTTTGCGGTGCTCTACACCAAGCTGATCAAAACAGGGGTGCTCCCGATGGAAACGGTGCTGCGGGCATTGGTCGAAAATCCGCGGCGGCGGTTTGGAATTCCGATGGGGAACGATTTTTCGGTGTGGAATCTGAACGAGAGCTTCACCGTGGACCCCGCCGACTTCGCGTCGATGGGCAAGGCGACCCCGTTTGAGGGCTGGGAGCTGCAAGGAAAATGTGTGCTCACCGTTATGGACGGTAAAGTGATATACAAAGCGTAAAGCTGTAAAGGAGATAGAAAAATGGCAAAGAGAACAGACATCAAGAAAATTCTGATCATCGGCTCGGGCCCGATCGTTATCGGACAGGCTGCGGAGTTTGACTACGCAGGCACGCAGGCGTGTCTTGCGCTCAAGGAGGAGGGCTACGAGGTCGTACTGTGCAACTCGAACCCCGCCACCATTATGACCGACACCACCATTGCCGACAAGGTGTATATGGAGCCGCTGACGCTGGAGTATATTGCAAAGATCCTGCGCTACGAGCGTCCCGACGCCATCGTGCCCGGCATCGGTGGACAGACGGGTCTGAACCTTGCCATGCAGCTCGAAAAGAAGGGCGTGCTCAAGGAGTGCGGCGTCGAGCTGCTGGGCACGAGCAGTGAGTCCATCGAGCGCGCCGAGGACCGCGAGCTGTTCAAGGAGCTCTGCCAGTCGATCGGCGAGCCCGTCATCCCCTCGGAGATCACCTACTCGATCGAGGAGGCCAAGGCCGCGGCCGCGCGCATCGGCTATCCCGTCGTGCTGCGCCCCGCCTTCACGCTGGGCGGAACGGGCGGCGGCTTTGCGTACAGCGAGCAGGAGCTGGTTGAGGTCGGCATGAACGCCTTTAAGCTCTCTCCCGTGCATCAGGTGCTCGTGGAAAAGAGCGTCAAGGGCTACAAGGAGATCGAATTTGAGGTCATGCGTGACTCCAACGACCACGCCATCACCATCTGCGGCATGGAGAACGTCGACCCCGTCGGCGTGCACACGGGCGACTCGATCGTGGTCGCGCCCATCCTCTCGCTCTCCGAGCACGATCACAAGATGCTCAACGATTCGGCCATCAAGATCATCCGCGAGCTCAAGATCGAGGGCGGCTGCAACGTGCAGTTCGCGCTCAACCCCGACAGCAGTGAATACTATCTCATCGAGGTCAATCCCCGCGTGTCGCGCTCCTCGGCGCTGGCATCCAAGGCATCGGGCTATCCCATCGCGCGCGTCACGGCCAAGATCGCCGTGGGCATGGCGCTCGAGGACATTCCCGTTGCGGGCGGCACGGCCGCCATCGAGCCGCGTCTGGATTATATCGTGGCAAAATTCCCGCGCTTCCCGTTTGACAAGTTCGCCAACGCCAAGAACGTGCTGGGCACGCAGATGAAGGCCACGGGCGAGGTCATGGGCATCGGCTCGACGCTGGATGAGTGTATGCTCAAATCGGTTCGCTCGCTTGAGATCGGCGTTTGCCACTTCCATCTCGCGAAGTTCGACCACATGACCGACGCCGAGCTCACCGCCTATATCGAGGAGTTCAAGGACGACAATATCTACGCCATTACCGAGCTCATCCGCCGTGGCATGTCGGTCGCCGAGCTGCACGAGCGCACCAAGATCACGGAGCTGTTCCTGGAGAGCCTTGTGCGCATCGTGGAGATGGAAAAGAAGCTCGCCGCCGCCAAGGGCGACCTTGCGGTGCTCACCGAAGCAAAGAAGATGGGCTTCTCGGACAAATTTATTGCAAAGCTGTGGGGCTGCCCCGAGCTGGCCGTCTGGCAGCAGCGCCGTGAGGCAGGCATCCGCCCCGTGTTCCGTATGGTGGATACCCTGCACACGGGCAAATATATCGCATATCTCTACTCGTCCTATCAGGGCAAGAACGACTCGCAGCTCACGAACAAGAAAAAGATCGTGGTGCTGGGCGCGGGCCCGATCCGTATCGGACAGGGCGTGGAGTTCGACTATTCCACCGTGCACGCCGTGCAGACCATCAAGCGCGCGGGCTACGAGGCCATCATCATCAACAACAACCCCGAGACCGTTTCGACCGACTATACCACCGCCGACAAGCTCTACTTTGAGCCCCTCACGCCCGAGGACGTGATGAATATCATCGACTTCGAGCAGCCCGAGGGTGTGGTGGCGTCGCTGGGCGGCCAGACCGCCATCAACCTGGCGCAGCCCCTGATGGATCGCGGCGTCAAGATCATCGGCACCGACTGTGCCGCCATCGACAAGGCCGAGAACCGCGACGCCTTTGAGAAGTTGCTCACCGACCTCAAGATCCCCCAGCCCAAGGGCCACGCCGTCACCAAGATCGAGGACGGCATCGCCGCCGCGGCGGAGATCGGCTATCCCGTGCTGGTGCGCCCCTCGTTCGTGCTGGGTGGTAGAGCCATGCAGATCGTGGCAAACGAGCAGCAGCTGCGCCACTATCTGCGCACCGCTGTGGAGATCGACGAGGACAAGCCCGTGCTCGTGGATAAGTATATCCAGGGCAAGGAGGTCGAGATCGACGCCATCTGTGACGGACGCGACGTGTTCGTGCCCGGCATCATGGAGCTGGTGGAGCGCACGGGCGTGCACTCGGGCGACTCGATCAGCGTGTATCCCACCTTCTCGATCTCGAACAAGGTGAAGGGCATCATTCTGCAATACGCAAAGAAGCTCGGCCTTGGCATCGGCATCGTGGGACTGTTCAACATTCAGTTCATCGTGGACGAGAAGGAGGACGTGTACGTCATCGAGGTCAATCCCAGATCCTCGCGCACCGTGCCCTTCCTTTCCAAGTCCACGGGCTACAGCCTGGCCGATATCGCCACCGAGGTCATCATGGGCAAGACCTTAAAGGAGCAGGGTATCTTTGATATTTACCCCGAGGAGAAGAAGCGCTGGTATGTCAAGGTTCCCGTGTTCTCGTTCAACAAGCTGCGCGGGCTTGATGCCTACCTCTCGCCCGAGATGAAGTCCACGGGTGAGGCGATCGGCTACGACGACAAGCTCAACCGCGCGCTCTACAAGGCCTTGCAGGCGGGCGGCACGCACCTGCAGAACTATGGCACGGTGCTGGCCACCATCGCCGACAAGGACAAGGAGGAGGCTCTGCCCCTCATTCGCCGCTTCTACGACCTCGGCTTCAATATTGAGGCAACCGAGGGCACGGCGAAATTCCTCAAGGAAAACGGTATCCGCACCCGCGTGCTGCGAAAGATCAGCGACGGCAGCACCGAGATCATTGATTCGATCCGTCAGGGTCACATCGCGTACGTACTCAACACGCGCGACATCGGCTCGCACGGTCAGGCATCCGACGGTGCGGAGATCCGCATGACCGCCACCGAGAACAACGTCACCATCTTCACGGCACTGGATACTGTGCGCGTGCTGCTGGATGTGTTGGAAGAAACGACGCTGCGCGTCTCCACGATCGACGCTTAAACTCGCGCAACGCGCGAGTAAATGGAGTTTTTCTCGTCGGCTGAACGCCTCCGTTTCGCGAGAGGCGAAACCGAAAAACTCTACTAATCTGCCTTCGAAAAACCGCACGGAGCTGTGTTGTTCCTCGCAGACGAACTCGACGTAGACCAACTACGCCGTCGTCCGTCTGCTCCGGTACGCCTTGCTCTGCACCGTTTTTCATTGGCAGCAAGGAGTCTACGCACAGGCAAATTCGACCAAGCAAATAAAACAAAGGATCGGATATGAAACAAGGATTTTTTGAAATCATCGAAAATACCGCGCTCACCGCAAGCGTTTACCGCATGCGCCTTGCGGGCGACACGTCGGATATCACCGCGTCGGGGCAGTTTGTGAACATCGCCCTTTCGGGCAAGTTCCTGCGCCGCCCCATCTCGGTGTGTGACGTGGAGGACGGGGTGCTCACCATCATCTACAAGGTGGTTGGTGCGGGCACGGCACAGATGGCGGCGATGGCCGTGGGCGAGAAATTGGACGTGCTGACGGGTCTTGGCAACGGCTATGACCTCGCCCCCGCGGGCGACCGACCGCTCTTGCTGGGCGGCGGTGTGGGCGTGCCCCCTCTTTACAACCTTGCCAAGCGTCTGATCGCGGCGGGCAAGGAGGTCACGGTGATCCTCGGCTTCAACAAGGCAGACGAGGTCTTTTACCGCGACGAGTTTGCGGCACTGGGCGCAAACGTGATCGTCGCAACCGCCGACGGCTCGATGGGCGTGAAGGGCTTTGTGACCGATGCGCTCCCCACCGATTATACGTACTTTTACACCTGCGGCCCCGAGCCGATGCTAAGGGCCGTGTGGCGCGCCACCAAGACCTCGGGCCAGATGAGCTTTGAGGAGCGCATGGGCTGTGGCTTTGGCGCGTGCATGGGCTGCTCGTGCAAGACTCTGACGGGCAACAAGCGCATCTGCCGCGAGGGCCCTGTGATGCGAAAGGAGGAGATCGTATGGGAAGGCTGAACGTAAATCTTTGCGGGATCGAGCTGGATAACCCCATCATCCCCGCATCGGGAACCTTTGGCTTTGGCTATGAATTTGCCGAGCTCTACGATATCAATTGCCTTGGTACATTCTCGTTCAAGGGGACGACGCGCGATCCGCGCTTTGGCAACCCCACCCCCCGCATTGCCGAGTGCACGGCGGGTATGATCAACGCCGTCGGGCTGCAAAACCCCGGTGTGGAGAAGGTCATTGCCGAGGAGCTGCCCAAAATGCGGCAGGTCTTTCACAAGAGCGTAATGGCCAACGTCAGCGGCTTTTCGGTGGAGGATTACGCCTACACCGTTGAGAAGCTCAACGCGTGCCCCGAGATCGGCTGGTTTGAGGTCAACGTCAGCTGCCCCAACGTACACGGCGGCGGCATGAGCTTTGGCACCTCACCTGCGGCGGCGGCCGAGGTCACGCGCGCGGTGCGCCGCGTGACCGACAAGCCGTTGCTCATCAAGCTCTCGCCCAACGTGACCGACATCGTGGCCATCGCCAAGGCCTGCGAGGACGCGGGCGCGGACGGCATCAGCCTGATCAACACGCTGCTGGGTATGCGCATTGATCTGCGTACCAAGCGCCCCGTGATCGCCAATAAGATGGGCGGATTTTCGGGCAGTGCCATCTTCCCCGTGGCGGTGCGGATGGTCTATCAGGTGGCAAACGCCGTCAAGATCCCCGTGGTGGGCATGGGCGGCGTGACCACTGCCGAGGACGTGATCGAAATGATGCTGGCGGGTGCGACCGCCGTACAGGTAGGGGCGGCGAATCTGGTGAATCCGTACGCCTGCCGCGATATCATCCGCGATCTGCCCGCGGTGATGGACAAATACGGCATTGAAACACTGAAATCTATCATTGGAGGTTGTAAATAATGGGAAAGGACGTCATCATTGCTTGCGATTTTGACAGCAAGGAGAAGGTATTTGCGTTTTTGGATCGCTTCACGGGCGAAAAGCCCTTCGTGAAGATCGGTATGGAGCTCTACTATGCCGAGGGCCCCGCGATCGTGCGCGAGATCAAGAAGCGCGGCCACAAGATCTTCCTCGACCTCAAGCTCCATGACATCCCCAACACCGTCAAGAAGTCCATGGCGGTGCTCTCGCGTCTGGACGTGGATATGACCAACCTGCACGCGGCCGGCACGCGCCGCATGATGGAGGCCGCCATCGAGGGCCTCACGCGCCCTGACGGCACGCGCCCCATGCTCATCGCCGTCACCCAGCTGACCTCGACCGATCAGGAGAGCATGGAGCAGGATCTGCTGATCGAGAAGCCCATCGCCGATGTGGTGATGCACTACGCGCACAACGCAAAGCTCGCAGGGCTGGACGGTGTGGTCTGCTCTCCCCTGGAGGCGGGCAAGGTGCACGAGAGGTGCGGCGCGGGATTTGTGACCGTGACCCCCGGTGTGCGCTTTGCCGACGGCGACATTGGCGACCAGAAGCGCGTCATGACCCCTGCCGAGGCCAAGCGCATCGGCTCGGACTATATCGTGGTGGGCAGACCCATCACCGCCGCGGACGACCCCGTGGCGGCATACCGCCGCTGCGTGGCGGAATTCGTGGATTAAAGGAGAGGGAACATGGAAGGCTACAAGAGAGAATTTATTCAATTTTTGGAAGGCGCGGGCGTGCTGAAATTCGGTGATTTTACCGCCAAGAGCGGTCGCAAGATCCCGTATTTTATCAACGCAGGCATGATCAAGACCGGCAACGACATCGCCAAGCTCGGTGAATTTTACGCCAAGGCCTATTTTGAAAAGCTGGGCGCTAAGCGCGCGGTGCTGTACGGCCCTGCCTACAAGGGTATCTCGCTTGCCGTATCGGCGGCGGTGGCACTTTCCAAGAACGACCTCAACGTTCCGTTCTTCTTCAACCGCAAGGAGGTCAAGGATCACGGCGAGGGCGGCGTGTTTGTGGGCTACGTGCCCACGGCAGGTGAGGAGATCGTCATCATCGAGGACGTGATCACCGCAGGCACAGCCATCCGTGAGAGCATGGAGATCCTCTCGCACCTCGAGGGGACCCGCGTTGCCGCGACCTTCATCATGGTGGACCGCAAGGAAAAGGGACAGGGTGAAAAGGGCGCAATGCAGGAGATCGAGGAGCAGTTCGGCTTCCCCGTGTACTCCATTGTGGACGTGTACGACATCATTGAGTATCTGGAGGAGGATCCCGCCAACGCCGAGAACGTGGCGCGCATCAAGAATTATCTTGCCGTCAACGGCGCAAAGGCATAAGGAGTGCTTTTTATGAGAAGTGTAATTGATATTTTGGATCTTTGTGCCGAGGAGATCAACGACCTGCTGGCCACGGCCGCGGACATCATTGAAAACCCCGCAAAATACGCCGAGAGCTGTCGGGGCAAAAAGCTTGCCACGCTCTTCTTCGAGCCCTCTACGCGCACGCGCCTTTCGTTTGAGGCCGCGATGCTGGAGCTGGGCGGCAGCGTGATCGGCTTCTCGTCGCCGAGCAGCACCTCGGCATCCAAGGGTGAGAGCATTGCCGATACCGCCAAGGTCATCAGCTGCTATGCCGATATCATCGCGATGCGCCACTACAAGGAGGGCGCGCCCTTCGTGGCATCGCTCAACGCATCCATTCCCGTCATCAACGCGGGGGACGGCGGCCATTGCCACCCCACGCAGACACTCGCCGATCTGCTCACCATCTACCGCGAGAAGGGCAGACTGCACGACATCACCATCGGCTTTTGCGGCGACCTCAAATACGGCCGCACCGTCCATTCGCTCATCGCCGCGCTCTCGCGCTATACGGGCATCCGCGTGGTGCTCATCGCACCCGATGAGCTGCGCCTGCCCGGCTACGTCAAATACGGCGTGATGGAAAAAAGCGGCATCTCGTATACCGAGACCGCGGACCTGGAGGCCGTGATGCCCGAGCTGGACGTGCTGTATATGACGCGCATCCAGCGCGAGCGCTTTGCCGATCTGGATACCTATGAGCGCCTGAAGGACAGCTACATTCTCACCCCCGAGAAGCTCACGGGTGCAAAGAGCGACATGTCGATCCTGCATCCGCTGCCCCGCGTGAACGAGATCAGCGTTGCCATTGACAACGATCCCCGTGCTTGCTACTTCAAGCAGGTGCTCAACGGAAAGTATATGCGTATGGCGCTGATCCTCAAGCTCTTGAACGAGGCAAAGAGCGAACCCGTGCGTGTACAAAGTGAGGCCGAGCGCACCGCAATCGCCGTGCCCGGGATGGTGTGCCGCAGCACGCGCTGCATCACCACCACCGAGCAGGAGCTCCCGCGGCTGTTCCACCTTGTGGACAAGGACAAGGGCATCTATCGGTGCCTGTACTGCGAGAAGAAGGCCAAGAGGGAATAAAAAAGGCCGCACGGTCGGCGGTCAAATGAAACAACCAAATAAGCAAAAAACACGCCCCGTTTGCCGACATATCGGCAAACGGGGCGAGATTTATTTGCGGCCAAGCTCGGGCAGCGTCACACCGAGAAAGCGGTGCACCAGCGCGCCCAGGCGATGCACGGGAAGGCCCACCACGTTGAAGTAGTCGCCGTCCAGCCCCTCGATCCAAAGCGAGGCAAGGCCCTGCACGGCGTAGGCCCCTGCCTTGTCACGGGGCTCGCCTGTTTGCACATAGGAGGCGATCTCGGCATCGGTCATCGGGCCGAAGCGCACCGCGGTGGTGTCGGCATCGGTGATCTCGCGCTCGCCCGTGAGCAGGGCGATGCCGCTGATCACACTGTGCGTGCTGCCTGCCAGCAGGTGCAGCATCCGTGCGGCGTCGGCGTCGTCCGCGGGCTTGCCGAGAATGGCGTTCCCCTTGGCGACCACGGTGTCCGAGGCGATGATGAGCGTGCTTGCATCCCATTCGCCGCGTGCGGCAAGCAGATCGCGCGTGGCGCGCCCCTTGCGCAGTGCCAGCTCCTGCACGAGTGCCGTGGGATCTGGCTCGGGCGAGGATTCGTCGACATCGGCACTGACGATCTCAAATTTTACCCCCAACATGGTGAGGATTTCGCGCCGTCGCGGTGAGCGCGAGGCAAGGATCACGCGCATTATTTCACACCCGTCGAGCCAAAGCCGCCTGCGCCGCGCGCGGTTTCGTCCAGTGCCGAGACCTCTACGAGCCTCGCGGCGTATACGGGCAGGAACATCATTTGCGCGATGCGGTCGCCGCGTGCCACGGTAAAGGGCACGTCCGAGGTGTTGTAAAGCCCCACACAGATCTCACCGCGATAGTCGGCGTCGATCACGCCGATGCCGTTTGAGAGGCAGATCCCCTTCTTGATGGCAAGGCCGCTGCGTGCGGCCACGATGGCGACCACGTCGCGTGCTTCGGGTGCGATGGCAAGGCCCGTGGGGATCAGGGCGCGCGCACCGGGCGCGATGGTGACGGGTGCGTCCTCCTCTACGGCGGCGCGCAGGTCAAGCGCAGCCGAGCCGTCGGTCGCGTAAGCGGGCATATCCATGCCGCGCGAGAGCAGAATTTTGACGGGAAGCTCCATGTTTGATCTCCTTTTTTGTGTTTTGTTCGGATCGTCCGTTTTTATTATAGCACATTTCGAGCGTGATTGCAACGGTCGATTTTTGCATGCCTGCCGCATCTCGACTTTCCAAAAGCGGAAAAGCTCCGCTCCGTAAAAGATGAAAAAAGAGCGCAAAGCAAGACAAGCCTCTTTTGCACGGCGGGCTGTGGAAAACTCTGTGGAAACTGTGGAAAACCTTGCAAAATCAAGGGCTTGGGTGGGGGTGCGACGGTGTGGAAAACTCGCGATTTGAGCAAGGCGCAAGCGGCACTGTCGAATTATCTCATTTTGGCATCCCTTTTCCAAAGTGCGAATTTTTGTAACCGCGCAGGGGCAAGGGAGGGATACAGCCGTTCTCTGTGATTTTTTGCGGTATTTTGCGGTGGGAAATCCCTTGACAAGAAGGGGTATCTTATTATATAATAAATAAGTGTAAATATAGCGCGTGAGCGCGACGGAACATATATCAGGAGGCAATGGAATGAATCCAGCAAAGAAGCAAGAGCTTTCCCGCATCGCAAGCAATATCCGACTTGGGATCCTGGACGCGGTGCATGCGGCGAAATGCGGTCACCCGGGCGGTTCGCTTTCGATCGCAGACATTATGGCGTATCTTTATTTTGAGGAAATGCGTGTCGACGCCACAAGGCCCGATTGGGCTGACCGCGACCGCTTCGTGCTCTCAAAGGGGCATACCGCACCCGCACTGTACGCGGTGCTGGCCGAGAAGGGCTATTTCCCCCGTGAGCAGCTCGTAACTCTGCGCAAGATCGATTCGTTCCTGCAGGGTCACCCCGATATGAAAAAGACCCCCGGTGTGGATATGACGACGGGCTCGCTGGGGCTCGGTATCTCGGCCGCCTGCGGCATGGCGCTTGCCGCCAAGATCGACGGCAAGGATTACCGCACCTATACCATAATCGGTGACGGCGAGAGCGAGGAGGGTCAGGTCTGGGAGGCCTGCATGTTTGCCGCGCACTACAAGCTCGACAATCTGTGCGTGATGGTCGACTGGAACGGCCTTCAGATCGACGGCGCGGTTGCCGACATCATGAACCCCACTCCTTATGACAAAAAGCTGGAGGCCTTCGGCTTTCACGTGATCATGGCCGACGCGCACGATTTTGACGCGATCGAGGCGGCGTTTGCCACGGCGCGCACCGTCAAGGGCAAGCCCACCGCCATCGTTTTCAAGTCGGTGAAGGGCAAGGGCGTCTCCTTTATGGAGAATCAGGTCGGTTGGCATGGCGTTGCGCCCAATGACGAGCAGTACGCCACCGCCGTTGCCGAGATCAAGGCCACGATGTAAGGAGGATGCGGAGCATGGCAGATAAGATTGCAACAAGAGAAGGCTATGGCAAGGCGCTGGTGGAGCTTGGTGAGAAATACGATTTTGTGGTGTTGGATGCCGACCTTGCGGCGGCGACCAAGACCGGCATGTTTCGGAAGAAATTTCCCGAGCGCCACTTTAATTGCGGTATTGCAGAGGGGAATATGATGAGCGTGGCGGCAGGTCTTGCCGCGGCGGGGAAGATCCCCTTTGCCTCGACCTTTGCGATGTTTGCGGCGGGTCGCGCCTTTGAGCAGATCCGCAACTCGATCGGATACCCCGGTCTGAACGTCAAGATCGGTGCCACGCATGCGGGCACAACGGTCGGCGAGGACGGTGCCACTCACCAGTGCAACGAGGATATTGCGCTGATGCGTACCATTCCCGGTATGACGATTATTAACCCCGCGGATGCCGTGGAGGCACGCGCCGCCGTCGAGGCCGCGCTGCTACACAAGGGCCCCGTTTACATGCGCTTCGGTCGCTACGCCGTGCCCGTGATCAACGGAGAGGGCTACAAGTTTGAGCTGGGCAAGGGTATCACGCTCAAGGAGGGCAACGACGTCACGCTCGTGGCAACGGGCCTGATGGTCTCCATGGCTCTGGAGGCCGCCGAGACCTTGAAGGCCGAGGGCATCTGCGCGCGTGTGATCAACATTCACACCATCAAGCCCCTGGATACCGAGCTGATCCTCAAGGCAGCCCGCGAGACGGGCGCGCTGGTCGTGGCAGAGGAGCACAGCGTGATCGGCGGTCTTGGCTCTGCTGTGGCAGAGACGGTCTCGGCCGCATATCCTGTTCCCGTACTGCGCGTGGGCGTTGAGGATACGTACGGTCGGTCGGGCACGGTGCCCGCGCTGCTCGAAGCGTACGGGCTCACGCCTGCCAATATCGTGGCAAAGGCGAAGGCAGCCCTTGCCATGAAAAAATAAAAAAGGAAAGCGGCGCGATGCAGGCAAGTCCATGTTGCGCCCGTTTGAGCATGGAAACGAAACGATTTACCAAGAACGACAGCGGCTTTGTTTGCGCGCATTGCGGCAAGGAGGTTGCGCCGCTGGGCTATACCTCGCGCAACCACTGTCCGCACTGCCTGTGGAGTCTGCACGTGGATGTGCTGCCGGGGGATCGCGCCAATGCGTGCGGCGGTGCGATGGAGCCGATCGGCGCTCTGCCCGATGCGCGGCGGGGCTATATCCTGTTGCACCGCTGTACCAGGTGCGGCGAGGTGCGGCGCAACCGTGCGGCGCATGAGGCCAAGGTGCAGCCCGATAATATGCGGTTGCTGATCGCGCTGACGGCGCGTGGCGACACACATTAAATTTTTTTGGGGGGAACGGCATGAGAAAACGCATATTGGCACTTCTTTGTGCGATCCTTGCTGTTGTGCTGACGGCCTGTGCCGGGCCCGGATCCCCCGTGCTTTACGTGGACGAGACACACGAGCATGTCTATGGCTTTTGGTATGACGTCAAGACCCTCACGTGCGTGAGCGAGGGCGAGCAGGTGCGTTACTGCAAGGTTTGCCTGGCCGAGGAGCGACAGATAGTGCCCATTCCCGCAGCCGTCGAGGAGCGAAATCATCAAATCGAAAACGGCAGCTGTACGGCGTGCGGTTATACGCCACCCGCTTCCGAATAAGCAAGCAGCCGCCGCCCGAAACGGGCGGCGGCTGCTTTTGTTGCTTGTAGCATTTAGCGCACATAAACCACCGCTTGAAGTGGCGGAATAAAAACGCTTTAGCCATAGGCTCTCCCTTTGGGAGAGCTCGCGCGATAGCGGGTGAGAGGGTAGAAAATAGCCCTCTCCGTCGGCTACGCCGCCATCTCTCCCATAGGGCGAGGCTATGCCGAATTTTCGGCGGTAGGGCGCTCATTACTGATATTTATTGTTCAGTACGTTTTCAGATGCTGTCAGCACCGTTGCCTTGAAGGCTCAGTGCATACCACCACTTGAAATAGTTGTTATGATTTGCCCCGTTGTGGGGTGTTTTTGTTTTTCGGCTTCTTTTTTGCGGCTGAAAAGCCGAACTTGCCAAGGCGCTTGCCCAGCGCAAAATATTCGCCGTGCACGTAGGCGGCAAGCGCGGCACGCTCCATGTGGAGCTTGCCCTTGTCATCCATCAGCTCGCCGTCGGCGTAAACGGCCACGATGTCGGCAAAAAACAGATCGTGCGAGCCCATCGGCACGATCTCACTCACGCGGCAGCACAGTGAAAGCGGGCACTCGGCGATCAAGGGGGCCGAGACCTCGTCCACGTATTGCGGTGTGAGACGGCAGGCTGCAAATTTATCCACCCGCTTGCCCGTGTACATGCCGCAGTAATCCGCCGCACGCACAAGCGAGGCGGGCGTGAGGTTGATCACAAACTCGCGGTGCTCGGTGAGCAGGCCGTGCGAGTGACGCTGTGGGCGCACCGCGATATAGGTTTTGGGGGGCACGGTGTTCAGGATCCCCGTCCAGGCGACGGTGAGAATGTTGCGGTGTGCGGCATCGCCGCACGAGACCATCACAGGGGGCACGGGCGCGAGCAGAGCGCCGCCCCGAAACTTGACCTTTTCCATACCGTTTCCCCCTTAAAATACCACGCGCGTTACGCTTTTTGCACGCCCCGTCACGGGGTCAATGTCAAACAGTGCGCCGTGCGCGCGGATCTCGCCGTCTGCCACGCAAAAGCGGTGCGGCATATGGGTGCGAAAGCGTGCGAGCACCTCGTCGCGGCGTGTGCCGAGGATCCCGTTTACGGGCCCCGTCATGCCAAGATCGGTAATGTATCCCGTACCGTTCGGCAGGATCTGCTCGTCGGCGGTGGGCACGTGGGTGTGCGTGCCGAAGATGGCGGCAAAGCGCCCGTCAAAGCAGTACGCAAGCGCCAGCTTTTCGGACGTGGCCTCGGCGTGAATGTCCAGCACGGCGAGATCGTAACGGCCGCGTGCGCGATCCAGTGCGCTCTCTACGGCGCGGAAGGGGTCGTCCAGCGCGTCCATATACACACGCCCCGACACGTTCACGACCAGCACCTGCCAGCCCTCGGCCGAGGTGATGACACGTGCCCCCTCTCCGGGGCACTCGGCAGGGTAGTTGATGGGGCGCAGGATGGCGGGGGACTGCTCGAGAAAGGTGTGAATGTCACGTCGGTCAAAGACGTGATTGCCCGAGGTGATCAGATCCACGCCGCTGTCCAGCAGCTCGGTGGCCTGCACGGGCGAGATGCCGTGGATCTCGGCCACGTTTTCGCCGTTGGCGAGCACAAGATCTGCGCCGAGCGCACGGCGCTTTTCCCAGAGGTGTTGGCGAAGGTATGCGAGCGCGCGCTCGCCGACAACGTCGCCGATGGCAAGAATTTTCATGCGTTACTCTTTCTATGGCGCAAGGGCCGGTAAGATCCGCTGTGCCGCGGGGCGGCACAGCCCCATCAGTATAGCACAATTTACGGGATCTTGCAACCCGTTTTGTGGGTTTTGCTATATTATGATAAGAAAATGCGCTTTTTTTGTTAAAATTCAATGAAAGTACTTTTGGTTTGGGCGCGCTTTTGTTATAATCATGGTGAATACGCTCTAAAAGGAGACGCCGCCATGAAACGAATATTGTGCGTGCTGCTTGTACTTGTGCTGCTTTTGCCGTTGCTCGCGGCCTGTAAGAAGGACCCCGAGCCTGCCGAGAACAAGCCTCTTGTGATCGCCTATGACGTGAAGACCGTCACCTTTGCCAAGGTCAAGGCGCTCGCCCTGGCCATTCAGGAGCAAACGGGCGTCGCGGTCGAGGTCAAGGGCAGACAGACGGGCGAGGGTGAGCTTTTGATCGGGCACGTGGAAAGCGATGATGTGCGCGCCGCGCTTGAAAGCATCAAGCCCAGCAATTTCATTATGGGCATGTTCGACGGCTCGTACGTCATCACGGGGCAAAGCAAGGATGCGACCGATGCCGCCCTGGATTATTTCACGGAGCATTTTCTCCCTGCGATCGGACAGGGAAGCGTGCAGCTGAGCGCGCTTGGCAGCTACCACGGCGACGGCGTGCAGAAGGTGGGTGAGGCCGTGTTCCAATGGGATAGGCTTGCGCAGTATTCCATCGTGCTGCCCGAGGCGTATACGTCCACGGAGCTGCGCTTTGCCGTGGAGCTGCACCAGCACCTGCTCAACAACATTGCAGTCAACCTACCCATTTATACGCAGAAGGCTGCCCCCGTCGGCGGACAGATCCGCATCGGTGCACAGGCTTGTGCGAAGGCCACGGTCACCGAGACGCACGGGTATGCCGTTTGCTGCGACGAGGACGATCTGGAGATCGCCTTTGAAACGGGTCTTGGCTATCAGGGCGCGCGCGCCGTGCTGACCGAGACCGTGCTCTCCAAGGAGGCGGCACTCACGGGCGGCGCGCTTGCCGTGAATGCGGCTTGGCACGGTAACGGTGAAGCGTTTGCCACCGCGGGGCTGGAGGCAGACGGGGATCTTCGCATGATGTTCAGCAACATATGGGGTGTGAACACGTACAGCGGGAAGTCCACCCCCATGGCACCGCGCACGGAGATGCTGGTGGATCTGTACCTGACCTACATGCCCGATGTGCTGGGCTTTCAGGAATACAAGCCCGCCGTGGATGCTACGGGCCTTATCGAAAGGCTGGTGGATGCGGGCTACAAACGAGTCGTGATGCCTGCGGGTGCGGCGACCGATAACGGCTCGGATGCAACCTCTATGGTCTATAATCCCGCCACTGTGGAGCTGCTGCAACGCGGCTATTTTCGCTTCGACGATCTGACCTATAACGAATACCCCTCGCTGCTCGGCGGCCGATCGGCCGCGACGGTCAAAAACAGGTGTGCGGACAGCTCCAAGGGCTTTGACTGGGCGATCCTGCGCAAGAGGGGCACGGGCGAGGTGTTTTTGGTTGCCTCGGTGCATCTGTGGTACGCCAATGTCAGCTATACCGATCCCACCAACCTCGACGTGGTGGCGCGCAAGATCCAGATCCAGGCCATGAAGGACGAGCTGGCCCGTGCGGCGGCCGATTTTGCCGCGGCCAAGGGACTCTCGGCCGAGACGCTTCCCATCTTTGTGGGCGGTGACTACAACAGCAAGACCATATCGGGAAGCCCGTTGCATCAGATGACCGCCATCACGGACATCGGCGGCGTCAACAGCACCTTTGTCGACACCAATGCGGTCGCTGCCGCAAAGCTGACGTCTGCCACGTGGCATTCCACGCCCGGTTTTGTGAAGGGATGGGAGATCGAGGGCATTTTTACCGAGCTCCCGAATCTTGGCGTTTTTTGGAATATGTCTTCCGGCAACAATCCGTATTCCCAGGCGCTCGACCACATCTTTCTGAATGTTGCGGGGCAGAGCATGGTGAGCGTCAATCGCATGGGAATGCTGCGCGACGAATATGCGTATCTGTCCTCCGACCACAATCCCGTTTACGTCGATGTGACATTTGAGGCAAGCTGCCCCATATATATGGGAACGGTATGAGTGAGCGCCCGAGCGCGCCGCCCGAAAAGGCGGCGCGCTTTTGAATATCCTGTATAGAAACCCACGGCGCAAATTGTTCGATTTGCTCAAATTTTACAAAAGCACTTTACAAGGGAAGTGATTTTTGTTATAATAAAATGCAAACATATACATGCGCGCGTGATGCGCGAGCGCTACGCACACGTGCATAGCGCGAATTGCAAAGGAGGCTACATATGAAGCGGATACTCTGTTTGATGCTAATGCTCGCCATGCTGGTGCCGTTGCTTGCGGCTTGCAGCAAGGGTGACAAGCTGACCCTTTTCGCAGATGATTCCTGTGAGATTGCCTACGATCCCAATACGGCAGTGCTGGCAAACGTGCAGCGCTTGGCCAAGGCGATTACCGAGGCCACGGGTATCGTGCCCAAGGTCGCGCCGACGGTGAGTGAGGAGACCGATATTTTCATTGGCATGGTCGATCATGAGGATGCACGCGCCGCCACGTCGGATCTGCGCATCAACGACTATATTGCGGGTGTGTTTGGCGAGCATTACGTGCTGGCCAGCCCCATGCCTGCAACCACCAACCGTGCCATCAGCTACTTTATTGATGAGGTTCTGCCTCAGGCAGACGGCAAGCTGAAGCTCTACGCGAGCGACAACTTCCGCTTTGACGGCGTCTACCCCATCAACGAGGTAAAGGTGGGCGGGCTTACGCTTGACCGCCACTCGATCGTGATCCCTGAGGACTACGACGTCAACGAGCTTTACACCGCGGTTTCTCTTCAGCAGCTGCTGAAGAGCTCTACGGGCTACGATCTTCCCGTCGTCACCCCCGATCACGTAGAAACTGTGGGGCAGATCCGCATCGGTGCCAGCATTTGCGAGAAGGCGAGAGCCAGCGCAGAGCACAGCTATGCCATTGTAGGCAACGGCACGACGCTTGAGATCGTGGCTTCCTCTTACCTTGGTTGGGAGGGCGTGCAGCGTGCCTTGAGCACCGAGATCTTTGTTTCGGGCAAGGCTTGCATGCTGGACAGCAGCACCAACATCAAGGGCAACAACCGAGGCGGTGCGACCGCGCCCTTAAATACGCAGGGCGATCTTCGCATTATGTTCAACAACACGTACGGCGGCATCGGTGCGCCCGACTTTCCTCATGAGCAGCGTATGGAGCAGCTCGCCGAGGTCTATCTCACCTATATGCCCGACGTGCTGGGCTTGCAGGAGGTGGATCGCGACAACGGTGCGGGCGAGGCGTTGGATAAACTGCTCACTGCGTACTATACCGAGGCAGGAAAGCTGACGGCCGGCGAGATCACCGAGCGCAACAACCAAACGCCCCTTTACTACAATGCGGACCGTTTGGAGATCGTGAAGAACGGCGAGGGCGAGGAGTATACGGGTAACTATCGCTTTAGTCTGGATCTCAATTACGGCGCCTATCCCGAGCTGACAGAGGGCTACACGCACGAACAGCTCAAAGCGCTCGACAACACCACGTCCAAGGGCTTCAACTGGGCGATCTTCCGTGTGAAGGGCAGCGACTACGTCTTCATGGTGGCCTCGGTGCATCTGTGGTGGCGCAGCGAACAGGTAAAGGGAGGAAAGCGAGAGGACGCATACGCACGTAAGGTGCAGATCCAGGCCACGAAGGAGGAGCTTGCCAAGCAAGCAGCCATCTTTGCGGACGAAATGGGCCTTTCGGCAGACACGATCCCGATTTTCGTCGGCGGTGACTATAACACCACCACGACCAGAGATCAGCTGCTTGTAATGGAGAGAGAAACTTCTCTTGAGGTTCCCGAAATTGACGGCGCGCCCGTTATCGGCACTGCCTTTGCGAACGCAAATACGCTGCCGTTGACGCAGAAGAAGACCACGATGGACTCCGCCCATACGGCGAACCCCTACAAGACCGGTCTTGGTATCAAGGGCAACGTCTTTGCAGACGGACTTGGTATCTACGTGGCGGAAAATGCGGCGACTACGGGATGGAATCAATCTCTTGACCACATCTTTATGAACAAGGATGCGGCAGATGCGGGCATGGTCACCATTCACCAGATGGGCATGCTGACCGATCTGTATGCGGTTCTGGCCTCGGACCACCTGCCGACCTTCGTGGATATCACCTTTAACAGCAACGCTCCGAAAATCTGACAAAGGAGAAGAGCAATGAAAAAAATTCGCATTCTATCGCTGATTCTTGCGCTTTTCATGATGGCGGCGCTGCTTGTCGCCTGCAAGAAGGATGAAGATCCCAACGCGGGCAGCGCACCCGTTGCCGAAACGACGCTGACGCTGATCGACAAGGGCGCGGCAAAGTATACCATCGTGCACGACTATGAGGTTGGTTACGAGGTTCGTGAGGCGATCAATACGCTCGTGCAGGCGATCAAGGCCAACCACAATGCCGATGTTGTGGTGAAGGAGTGCTTTAACGACCGTGAGGTGCCCTCTGACGTTCCCGAGGACAATGAGATCCTCGTGGGCATGACCAACCGTGAGGAGAGCCGAGATGCGCTGAAGGATCTGCGCAGTAATGACTGGGTCATGGAGGTGCGCGGGAGCCGCTTGGTGCTCGGCAGCTCGGCCGATGCGGGCACGGTTGCGGCGATCTTTGAGTTCATGAACGCTTTTGTGTATGAGCAGGGCAACCGTAACATCGTGCGCGAGTATAACATGGGTGACACCAGCATTGAGCTTCCGAGCTTGGTGTTCGGCACGGCCAACAATACCTCAGGCAAGGGTACGTATTCTTACAATCCGAACGCACTGATCGCCGATGCCCGTGTGGACAGCTACGTGATCATCTATACCAAGAACGGTGAGCTTGCTGATGAAAGCAAGAGCTTTGCCGACGAGCTGCGCACGCACATCTCGCGCGAGACGGGCTATGAGCTGGATGTCTACAAGGATACCCGTTGCTGGGGCGATTTTGAGATTCTGATCGGTGATACCGTCCGTACCGACGCAGGGCTTTGTGCCGATATTGACGATAACGAGTATCTCATCAAGGTCACCAAGCGTACGGTGAAGTACGACGACGGCTCTGAGCACGAGGGCGCACAGGTGCTGGTCCTCTTTGGCA
This sequence comes from Clostridia bacterium, assembly GCA_017415805.1. Lineage (GTDB taxonomy): Bacteria > Bacillota > Clostridia > Oscillospirales > CAG-272 > Firm-07. The sequence continues at coordinate 16,461 of JAFQEC010000005.1, read as the reverse complement.
AGAACGCCAAGGATGCCGCGCTGAACGCCTTTAAGAAGGAGTTTATGCCCTCCAGTCAGACCCCCATTGATCTGAATATTGCCGACGGCTTTACCCTTAAGGGTACGGTCTGATGAAAATCAAGCAGCGCGTGTACGGCTTTGCCGTGCACGCGCTGCTTTTATAGGATTCCTCTTTACGCGCGCACGCGTAAAATTTATAGAAGAAAGACAGCGCAACGGCAGGGCGGGGCGGTAAAAATCAGAAAAATTGCCAAAAAACAAAAAAACTCTTGACAAGCGCTGCCCTTTGTGTATATAATATATGTTGTCACTGTAAAAAAGCGTTCCCGATCGGTACGCTTCCGATCCCATAATTTGAAGGAGGTGCCACTATGCTCAGAACTTACCAGCCCAAAAAGCGTCAGAGAAAGAAAGAGCACGGTTTCAGAAAAAGAATGAGAACTGCAGACGGCAGAAACGTTCTGAAGAGAAGACGTGCAAAAGGCAGAAAGAGACTCACCTATTAAGTCCTTGCCGCGCACACATAGAAAACGACCGATGTCTGCGGCGAAGCCTTGGACGTCGGTTTTTTTCTGTTCTACCAAAATTTGTTGAACTTTGACGGAAGCAAACGGTGATCGATCATGAAAAATTACGCAATCAAGGAGCATCATCTCTACAATAAGGCCTTTGCAAAGGGCAACCGCTTTGTGGGCAAGCTCACGGCGGTCTACGTCCTGCGCGACTATGCCGCGCGGCGACTGATGCTGGCAAACCCCGAGAAAAAGTATTTCAATCGCGTGGGTCTGTCGGTGGGAAAGAAGATTGGCGGTGCGGTTGCGCGCAACCGTGCAAAGCGACTGCTGCGAGAGGCCTATCGCGCAATAAAGGCGCGCGGGGGGCTGCGCACGGGCTACCTTGTGGTGCTCGCCGCGCGAGAGGAGATCAATGGCAAAAAAACGCAGGACGTGGAGCGCGAGCTCTTGCGTGCGTTTCGCCGCTTGGATATGCTCCCCGAGGAAACCAAATGAAGCATCTTTGTATTTTTCTGATACGCTTTTACAGAAAATGCATCTCGCCCCTGAAGAAAAGTCCCTGCTGTCGCTTTACCCCCAGCTGCTCCGCATACGCGCTGGAGGCGTTTGAGAAGCGCGGCTTTTTCGTGGGGCTTGCGCTCACGGTCTGGCGCATCCTGCGCTGCAATCCGTATTGCGCGGGCGGCTATGACCCCGTGCCCGAAACGGGCTTTCGCTATAAGGGGCCGCGTGTGATGCCAAGCACAGATGACACCCGTCGGGAAGACGGCGACGGCTGCTGCGGCCATTGCCACGGCAAAGAAGAAGCGTCTTATAGGGAAGCTGACGAGAATATTCTCTCGGACGAGACTTCCATCCAACGAAAGGAAAAAAATCAATGAAAAACACGAAAACAATGAGAAGGGTACTCACCCTTCTGCTCGCTCTCGTGCTCTGCCTTGCAGCAATGGCCACGCTTTCGGGCTGCGGCGGCAAGGATGATGACGTCAAGGCGCAGTACGCCTGGCAGGACGGCGAGGACGCAGTCAAATATTTCTCGCGCACGCTCGTACTCAATCCCGAGGCGCGTGAGAAGTTCACGGCGGCATCTCGCGGCTACAATATGAGTGCAGAGGGCTTCAAGGATAGCGACGTGGTGATCGGCGAGGTCAAGGACGATGCCTCGGTGGAGGGCGCGCAGGCCGCGCTCGAGCTGGTCAAGCCCGAGGGCGATGCCGCCATCGCGAAATTCAACGAGCTCAAGGGCGAGGTCAACAACACCAAGACCATCCGTGATATTGTGGACGCCATGAAGACCGAGGTGAGCCTGGAGGTCGACAACGGCCCCATCGACACGCTGCTGGTCTGGATCGGCACGTTCCTCAAGTGGATCACCAACATCACGGGCCACAACTACGTGCTCGGTCTGTTCATCTTCGCGCTCATCGTGGAGATTTTGATGCTGCCCTTTGGCATCCGTCAGCAGAGCAACTCCAAAAAGCAGTCCCGCGTGCGCCCCAAGGAAATGGCCATCCGCAAGAAGTATGCGGGCCGTAACGACCAGGTCTCGATGCGCAAGATGCAAGAGGAGATCCAGATGCTCTACCAGCAGGAGGGCGTCAACATGATGGGCGGCTGCCTGCCGATGCTCATTCAGATCCCGATCGTCATCGCGCTGTATAACATCGTGGTCGACCCCATCCGTTACGTATTCGGCAAGGCAGAGGCGCTGACCTCGGCTCTTTCGACCTACTGCACCACCGCGCGTGCGGCGGGCGGTCTTGGTCAGTCGTTGAACAACGCACGCGGCTCGATCGAGATCCTGTCCAAGGATCTGAACGCCGCCAACTTTGCGAATTTCTCGTATTTCAAGAACAGCGGCACGCTCGCGGGTCAGGTGAGCGAGGGCATGGCGGATCTGAACTTTAACTTCCTCGGCATGGACACGGGTCTTGTTCCCGGCTTCCGTGACCCGTGGATCCTGCTGCTCATCCCCGTGCTGACCTTCGTGTTCTATTTCTTCAGCATGAAGCTCAACCGCAAGTTCAGCTTCCAGCCTGCCGTGATGGATCAGCAGACGGGCTGCTCCAACAATATGATGGACGTCACCATGCCCCTCATGAGCGTGTATATCACCTTCATCGTGCCTGCGGCTCTCGGCCTTTACTGGATGGTGAAGTGCGTGCTCTCCACGCTCAAGCAGTTCGTGCTGCACAAGGCCATTCCCATCCCGCCCATTACCGAGGAGCAGATCAAGGAGGCCGAGCGCGCCATGAAGGGCAAATCACGCCCCAATCCCCAGTCGAGCACGCTGCCCGCCTCGGGCCGTCCCATTCGCTCGTTGCACTATATCGACGAGGATGACGATGACATGACCCCCGCGCCCGCAAAGAAGCCCGCGAACAAGAAAAAGACCGTAACCAAGGGCGGTGCACCCCTCAAGGACGACCGCAAAGACGATGAAAAGTGAGGAATATCGAATGAAGACCGAAATTACCGTAAGCGCGAAAACCGTCGACGAGGCGGTTGCAAAGGCGGTCGCGGAGCTGGGTGCTCCCGATGCCGCCGCGATTGAATATACCGTTCTGGAGGAGCCGAAGAAGGGCTTCCTTGGCATCGGTGCTGTGCCTGCACGTATCTGTGCGAGCTATCAGAAGAAGGGTGCTGAGGTGGCACTGGACTTCGTGCGCCGCTTGGTCGAGAGCATGGGCATTGACGCAAAGGTCACGCTCACCGAGGGGGATGGCGACAACAAGCTCATCCGCGTGGAGGGCGACAGTGCAGGCGTGCTGATCGGCCACCACGGTGACACGCTGGATTCGTTGCAGTACCTCGCAAACCTTGCCGCCAACAAGAAGGTGGCGGGCGAGAAGCGCGAGTTCTGCCGCATCACGCTGGATATCGGCAACTACCGCAGCAAGCGCGAGGAGACGCTCCGCGCCCTCGCACGCAACAAGGCCGAGAAGGTTCTGCGCTACAAGAAGAGCGTGATGCTCGAGCCCATGAACCCTTACGAGCGCCGCATCATCCACTCCGAGGTGCAGAATATCCCCGGTGTGTCCACCAACTCCATCGGCAGCGAGAACAACCGCAAGGTCGTGCTCTATCTGGACGACGAGGTGGCACCTGCGGCCAACACCGATCGCTTTGACGAGGGTGAATTTTGATTGATGTAAGAAGGGGTCTCCGCACAGGAGACCTCTTTTTGAGGAAGGAAGAAAAATGAGCGCATGGAATGATACCGTTGCCGCTGTCTCCACACCGCGCGGCAAGGGCGGCATCGCCGTGATCCGCATCTCGGGTGAGGATTGCGCCGCGGTGCTCGGGCGCGTATTTCGCCCGAAGGGCAAGAGCCCCGCACAGCATCCGCGCCGCGCGTGCTTTGGCGCGCTGGTGGATGCCGCAGGCGAGGTGCTGGACGAGGTGCTGGTGACCTATTTTGGGGCTCCACGCTCCTTCACGGGTGAGGATGTGGCGGAGATTGCCTGTCACGGCGGCACGCTGGTGACCGAGAGCGTGCTCGGCGCGGTGCTGGCCGCAGGTGCGCGTCCTGCCACCGCAGGGGAATTTACGCGCCGCGCACTGCTGAACGGAAAAATGAAGCTCTCCGAGGCCGAGGCGCTGGGTGCGCTGTTGGATGCCGATACCGCAGGCCGCTTGGCACTGGCGCGCGGCGGCATGAGTGGCAAGCTCGCGGCCGCGATCGAGGGCCAATATGAGACACTGGCACGCTTGCTTGCCGATCTGTATGCCAAGATCGACTTTCCCGACGAGGATCTCAACACCATGAGCGAGGACGAGTGGCTTGCCGCGCTTTGTGAGGTGCGTGCACGCATTGTGGCGCTTTCCGCCACCTGGCGGACGGGGCGCGCCGTGGCCGAGGGGATCGCCACCGTGATCTGCGGCCCTGTAAACGCAGGAAAATCCACACTTTACAACGCGCTGGTGGGGCGCGACGCGGCCATCGTCACCGATGTGGCGGGCACCACACGCGATATCCTCTCGGAAACGGTGGCGTTGGGGAACTTGACCTTGCGCCTCTCGGACACCGCGGGCCTGCGTGAGACCGCCGACGCGGTCGAGGGGATCGGTGTGTCGCGTGCACGGCAGGCGATGGAAGAGGCCGAGCTCATCCTTGCGGTCTTTGACGGTGCGCGTCCGTGGGGCGAGGCCGAGCAGGCGTTGCTCGCCGATCTCCAAACGCTGACCGCCCCCGTGATCGCCGTGGTGAACAAATCCGACCGCGAAGCCGCGTTTTCCGATACCGTTTTGGGTGATTTTACGCACGTGGTGCACCTCTCGGCCAAGGATGGCGAGATCGGCGCGCTGCGCAGCGCGGTCGAGCAGCTGTTCTTGGACGGTGCGCTGGATCTGCGCCACGATGCCGTGGTCTCCAACGCGCGCCAGTATGCTGCGCTCACGCGTGCCGCCGAGCAGTTGGATCGCGCCATCGCCGCACTGACAGGCGGCATCCTGCCCGATGCCGTATCGTCTGACGTGGAGCTTGCCATGTCCGCCTTGGGAGAGGTGGACGGCAGGGCGGTGAGTGAGGACGTTGTCGCAAACATTTTCTCCCACTTCTGCGTCGGAAAATAAAGCCCTTTGAAAAACGCTCCGATACGGCGTTGCTCCTCGCGAGCGGCTTGACGTAGGTCAACTACGCCTTCGCCTTGCTCGCTTGCGGTGCGCCTTGTCTCGGAGCGTTTTTCTTTGGGCTTGGAAAGCGACGGCGTTGCTCCTCGCGCGCGGCTTGACGTAGGTCAACTACGCCTTCGCTTTGCTCGCTTGCGGTGCGCCTTGTCTCGGAGCGTTTTTCTTTGGGCTTGGAAAGCAACGGCCTTGCTTCTCGCGAGCGCGATGCAGGTAAGCTCTTGCCTTCTCCAGTGGGAGAAGGTGGCGCCGTAAGGCGACGGATGAGGTGTTTTTGACACGAGGAATAAAAAGGGTGCAGAGATCTTTGATCTCTGCACCCTTTATTATAATTTGAAGACCTTGGCATCGTCGGCCAGCCACGCGGCCTCGCGTATATGGCAGGAAAAGAGCAGGCACTGTCCGCCCTCACGGCAATAGGCACGCAAAACGCTCAGCACCGCGCGGGCGCGGTCATCGTCCAGGCGTGCGAGTGCTTCGTCGAGCAGCAGGGGCATTTTTTCCTTCGTCAGCGTATCCAACAGAGCAAGGCGCAGCGCGAGGTGTGCGGCATCCCGACACCCTGCGCTGAAATGCGAGAGGGGGAGCACACTGTGAGCACCTTGTGCGCTTGGAGTGAGATCCGCGCCGAGATAGAGCGTGTCGTGCGCGCCCTCGGTCAGTGCGGCAAAAAGTGCGGAAGCCCGCCGCGCCAGCGTAGGCATCACGTTTTGCCGCAGCTCCTGTCCCGCCTCGTCCAGCGCGGTGAGCGCCAGCTCCAGCGCCGCAAGCCGCCCCTTGGCCTCGTCATATTCGGCGCACACGCGTGCTCGCTCGCTCTCCAGCTGTACGGGGTCTTGGGCGATGGCAGCCAGCGCGGATTCGCGGCGCTCGGCCTCGGCACGCTGCTGCTCCAGCGTCTGCACAGACGCCGCCAGTAATTTGCGTTTTTCGCGCAGCGTCTCGGGGCTTTCTGTATACGACACACCACTGCTCCGCGCCCGAATGGCGGCCTCGTCCCGATCGCCAAGGCGTGCCCCCAGTGCATCGGCCACACCCTGTGCGCGCTCAAAGTCCATGCGCGCGGCGGCAACAGCGCCTTGTGCCGCGGCATATTGGTGTGCCAGCTCCGAGCAAAGCTGTCGCGCCGTGTCGGTCGACGGTGTGTGCATCGGATAGCCTGCCTTGGCAAAGGCATCGGCAAGTGCCGAAAGTGCGCTGTGCTGTGACTGCTCGGCGATCTGTAGCTTCAACTCAGCCTCGTGCAGGTATTGGCGGTTCTGTGCATCGCGCGCGGCCTCGTCACGGCATTGCTTCAGATAGGTGCGCAGCATCGTGCCGTCCCGCACACCCAAGGTGCGCAGCAGCTGCCGCATTGCGCGGTGCGCGTGCCAAGCGCCGCCCAACAGTGCAAGTGCAACGAGTGCAAGCACGCCGCCCGCAGCGGCCGCGGCCATACAGATTTGGGGCAAGAAGGCGGAGAGCACGGCGGAAAGCACCGCAAGCAGGATCGAAGCGCCACCAAGCCACCCACATCGCCGTTTGCGCGCTCTTGCGCGCGTGAAGCGGGCAAGGATCACGGCGTCTCCCCCTTGCTCGTTTATAAATGTCGCGGCTGCGGCGCGCGCGCCGTCGGTAGGTGCGCTGCGCCGTGCCCTCACCTCGGGGGAATGCTGTGCAATTTCGTTCTCGGCACTCTCGCATTGATGCAAAAGCCTGCCTACGGTATCAAAAAAACTGCGGTCGGGGAGCGCACTCTCGCGTTGCTGCGCTTGCTCCCACGCGCGGCGCGCGCAGTCTGCCTGCGCCCTTGCGCGGTGTAGCTCGGCAAAATCCGCCAGCACCTGCGCATCGCCCACACTCTCCAACGCGGTGCTCACGCAGGCAAGCTCCCTTTGTCGCTCCGCGTGCTGTGCGCGCAGCTGTGCGATCTCGGCGCGGAGCTGCTCCAGCGCGATCGCATCCGCGCGTGCGCGTGTGAGTGCCGCGTCCAGCTGTGCGAGTGTATCCTCACACTGTGCAATTTTTCCGCCCCGTCCCTTGCGATATTGCAGCTCACGCCGCGCGTTCTCCAAGATGCGCTCCGCGCTTTGCGCATCCGAGCGTTCGTCGCCGAACAGCAGCTGCTCCACGGCCTCGCCCATTCCTTGCGCGCTCACGCGGGCAAGATCGGACTGCCGCACGCAAAGGCTGCTGTCGTAGAGCTCGGGCGGCAGGCCAAGCAGCTGCTCGCCCGGGGTACGCTCACCCAACGGCAACGCTTCGCCCGAGGGCAGGGAAATGACCGAAAGCTCCTCGACGGGCAAGGGGCGCTTGGCAGAGCCCCCAAGGGTGTAGCTGCGCGAAATGCGACATACGCTCCCCCCGATCTCCAGCGTGAGCGTGCCCGCCGCGCGGCGATTTTGCCACGAGAGGCGCTTGTCGCGCTCCTCGGCATCGGGGCCGCTTCGACGCGGAAAGCCGTAGAGCGCAAAGCGCAAAAAGGCCAGCAGCGTGCTTTTGCCCGATTCGTTCGGGCCCTGAAAGAGATTCATGCCCGCATCGGGTGCAAAGTGGCAGTCCTTGAGCTTGCCGAATTCCTCAATTTCAATTTGCACGATCCGCACGCTCACACCTCCTTGCCCGACAGGGCCGAGAGGCCAAGACGCAACGCGGCGGCCGCCACGGTGCGCGTTTGCTCGTCCGCGCTTTGCAAGCGCGGCAGGAGCGCGCGGTAAAAGGCGCCGTACAGGGTGGGATCCTTTTCCAGATACGCCGCGTCAAAGATGGGAAGCGTCGCATCCGCGACCTCGAACAGCGCATATTGTGCGCCCAGTGTCTCCAGTGTCGCCGTGTCGGGGTGGCAGGCAAGCCCTACGCTACCCGTGAGCATCACGCGCAGGGCCGTCTCGATCGGATACTGCTTTGCTTTGAGTGCGTCTGCCACGCGTGCGCGCACCTCGACGGCACTGCGCGATCCTGTGCAGTCGACCGTGCAGATCTCAAAGCGATCTGCGGTGGAGAGCAGGCGCGTTTGGCGCACCGTTTCTCCCTCTATTTCGACGAGCAGTGCGCCTCCCGCACCCGTTTCGTCAAAGCCGCGTCCTGCAAAAAAGCCGCAGTAGGCCGCAAGCGTTTTGCCGCACAGACGGGGCTCGGGCGGCTTATGGATATGCCCCAGCGCGGCATAGGCAAGCCCCGATGTTGCCAGTGCTCCTGCGGACAGGGGCGCATAGGGCGAGAGGGGGGAGAGCAGATCCGCGTGTGCCAGCAGGACGCCCGTGCGCGCACCGACAAGCTCCGAGGCGCGCGGGAGCGCGGGAGCATCCATGTGCTCGGCGGTGAAGGCGTAGCCGTATACCGTGAGGTTCAGTGAGGGGAAATCAAAATAGGAGAGCGTGGACTCTCGGAACAAATAGACGTTTTCGGGGGGCGTGATCGCGTCCCAGAAGCCGCCCGCGCGGTAATAGTCGTGATTGCCGGGGGCGATCACCGCAGGCATGCCGCACGCGGCGAGCGCGCGGTAAAAGCGGCGCACGGTATCGGCATCGGGCGTGGGGGAATCGAAGCAATCTCCTGCCAACAGCAAAAGCTCCGCACCCTCGCGTGCGGCGGTCGCCAGCAGCTGCTCGAAGGCGGCGAGCCCTCGCTCCTCGCGTGCGCGTGCCGCGCGCGGCGAAAAGGCGCGTGCGGGGCTTGCGAAATGCAGATCGCCCGTGTGTAAAATGCGCATGTGCTCACCTCCCCTTTGTGTGTATTCAGTATAGCATATTTTCTCCCCTCTCGCAATACTTTTTCGCCCAGATGCTTGATTTTGCGCGCGCGCTATGCTATACTAATACATATATCTTTAGAAGGATAGGAGGAGCGCCGTGACTTTTCTGGAGGTGCTGCAGCTGATCTCGGGCCCGTTGCTGGGTGCTGTGATCGGCGTGTTTACGAATTATATTGCCGTCAAAATGCTGTTTCGTCCCTATCACGCGCACTATATCGGCAAGTGGCATATTCCCTTTACCCCCGGCATCATGCCCCGCCGCCAGAAGGCATTGGGCAAGGCTCTGGGGCACGCCATCAGCGAGTCGCTGGTGCGTCGTGAGGATCTGGAGCAGGCGCTGCTCTCCGACGAGGTTTCCAAGACCGTGGCGCGCGCCGTGCTCGCGCTCCCCTCGATCGAGGCCTCGGGCACGGGGATCTTCGGCGAGGAAAAGTATGAGGACAAGCGCGAGGAGGTGCTGGATGCCCTCACCGATCGGATCCTTGCGGGTGTGCAGTCCTTTGATCTGGGCGCCATCATCACCGCCGAGGCGACCGCCGCCATTCGCGGCTACACCTCGAAGAACCCTTTGCTGGGCATGTTTGTCAACGACAACCTGATCGCCTCGCTCACCGCGCCGATCGTCGAAAAGGTGGCCGCGTTTTTAGAGGGAGAGGGCAGAGAGAAGGTGCGCGACAAGCTCGAGCAGGAGCTGGAGCCCTACGAGCAAAAGCCGATCCGTGAGCTGATCACCGACACCGAGAAATTCGAAACCGTGCTGATCGCGCTCTACCGACATCTGGTGGAAAAGCACGCCTACGCCGTTGTTTCGCACTTCCACATTGAGCAAATGGTGGAGGAAAAGATCGAGGCTATGCCCCCCAAGGAGCTCGAGGCGCTGGTGCTCTCGGTCATGAAAAAGGAGCTCAATGCCGTCATTTGGCTGGGCGCGGGCATTGGATTTGTCATCGGATTGATCAACATTGGTATTGATTTTATCACAAAGCTGTAAAAATTGCGCAAGGACGCACAAAATAAGGAGGTTTCACATGTTTTTTGACGAGCTGGAGAAGTATGATGCCGAGGTTGCCGCGGCGTGCGGGCGCGAGTATACGCGCGAGCAGAACAACATTGAGCTGATCGCATCCGAGAACATCGTTTCCAAGGCGGTGCTGCTGGCCGCAGGCACGGTGCTGACCAACAAATACGCCGAGGGGTATCCCGGCAAGCGCTATTACGGCGGCTGTGTGTACGTGGACGAGGTCGAGGAGATCGCGCGCGAGCGTGCCAAAAAGCTCTTTGGTGCAGAGCACGCCAACGTACAGCCTCACAGCGGTGCGAACGCCAATCTTGCGGTGTTCTTCGCACTGCTTCAGCCCGGTGACACGGTGCTTTCCATGAATCTTGCCCACGGCGGCCATCTCTCGCACGGCTCGCCTGTGAATATTTCGGGCAAGTACTTCAACATCGTGCCCTACGGTGTTTCGGACGAGACCGAGACCATTGATTACGACGCACTGCGCGCCACGGCACTGGAGTGCAAGCCCAAGATGATCCTGGCGGGCGCGAGCGCATATCCCCGCACCATTGATTTTGCCAAGTTCCGCGCCATCGCCGATGAGGTCGGTGCGTATCTGATGGTGGACATGGCGCACATCGCGGGTCTGGTGGCGGCAGGCATGCACCCCTCGCCCGTGCCCTTCGCCGACGTGGTGACCACCACCACGCACAAGACGCTGCGCGGCCCGCGCGGCGGTCTGATCCTGTGCCGCGAGGAGCTTGCAAAGCAGATCGACAAGGCCGTGTTCCCCGGCACGCAGGGCGGCCCGCTCATGCACATCATCGCCGCCAAGGCAGTGGCACTGGGCGAGGCACTGACCGACGAATTCAAGGACTATCAGCGCCGCATCGTGGAGAACGCCGCAGCGCTTGCCAAGGGCCTTAAGGATCGCGGCTTCAACCTGGTCTCGGGCGGCACGGACAATCACCTGATGCTGCTGGATCTGCGCGGCATGGAGCTCACGGGCAAGGAGCTCGAGCACCGTCTGGACGAGGTGCATATCACCGTCAATAAGAACACCGTTCCCAACGAGCCCCGCAGCCCCTTCATCACCAGCGGCGTGCGCATCGGCACTCCCGCCGCCACCTCGCGCGGCTTCGGCGTGGCCGAGATGGACATGATCGCGGGCTGGATCTGGGACGTGGTGCACGATTTTGAGAACAGCAAGGAGCGCGTGAGTGCGGAGGTTGTGGCGCTTTGCCGCAAATTCCCCATTTATGAGTAACCCATAAAAATTCGCGCAGATCAGCTCGACGACGAAGGCCGCCCGAGATTCCGCCGCGGCTTCGCCTTGCGCTTTTTCACCGTGTCATCCTGAGCAAAGTCGAAATCCGAATGAAATGAGGATCGAACGGTGCATGGCGCCGTTCGGGATCTCGGTGAAAAAGTTCAACGCGCTGCGCTCGTTCAGAATGACACGGGCGGCCCCAGTCGGAAAGCTGAACGGATTTTACAAAAATCGGTTCTACATGCAAGAGAATTCTAAAAAAGCCCCGAAACGCATCGCGTTTCGGGGCTTTCTTGTGTGCGCGGCGCGGTGCGCCTTCTTTTTTTCTTTCCTCGCGCATAAAGTAGAACGGAGTTTTTGTGCGGAGGTTACTATGACGGAGCTTGGAAATACGGCGTATCGCGGTCTGCTCCCGGCCGAGGTGGAGCAATCGCGTGCGCAATACGGAGAAAATCGCTTCACCACCGCAAAGCGTGCGGGCTTTTGGCGGCATTTTTTTGCAAATCTGGGCGATCCTGTGATCAAGGTGCTGTTGGTGGCGTTGGTGCTTCATCTGCTTTTGCTGTTCCGAAACGCCGATTGGTTTGAAACGGTGGGCATTGCGGTCTCGGTCTTTCTGGCCACCTTTATCTCCACGCTCTCGGAATACGGCAGCGAGGCGGCCTTTGCGCGCCTGTGTGAGAGCTGCGGTGCACCGCTTTGCCGCGTGCGGCGGGGGACGGTGTGCGAGATCCCGAGTGCCGAGGTGGTGGTGGGAGATGTGATTTTGCTTGGCGCAGGGGAGCGTATCCCCGCGGACGGGGTGCTTTTACAGGGTGCACTCTCGGTGGATCAGTCTCCTCTTACGGGCGAGAGCCGTGAGGCCGAAAAGCGACCCTATCGCCGCGGTGAAAAATGCGAGCCGTCGGCCGAGGGTGCACTCTTTGCGGGGTGCACGGTTCTTGGCGGCGCGGGTGAGATGCAGGTCACGGCGGTGGGCGACCGCACCTTTCTTGGCGGCATCTCGGGCGAGCTGCAAAGCGAGCGGCGCGACAGCCCCCTCAAGCAGCGGCTCTCACGTCTTGCGCATCAGATCAGCCGCATCGGCTACGTGGCGGCGGCGGTCTGCGTGCTGGCCTTTTTGTTTCACCGTCTTTTGCTGGATGCCGATTTTGACAGGGTCGAGATCCTGTCGCGCCTGCGCGATCTACCCTTGATGGGCGAGCTACTGCTCCGTGCGCTCACGCTGGGGCTGACGGTCGTGGTCGTGGCCGTGCCCGAGGGGCTGCCCATGATGATCGCGGTGGTGCTTTCGTCCAACATCCGCCGCATGGTGCGCGACAGCGTGCTGGTGCGAAAGCCCGCGGGGCTGGAGGCGGCGGGGAGCATGAATATTCTGTTTACCGATAAGACGGGCACGCTCACGGCGGGTCGCTTGCGCTTAGTACGCGTGATGAGTGCCACGGGGGAGTTTGAGAGTATTACGTCGCTTCGCCGCAATGCACCCGCGCTGGGGGAACGTCTTGCGCTGGCGGCGCACGCCAATTCGGGTGCCTCGCGCGGAGAGGCCGACGGCCATTCGGTCGCCCTCGGGGGAAATAGCACCGACCGCGCACTGCTCACCGCGTTTTTGGATGCGCCCGCACCCGCGTTTGCGGTGCGCGCGCGATTGCCCTTTGACAGCGCACACAAGTTTGCGGCGGTCGAGCTTGCCGACGGTCGCGTGCTGGTGTCGGGCGCGCCCGAACGCCTGTTGCCCTTTGTTTCGGCGGCAATGGGCACGGACGGCGCGCGTGCCGCCTTCCGTGCCGCCTCGTTCGCGGCGCGCGTGCGCGAACGCATGCGTGCGGGCGAGCGCGTGTTGCTTTTGTGCGAGGGAGAAAAGATGCCGACCCACACGGCGCTCGGCGCACTCACGCTGCTTGCCGCCGTCAGCTTTTGCGATCCGTTGCGCCCCGAGGCCAAGGATGCCGTGCGCACGTTGCAGGGTGCAGGCGTGCAGGTGGTGATGATGACGGGGGACGGTAAGGAGACCGCCGCGCGCATCGCTGCCGATTGCGGAATTTTGCGCCGAGATGGGGTGTGCCTGCTCGGCGAGGAGCTGGCCGCGCTCTCGGATGATGAGGTCAAGGCCATGCTACCCCGCCTTGCCGTGATCGCGCGCGCCCTGCCTGCCGATAAGAGCCGCCTGGTGCGACTGTCGGGCGAGCAGGGCTTGGTGGTGGGTATGACGGGGGACGGTATCAACGATGCCCCCGCTCTCAAGGCCGCCGATGTCGGCTTTGCGATGGGCAGCGGCACCCAGGTGGCCAAGGAGGCAGGGGATATTGTTATTTTGGACGACAACCTTTCCTCGGTCGTGCGCGCGGTGCTCTACGGCCGCACCATCTTCAAGAGCATCCGCAAATTCATCACGCTCCAGCTCGTGATGAACTTCTGCGCCGTGGGGATCTCGATCATCGGGCCCTTTATCGGGGTGGATGCCCCTGTGACGGTGGTGCAGATGCTCTGGATCAATATGATCATGGATACGCTGGGCGGCCTCGCGTTTGCGGGTGAGGCGCCGCTTCCGATCTATTTGCGCGAGGGGCCCAAGGGCAGAGAGGAGCCGATCCTCACACGCGCGCTTACGGGGCGCATCGCATACCTCTCCTGCTTCACCGTGGCACTCTCGGTCTTTTTCCTCAAATCGCCTGTCGTGCGCGGGCTGTACCGCACGACCGAGGGCAACCTGTGCTTGCTCACCGCCTTCTTTGCCCTGTTTATCTTTGCGGGGGTGTGCAATTGCTTCAACGCGCGCACCGATCGCGTGCAGGCGCTGTCGGGGCTTGGAAAGAACCGCGCCTTTTTGCTGATCATGACGGCCGTGGCCGCCGTGCAGATCGGCTTTGTGTATTTGGGGGGCACGGTGCTGCGTACGATGCCCCTCACCCCTCGTGAGCTGCTGTATACGCTCCTGTTCAGCCTCTCGGTGCTCCCCGTGGGGTGGGGGCAGCTGGTTTGGCGGCGGCTGGGTGGAAAAAAGTCGCTTTACTGATGGCGCGCACGGTCTGCACGCTCTCGCGGCGTTGCTCCTCGCGCGCGGGGCGCTTGACGTAGGCAACTACGCCGTCGCGTCCCTTGCTCGGTGCGCCTTGCGATAACGCACACCTCGTGCGCGCGGGGAGCTTGGGGACGCGCGGTCTGCGTACTCTCGCGGCGTTGCTCCTTGGCGCGGGGTGCTTGAGGCAGGTGAGGAAACGGACAGTCGAGGACGCCTGTCCCTACGGGCTTGTGCTTATTTGCAGCTCGCGCGAGGGAGTTTGATCTGCGCGCTCTCGCCTTTGCCTTCCACCTTGCTCCTCAAGGGTCGTCTTTTTCAAAGCCTTCCACCTTGCTCCTCAAGGGTCGTCTTTTTCAAAGCCTTCCCCTTGAGGGGAAGGTGGCACGCGAATGCGTGACGGATGAGGTGTAGCCGCCAAAGCGGCGTTGCTCCTCGGCACAGGGATACAAAACATGCGCTAGAACATCAAAAATACATCTGCGGGGCCGAAAATCACATCTTCGCCCCTGCTGCTTTCCGCTAAAACGCGCTAAAACGCGCTCCTTGTCGCTCCTGTGCGCTGCTGCTTGTTGACAAACGCCGCAAAAAGGTGCTATACTAAAGGTGTCCGAAACACACCGCAAAGGAGGTGCATTGTGTGGAATATGTTTGGATAGCAGTCTTGGTACTTGCCGTTGTGACCGAGGCGGTCACAACGGATTTTGTGGCCATTTGGTTCTTCCCCTCGGCACTCGTTGCCATGATCCTTGCCTTTTGTGACGTACACGTGGCGGTGCAATGCCTGGTCTTCGTGCTGGTGGGGCTGGTGCTGGTGTTCGCTACGCGGCCGCTTTGCCGCCGTTTTATGAAGGCGAAGGGTGCAAAGACGGGCGTGGATGCGCTTATCGGCGAGGTGGCACTGGTCACCGAGGAGATCCGCAACATCGACGAGGTCGGTGAGGTCAAGCTCCGCGGTCTTTGCTGGTCGGCACGTGCCGAGGACAACCGTGTGATCGCCGTGGGCGAGCAGGTCACCGTGATTGCCGTGCAGGGCGTGAAGCTGATCGTAAAATAATAACAGAAAATAAGGAGAGAAAAAATGGCAATTATTATTGCAATTATTGTTGTGCTCGTGGTCGTTGCGGTCCTGATGATCGCCAACGTGCACGTCGTGCCGCAGGCGCACGCCTACGTGGTGGAGCGACTGGGCTCCTATCACACCACATGGAACAACGGCCTGCACATCAAGATCCCGTTCATCGACAAGGTGAACAAAAAGGTGACGCTCATGGAGCAGGTGGTGGACTTTCCGCCCCAGTCGGTTATTACCAAGGACAACGTGCGTATGCAGATCGACACCGTGGTCTATTATCAGATCACCGATTGCAAGCTCTATGCCTACGGTGTGACCAACCCGATCTTCGCGATCGAGAATCTGACCGCAACCACGCTGCGTAACATGATCGGTGAGCTGGATCTGGACGGTACGCTCACCTCGCGCGACACCATCAACACCAAGATGCGCGCCATTCTTGACCAGGCCACCGACGCATGGGGCATCAAGGTCAACCGTGTGGAGCTCAAGAACATTATCCCGCCCCGTGAGATCCAGGATGCGATGGAGAAGCAGATGAAGGCCGAGCGCGAGCGCCGTGAGGCGATCCTGCGCGCCGAGGGCGAAAAGAACTCGGCCATTCTTGTGGCAGAGGGCCGCAAGCAGTCCGCTATTCTGGACGCCGAGGCCGAGAAGCAGGCGGCGATCCTGCGTGCCGAGGCACAGCGCGAGGCGCGCATCCGCGAGGCCGAGGGTGAGGCAGAAGCGATCCTGAAGGTGCAGGAGGCGACCGCCGCAGGCCTGAAGATGCTCAACGACGTGCCGCCTGTCAAGGAGGTGCTGACGCTCAAGAGCTTTGAGGCGCTGGCCAAGGTTGCCGACGGCAAGGCCACCAAGATCATCATCCCCTCGGATCTGCAGGGCATGGCAGGGCTTGCCACCGCCTTTGCCGAGACCGTGAAGGAGACGAAATAATTGCATCAAAAAAGGCCCGACCGCGATTTCTCGCGGTCGGGCCTTTTTGCGTTCGGGACTCCTCATCCGTCAGCCGACAAGCGGCTGCCACCTTCTCCCACAGGAGAAGGCTACCGTAGCCACCGCAGGCGGCGTTAGAACAGAAAACGGATGCTCCGTATCCTACACCTCATCACCCGCTTGCGCGGGAGCTTCCCCTCGAGGGGAAGCCTGCCGTAGCCGCAATGTGCGCGCATACCGCTTTCCTTCTTTCAAAGATTTTGCGGGGGTGTGGGGGCGCGTTTG
>JAFQEC010000038.1 GCA_017415805.1 Clostridia bacterium | reverse complement strand
TCCGAGTTTTTCGGGGAGAGTAGGTGAATTAGGTTTCACAGATGTAAAACGCGAGAGGGAGCGCGCCCTTGCAAGGGCGCGCTCCCTCTCGCGTTTTACATCTGTGAAACCTAATTCACCTACTCTCCCCGAAAAACTCGGAAAACATAATGGAGCAAAAATAGCCTTCCCCAGTGGGGGAAGGCCTTTTTATGTTTCTTATGCGTTGTAGCTGCCCTCGGTGTCGCTGATGACCGAAACCGTGCTCTCCTTGCGGCGCGAGGTCTTTTTGCGCTCCATCAGGTGCGCGTAGAAGCACTGCTCGTCAAAGGGAAGCTCGACTGTGCGGTTCTCCCACGCCGAGAGGTGCATAGCGTTGGAGATCATCAGGCCGTTGATGCCCTCCCGTCCGTCGGCAATCAGCGGCTCGCCACGCAAAATGGCGGCAGCAAAGGCATTGAGCACGCCCACATGCTGGGCGTTCTCGCCCTCGATCTCCACGTCGATGACCGTGGCCTTGGGCTGTCCGAAGGCATGCTCACGGTTGCGCTTGGAGTACGCCGACTCAAGCTCGTCCAGCTTGGTGAGTCTCAGCGTCTTTGCATTCTCACACAGCAGCGTACCGCCGTCACACACCACCTCAAAGCGGTTGGTGCCCGGGGCATCGCCCGTGGTGGTGATAAAGGTACCCGTTGCGCCGTTCTCATACTCGACGTATGCGGTCACGTCATCCTCTACCTCAATATCGTGCCATTTGCCGAAGTGCATATGCGCATGGATGCGCTTGGGCATACCGCAGATCCACTGCCAGAGATCCAGATTGTGGGGGCACTGGTTGAGCAGAACGCCGCCGCCCTCTCCACTCCAGGTTGCGCGCCATGCGCCCGAATCGTAGTAGTACTGTGGGCGGTACCAGTTGGTGATGATCCAACTCGTGCGCTTGATCGCCCCGAGCTCGCCGCTTTGCAGAATCTCGCGCATTTTGCGAAATACGGGGTTGGTACGCTGGTTGAACATCATGCCAAACACAAGCTCAGGGTGGCGGTCGGCGACCTCCATCATCTCGCGCACCTGCAACGTATAGACGCCTGCGGGCTTCTCGCACATGACGTGCAGGCCGCGCTCCATCGATTCCTTGACAAAGCGTGGATGATCGTAGTGCGGAACGGCAACGAGAATGGCGTTTACAAGGCCCGAATCCATCATTTCCTCTGCGGTGTTGAAGCACACGGGACAAGGATGTCCCGAGCCCGCGCCCGCTTTCTCTGCCCAATCGGCACGGCACAGCTCCAAGCGTGCGGGGTCAATGTCGGCAATCGCCGCAAGTTCAATCTCGGGGCACTTTCCCAGCCAGATGTTCTTGGCGTGCGTACCCTTACCGATATTTCCGTATCCGATGATACCAAGCTTGATCTTTTGCATACCGTTGTGCTCCTTTTAATCCTTGAAGCCTGCATCGCGCAGGAACTTCAAGCTCTTCTCCAAGCAATCGAAGGGGTCTTCCTCATAGCACTTATCCTGCTCGACAAAGGCATATTTCACGCCCGCCTGTCTGACCGCCTCAAAGATCGCGGGCCAATTGAGATTTCCCGCGCCCACAGGGGCAAAGCGAACCTCGCGCATATGGGGATTGATGCAATAATCCTTGAAGTGGATGCACGCCACGCGCCCCGTAAGGCACCGTATCCATGCGGCAGGATCCCCGCCGCCCGCCTGCACCCAGTGGGTATCCAGAAGAATTCCGCATTCCTCGGGGGTAAAGCGGTTCATAAGCTCCTCAATGTACGTAATGCCATTCGCGGAGCGCGCGAACTCGGCATCGTGATGATGGTAGAAGAATTGGAAGTCCGCATTCTTGATCTTGGCGATGACCGCGGGCACCTTGTCAAAGAAATCGGCAAAGGAATTTGCCAGATCCTTCTCCTTATTGAAAATATGGGGTGCGGCACCGATGCCGATGTAGGGGGCGTTCAGTGCGGCATGCGCGGCGATGACCGCGTCGGTCCTCTCGTACAGCTTCTCAAAGCTCACGTGCGACACGGGAGCCACCAGCCCAAGGCGATCCAGAACCCCTTTCAGCCAGACGGGATCACAATCGCAAACGCCCGAGAGCTGAACGGCACGGTAGCCCATTTTTGCAACACGTTCAAGGGTCTTTTCCAGATCCTCGGGAGTCTTGCAGTATTCACGAACGGTGAAAAGCTGTGCACCAATGACAGTTCCCATTACAGCGCCTCCAGAATTTTTTTCAGTGACATTGTCGCAAAATCAAATGCGGTACGGTTATCCGCAAAGCGGAATTGCTCGATGACGGTCTTTTCGTCGCTCTCAAGCTCACTCAACCCTGTAAACTCCGCGAGATGGGGCTCTAACGTGAGGACCCTGCGCTCACCCTTGAAAAAGCCCTTCAAATAGGTGGCAATCTGTCCGTCACCCTCACCCGGGGGGACAACACAGCCGTCGCAACGCGCGTCCTTGATATGACCGTAGTAAATGTAGGGCTCAAGCATCTCCCAAGCCTGCACGGTGTCCTCGCCGCACTGCACGAGGTTGGCAGGGTCAAACACGCCGCGGATCTCGGGCAGAGCCCTGTGGATCTCCAGGCAACGCGATGCCACGTCGCCATAGATGCCCTTTTCGTTCTCGTGGCAGAGCACCACGCCGCTGCCCTTGGCAAGCTCCGCGAAGCGCGCGAGGCGCGCGAGCACCTCGTCACGATACGAGGGGCTGCCATCGGTGTTGTAGAAGCTGAAGAGTCGAATACACTTGGCATCGGTGATGTCGGCGATCTCCAGCAGGCGCTTGAACTGCTCCTCTTCAAAATCAAAGGGATCGGTGATCGCCGTCTTGCCCGCAGGCGAACCGAGCGACCAGACCGATATGCCGGCGGCATCCAACTCACGACGTGCATCGCGTGCTTCGGCGGCGGTGAGCTTGGCCACGTTGATGCCGTTCACGCCGCGCATTTCCAGCTGCGTGATGCCGTTATCCAGCAGCGCACGGATCTGACCCGAAAGCGCGGGGTCTGCCTCGTCCGCAAAGGCACAAAGACGGCAATCTACCATGATGCGATCGCCCTTATACGCCCGAGTATGCGGAAAATCCGCCGTCCACGGGAAGCACGATGCCCGTCACAAAGGCAGACTCCTTACTGTCGGTAAGGAAGCGCAGCGCGCCCAGCAGCTCCTCAGCCTCGCCAAAGCGCTTCATGGGCGTGGCGGCCAGGATCTTGTGCGTGCGGGGGGTGGGGGTGCCATCCTCGTTGAACAGAAGCGCGCGGTTCTGGTTCGTGGCAAAGAAGCCGGGGGCGATCGCATTGACGCGGATGCCTGCGGGTGCGAAATGCACGGCGAGCCACTGCGTGAGGTTCGAGATGCCTGCCTTCGCCGCCGAGTATGCGGGGATCTTGGTTAAGGGGCGGTAAGCGTTCATCGAGGATACGTTGAGGATCGAGCAGCCCGCGCGGCCGATCATGTCGGGCGCAAAGACCTGCGTGGGCAACAGCGTGCCCATGATGTTGAGATCAAACACAAAGCCGAAGCCCTTGGCGTCCAGGTTGAAGAAGGTGGCGATATCGTCGCGCGCCTCGTCACCCTGCTCGTAGGTCTCGTGCACGGTGGTGGCCTTGGGGCTGTTGCCGCCCGCGCCGTTGATCAGAATGGTGCAAGGGCCAAGGTCAGATAGCACCTTGGCGTGCACATCCTCCAGCACGGCCTTGTCCAGCACGTTGGTGGCATAGGCCTTTGCCGTACCGCCTGCGGCCACGATCTCGTCCGCTACGGCCTGTGCGGCCCTCTCGTTGAGGTCCAGCAGTGCCACTGCCATACCCTGCTTTGCCATTTCCTTTGCGAATGTCGAGCAGAGCACGCCGCCCGCACCCGTAATGACACAAACCTTTTTTTCGTTTGCCATATCTGTTATCCTTTCTTCGCTCTGTTATTTACCCTTGCGAGGGCCGTCCTTTTCAAATGCCTCCCAGAGGCCCGAGAGGTACATTGCGCCCAGTGCGCGATCGTAAAGACCGTAGCCGGGTCTGCCCTCCTCACCCCAGATCATACGGCCGTGATCGGGACGGATATAGCTGTCAAAGCCCGCGTCGTAGAGCGCGCGCATGATGCCGTAAATGTCCAGAGATCCGCAGTCGGTGGGATGTGCCACCTCGTGGAACTTGCGCTCACCCGTGTGGCGAACGTTGCGGATATGGGCGAAATGGATGCGGTCGGCATATTTTGCCGCCATGCGTACCAGATCGTTATTCGGGTCTGCGCCAAGCGAGCCCGTGCAGAAGGTGAGACCGTTCTCCTTCCTATCCACGAGAGAAAGGAAACGATCGAGATTCTTCTCACAGGTGATGATGCGGGGAAGGCCAAAGATGCCCCAGGGCGGATCGTCGGGGTGAATGGCCATGTTCACGCCTGCCTCGTGCGCCACGGGGATCACGGCCTCAAGGAAGGTCTTAAGGTTCTCCCAGAGCTTCTCCTCGGTCATGCTCTCGTACTGGCGCAGTAGCTCGCGCAAGCCCTCCAAGGTGTAGCTCTCGTCCCAGCCGGGCAGCGAGAGACCGCCGTTTGCGGGATTCATGGCAAGCACCGTCTCCTCGTCGTAGGCCAGAGAGTTGGAGCCGTCCTTCTCGGGGCGACGCAGCTCACTGCGCAGCCAGTCAAAAACGGGCATGAAATTGTAGCAGATGCACTTGACGCCTGCCTCGCCGAGACGGCGCACATTTTCGCAATAATTTTCAATGAGGGCGGGTGCCTTTGCGGTGCCGAGCTTGATGTCCTCGGGCACGGGCACACTCTCCACCACCTCAAACAAGAGCCCGTGTGCCTCGGCATCGGCCTTCAGGGCAGCAATGCTCTCACGGCTCCAGACGCCGCCGGGAGCAACGTCGTATACGGCGGATACGATCGAGGAGACGGTCGGGATCTGCGAGATCTTCTCAAGCGTGACCGGGTCACTCGCGCCGTAATAGCGGAATGTCATTTTCATGTTGATTCCCTACCTTTTTGTGAATTTATATTGTGTAGATATATATTTATTCATTATTATATAGTACACACCTTCATTATACACTCTTGTTTTGCAAACATTTTTGCATATATTTTGTTTTACATTGCAAAAATCGTCAATTCGTGGTATACTAATAAGGATGAAGCATCGAAAGGAGACCTCACATGCATATTTTTCGTCACAAGATGGGCGAGTATCTGGTGCATCACACGCTGGATATTCAACCCAACGAGAGCAATTTCCCCCTTCATGCGCACCGCCACTGTGAGATCTACTACTTTATTTCGGGCAAAGGGCACTACACCGTTGAGGGACGTGATTATCCCCTCTCCACAGGCTCTGTCCTTTTGATGCGCGACGGCGAGACGCACAAGCTCCACATCAGCCCCGACATCCCCTACGAGCGCATCTCCATCCATTTTGCACTCGACGATATCGTCCCCGAGGATGGGCTGTTTGCGACATTACGCTCCCTGTTTTTGGATCATCCCCCGGGGCGCGGAAACGCCTTTTCGATCGCCAACATCGGCGAGGAGGACTTCATTGCAGGCTGCTTTAACCGCATTTGCCGCCCCGCGCGCGATGACAACGAGTTCCGTATGCGTTTGGGTGCAAACCTGATTGCCATCCTCACCGAGCTTCAGGCACATGCGGAAACCGCCATTGCGCACGCACCGCGCGCCACCGAGGAATCGGCCAAGGTTGCCGAGATCATCGACTATATCAACAAGCACCTGACCGAGATCAAGGGCCTCGCTGAGCTGGAGGAAAGATTTTTCTTCAGCAAGTCCACACTCGGACGCATGTTCCTGCGCTCCACGGGCTCTACGGTCTGGGAATTTGTCACCATCAAGCGCTTGCTCGCGGCACGCCGCATGATCCACGCGGGCAAATCCGCGGCTCTCTCAGCGGCGGCCTGTGGCTTTGGTGATTATTCGGCCTTTTACCGCCAATACCGCCGCGCATTTGGCGAGAGCCCGCGCCGCGAGCGAAAAAAGGACAAAAAAATCGAACAATTTACTTGAACATCGCGGATTTGTGTGCTATCATAAAGCGAAGGAAGGTGATCCCCCTGCATTACAAAACCGAATTGCACTGCCACACCAGACCCGTAAGCCCCTGCGCGCATCTCTCGCCCGAGGAGGTGGCACAGCACTATATTGAGGCAGGCTATACCACTGTGGTGCTTACCAACCATTTTTGCTCTGCCATTTTTTCTCCCAAGCATTACAGCGGCTCTCCCGACCCACATGCAAGGGCGGATTATTTTATCAAGGACTACCGTCGCATGAAACAGGCGGCGGGTGATCGTCTGCACGTTCTGCTCGGCGCGGAGTTTCGCATTGATGCACACGCCGCCACCGATTATCTGGTGTACGGTCTGACCGAGGAGCTTTTATACACGCTGGCGGATGTGACCGCGTGCACCATGAAGGAGTTTTCCGCGCGTGTGCGCGCTGCGGGCTGTATGCTCTATCAGGCGCACCCCTTTCGCAACGGCATGCTGATCACCGATCCCTCTCTCTTAGACGGAATTGAAGTGTACAATGCTACGCCGCGCGGTCTCGCGCGCAACGCCTTTGCCACGCTCTGGGCCGATACCTTTGGCCTGAAAAAGATTGCAGGAACCGACTTCCACGCGCGCAGCGACGCCGAATTTCCAAACGGCGAGCACGCAAGCAGCGGGATCCTGACTGACGCACCCATCACCTCAAACGACGAGCTGCTTGCCACACTGAAAAGCGGCAATTACGAGCTGCTTTGCGGCGACAGCACTTAAAAATCCAAACAGGCCACCTCGGTTGAGGTGGCCTGTTTTTACTTCAAAGTGCAATACTATACGGCACGTACGAGAGCGTTTCATCGTTGTAAGGATGGTTCGCCACCAAAAAAGTGACCTTGTTTGCGCTCACCGACACGATCCCGTAGATGCTCTCGCCGCTTCGCATGCTGAACATGGCGATCTGCCGATGCTCGCCCGTTCCCGTGTGATAGGCGCGCAGCGTGTTGTTGGTGTTATAAATGATATAGTCGCCATATACCGCAAGTCCTGCAAAGCAGTCGGTATAATAGCTGCCGACGGTATCGGCGGGCCAGACGGCGTTCACGTCAAAGCACGCGGTCATTGCGGCGGGGTCGCCGCCCGAATAGACCTTGCCCATCACGCGGCTGTTGCCGCTGTTGTCCACCGTCACCGCGACGTAATAGATACCGCCCGACTTGACCATCGGCGTGAGCGCCGCGTGCCAGATCGCGCTGTCGTATTTGGTGTCGGTCGCTTGCTCGGTGGCGTTCCAATCGTGGTGCGGAACGCTCATATGATAAAAGCGCGCATCGCTGCAAAGGAAATGCTGATACGAGGTGTAGGTGGCATAGGACACCGAATCGTCCCACGTGACGTCCATGTGATACCACGCGCCGTCCAGCTTGATGAGGTTCCACGCGTGCTTCATCGCGTTGCTGGTGACGGGCACGGTCTCCAGCCCCAGCTCCTCTGCCACGGCGATCACGCCAAGCATATAGGCCTGGCAAACGCCCGTATTCTCGGTAAAGAGTGTGTAGGCGTCGCGGACGGTATAGGTGTAGTCGTACGTGTAATTTTTCACGAAATAGTCGTGCACATAGAGCCACTTGTCAAACTCACTCGTGGTGGGTGCACCTGCGCAGATCGCATCAAGGTTGGCCTCATAGCTTGCCATCATCGTGGCGGTGGTGGCGGCGTCATAGAGGTAATCGGGGATAAAAGAGGTGGTCACACCGTCCAAGGACTCAACATAATTCTCGGCATTTCCCCAGAAAAAGAGCTCGGGATGAGAATAACGGATGGCCGAAAACACGGCTTGCGTTTTCTCCTGTGAGAGATTATAGCCCGACAGATCAATGCGCGCGCTGTGTGCCAGCATTTGCGACACGATATGGTTCTCCAACGCGGTGTCCAGCTCCTCGGCAAGTGCATACTCGGGAAAATCGCCACCCTCGTCCACGGGCGCATTGCCCCCGTTTCCGCCGCCCTGCACGAGCGAGGCCAGCTCGCCAAGGCGATCGGCGGTGCTTTGCATGAAGGCTGTCAGCTGCGAAAGGTCGGGCAGGATCTGATTGCGCCACAGACAAAAGGTGGAGAGCATCACGATCAGCAAAAGGCATGACAGACTGCGCAAAAACAGCTTCATATACACACCTCCACCAACAAATGTTATCTTTTTTTATTATAGCGCAAATAGCACATTTTGTCAATATAAAATGCCGAGCGCACTTGCGCTCGGCAAAAAGCATTTACTGGAAATCGGCCTCTGTTGCATCCTCGTCACGGGGGATCTCGCGAAGGGAACGGGGGCCCTCACTCTCCTCCTCCTTGTCGCTCAGCACGCCGCGAATGCGTGCGTCGGCCTCGTCGGCCTCATCCTCACTGAACAGCTCCTCGACCTCGTCGATCGCGGCCTCATCCGCCTCTTTGGCGGCGCGGCGGGCAGCCCTCTTGCGGCGAACGGGCTCCTCCACGAGCAGTGCGGCACCGGCTGCCCCCTCGGCTGCCATCAGCATGGCAAGGGCGGTCAGCGCGCTGCGCTTGCGGCAGGCAAGGGTGATAAATGTAAAGAGCAGGGATACGGCGGAGATCAGCATCGAGATGCCGACGATCTCCTTATTTTTGCGCGTAAGCTTCATAACGTTCTCCTTTCTTATTGCTTGGCGTTCATTTTCAGATAAGCATTGATAAAGCCGTCGATCTCACCGTCCATAACGGCGTTGATGTTGCCGTTTTCAAATCCCGTTCGGGTGTCTTTTGCCAGCGTATAGGGCATAAAGACATAGGAACGGATCTGCGAGCCCCACTCGATATTGACCTTGTTGCCCTGGATCTCCTCAATGGTGTCCAGACGCTCACGCAGCTTGATCTCCATGAGCTTGGCCTTCAGCATCTTCATGGCCGTCTCCTTGTTCTGGAGCTGGCTGCGCTCGGTCTGACAGCCCACCACAATGCCCGTGGGCTTGTGCAGGATGCGGATCGCGGAGTCGGTCTTGTTGATGTGCTGACCGCCCGCGCCGCTGGAACGGTGCGCGGTGACCTCGATATCCTCGTCGCGGATCTCGACCTTATCCACATCGGCAAACTCGGGCATGACCTCGATGGATGCAAAGGACGTCTGGCGACGGCCCGCCGCATCAAAGGGAGACACGCGCACCAAACGGTGTACGCCGTTCTCGCTCTTGAGATAGCCGTAGGCGTTGTTGCCCTCCACCATGATGGTGGCACTCTTGATGCCCGCCATATCACCGTCCAGCCAGTCGACGAGCTTGTATTTGAAGTTGTGGCGCTCGGCCCAGCGCGTGATCATGCGGTAGAGCATCTGTGCCCAATCCTGTGCCTCGGTACCGCCCGCACCCGGGTGGAAGGAGACAATGGCGTTGCTGTGGTCATACTCGCCGCACAGCAGCACCTCCATGCGCTGGGTCTCCTCAGCCGCCACGATCTCGGCAAGCTCGGTCTCGACCTCCTCCACGCAGGATTCGTCCTCGGCCTCAATGGCGATCTCCGCCAGGGCGATCGCATCCTCCAGACGCGCACAAAGCGCCTCGTATTCACTGATGGTATCCTTGCTTTGCTTGAGCTCCTGCAGCACCTTTGAGGAGTTTTCCTGATCCCCCCAGAAGGAAGGATCTGCGGTCTTTTGCTCGAGCTCCTCGACGCGGCCGCGCAGCCCTTCAATACGAAGTGCGCTGCCAAGATCCGCGAGCTTGTCGCGCAGGGCGACCAATTCATGCTTTGCGTTTTCCAGTGCTATAATCAAGTGTTCCTCCCGTGCCCCGAGGGGCAAGCCTACATTTCTATTTTATCGTATCCTAATTATACCATGTGCATGCACGCTTGACAAGGGGGCGTGCAAATTTTTTCTGTTCAGAACGGCTTTTACAAAAGGGTCGGCACAAGCCGACCCACGCAAAAAGAGCGATGAACGCACTTCATCGCTCTTTGCCTTTTCCATTTGAACAAATTTCCTCTTGCTCAGATTACCAACCCTCGTCGCCTTCCCACGGGTCTGACCCTTCAGGAGAAGTGGACATGATATCATCGATAGGAGAAAAATTCAGGATATTGAACCATGGTGTTTCATAGGTTTTCTTCACGGAAAAGATCCTCCCTCTCTGTTCTGCATCAAACGGCTAATACGATGCGAAACTTTGTTCCATAGTTAGTTTAGCACAAAACCCATTATTCGTCAAGCCCCAATTTTGCATTTTGTAATATTTCACAAAAGGCACATGTAGAAGTTGTCTAAATTCAGGGAATAGGGAAACGGGAATGGGCATATTAAACAAATTTCGCTGTTTTTTACAACTATTTAGAAACGAATCGCACGCGCGCGACGGACGCCGTCGATCGCGGCGATCTCGGCAAGGATCGCATCGCTCACATCGGCGTTGATATCCACCATCGTATAGGCGCTTTCGCCACGCGATTTGTTGACCATATTTTCGATGTTGATCCCCTTCTCACCAAAGACGCCCGAGATGCGGGTGAGTACAGCGGGAACATTGGCGTGCAGCACGCACACGCGCGCCTTCGCCTTGCCGTCCACGGGAAGCGAAACGGCAGGGTAGTTGACGCTGTTGCGGATATTGCCGCAGGAGAGATACTCGTGCAGCTCATCGGCGGCCATCACGGCGCAATTGTCCTCGGATTCCTCGGTGGATGCGCCCAAATGGGGAATGGTGATGACACCGGGAATCGCCACGGTCTCCTCAGTCGGGAAGTCGGTCACGTAGGCCGAGACCTTACCGCCCTCCATCGCAGCGGCAAGATCCGCGGCGTTGACCAGCTCGGCACGCGCAAGATTGATGATCTTGACGCCTTTCTTCATCAGCGCAATGGACTCTGCGTTGATCATATTCTTGGTCGTAGGCGTTGCAGGAACGTGAAGCGTGATATAATCAGCCTTTGCAAACACCTCCTCGTAGGTTGCGGCGTGGGTGATATGGTGATCCAAATTCCACGCGCCGTCCACCGAGAGGTAGGGGTCACAGCCCACGACCTTCATGCCCAAATGAACGGCGGCGTTGGCCACAAGACCGCCGATGGCACCAAGGCCGATGACACCCAGCGTTTTACCGCAAAGCTCAGTGCCGCCGAACTGCGACTTGCCTGCCTCGACCTGCTTGGCAACGTCTGCCGTGCCTGCAAGACCGCGCGACCAGATCACACCGTCCACCACACGGCGGGCAGCCAGCAGCAGTGCACAGATGGCAAGCTCCTTCACGCCGTTGGCATTCGCACCCGGCGTATTGAAGACCACGATGCCCTCCTCGGCGCAGCGATCCACGGGAATGTTGTTGACACCCGCACCTGCACGCGCGATGGCAAGCAGCTCGGGGTTAAAGGTCATCTCGTGCATCTTGGCCGAGCGAACGAGAATCCCCTCGGGGCGCTCGACCTCAGTGCCGAAACTGTAAACGGCGGGATCAAGGCGGTCGGTGCCGACCTTTGCGATCTTATTGAGCAACAGAATATTTTTCATGTCAGTGTCCTTTCAAGCCTTGGGATTCTCGGCGGCAAACTTCTTCATGAAGGCCACCAGTGCCTCAACGCCCTCATAGGGCATTGCGTTGTAGATCGAGGCGCGCATACCGCCCACCGAGCGATGACCCTTGAGGTTCTTCATCCCCGCGGCGCCTGCCTCCTTGGCAAATTTCTTATCCAGCTCGGCATCGCCCGTGACGAAGGTGACATTCATCATCGAACGGCTGCCCTTCTTGACGGGGGCGATGTAGTAGCTCTGTGCGTCGAGATAGTCATAGAGCAATGCGGCCTTCTTCTCGTTGCGGGCCTTCATCTCGGCAAGACCGCCGATCGAAAGCAGCCACTCATAGACCAGCTTTGCCACGTAGATGCAATAGCAGGGGGGCGTGTTGTACATCGAGCTGTTCTCGGCCATGGTCTTCCACTCCAGCATCGTGGGCATTGCGGGATCGGCATACTCCAGCAGATCCTCGCGCACGATCACCAGCGTAAGGCCTGCGGGCGCCATATTTTTCTGCGCGCCTGCATAGATCACACCGAAGCGGCTGACGTCCACAGGCTCGGAGAGGATGCAGGACGACATGTCGGCCACCAGCGGGATATCGCCCGTGTCGGGAATCTCGGCATACTTGGTGCCGTAGATGGTGTTGTTGTAGCAGATGTGCACATAGGAAGCGTCCTCGCGGAACATCTCGCGCGAGAGGGCGGGGATGTGATCGAAGTTGTCCTCCTTGGTGGTAGCTACGCACTTCACGTCATAGCCCATCTTCTGCGCCTCCTTGAAGGCCTTGCCCGAAAACTGACCCGAGACCACATAGTCGGCCTTGCCCGTGCGACCGATCAGATTGAGCGGAACTGCCGCAAACTGGGTGGAAGCACCGCCCTGCAAAAACAGGACCTTATAGTTCTCGGGGATCTGCATCAGCTCACGCAGCATCTTCTCTGCGTCGTTGATGATCGCCTCGTAGTCGGGAGAACGGTGCGACATCTCCATGACCGACATGCCCGATTCACCGTAGCAGATCATCTCTGCTGCAGCTCTCTCAAGCACGGGCATCGGAAGCATCGAAGGGCCTGCCGAAAAATTGTACACTCTGTTCATACTGTTACCTCCGCAAACACGCGGCTATGCCGCTGATTATGCCGCCGCGCATCGCGCGCGTGAGCACTTTATAAAGATTAAATCTAATTATAGCACTCTCGTGCGCGGCGCGTCAAGACCTTTGACAAAATTTGTTCTCTTTTTTATCGGCGACCTGCGTCAGTGCGCCTCCAGCGCGAACACACGCCAATCCCCCTCTCCCTTCAAAAGCAGTGCGTAGGAATCGGCCGAGCGGCGGCGCAGCGCAAAGCGGTGTGTGGTGGCGGGCAGCGGCCCTTGCAGTGCGCGCCATTCGACGGGTGCATCCTCCCCCTCGCCGTAGCGGATGCCGACGGCGAGCCGTGCCCCTCTTGCCACCGAGGCGCGCACGATAAGCTCTGTGGGCGTGCAAACGCCGGGATCCAGCTCGCACGGCCCAAACTCCGCCGCAGACGGGGTTGGCTCCGCTACAAAGGAAAAGATGCCACTCTCGCGCATTGCATCCAGCAACGGAGTCGAGAGATCCACTCCGCCGAGCACAACGGGCATGTTGTCACGAATGCCGAAGCACGACGACCCCACGCGCAAGAATTGCACGTGTGAAACGGGTTCCTCGCAATAGATCCCCTCGCTCTCGGGATCGTAGCGAAAACGGTGCAGCGCGCCGCTTGCGTCCCGCGCCTGCAGGATATAGCAACGCCCGTCGCTCCCCCCGATCCCTTCCATGAGGGGCTCGGGTGAAAATCCGCTGATGAGCTTGGGCGTGCCGCTCCGATAGGCACAAACGCCCTCGGGCGAGAGGTAAAAAAGTGTGTCGCCCACCGTGGCGGGCGAGAAGATGCTTCCCTGCTCCAAGCCCCGCCCCGTGATCGACTCGGCACGCCAATCCTCGGGCGACTCTCCCGCGATGCGGATGATGCCCTCCGAGCCGAAGAAAATCGGCTCACCGCGAAAATCAATGCCTGCGAGCAGTCGGCCGACGTTGGGCGCACCCACCGAAAACGCGTTGTCGATGGGGGCAAAATGGGGGTAGGGCAGCCAGCAGCTGGGCGCGTTACGCGCCGTGGCATAGATGCGATTCTCGGTAAAGCCCCAGAGACGGTCGCCCGAGCGAAAGATCGCCACAAGCCCCTCGGGCATCGTGCCGTCTACTGTGAACTCCTCATCATCGATCTCGTTTACGGGCTCCATGGCGCTCATATCGGCATAGATCGAATCACCCTCAATACGGTCGATGCGAACGACACTCTCAAAGGGCTTTCCTCCTCTTGTGTAGCTGCACTTCAGATACTCACCCACGCAATAGCGCGGCATACCGTACGGATAGCGAATACCAATACCGGGCTGCGGATATGTACTGCCGGGCTCGGGCTCATAGTCCAAAAGCGCCTTGCACTTCACGCAAAGCGCGTGGATCGGGTAGCTCACGTTGTTCGGAATATCGATAAATGTGTTTTGCTCGATCATATACAGCCAATCACCAAACCACGCGCCGCGCATGGAACGGACAGAACCCCGGCCCGATCTGTAAGCAAAGACCTCCTGCAGCTCCGCATCGCCCTCACGCCAGAGACAAAAGCGGTACACATCATTCACGCGCTGGATCGCGAGCAAGCCCTCGTCACTCACATAAAGTGCCACGGTTTCTCCCGGAAATCCCTCCAGCACACGCAACGGCGCGGCGGGAGCAAGCGCGGGATGTGCATGGGGCGAGAGGCCCTGCATGGATACGATGTCCGCAGGTCCCGCCATGGCTTGCGGCACCAGCCCACCAAATCGCTCTATGGTCGTTTCGGCTCGCCGCAGGGCAGGTGCGGCCTCGGGTAGTCTCATACCGTTCCCCCTTCTTTTCTTGTATTCATTGTTTTGCTCCTTTCAAAAAAGCGGGCGACAGTTGTCGCCCGCAGGATTTATTCCGCCGACAGCCAACGGCGGATCACGCCGAAGGCCTCGCGCAACGAGGAAAGCGCAGCACGTGCATCGTCTCGCTCGTGCTCCAGCGCTTCCGCCTTATGCTCACGCTCGGCGATCTGTTCATTGAGCGCATCGATCAGAGCGCACAGCTCACCGCGCTCGGCATCCAGGTCGCGAATGCGACGGTCGCGCTCCTCCAGCTGCTCGTCCAGCAGCTCGGCCGATTCATGTGTGGGCGTGCCCTCAGGCACGTAATCGGCATCGTAGGACGGGTTTTCAAACCAGTGCTCGCCCTCGCGCTTGATCACGTCATCGACGGCCACGTCCCAGCCGTAGGACTTGGTCTCGGTATAGCCGCGATAGCACGCAATGGCAGGATTTGCGATCACGCGCTCATAGAGCGCCCGCACATCGGCACGGGTGCTCACCTTCTCTTGGTAATTCAAAGCAGTTCTCCCACTCCTTTCAATAGCTTTACCAGCGCCAGCAAAAGGTCGGCCGTTTCACTGACGGCATCCGCTTCCGCGTGGCACTTCGGGTGCGGCGGCTTATTCCAGCCGCTCGCTTTTGTCGGCGTTCACCGCCTTGGTAAAGGCGATGTCGTTGTTGATCTGCTCGATCAAGCGCTCCTCGTCGTACGCACAGCCAAGCTCGGCGGCATAATTGCGCAAGCGCGAGAGCACATAGTGCAGCTTTTCGGCCGATGAATACTCCGCAAAGCCCTCGGCCTCCACCTCAAAGCGGCGCGCCGCCTCAAGCAGCTCCAGCCAATTCTGGCTGGCGCGCAGTTTGCCCGAGCGACACAGCTTGTAGATGTTATAGACCAGCGCCGCGGCGTTCACCAGCACACCGAGCAAAATACAGACCAGCTCCCAGTTTTCGGTGATCCAGGTCAAAAAATTCATATCTTATCTCCTCTCTCACGCGAGGAGCTCCCCACAGGACGAGGATGCACGGGCGATTTGAGGTGCGACAGGGGCAAGAAGCGACCGTATCCCCTTGAACGGGGCGGAAAACGGCCTGCGCCTCACACTCCCCCTCCTCCCGTACGCACCACGTAGCGCGCATAGGCATCATAGGCCTCACGGAACAGCGCGTGCGAGGCGGCATAGGCCTCCTGCGCGCCCTCCATCAGGTCCAGCATCGCAAGCAGATAGGCCCAATAAAGGCGGTCGTAGGGCGCGGGGGCCGAAAGGGGGAGTCCCATGCGCGTCTGCACAGGGCGGGGCGGCTTTGCCGCCCCGTGGATCTCCAGCGCGATGCGCCCCTCCAGCTCGTCGACCCAGTGCAAAAGCACGTCATCGGGGTAATCGTGTGGGCGTAGCCCTGCCACCATTCCCAAAAGCTCTTTGGCGGTCATACGTACCTCACACGCCGCGGCGGCGGCTCTCGCCCGCAAAGCGACCTGCCTCGCGCTCCATCAGCTCTGCCGTGCGCAGATCCTGGATCTCGGACTGATCGAGCAGCAGCGCAAACTTGCGGCGAATGCGCGTCCAGACACCGCGGCGGATCACGCAGTTCTTGCCGTTGATGGCCACGTAGACGTCATCCTTGTACTTCTCGTTGTCCTTGAACAGACGGATCTCCACGTATTCGTTGAGCCAGTCCTCCTGTGCACGCAGGAAGGTGCGCAGGCCCTCATCGTTCTCCTCACGCGGTGCGGCCGCCTCAGGCGCGGTAAAGCGCGCCATCTGTCGGTCGTATTCCGCACGCAGCTCCTGCAGCTCCTTCTTGAGTGTCAGGAGTGCCTTTTTTTCATTCTCTTCCATAGGGTTTCTCCTCTCTTTCTTCCGTGGAAGCACCCCCACGGACGGTATGAATTTTAGGCGGTCTCGCCTGCCTCAAAGGTCGAGGCAGTCTCAATGCGCACCATAAAGGCCTCCACCAGACGTGCCGCCGCCTTCGTGGCCTTCCAGCCAACGGTCGCACGCTGGTTGAGAGGATCTGCCGTACCCGCAGACCCCAGCTGCTTGACGATGTGCTCCAGGCCGCCGCCCTCCAGCTCGGTGGTGCCGTAGGCGTTATCGCCCAGCACCAGCGTCGCGTAGACGTCACGGCCGCCAAGACCTGCCTCGCCGGGATACAGCATATCCTCAGTGGCGGTGGTCAGCGCGGTGGCACCCGTTGCACCCGCACGCAGCTCGCGGTCAAGGTACACGTAGTTGTCGCCGCTTGCACTGTAGAGCGCACCCGTGATCACGGCGTACTGCCACGAGCTCTCGGATGCGTCGTAGTACAAAATCGCACGGCCAACGAGCTTTTGCGTGGCGCGGTAGCCCTCACTCGCGCCGCCGATCTTGAGGCGGTACAGCGAGCCCGTGCCGCAGCCCTCGGTCACGGTGCCGGGAGTGTCGAGCGTGGTATAGGCGTTCGCCAGGCACTGCATGGTGCGCGCATTCTCGGCCAGATCGGGCGCATGGAACACCTTTGCCTCGGTCGATTCTACAAAGCGTACGCCCTCGATCATGCCGATCTCGCCCTCGTAAAGCGCCTTGGTGTCGCGGTACTGGTGGGGATACTTCCAGTTCACGTCGCTCATCAGGTCATAGGCGCAGTCGGGGTGGATGATGCAGGCATACGCGCCGTTGATCTTTTCGGCGTTCTGGTTCTTCAAAAAGCGCACCGCACGACGGATGCAATCCACGCTCAGATAGTGATTTTCGCCCGAAGCACCGCCCACCAGCAGGTAGCGTGCCGCCACGGCATCCGCGCCGTACTGCACGTTCGTGCCGCCGCAAAGCACCTCGCGGGTGATGGTATCCAGCGTGCGGCCCGCCTGAGAGCCGAGGAGCTTGGTCGCCATCACGAGGTTGTTGTCAATGGCGGTGAGCAGCAGCAGGTCCGAGAGCTCGACGTAGCCGCCATACTGATGCACGGTGGCCTCGACCACACCCATATTGAGCGACTGACCTGTGGGGGTCACGCCCTCCGAGAGCGCAGCGGTCAGCTTGGGCAGCGGATCGTACTTGCGAAACTGAATGGTTTTGCCACCGTTCTTGGGGATACGGTGCTTCTGGCCGAACTGATCGTGGATCAGATTGGGCTCGGCATTGTCAATGAGATAGTCGGCGTAATAGGTCCGCATCTCGGCGGAAAGCCCGTCGCTCTTGCCATAGGGCAGCGAAAGACCGCTTTCCGTGTCGGTCACACCCGTGGTGGTGTGCAGATTCTCCCCTGCACCGAAGCAGTGCAGGTCCATCTTAAAATTCTTCATGTTCCTTCCTTTCTTTTGGTTGGAACAAAGGCAGGGTCAGAACTCTATATGCTCCCCGCGTGCCGCACGGCGCGCCATTTCGGCGCGCTGTGCACGCGAGAGTCGCGCGGCACCGAGTGCGTGACCCGATCGCTTGGAGAGTGCGCCTTCAGTGGGGCGCAAGCCCCGCGCACGAATACTGTCCAGCACCTCCCGCACGGTCTCGGCACGCACACGTGCCTCCGCCTCGCGCACCGCCGCACGCAGCCGCTGCTCAAATTCTGCATCCAAGGACGTGCTTTGTGCACCGTCCTGCGGCATTGTTGCGGATGTCGAAGCTGTCTCCATCTCTGTCGACGCCGTATTCTTTTCCGCCCGTATGATGGTCAGCAGCTCGGCCACATCCTGCGTGCCGTAACGCTCGGCCGCCGCCTCGACGACGGCGTGTGCACGCTCCAGCTCCTCGATCCTGCTTCTTTGTTCCCGAAAACGGCGGTTGAAGGTCTCCTGAAAATAGGCGGTGAAGAGGTCCTTGTATTCCCCCTCCATACGCGCACGGAACTCCTGCTCCCGCGTTTTCCTTGCGGTCGTCTCCCCGGCGTCGGGAGCGCTTGCTTCCAAGATCTCGCCCGTTTCCTTCGTCTGCGGGGTGACGGCAGACAAGACCTCATCTCCACCCCCGAGCTCGGAGCCGAACAGCCCCAGCCCGCGCCAAGCAAATTGCTTCATATTCCCTCACTCTTTCGTGGCGTCCGATGCAGCGTCACGCAAAACCCCTTAATATGTGTGCCGATTTTCGTGTATGTGCATCATGTGTGATTGTAGCATACTCTCTGTTGCTTGTCGTTAACGGATATGCGCAGGCAGTCGGGATAGGCACGGGAAATCTCCGCAAGCCCTCCCAGCACCATGTCAAAGCTGCTCCCAAGGCCTGCGCGGCAGGAGAGAAACACTCTCCCTCGCTCGACCGAGTAGCGCACATGGCGGCAATCGGGCGACGTAGCGGCAAAGCGCACCAGGCTCTGCACCAGTGCCGAGACCGCGGCACAGACGCAGTCGGCCTGTGCATGGTGCTCGGCATGCCCCTCAACAAGCAAGCGGTAACGACCGCCGCAGCGATCGGCAAAGACACGGATCATTACAAGCCCTGCTCTGCGGTGGCCTCGGTGCGCAAGCGCGCCAGATCAGCCGCGTTCTTGGCGAGCAGGGCCTCCTGATCGTACAAGGGCGGGACCCGGCTCTCCCCCTCAGCCGTGCGAGCCGCGGACGGCTGATCGCTTGCAACAAGGGCTGCGACCTGCTCCCGCACGCGACCGATCCCATCAAAATCCATACCGTCCAGCAGGATCTTGGCGGCAGACGCGTTTGCGGGGTCAAAGACACCGAGACGGTAGAGCTCAAGCATGGTCTCGTTGTGTGAAAGGCGCGAGGTCGCACTCTTTTTCTCGGCGCGCACGTCGATATCAAAGATCGGACGGCGGCAGAGTGCCGTGCCGTCGGGCAAAATTTCACCCACGCGCTCGCGGATGCCCTCGTTTGACCACGAGACAAAGCGGTACGCGCCGTCTGCTCCTAAGATACGGAAGCTGCGCGCCTCACTGTAAAACTGACGCACGCACTCAACAACCAGCCGCACCACGCGCACAAATGCGCGGTAGGATGCGCTGACCATATCGCGCATGACCTTGCTGCCCGCCTCCTGCAGTGCGGCAATCGCCGCGGCGGCGGTCACGCCGCCACTCGTAAGCCCCTGCAGAACGTCGCGGTTGGCGGTGGTCTCCTTGAGCTCGTCCACCTTCAAGGTCTTGAGCGACAGCCACACGTCATCCAGCGCGGGTGCGGTAATGGGGCGCAGACGCTCCTCGTCGATGTCGCCCTCGACCTCTACGATGCGGCGCGTGAGATCCCCGAATTCGTCGGTATTGATGCCCACGTTTCTCTTGCAAAAATAGCGCACGCGCGTGGCCCAGTCCATGTATTCCAACAGATTGCGATCCATGCGGTCGATATAGATCTGGGGATCGCGCGCCATGGCCACAATGCCAAAGCCCGTGCACGTGCCCTCGATGGGATAGAGAACGTCGAGCACAAAGGGATACGAGCCGTGCGCGTACCAGCCGTCCCGGTAGCGCGGATCGTTCTCCGAGGCGAAGAGCACAGTGTCACCCGTAAACTTGCAGTAATGCAGCACCGTTCTGCCCTCTGGCGTACGCTTCTTATAGTACCAGTCCACCACGCTCACGCGGTCGGGATCGCTCTCCTCACCCTGCAACAACTCGCCCTCAGCAGACTCTGCATTGTAATTCGGATAGGCCGCGCACAGCGTCTGGCGATCCATGCGCTCCACCATATAAAGCGCGCGCGAGTCCTCCAGATCGCGCACGTCGGGCTGCCAGTAGAGATTTTGCAGCTCCACGCGACGTACATCCACGTCACCAAGGCCGTTTTCCAGCTCGGTGTTCCAGAACACACCCCATGCACAAACGCCGTGCTTGAGTTTGTACCACATGTTATCGGAATAATGCTCCTCGAAGCGGCTGCGCTCCAGGATCACGGGTAAAATGCGGGAGAGCGCCGCGGCATCCGCCTCGTCCCCCTGCTCGCGCGCCAGACACGTGGCCGAGGGGATGCTCTCCATCATGTCGGCGTGCTTTTGCAAAATGGTGTTGAGCAGCCAGGCCGAGCGCGGTGCAAAATCCTCGCCCTCGGTGTTACAATGCGCACGGGGCGCGATACGAAGGCGATAGAATTCCTCCTCCTGCGCGAGCCGTGCGGTCAGATCGGCGCGTGCATGGCTCCAGGCACGCAGCTCCTCCATCGCGGCACGGATCTGTGGAATGTCAATTTTCTTTTTTTTCATCGTTTCTCCTCCTTGCGGTGCGTTCCTCGCGCCGCGTTTGATATTGATGGCGGTAAATGGGTAGATCCAACGGATTCTCCAGCGCAACGGTACGCACTCCCGCTGTGCGCTCGGGGCGCATGGGCACGTGCATGCAAAGATAGCGCGTCTCGTCGGCAATGTGATCCTCCATATCCGAGTCCACGTCCTCGGGGTGCTGGGCGCTGTATTGCAGGATGGGCACGGTACGCAAGAATTCGCGGCAGTTGCGAAAAACATAGAGCATCGGCACGCCGTTTTGGTCAAAAGCCAGACGGTTGTGCAGCTGCATCCAGCCCGCCACGCGGCGGTTGTCCCCGCGCTCGAAATAAACGCCGCATCGCTCGGCCGTTTCGGCGATCGACTCACCGCGTGAGGCATCCCAGATGGCGGGGTCGGCCACGCCGCTTACACGGTGCCCCGCCAGCCATGGGTGCTCCCCCTCCACGCGGCGGATCTCGCGAAAGATCTCCTCGGGACTCCAGCGCACGCCCACGTTTGCCTCGCGGGGTGCACAGCCGTAGAGCTCCAGAATGCGATAAAGCCGCCCGTCCCCGTCTTTTGCCCACCACCCCACCGAAAAGGGCTTGGCATAGCCAAAGTCAAAGGAGCGATAGCGCTCCCAGTGCGCGGGGGGTGCGAAGGGCTCGATCACGTGGGTAAAGAGCCGATCGGTATAGTGCGAAGGATCGTCGCGCAGCTCCTCGAACACCTGCCCCTCGTACACGTTCCAGTCGCCGTGCAGATGCGCGCGGCGCTTGTGCTCGGGCAGTGCCTCGAGGCGGCGCACATATTCGGGATCGGCGCGCATGAGCACCGCGTTGTCATAAACGCCCGCGGGGATAAAGGCGTAATCCTCGGGGTTCTCGCTCGCGCGGTAGCGGCGGTCGATGAACAGCCGCTTGATAAAGGCGTGTCCCACTCCGCCGGGGTTGCAGGTGTAGTAGACGCGCGGACGGAAGTCGGTCTTGGTGGTGCGAAGCGCGGTACAGATAAAGACGATCCATTCCTCTTTGAAATGTGTGGCCTCCTCAAAGCCGATCACGTCGTATTCCGCACCCTGATATTGCAGCACGTCGCCGTCGCTGTCGCAATACCCGAGCGTCAGGCGTGAGCCGTTGGGAAAGCGGAAGGCACGTTCGTCCTTGCGGTATTCCGCGTAGCCGTTGAGCTCGACCTGCAAGGGCAGCAGATGATTCTCGCGCAGCTCCTGCAGCGTGCGGCGCAGTAAGAGCAGCCGCAAGCGCGGATAGCGCATGGCAAGCAGCACCAGCTTGCGGCGCATCGCCCAGGATTTTCCGCCCCCACGCGCCCCGCCGTACGCGGTGTGGCGCGCCGTTGAGGCAAAAAAGGCACGCTGACGGGGATTGGGGATCTCGGCACGAAG
Organism: Clostridia bacterium; assembly: GCA_017415805.1. GTDB lineage: Bacteria > Bacillota > Clostridia > Oscillospirales > CAG-272 > Firm-07. Next base: position 45,389 of record JAFQEC010000038.1, on the reverse strand, counting down.
GGCGGTAAAGATCGGTGCGCCTTTCATTGACTCCACTCGTCCAACACCCCCTCAAAGCGCACCGTCTCCACTCCCGCCGCCACCGTGCCCTCCGGCAGGGCAGCCGTAGCCTTTCCGCAGGCACGGTCCAGAATACTCTCCGCCGCCTTCATGCGCAGCTCGGTCTTCTGCTCCTCATCGTTCATGATACGCACCAGAAACGCCACCGCCTCGGGCGCGCGCTCCTGCAAAAGCCGACGTCCCTCCTCGCGTACCGCGCACGCGCTCTCACTGCGCCCCGCGCGCTTCGTCCTTGCCATCGGGGACGTTTGCACGGCGCGTAAAGGTCACGGTATAGCATGTACCCCCGTCACGCACCGCGCTCTCCCAGCGGCCAAGCTCTGCCGCAAGCTCTGCCTTCGGGATCGCGATCTCGCGCACGCCGTTTTCCGCATCCGCCGCCCGTGCCGCCCTTGTCAGCGCAAGCGCGAGCAGCGACTCCAGCAGTGCAAGCTGCTCGCCCTGCCCCTGTATGATCTGTTTTTGCTTTTCGATCATACGGTCGCGCCAGGCCAGCATATATGCGTGCCGACCGTCTGAATCCGTGCTTCTTTTTTTCTTCATTTCAAAGACTCCTTTCGTAGTAGCCGTCCATCGCACCCTTGAGTGGGCAACGGCAATAGTCGGTGGGGTGGGCGCAGTAAGCATACACGATGTCGCGCCGCGACTCCTTGTCGGGAAAGTGCAGATCGGCACATTCGCAATAGGTCACCCCTGCTTTCTCATAACGGTAGTACGGACACATTCCTGCAATCGGCATATCCCTTCTCCTTTCGTTTCGTTTTTGAGACGCTTGTCGTGCAAGCATCCGTCTTGATTTCGAGACAAATCTTGCGTGCAAGCGCGCTTTACACGCCGCTTTTCGCCAGTTCGTCTCATTTTCGGGACGATTATAGCATACAACACATCCTGCGCTTTGTCAAGGACTCAGATATGAACAAACTGTAAATTCGTCTCAATTTCGTGACGGCCGCTTGACGCACGCGCATGTTTGCGCTACAATAAAATCAGAAGAATGCCCGCAAAAGCGGGCAGAAAGGCAGACCGTATCATGACTGTTTGTGACCGTATTCGCACTCTGATGGAGCACAGAAATCTCTCCTACGGCGAGCTTGCCGCCGCCACGGGCCTGACCAAATCGGCGGTGCACCGCTACGCCACGGGCCTCACTGACAAGGTACCCACCGAAGCATTGGAAAGGCTGGCACGCGCACTTGGCGTCACCCCTGCTTACCTCACGGGCTGGGAGGATCAGCCGCACACGCTGGCCGCACACTTTGAGGGTGAGGAGTTTTCCGAGGAGGAGCTGCGCGAGATCGCGGATTTCGTGCGCTTTGTCAAATCCAAGCGCGCGCATTGAGGAGGTGACCCCGTGTACGAAAAGCTGCTCGATGAGGCTCTGGAAAAGGGCCTTACCGTAATTGAAAAATATCCGTTTGACTCCCCGCGCATCCGCGGGCTTTGCTGTGACGATACCATCGCCATCAGCGAGCAAGTGGAGACCGAGGCCGAGCGCACCGTCATCCTGTGTGAGGAGATCGCACACGCCGCCCACTCGGCAGGCAATATTTTGCAGGATCGGCGCATGGAGCGCCGCGTGCGCGAGCGCACCTTTGACCGACTGATCAGCACCGAGGGGCTGGTGCGCGCACATCTGTCGGGCTGCCGTGCCGCATGGGAATTTGCCGAGTGGTTCGGCGTGCCTGAGGACTTTTTCTGCACCGCCGTGGAGAACTACCGCGAGCGCTACGGTGTTCTTGCCTACACCGCGGTAGACGGCATCAATTATGCCGTGACCCTTATCCCCACCTTACGCATCCGCCGCTTGCGCGCAAAGCGTAGCGGACGGCTCACAACTCCCACCGAGCGCACAGAGGAGGCTTAAAATGAAGCAGTATCGCATGGCACTGGACCAAGGAACCACCAGCTCGCGCTGTATCATCTTTGACCGCACGGGCAACATCGTCTCGCTCGCGGCACATGAATTTACACAGCACTTCCCCAACGAGGGCTGGGTGGAGCACGATGCCGAGGAGATCTTCTCCACACAGCTGACCGCGGCACGCGAGGCACTTGCAAAAGCAGGCCTTTCGGCAACCGACATTGCCTGCATCGGCATCACCAATCAGCGCGAGACCACCGTTGTATGGGACAGGGAAACAGGGCGGGCGATCTGCCCCGCCATCGTTTGGCAATGCCGTCGCACGGCCGCGCGCTGTGACGAGCTGCGTGCGCAAGGGTATGCGCAAGCGATCCGTGACAAAACAGGGCTGCCCATCGACGCGTATTTCTCGGCCACCAAGCTGGAATGGATCCTGTCCCATGTAGAGGGAGCGCGCGCACGCGCCGTGCGCGGTGAGCTGCTGTTCGGCACGGTGGATACCTATTTGATCTGGCGTCTCACGGGCGGCCGTGTCCACGCCACCGACCCCTCGAACGCCGCGCGCACGATGCTGTTTAACATTCACACCCTCGCGTGGGATACCGAGCTGCTGGAGCTCTTTGACATCCCTGCCTGTATGCTCCCCGAGGTCAAGCCCTCGGCAGGGCTTTTCGGCACGACCGATGCCGCACTTCTTGGCGCGCCGATCCCCATCACAGGCGTGGCAGGCGATCAGCAGGCGGCACTTTTCGGTCAGTGCTGCTTTGAAGCGGGATCGGTCAAAAATACATACGGCACGGGCGGTTTTTTGCTGATGAACACGGGCGAGCGTGCGATCACCTCGCAAAACGGTCTGCTCACCACGATCGGCTGGCAGATCGGTGACAAGGTTACATACGTGCTGGAGGGCTCGGTCTTCGTTTGCGGTGCGGCGATTCAGTGGCTGCGCGACGGGCTGGGGCTGCTTTCCTCGTCGGCCGAAAGTGAGGCCGTTGCAAAGAGTGTTCCCGATACGGCAGGTGTGTATTTTGTGCCTGCTCTGACGGGGCTTGGTGCCCCTTACTGGGATCCGTATGCGCGTGGCACGGTCGTCGGCATCTCGCGCGGCACGACCCGCGCGCATCTCGTGCGCGCCACACTCGAGGCGATGGCCTTTCAGACCGCAGACGTGCTTGCCGCCATGCGTGAGGATGCCCAAGCCAGCATCCCCGCACTGCGCGTAGACGGCGGCGCTTCGGCCAACGATCTGCTGCTCTCCATGCAAAGTGACCTGTTGGGCATCCCCGTGCAACGTCCCGCCTGCATTGAAACCACGGCTCTGGGCGCGGCAAATCTGGCAGGGCTTGCCATCGGTCTTTACCGCGACCTCGATGAAATCCGCGCGCTCACGCGCACCGAACGCACCTTCTCACCCTCCGTCGGACACGCCGTGCGTAAAAAGCGGCTGGCCGACTGGCATCGCGCTGTGGAGCGCGCACGCCACTGGGTCACGGAGTAACAAGCAACAAAAAAGCATCTGCCAACGGCAGATGCTTTTTTGTTTTGGTAAAGCTGTAATCAGCCGACGATACCCGAACGCTCGATACCCTGAACCAGCTGCTTCTGGCAGAACAGGAACAGGATGATCAGCGGCAAGCACGCCATCATGCCACAGCCATATTCCATGGCCTTCATAAACTCCGGGCTCTTGCCCGTGGTCTGCGTATAATCCAACGCCAGCGAGGCGGGAGGCAGATCGCTTGCAAGATAGTTCATCAGGTTGCTCGCCTGCGGATCCTTGACGAAGAACAGCGGCACATAGAAGTCATCCGTCCACTGCCAGCAGAAGGCCAGCAGGAACACCGTAACCATCATCGGGATCGAGATGGGAAGAATGACCTGCACGAAGGTGCGGAAGGTTCCTGCACCGTCCAGATAAGCGGATTCCTCCAGCTCATCGGGCACACCGCGGAAGAACTGACGCAGCATGAAGATATACAGACCGTTCTTGAAAGCCAGACCCGTTACCGACAGGATCAGCAAGGGTGCAATGGAGTTCGTGGTCTGAATACCCATGGGCATGTTCAGAACATGGATCTTGGAAAGGATATTGTCCAGCCATCCGATACCCGTCACCGTAGTACCCGAGAGGAACTTGAAGATGCCCAGAATATCAAAGCGAGAGAAGCGCTGGAAGATCGCCGCCTGCAGCGAGCCGTGCGGGATGATCAGCGTCAACACCACGCAGAAGAATACCGCCTTTGCGCCGCGGAACTTGAACTTGGCAAGACCGTATCCCACAAGACAGCAGGATGCAGTCTGCAAAAGTGCGCAGGCAAGTGAGGTTCCCATCGTGGTAAAAAACACCTTGATATAGTGCAGATCCACAAAGATCGCCTTGTAAATACCGGCCGAAAGGTTACGCGGTATGTTTACGACGGTTGTATCTCTGAAATCCTGGGGTGCCATAAAGGACTTGGTGATCATCGTAATAAACGGCTGGATCACCACAAAAGCGATGCCGATCAAAAGAAGAAGGCGAAAAATGTACCAAATGACACGCTTTGCAAAGTAGGCCGAAAGATATTTCGTCTTCAGGCGCTCCTTGAGATCCGTGCGCTCAAACTCCACGCGGATCTTGTTCTTGGTCTCGCGCTTGATCTGAGGCTTGAATTCTTTGTTTTCAGTCATAGTTATTCCCTCCTTCCTCAATCTCTTCGCTGATAGAAGACGAACGCAGACATGATTGCTGCGATCAGTCCAACGATCAGCATCACCACGAGGAAGTACATCCAACCCATCGCGGCGCTCACGTGAGGAGCACCCTTCGTGCTGCTACCGTAGGTCTCGCCGATCACGCGCATGACCGAGTTGGAATCCGTGGTAAAGGAGTCAATGATCGTATACACGCCGTTCACGAGGATCATGGGCGTCACCATCGGGAAGGTGATCTTCCAGAAGGTCTCCCACGAGGTCGCACCGTCGATCTGACAGGATTCGTAAATGGCAGGCGAGATCGACTGCAACGACGCAAGGAAGATCAGGATCTGAACACCCGAGCGATTGACGATGCTCGCGATCTCCGCAACCATCTGTACAATGTATTCCACCAGGCCCACACCAAATCCAAGGCTCTCGAACACCGACATCAGCAGCTGCTCCAATGCGAGCGAGGATGCCAGCTTCTCGGTTGCGCTTTCTGCGCCACCCAACTCCATTGCCTCGCTGCCTGCACTGTAGGACGACGACAGGATCGACTCCATCATACCCGTCGAAACCACAACGGGCAGGAAGAAGATCGCACGGAAAACCGCACGCCCCGCCATCTTCTGATTGAGGATCACGGCAATAAAGAGCGAGAAAATGAGAATTGCAGGAATGTCAAACGCCATTTCACCCAGACCCGTTAAAAGGGTCTGGACGAAATCGGCCTCTGCAAAGAGTGCCGTGGAATAATGTGTAAAGCCAACAAACTCCTTGACAACCGCACCGTTCTCGAGATAAGAATAGTTGAAAAAGCTGTAGGAAAGTGCCTCATAGATGATCGGGATGTAAACCAGCACAAAGCCGATCACGAACGGCAGCACAAAGATCCAGCCTGCACGCGCCTTACGGCGATCCAGAGAGGCGATCTTCTTCTTTTTGACGGGCGCCTTGCCCGCCGCCGCAGAAGTCTGCGGATTCAATTTGACTTGCTCTGTCATTTTGAAGCTACCTCCCTTTCTCAGTGATAGATCTCAACGTATCCGTAGGCCTCAATGGTGTAGGTCACACCGTTATAGACGGTACGGACAGTATAATCGTTGAAATTGAGGATCAAGGTCTTGAATGCGGTCTTGCCCTCGCCGTAGGTGACGCGGACGATGCTGTTATCGATCATGTACTTGTTGTAGCCCTCGTCCGTATCGTCGTCACCCTCGTTCTCCGACGGGGGAGTGACGGGCGTTTGGGTCGCCGCATACATTGCATCGATATCCACAGCCGAGCTTGCGGAGTCGTCGGGATCGTACAGACCGTCCGCCTCAAGAGCAAGCTTATAAGCCTCCCAGATGGCATCCATGCTCAGCACAGCGTATGCAGAGCTGTCCGCAAGCTCGCCGCGCACAAAGTCGATGGCATCCTGCTGCGAAACCGACACAGGCGTGACAGCGGGCAGAAGCCCGTGGAACTGCGCAAGAACCTCCTCTGCGGTCAGACCCGAAAGGTCCTGTGCAACAAAGTCCGCCTTCTGCTGTGCGGTGAGCGTATAAAGCGTCTCGTACGTCCACTCAAGTCCTACAAACTTACCTGCATGGTACATGTTATAGAAATCGAGATATTCATCAATGGCTTCTTCCAGCTGCGTAGCTGCTTTTGTGAGCAGGGTATCCTTGTAATAGCCCTGTGCAGCAGCCGCACGCAGATGATCGTAGCCCTGCTTGGCCGAGACCAACGCATTGCCAACACGGGTCAGATAAGAGCCTGCACTTGCATAGGTTTGCACGATCTTGCTGCTGAATGCGGAGCGCAGGGCTGCAAGCTTTGCATCCTTCTCCTCATCCGAAGCGTTTTTGTAGGCATCCCATGCATTGATAAAATCGTTTGCAGCCGTATGGGAGCCGCGGGGATCAATCGCATCCACGTCATATTTGAAGGGGGCTTTTGCGGAAACGATGGTCTGCTTTGCATCCGCAACATTCTTTTGTGCATTTTGGATGGCCTGCTGACGGTCGCCCTTGTTCTGCACGATCAGATCCTCGATGGCATCGGCCTTATCCTGCGCATCCTGCAAAATATCCGAGAGAAGCTCATCTGCATCGGGAACACGCGTACCCGCAAGACGCTCATAGCCGATGATCAGCTTGGTCTGCACGTCAAAGAGCACGTCGTTGAGCTCGTGATAGATCTCAACCAAGCGATTCTGCCAAATATCGTAACGAACCGAATAGTTCTGCGAGAGAAGCACATCCTCCTTGAGCAGCTCGGTATTGGCATACGAAAGAACAAAATAGATCGACGCGCCATTCTCCATGGCCTTGAGCATCGCATAGCCGATGTCGCCCTCCATATTGAGTGCGGAGCCTGCGAACTCGACATATCCGTGCAGAACCACACCAACGAACGGAACAGCTGCGAGCTCCTTGTTGTAACGGCTCGAATCAAGCGGTGCGTTCAGAATATGGTCGGCATAGTTCCATGTGTAAGCGTTGCCGCCCTCCAGCATAATGTCGTAGTTGCGATCCTTGAAATATGCGAGCGCTTCGGTCACATAATCCATGGTTTCCTCGCGAAGCGACGTCTTCTCCTCGTCATAGTCCGCGTTCAGCGCATTGCCGAAGGTGGACAGCGAAATACCGGTAGCGCCCTCGTACTTCGCGTAGCGCTTTTCGAGCTTTTCATAGAATTTGCTGTAGGTTGCCGGTGCAAGAACCATCTGATAGTAGCTGACCAGATCCTGCTTTGTTGCGAAATATACGCGCTTTGAGGTATAGCGGTTATCCACGGTGCGCGCAGCGTTCTTCTTCATGTTCACGGCATTCCCGCCGTCTGCCTGCGTGGTGTAAACGAAGTCAAAGTCGGGATACACGCCAAAGCCCTGCTCCACGGCCTTCTCAATGAGATCCTTGAAATCGGACTTTCCGCCGACTGCACTCTCCCACTTGAGCTTATACGGCACGTCGGAGTAAAGGCCGCCGTTTGCAAAGCCCTTCAGCTTGAAATTGACATTCACGATACCGTTCTCGCCGCCCGAGAGGAAGTCATACATCTCACCAACCTGATCGAAGGTGGTGAGTGCCACCGAAACGGTAACGGGCATGGAAAGCACCTTCTCGACAGTATCCATGCAACCGAAGGTCTCAATGTAAAGCGGGATCTGCGCGGGATTGATGTCCTCTTCCGTCAGACGCTGGAAGCCCTTGTTGGTACGGGCAAGGTAATCGCGGTATGCACACGCCATACCCATCCAGGTGCACTCATAGTAGCTGCCGATGCGCTCCGCCTCTTCCTCGGTCTTCGGATCGTCGGTGAGAAGAATGTAGCGAATGGCGTAGTCCTCCGTATAGCGACGGCCTGCATACACATCCCAGTTCGAATCGGTCTTATCGCTCTGGCGAGTGATAAAGGTCGCATAAACCGAGGTGTAGTCCTGATAGGATTGATGGTTGGGGTAGATCGAGGCAAGCGAAGCACCGTCCTCGATGATCGCAAGATAACCGCTACGCGTGGTGGTATCGGTCTCCTTGTCATACACCGCATCGACCTGGCCGAAGACCGGAACGCGAATGGTCTCGCTGTGCAGGCCCTCGATACCGTTCATCAGTGCGAAATCGTCACCGTACACACGGGCCGAAAACAGATCCGAGGTCGAGAGCTTGTAGGTCGTTCCCGAGCCGTCGGGAATGAAGGAGTAGCCCTCCTCACCGGTCTTGCCCTCGTTGCTCTTGAGCTTTGCACCCATATAGGGCAGGATCTGAAGATCCACAATACGGTAGACCTCCTCATCGTAGCGAAGGCCGTTTGCGGGCAGCGTGACAAGCAGGCTGCCATCCTCGGAAACCGTGTACTCCAGTGCCATCTTGAAAACGGCAGGAGAGGTGGACGCCTCGGAATAATTGACATATGCGTAGTCGTTGTCCATCTCCTCAAAGGAGTAATTGGGACAATACTGCAGAATATAGGCTTCGATCTTACGCATCGTGGCAACCTGCTTGTCGCGGTGATTGAATACGTAAAGGTTGATGCCCTTCTCTGCGGTTACGGGATAGTTGTTGACGATCTGCTGCTGCAGATCACCCTTTGCCGTGGTGTATTCCACGGGGTTGAAGTAGGCCAGCACCTCGCGGTACGCCTTAGCGTATCCAAGTGCCTCGATGAGCGGATTGGCGACCTTCTCGATGAAGGCCTCACGCTCGATGATCATCGGCACCAGAATACGGGCCGAGCGCTCACCGATCGCGTATTCTACGCGAATACCGCTTTTGATGGGCTTGGTAATGATCTGGCCCTTGATCGCGGCGTCTGCATAGCTGTTCAGCAGGACCTCCACGTCCTTGGCGTCGTTGCGGATATAGGTCATAATGATCTGTGACATCAGCTCATTGCGCACGCTTGCATCCGTATTTTCCTCGGCCATCATGTTCCAAGGATTGGTAAACAGCGTCTCACCCGTCTTTTTGTCCAGATATCCCACGACACCGAGCATCTCATCGCAGTAAAGTGCATAGCGCTCACTGTTGTAGCAGCATGTCATCGCAGCCAAGCGCGCCTCGGCACTCTCATACGGGATCTTGGTGTAATCGAGCTCTTCCTCGTCCTCGGCGGCCGCAGTCTCTGCCGAAACTGCGATCGCGGGCACGATGCTCACCAGCATCAGCACAGATAAGAGCGCGCAAAGAAAACGCGACATAAATTTCTTTTTCATATTTTCTCTCCTTTCTGTGCTTATACGCGGAAGCTGACCTCGGATACGATATTGGTCACGAAGGAGACCATATCCATCACAAGCGAGGTAAAGAGCACGGCGAGGAACATGATAAAGGCCATGCCTGCGATCGTACCCAGTGTAATACCGAGATTCTTGCCCATGCTGTACCCGTGCGTGACCATCATGCCGAAGAAGATCAGGAATGCGGCCCAGATAAAGCCCAGCGTCATGATCAGCGAAAGGATGTCGGTCTCGGTCGAAACCACGATATTCGAGAAGATCGTGACGGGGACCATCGTCAGCGCGATGGGAAGCAAGGAATAGCCAATGGCAATGAAAATGTTTTTGAAATTACCCTCGCCGTCAAACAGGGTCGTGAGACACCAGTTTGCAACGGCAAAAAGAAGCACAGGAACAAATACGACCATAGCCTGCATGAAGATGGTCGAATACTCGCCTTGCGGGTTCATCACGTAGCCTGTACCCACACTGCGGTAGAAGAGCGACACGATCGTGATACCGATGAACACGAACGCCGCACGCAGCGACCCTCGCTTCTCATGCTTGAGATCCCAGAAGCCGTCAAACGGGTGGAACATCACATGGAAGACGAAGAGCAGCTCCTCCTTGAAGGTCGGCTTCTTGCCCGAGACCGAAACCTTCTTATTGATCTTGGCGGCGTATTTCAGGAATTTCCCGACCAGCACGCACACCACGACGATCACAAGCGGAATGAGCAGGAAGAAGCGCGACATCCAGTTCTTACGCAGCTCCTTGTATGCCTCCGAGTAGTTCTCGGTATCGTATGCAGCCTTGTAATACTCCAGCGCCTCCTCGTAATCGCCGCTGCGGAACAGCGCCGATCCGATGCCGATATACGCGGCATCGTAGTTCGAGTTGCGCATCAGGATCTCCTTCCAGTCCTCGATCGCAAGATCGTACTGACGGTCGTTTTGATGGCGCAAGGCCTGGATCAAAACGTCGCCGTACTCGGTGCGGCGGAAGACCGTGAGACGCTGTGCATTGTTCGAGCCGTCCAGCACCAGCAAAGCATCACCCTGGTAAACGATGGACTTGATGCCCGTCAGGTTGCCGAGCTGATTGCCCGAGTCACCAAAGGCAAAGAGCAAATTGCCGTCATAATCGTAGGTGTAGAGCTTATTGCGCTTGGAGTCCACGATCGTCCAGGTCTGCTCGGGACCGGTCGCCACGTCAATGATACGCGAGACGCCACCCGCATTTGCTTGAGCCTGATCTGTATTAGAGGTCACAGACTTGAAGTCGATCTCACCTGCGGGGGGCCAGAAGCCGTTGCGGCGCATGATCTCATCACCCGCGGGATTGAGCAGCTTACAGGGGGCATAGGTGCCTGCCTTCGACTTCGAGGTGATGGCACTGGACATCTTGCTCGCCAGATCCTCATGATAGATCGTAACGTAGACAAATCCGCGCTCATTGATGGCGATATTGTTGTAAGGATAGGAGACGATATCGACCTGCTTGGCGCGCTGCTCATCGGTCTGGAAGCGACGCCAGATCTGATCCCACAGCGAGGAATAGGTCTGCTGTGCACCGATAAAGCCGGTAAACTCACCCTTCTGTGTCATCACGATGACACCCTCGTTGGTGTTTGAGGAAACCACGAACAAGCGGTCGTAGGCATCCACCGCGATCGCGGTGGGAGTATAGACCGAATCGTCACCGAACAACTCGGATTCGGGCTTGGGGATGGTCGAGTGGAAGGTCCCGTCCAGCTTAAAGGTCAGGATACGGCTCGCGTCGGTATCACATACGTAGATCAAGCCGGGGATCTTGACGCCCTCCTCCACGCGATCCGCAGTGACATACATACCCTGCGGATTGTGGAATTTATCGGGAACGCCCTCTTTGTTCTCAAAATTCTTGAGCTCAAACTTGAATTTGTAGTAGCGGTCCAAGACAACGATGCGGTCGTTCTCCGAGTCCACGATGTAGACGTTCTCATCCTGGTCGGTCACGATGTCGTTTGCCGTGTTCAGCCCTGCGATCGAGGAAGCGGAAAGTCCCATTCCCGCAAAGTCAATGCTCTTGACTGCCGTATAGGCATCGGGCGAGTAGAGGGGCTGACCGTCGATCGAATACGTGTAGGTCTGGTATGCACGCGCGGCACCCACCGGGATGGAGACCACCGTCAGGAAGACAAACAACAGACACAATACGGATATTAGCTTTTTCACTGTAATTTTTCCTCCTTTCCGATTAGTCTTTCATACCCGAGGATCCCATGGTCTCGATGATGTTGGACTGCGAGATCACGAAGACCAGGATCGGGACCATCATCATGATCACCATGGATGCGGCGGATGCACCCGCACGCTTGATACCGCCTGCCAGGATCTGGCCGATGGCATAGTTGAAGGATTTGAGCTGCTCGGAATGGATGTAGATCGAGGAGCCCTGGTTCCAGAGTCCCTGGAACGAGTAGATGATCAGCGTCAGCCATGCGGGCTTGACCATCGGCATTGCGATCACCCAGAAGGTGCGCAGCTCGCTGGCACCGTCCAGACGGGCGGATTCGAGCACCGCGTCCGAAACGTTGGTTTCCATAAACTGCTTCATCAGGTACAGGCCCAGCGACGTTGCCCACGCGGGAACGATGATGGCAAGATAGGAGTCCATCCAGCCAAGGGCACTCATAATGATGAAGGAGGTGATCGCCGTGACCGTGGAGTGGAACATCAGCGAGGTACGAACGGTCTTAAACATCGCTTTGCCGCCCGGGAACTTGATCTTCGCCATTGCGTATGCCGCAAGCGAGGAGAAGAACAGGTTACCGAAGGTGCCTGCGATCGAGGTAAAGAGCGTGTTGAAGATGTAACGCGAGAACGGCACCCACGAGGTGTTCATGAGCATGAACAGATCGCGGAAGTTCGTGAGGGTAGGGTTGCGCACGTAGAAGCGCGGGGGGAACATCCACAGCTCATCCAAGGGCTTGAGCGACTGCATGATCACGTACAGCATGGGCAGGAACATGAAAGCGCCCAGCAGCACGAGGATAAACGTAATGCCCGCGTCGCCGCCTGCGGAGCGGTTCAATACGACTTTGTGTTTTCTGGTACGTAATTTCTTTGCCATATCACTGCCCCACCTTCGAAAGTACTTTTTTGACCAGCATATTCGCGCCGATCATGATCGCAAACAGGATCACTGCGATCGAAGAGGAGTAGCCCACCTCATAGCGTGCACCGCCGTAGTCATCCAGATGGTGCATAATGGTATGTGCCGCGTAGTCCACTGACGGGAAGCCGCACAGCGCCGTAACGACGCCGCCAAAGCCGAACGAGGAGGTAATGGCCATGATCGCACCGAACATCAGCTGAGGCTTCATCGAGGGGAGCGTGATGTACCAAAGCTCCTGCCAGCGGTTGCGCACACCGTCCACCGCGCCTGCCTCGAACATCGAGCGATCGATGCCCTGCAGACCTGCGATAAAGGACAGGAACGAGGTGCCAAGCGAGGTCCAGAGTGCAACGATGATACACAGCGGCATCACGTAATCGGCATCCTGGAACCACTGGATCTCGGTTGTGATCAAGCCGAGATCGAGCAGTATACCGTTGACCCAACCGTAGGAGTCACCCGAGAACAGAGTACCCCAAATGAGGTAGACCTGACCCGAGATCGAGGGAGCGTAGAAGATCAGCGTGACCAGTGCACGGATCTTCGGGGGAAGCTCATTGATAAACCAAGCCACCATCAGCGACATCAGGTAGGAAAGAGGCCCTACGATGACGGCGAAGATCATGGTATTCTTAACGGCGATCAGGAAGATATCGTCGTCAAGGAACAAACGGATATAATTGTCCATGAAGACGAAATTCGGCATCTGGAGCAGGTTAAAATCCGTAAAACTGATGACAACGGACAGAAGCACGGGCACGACCGTAAAGAGCGTGAAGATCAGCATATAAGGTGCCACCATCATGTAGGCGACCTTGTTGCGCTTCATCTCTTTCCATGTCCACTGCCAGCGCGTCATATCCTGACGCACCACCGCTTTTTTCTTTGACATGTGTTTTCTCCTTATAGCGCTAATTTATAATAATGTAACCGAATTGCAATTATCGCTTGAGAACGAGGATCGCATTCTCGAGTGCCTTGATGGTGCGCGCGAATGCACCTGCATCCAAGCCGCGGAAGGCCTTGGCGGCGCTCTCCAGTGCCATATGATCCTCCTCCTTAATGCCTGCCTTCATCATATCGATTGCGGCAGCGGCGGCGGAAAGCTTGTCATTGGACATCTTATCGGTGTCCTCTTCAAAGGCTTGCTCTACCTGCAAAAGTCGCTTCTCGGTCAGCGTCTGACCCAGCTCCAGGGTTTCCAGACCGAACTCCGCACGCTTACGCGTGATCTCCTTGTTGATGGTCGTAATGTAGCTTTGCAGCTCGGTAACGGGATCTGCATTGTCCTCATACGCGGCAAGGAAGGCGAAGTTGGTGTAGCGGGCAATGATATAGCTGCCGGGATAGTTCGGGATCGAAGCAAGGTTGCGGAACTGGTACAGGATCTGCTCACGCTCGGCAGACGTCCAGGGCATCTCTGCCAGCGCGTAGTAGTTTGCGGTGGAGTGCTTTGCAGAGGGGCCGATGATGGCAACCATCTCGTTGGCGTACTTGGACTGGCAGTCAGCACCGACGTGCCAGGTCATGAATTTCCATGCGCCGTCCGTCTGATCGCAGCCGTGCAGCATTACGATCGCCGTGACCGTGGAAACCGCCACGTTGTTGATGATGGCGTTGCCGTCGGCATCTACCTTACCGGTATCAATGCCGGGCATGGGAACGAACTCCCACAAGCCCTTGATCTCGGTCGCAAAGACCGTCAGCTGGTTATAAGTAGCCGTGTAGCTTGCAAAGCCGATGGGCATCTCACCCGTACGGAAGCGGTTTGCAAAATCGTAGCTCTTGGGGAAGGAATACATGGTAAAGAAGCTACACATCGTCTCAAAGGACTCAAGGCCGATATTGGAATCCAGATTGATGCGCATGCCGTTATCGGCAAAGAGCTCGCCACCCATCTGGTAAAGGAAGAGCTTGTAGTCGGTGTGCATACCGATCTGCATGTTGTTCGCCTGCAAAACCGGCACGGCGGCCAGAATGTCATCCCATGTCTTGGGGATCTCAATGCCAAGGTCCGCCAGCACATCGTCACGCACGAACATCATGCTAAAGCTCTGCGCCTCGGGCAGACCGTAGTAGTGGAAGTCACCCGATGCATCCTCAATGCCAAGCACCAGCATCGCAGCATTGTTAAAGCAGGAGTTCGGATTGACGATGGGATCGCCGTTGGCATCGTGCACTGTGTTGAAGTTTTCGTCTACCTTATAATATAGGAAGTTGTCGGCAAAGCCCTCATGATGCTCGATCGATTCCAGTGCTCCTCGAATCGCGTAGTTGATGACGCTGTCCTCGTCCAGACCGATGTACACGTCAGGGCCCATGCCCGAGAGCACCGAGGGGAGCAGCGTGCCCGCCGCGACCAGCTTAAGGTTGACGGGAACACCGTACTCGGGGGTAAAGTCATTGTTGATCAGGTTGCGCAGAACCTGTGCCTGGTCACGACCCGTTGCGATCCAGACGTCGATCGCATCCGAATTTTCGGAATCCTCTGCAGTTGCGCCCATACGGTCGTAGTTGCGGAAGAAGGACATGATAAAGCTCTTGATCTCATGCAGGAAGGAGGCGAAGAACCCTGCCTTTGCCTTGGGAAGCTCTGCACCGAGGGGCTGAACCACAAGATAGTCGAGCTGCACAGGCTGGGTCTTGGCGTCGCCAAGCCAGGTACCGAGCGAGCCGATGTAGGACTTGAGCTGCTCGAGGTACTTTGCGATCTCGCCCTCATCCGTGCCCATACGCTCCAAGAGCCACGCGATACGCTCCAGCGTCGCCACGTTCGAGCTCTTCTCTCCCGTGATGCGCTCCAGCTCTGCCGCGATGGCGTACAGCTCGCGGGATTGGATGACCATGTCGATCAGCGTGTCGGGCATGATGCGCGAGAAACCGTAATCACGGTATTCATCGGGCGATGCACCGGTCAACTTCATGATGGCAAGGTAATCGTCGTTGATGGCATCCAGCGCGGTCTCCACGCGGCGCACGATATCGCCCATCGAGCCAAGTGCCACCTCAATGCGGATCTCGTACTCGACGCCCTTTTCGAAATAGAACTTGTAATCCACACCGCTGCCGTCGTTAAAGCGCGTCGACTGCCAGCGCGAATCGTAATTGAAGCGGATCTGCGATGCTTCCCTAAAGGGAATGCCACCGTCGTAATAGCCAAGCGATCCTACGGCAGCACCGTTACTCTTAATGTAAACGGCGCGGCAGACGTACATACCGTCCAGCACGTTCTGCCGATAGCGTGCAGCAATGTTATACATGCCGCTGGAGCCGACCGTAAAGCGGTAGCTGATCCACTGACCTGCGGTTGCCCACTTCTCACCGCCGATGGTGTTGAGCATGGTGCGGTTGGTGTCTGCGGGAACGGTGGCCGCGTCGGTGCGGTCCTCAATGGGGTAGACCGTCTGCGTGGAGCTTGCGCCCGCATACTCGGCCTGAATGATGATCTTGTCCGTGCCCGAGCCCATCTCGCCGTACTTGGCAAGATAGTCGTCATAGCTGATCAGATCCTCGTGAGGAACCAGCCAGATCTGCTTGATGGTCATGGGCTCGTTTACAGCCTCCAGCGAAATGCTCACCTTGCCGTCGGCATCGGGCTCCAGCACAAACTCAAAGGTCTCCGCATAGAAGCCGTCGGCATCGCGCAGCTCGTAGGAGCGCCATTCGGGTGCCTGCACCATCGTGGGACGCAGCTCGTTGTTATCAATATCGGTGGTCAGGAAGCGGATGCTGTATGTATGAACGAAATCAGCTTGCTTTTGCGTCCAGACCGTGGGGATCTCCACGTGCAGATAGGTCTCACCGTTTTCGGTGACCTGGCGGGTCGTCTCGGCATCAAAGCCCGCGGCGATCGCCTGCTCATACAGCTGCTGCACCGAGATCTCTCCCTCGGGATCGGTCACCTTGGCAGCAGTATAGGTGTTCTTCCAGATCTTGGGCAGCGTCAGATAACGCGCCTCGGCAAAGGGTGCTTCGCCGTTGATCATCAGCACACGCTCGATCGCAGCGGATTTTGCATCGTCGGGCCAGTACTCGATCACGATGCTGTACTTGGCCGCCTTTTTGACCTGATCGGTCGTCCAGGTCACCGTACCCGTGCCGGGGGTCCAAAGGCCCGCCACACCCTCGTGTGTCACGATCTTGGCATCCTCTGCACCCGAGGTTCCCTTCTTAAAGGTATAGTCCTCGGTCGCATTGATGAGAATGCTCGCGGTCGCGCGCTGGATGTCGGCGTACTTTTCCTTGTACGTCTCGTAGCTGACCGCGTTCAGCTGCTCTCTGATCTCTGACAGGGTCTTGGTGGTAACCGAGCCCGCACCGTCGTCAATGGCGGCGTTAACGGTCAACGCGCCACCGAACAGGGTCGTCAGCATCAGGACGAGTGCCAAAAGCCGTGTGAATTTCGTCTTCTTCATGTTCTCCTCCTCTGTTTCCGATCGCGAAGTCGGATCCTCTTCGCAATCCGTGGTATCTGTCGGCAAGCTGCCTTGCGCGGCGTACACACGCACGCGCCCGTGGAAACGAAAGAACGGCGGGCTTTCCCCTCCGTTGCATCGTATCACAGGTGTCGGTGTGTGGCAGAGGTCTTGCCTGTGTGCAAAACCCCCTGCAGATGGCATTATTGTAGCACGCCACAGGGGCAAAAGTCAAGGCAAAAATTTCTCGCGCATAATGCGCGCTTGCATGTGCGCACACGTATCGGACGGCAAAATGACACGGGACAGATTTCCGTATTTTTCCAAAAAAATCAGCACATTTTTGGCACGCGATCCGTGTATCGGTCAAACGAGTAAATTTAATTTACCTTCTGCCACAAAAAAAACGGGGCCGCCCGCGCCACACTTCGCGATTTTCGTTACTTTTTGCCAAACGGTTTTTGGGGTTTCGGAAAGAGTAAATTATATTTACGCATCTTGACAAAAGCATCGAGAAAGGCGAGCCTTCCTCTTCTCTCTCGACCTCTTGGGCATTGTGCACAGTTTTCGGGGCAAAATTTCTACACTCTCCACACACCGCAGGAACAGGCACTTTTTACACAATCTTCACATTTTGCGCGTATTTCACGCGCTTTTGTGCCGATCTGCGCTCCCTCGTGCCGTCCAGCACCGTTCGACACGCTTCTCCTCTTTTGTCGAAGCAAGCCGTCCTTTGCTGCTTGAAAAGGAATTGTGCCGCAGCCTGTAAAAGGCGTGCCGTTTGCGGCGAAGCCGCGCGCTTTTTCATCCGTTTCCCGTCGAAAATGCGCGCATCGCGCCGCGCTTCCCTTGCCGCCAAGCAGTAAAGCCCTGATTCGCAAAAAAGGACAGCAAGAGCCAAAAAGCAGCACGCCCTGCTGTTTTTTGCACATTCGCTGCCCACACACAACAAAAAAAGCCCCAAACGGTGCGAGAAATGCACCGTTTGGGGCTTTGTGTCTGTCACTGTACGAGATGGTAAGCGAAGCCGCCGATCTCCTCGGCAATATATGCGAAGGTCGGCTTTCCGTTCTTATCCAAACGGATGCTTTCGCCGTCGATCCGGACGCCGCGGCGCGTGAGATGATAGATCGCACGCTCCACCGAGCTTGTGTGAATGGCGATGTGCCCCATCGTTCCCTTGCCCTTGGCATTCATAAATTCAAAGCCCGTGCCCGCAAAGGACGAGACGCTGCGCACATCGGTCTCAAACGAAAAGATCTCCTTCATGCGCGCGGCGCCCGCGTCGGCCGCATCCTTGTCGGGGCAATTGATGCCCACATGCACCAGCTTGAAATCCAGCATGACATCCACGGCCTCGCGCACCAGACGCGTAATGCCGTCAAAATCCCCTGCCGTTACCATTGCGGGGGGCACCATCCAGCTACCGCCGCAGGCAATGATCTTGGGGAAGGACAGGTAATCCTTGAGGTTGTCGGGGCCGACGCCGCCCGTGGGCATAAAGGTCACGCTTGTATAAGGAGCAGCCATCGCCTTGATCATCTTGACGCCGCCCGAGGGCTCGGCAGGAAAGAACTTGACGGTCGTAAGACCCAGCGAGAGCGCCTGCTCGACGCCCGTGGGATTGTTGATGCCGGGCACGATCGGAATATCGCGCTCCACGCAATAGCGCACCACGTCGGGATTAAGGCCGGGGCTGACAATAAAGCGCGCACCTGCGGCAACTGCGTCATCGACCTGTGCGGTGGTCAGCACCGTACCTGCGCCCACCAGCATTTCGGGGTAGGCCTTTGCCATAGCAGCGATGGCGTCCTTTGCAGCCGCCGTGCGGAAGGTGACCTCCGCGCAGGGCAGTCCCCCGTCCAGCAACGCCTTGGCAAGCGGGACGGCATCCTTTGCATCGTCGATCTTGATGACCGGAACGATGCCGATTTTAGAAAGCTCTTCAAGAACAGGATTCATGGTATTCTCCTTTGTTTTATAATTTAACATTTATTGAAGTCCACCGTTTATTTGCCCGTGGCCGCGACGATCAGGGCGGCAAAGAAATCCGCAAATTTCATTGTGCGCCATCCACTGAAGATCGGGTTTGCGTCCAACGCATCCTGCTGATCCTGCGAGATCGAAATCACGCCGACGTTGAGGAAATCGCCAATCGTTGCATCCGCAAACACCGCCGTGACCGCGGCATTGAGCTCGGTGATCTTCTCGTCTCCCCTGAGGAGCTTGAGAATGCCCGTACGCTCATTTTCAGGCCATACGTCATTGACCTTCAGGTCCGTCAGATTCTGCGACAGATTGGAAAGCTTCGAGTCTGCCAGCACCGCAAGGATACCCTTGGCGGGCTTGTCGTCCTCGGGATCGTTGTTATCGGTATACGTCTCGTACCACGTACCGTCCACCAGCGTATAGTCCAGCATCTCGCCGATCGCCGTGTTCCGGATCTCGCCTTCAATGTTACCGATCTCGGTATCGGCCAGCGCACCCAGTAGACCCGTAACGGGACTGTCAAGGTCGGCAACGGTATTGTTGCTTGCATCAAGCTTGGTCTTGTACCACGTGCCGTCCACCCGCTTGAAGCCAAGGCTCTCACCCAGCTTTACATCCTGCATCGCGGCTGCGATCCTGCTTTCATTGCCAAGCTCGGTCACCAGCAGCCCCGCAAAACTCTTGGTAAGACCCGTAACGGGGTCATTTGTGGAATCATTCTTGTCATAATACCAAGCATCGAACAAGCCGTCCTCGTCGGTATCCTTGCCCGTGTAGCCCATCAGCTGACCGATCTGCAGCTTACGGATCTCATCACGCGCGCCTCTCAAATGAATGTCAGCCAGGCCCGCAAACACACCCGTAGGGGGCTGCTCGTTTTCATCCAGCCATTCGCCGTCCTTTTGGTGCAGGCCCAGTGCATAGCCGAGCTGCATATCGTCGATCGCGCCCTCCATACCGCCGACCGTGACGTCGATATCCAGCATGTGCGCGATCACACCCGAGGCAGGACGCCCATCGGGATGCTCCCAGCGCTTATCTACGGTATCGTACTTGTAATCCAACACGTCCGAGATCTTGACCTCGTTGACCTTTGCGGTCACCTTGTCGGGGTCCGAGAGCTCACCGATCTTCAGATCGGACATCTGAATCATCATTCCCGTAACGGGATTTCCGTCCTTGCCGTACCACGTATCGGTGACTCCGTCCGCATCGGTATCGCGCAGCTCGTAGCCCAGCGCCGTACCGAGCTGAATATCGTCGATCGTGCCCGAGTTGATCTCGCCCAGCGGCTTCTCGGCCAGCACAGCAAGAATACCCGTCAGCTTCACATCATTGGTTGCATCGCCATCGTCGGAATAGGTCGAATACCATACGCCGTCCACCTTTTTATATCCCATGGCCTCGGCCAGCGTCATTTTTTGCATGGTTTCTTCCACGTTTATACGGCCCTCAAGCACATCGGGAAGCGGGATATTTGCGAATTCACGCATAGCGTCGTCCAGCGGCTCGCCCTCAGGCGTGCCGTTATCCTTGATCCACTCATAGCCCACGATCATAGGTTGCCCACCCTCGGGCGTTTCGATGATCGCATCACCGCGCGCATGGCCCATTGCATCACCCAGATACAGGCCGTCGAACACAGCGTTCATATCAAGACCGCCCGTAAGCAGGGTGCTGACCGCAATATTGGCCAGTGAATTTTGCAGCTTGCTCACAGGCACGCCGTCCTTGCTCCACTGATAGCCCACCGTTACGGGATCGTTCCCGCCGTCGGGCACCTCGGTGATGGCATCGCCGCGCACGTAGCCGTTTTGCAGATCGCCGACATACAGTCCGTCAAACTCCTGTTCAATGGAGAGGCTTCCGTTAACCAGATCCGTGAGCGGAATATCGGCCAGCAACTTCTGCATGGCGCTGACCTCCACGTCATCGGCGGGGTCTCCATTGTCGGTGTAGCTCAAATACCACACACCGTCCACGCGGATATAATCCATCGCGTCACCAAGAACCAACCCGTCGGTGAGCGCAGGGAAGCTGATCTCATAGCGTCCTGTCTCCTCGTTGAGCAGGATCACGTCCTTGACCAAGCGTCCCTCAAACATTTGCTCCACAAAAGCGCCGCTGATCATACCCGAGACCACGGAGCCAAGATCGGTCTCGGCGAGATCGGTCGCAATAACCGCCAGCATGTCGCCGTTCTTGGTCACGGCGTTCACCATCTTGCCAAGGTCCAGGCTTGCCATCGCCTCCTGCATGGTGGGGCAATCGGGATCGAGATACTGCACGTTTCCCTGCTCGTCGTAGGTCACGCCTGTCACGTGCCCGAGCTGTACGCCCTCCAGCAATGCGCCGAAATCACCGTTGGTGAGCAGTGCGAGCGGACGGGGCGAGAGCACCGCGACTGCCTGCGGATGCAGCAGCGACTGTGGCAGGAACTGCAAAATATAGCCCATGGTCAGATGCTCGGTCACGGTATTTGCCGCATTCTCCGAGAGAAGCTGATCCAGCGGAATATCAAACAGATCGGTCGGCAGCACCTTGAGCACGTGCTCGGGGAAGGCAATGCCGTAGCGGCTGATCAGCGAGCGCAGGGTGTGCGCACTCAAGTTGCCGCGCACGGCGTTGAGATCGTTCACCAGCTCCAGTATCGAGGTGGCCGTCAGGTCGATCTCGCCCGACTCGGTCAGATACTGATCCATATCCTGCGCCATGCCAAAGCGCTGCAGCGTGTCAATGGTCAGACCGCCCAGCGCAAAAAATACACCTGCGGCAAGCGAACCGAAGGCGATCGCAATGCCAAGCAGCATCGCCACGGAGAAGCGGAACACGCGCCCCGTGGTGCGGCGCAGATAGCGACGGCGGCCGCGACGGATCCAGTACGAACGGGGCTTGGTGCGCACGCGACGGAAATGCCGCTTTTGCGCATTGGGCTGCGCGGGCGCAGCCGCTGTCGCCGCGGCGGTCATGCCATCGGCCGTCTGTTCGGCAGGCGCACGCTCGGCCTTCTTTTCTTCCTTTTTTTCCTTCTTGGCGGCCTTGGCCTCGGCCTTTTGGCGTTCCTTTTCGGCCTTCTCGGCTTCCTTGGCGGCCTTCTGCGCCTCTTTCTCTGCCGCGGGATCGGGCGTTTCACTCGAATCCTCAACCGTCGGTTCGGCCGCGGGTGCATGCTCCTCGGCCTTTTCGGGTGCCGGTTGCTCATGCGGCGGCTCCTCGGCTGTGGGAGAGGGCTCCGACTCCTGCGCCTTCTCGTCAGCAGCCGCAGCAGCGGGCTGCTCGGGCACCGTGGCCCTGTCCTCTGTTTGCGCCTGCTGCGGCACGGGATCTTCAAACAAAGCGGTACTCTCCTCGGGGAGATCTTTTCTTTCTTCGTTATTGTTTTGCTCCATTTCCGAATCTCCTTTCCTGTCGAATCGAATCGATGCAAAAAACATATCTTCCTAATTTAATATCATACTGTATTCGCCCTAAAAAGTCAACCTTTTTTGGGGGGCATTTTTTCGCAAAAATCGCGCCCCGAAACTTTTTTCAAAAAAAGCGAAAAAAGTGTTGACAAATCACTCTTTGCGTGTTATAATAAGACCCGCGCCTGAAAATGGGAGCATAGCTCAGTTGGGAGAGCATCTGCCTTACAAGCAGAGGGTCACAGGTTCGAGCCCTGTTGTTCCCACCATACGGCCCGGTAGTTCAGTTGGTTAGAACGCTAGCCTGTCACGCTAGAGGTCGTGGGTTCGAGTCCCATCCGGGTCGCCATTCACGGCACAGCACCACCTCGCGGATTTAGCTCATTTGGTAGAGCGCGACCTTGCCAAGGTCGAGGTGGCGGGTTCGAGCCCCGTAATCCGCTCCAAAAAGCAAAGGACGCCCTCGGGCGCCCTTTTTGCTTTTTGGGGCGGATCACGGGTGCGAGAAATGCCGCGAATTTTCAATTCGCGGCGGGGGAAGTTTTTCGCAGAAAAACTTAGCTTTTCAGCCGCCTGCGGCTGAAAATGACGAGCACCCGTAATCTTTTTGAACATAAGTCTTGCTCCGCAGGGAGGTTGCCGCGTAATGCCGCGGCAACCGTTTTTCGGGCGTAGCTCGAAAAAAGCGAGCCCCGTAATACACGAACACCTTGACCTGCCAAAACTTTTTTTCAAATTCCCGAAAAAAGTGTTGACAAAACCGCTCTTGCTTGCTATAATATTACAGTACGGCGCCATGGCCAAGTGGTAAGGCACGGGTCTGCAAAACCCTTATCCCCGGTCCGAATCCGGGTGGCGCCTCCAAAAAAAGATAGCCCCCTGCCAATTGGGCAGGGGGCTATCTTTTTTTCGCCACCCGGATTCGGGAACGAATAGCCGCGCAAGCGGCGTCGGGTGGCTAACACGCCGTTTTTCAGCCCTGCCTGCCGATAACGGCAAAGACAAGATGGCTTCAAACGAAGCAGCATCCGCGAAAAGGTGGCAAACGCTACACGTTTGCCGCCTTTTTTGTTGTTCTGCCAGAATTTTTGCGTGCCTTTCCCAAAAAACAAAAGCAGCGGCAACATAAACCACGCCGCGCGGTGACATAATAAATCCGAAACCGTGCGCATTTTGCCGCACAAAAAACAAAAAAAGGCAGGTCATGGTATGAAAAAACGCATTCTTTCGGCGCTTTTGGCGCTGTGTCTTTTTCTCCCCTTGCTCACCGCGTGCGGCGGTGGAAAGGGAGACGACGTCCACGTCTTTTATTACACGTACAGCGACACCTATATCTCCTCGGTGCGTACCGCGCTGGATGCCAAGCTCGCCGAGGCGGGGCTCACCTATCACGACTACGACGGCAACGGTAACCAGACCACGCAGACCGAGCAGGTGCGTACCGCTATCACGCAGGGCGCACGCGCACTGCTTGTCAACATCGTCAACACAGGCTCGGACGATGCGGCCAACGAGATCGTGGGGCTGGCGCGTGATGCGGGCATTCCCCTCATCTTCTTTAACCGCGAGGTCAGTGATACCGTGATCGGCAGCTACGAAAACTGCGCATATGTCGGCACACGTGCCGAGGAAGCGGGACTTTTGCAGGGCGAAATGATCGGTGAATATCTGCTGGAGCATTATGCCGAGACCGACCGCAACGGTGACGGCAAGATCTCTTATATTCTCTTCAAGGGTGAGGAGGGCAACAACGAGGCTATTTACCGCACGCAATACAGCGTAGAGGGGGCAAACGAGCTTTTGGAGAGGGCGAATAAGCCCGCCCTGGTCTTCTACGACCGCGCCAACACCAATGGCTATCTTGTAGACCGCAACGGACAGTGGTCGGCCGCGGCCGCCAACGAATATATGACTACGGTACTCACCTCCTACAACGCCGCGGGCAACAACATGGTGGAGCTGGTGATCTGCAACAACGACAGCATGGCCGAGGGCGCGATCTCGGCACTCAATTCGGCAGGCTTTAACACGGGTGGTAGCTCCCCCGCGATCCCCGTATTCGGCGTGGATGCCAGCGACGCGGCGAAGTCTCTCATCCGCGACAAAAAAATGGCGGGAACGGTACAGCAGGATGCCGCAGGCATGGCCGTGGCATTGGCACATCTTGCCACCAACGCGATTGCCGAGGACCGTGGCCTGATGGATGGCACCGAGGGCTTTACCGTGGACGAGAGCGTCAGAAAGATCCGTATCGCATATGGAAAATATCTCGGCTAACGGTACGAAAAACGAGGGCTCTATCCTGCTTGAGATGCGCGGTATCGTAAAGGAATTCCCGGGGGTTCGCGCGCTGGATCGCGTTTCGCTTCAGGTGCGCGCAGGCACGGTGCACGCGCTCATGGGTGAGAACGGTGCGGGAAAATCCACACTGATGAAGTGCCTGTTCGGCATTTACGAAAAGGACGAGGGCGAGATCTTGCTGGAGGGGCAGCCCATCGTGTTCCGCAATCCGCGCGAGGCGCTGGACCGCGGCGTTGCAATGGTGCATCAAGAGCTCAACCAGGCGCTGGGGCGAAATGTAATGGATAATATTTGGCTCGGGCGCTATCCCAAGCGACTCGGCATCTTCACCTCGGAGCGCGAAATGGAGCAAAAAACGCGCACCGTCTTTGAGGATCTGGGGCTTTCCATTGACCCAAAGCGCAAAATGAGCGAGATGCCCGTGGCCGAGCGCCAGATGGCCGAGATCGCCAAGGCTGTCTCGTATGATGCCAAGATCATCGTGCTCGACGAGCCGACCTCGTCACTCACAGAAGAAGAGGTCGGGCATCTGTTTCGCATCATCCGCACCCTGCGCGCGCGCGGCTGCGGCATCATCTATATCTCGCACAAGATGGAAGAAATTTTGCAGATATCCGACGAGATCACGGTCATGCGTGACGGCGCACACGTTGCCACCGCGTCCGCGGCCGAGATGAGCATGGAAAGGATCATTCGCCTCATGGTCGGGCGCGAGCTCTCGCACCGTTTTCCGCCAAAGGCTTCAAGGCCGGGCGAGGTGATCTTTGAAACGCGCGGCATCAGCTCGCGCTTCGCCAAGGTGAAGGATGTTTCGATCAAGGTGCGCCGCGGCGAGATCGTGGGCCTGGCGGGCCTGGCGGGCGCGGGGCGCAGTGAGCTTTTGGAAAACATTTTCGGCATTTCGGTGCGATCGGGGGGTGCGTTATACCTCAACGGTAAGGAGATCCGCAACCGAAGTCCGCGCGAGGCCATCCGAAACGGCTTTGCGTTCCTCACCGAGGAGCGTCGCTCCACGGGCATCTTCGGCATTCTCAACATCACCGAGAACACCACCATCTCGGCTCTGCGCAAATATCTGCGCGCGGGGCTGTTTCTCTCGGATCGCCGTCGCGCCGCCGACACCGACGATATGGTCAAGCGCCTTTCGGTCAAGACCGCCTCGAAATCCACGCAGATCCGCACCCTTTCGGGGGGTAATCAGCAAAAGGTGATCCTTGCGCGCTGGCTTTTGACCACGCCCGATATCCTGCTCTTGGACGAGCCGACGCGCGGCATTGACGTGGGCGCAAAGTACGAGATCTATGCGCTCATGGAGGAGCTGGCCGCGGCAGGCAAGTCGATCCTGATGGTATCGGGCGAGCTGCCCGAGCTCATCGGCGTGTGCCACCGCATCTATGTGATGTCGGGCGGCGAGATCACGGGCGAGGTCGATGCCGCAAGCACCACGCAGGAGCAGATCATGACGCTTGCCGCAAAAAATGTGTAGAGGTAGTGCTATGAAACTCAAAATCGTTCAAAAATTCAAGCAGATGCCCCCGAATGAGCGTCGCATCTACCTGCGCGAGCTGCTCATCAACAACTCGCTGTATATCTTCCTTGTGGCAGCGATCGTGCTGATCCAATGCATGAATCCCCGCTTTTTATCGGGGCCCTCGATCATCAATATCATTTCGCTCTCGGCCGCCAATCTTCCGATTGCGCTTGGCATCGCGGGCGCGATCATCCTCACGGGCACTGACCTCTCGGCAGGCCGCATCGTGGGGCTGGTTGCCTGCGTTTCGGCGGCTCTTTTGCAGATGACGGGCTATGCGGGCAAGATGTTCCCAAATCTCCAAACGCTACCCATTCCCGTGGTATTTCTTCTTGTCATCGCCATCGGTGCGCTTGTGGGGTTCATCAACGGCTACTGCACCGCAACCTTTCACCTGCACCCCTTCATTGTTACGCTCTCCACGCAGCTCATCGTATACGGCGCGCTGCTGCTGCTTTTGATGACAGGAAACAACAACGGTCAGTCCATTTCGGGCCTGGACCCCTCGTACACCAATTTCATCAAGGGCAGCGTCATTTCCCTCGGCTCTACGCCAATTCCCAACTACGTGTGGTACGTGCTGGTCATCACCGCTATCATGTGGGTGGTCTGGAATAAGACCGCGTTCGGCAAAAATATGTTTGCCATTGGCTCAAACTCCGAGGCGGCCAACGTATCGGGCGTCAACGTCAAGCGCTGTATCATTCTGGTCTTTGTGCTCGCGGGCGTGCTCTACGGCGTGACGGGCTTCATTGAGGCGGCGCGCATCGGCTCGAACTCGGCCTCTACGGGTCTGAACTATGAGCTGGATGCCATCGCGGCCTGCGTGATCGGTGGCGTGTCGTTCGTGGGCGGCACGGGAAAGATCAGTGGCGTGATCCTTGGGGTGGTGCTACTGCGACTGATCTTTGTGGGCCTCACGTTCCTTGGCATCGACGCCAATATGCAGTATATCATCAAGGGTCTGATCATTCTCATTGCCTGCGCCATTGACATGCGCAAGTATCTCGTGCGGCGATGAAGGAGACAGACATGAAGCACCAGGATTATATTACAAACGAGGCCTTTGAAAAAAACGAGCTGCTTGCTCTGATCGCACTGGCACGCGCGCTCAAGTGCTGCATTGTGCAGGGGCTGTACCCCTCGCTGCTTGCACACAAAACACTCGGGATTCTCACGCACGATGCGGCGGCACACACGCTGGCTGTGCTCACATGTGCCATGGAGCAGCTGGGCGGCCGTGCGATGGTGCTCCAGCCCCCTGCCACCGAGGACGCCGAGATGCTGGGGCATACGCTCACGCACAGTGTAGATCTGCTGGCCGTGCGCGCCGAGGCACACGCCGATATCGCTACGCTGGCACGCTTTGCCGATATTCCCGTTCTCAACGCGCGCTCGGATTACAGCCATCCGATCGCCGAGCTCGGCGATGCGATCACGATGCTCGAGCATCTGCCCGACGGTAAGCAGCTCGAGGAATGTAAGATCGTATTCGTGGGGGGCGCTACGCCAATCTGTGCTTCGGCCATGATGATGACCACCAAGCTGGGCGCACACTTCGTGCACCTTGCAAGCGAGGGGCAGATCCTCTCCGAGCAGCTGCTCAACATGGGAAGGATGAACGCCAAGGCAAGCGGCGGTTGTCTCACCCTGACCGAGAGCGAAGAGGATGCACTCACAAACGCCGATTTTCTCTATCTCGGCTGCGGTACGGACGAGAGCCGCGAGAGTGGCATGTCGATCGCGGCACCCAGCTACTGCCCCACACCCGAGCGCTTACAGGAGCTCGCGCCCAACGCACAGATCCTGCACCACCATCCCGCGCAGTACCGAAGAAGCGAACGGGATCTGCCGCATTTTCTAGTAGCCGCACAAAGCGAAAACCGTTTGGCGGCCGCGCGCGCACTGTTGGTTTTTCTGCTGCGCCATCGCTTGCCAAGCGACTGGGCGAGTGAATGCGCACGTGCCTCGCTTCTGTATGCGCTCGGACGTCTGGAATAACGAAAAGCGTCTCGCGCTTGGCGGGACGCTTTTCCAGTTTTCAGTTTTAATTTTCTAAATTTTAATTGTTTGTTTTCTTTGTTTTTTGTTTTAGAACAGTTTTCTTTCCATTTTCGGCTTTTTCGAGGCGAAGAAAGCGCTTTTTTGCCGTGCGCTTGCATTTTGTAAAGAATTGTGATACAATAAAAGCAATGGTAAAAGGTGGCAAGCCACCTTGAGAGGAGTGACTCTTATGAAGGATATTCTGCGCGCGGCGCTCTGCGTACCTGCGCTGAAGCTTGCAGACGTTGCATACAACTCCGCCGAGATCGAGCGCCGCATCACCGAGGCGCACGCGGCAGGGGCAACGCTGGTCGTGTTCCCCGAGCTGGCGCTCACGGGCTACACCTGCGGCGACCTGTTCGCCGCGGAGCTTTTGATCGAGCGCTGTGAGGAAGCGCTTTGCCAGATTGCGGCAACCACCCCCGACGGGATCCTTGCCCTGGTGGGCGCACCGCTTCTTGTGAACGGGCAGCTTTACAACTGTGCCGTTGCCATCACGGGTGGGCGCATCGTGGGCGCCGTACCCAAGACCTTTTTGCCCGATTACGGCGAATACAGCGAGCGCCGCCACTTCAACCCTGCGGCAAGCCTCGCTCCCACACTTCTCACGCTTGGGTGCTTCACCTTCCCCGTGGATGCAGAGTTCATCTTCCGCGCGGCCGACGGCACGCGCGTGGGCGTGGAGATCTGCGAGGATCTGCTCGCTCCCCTGCCCCCCAGCACCCTGCTGGCGTTGAACGGCGCAGAGGTACTGGTCAACCTTTCGGCAGGTAACGAATCGGTGGGCAAGCGTGCTTACCGCCGCGATACCGTGGTGGGGCAGTCGGCACGTACGCTCTCGGCCTACCTCTACGTCAGCTCGGGCGCGGATGAGTCCACCGCAGATCTGATCTTCTCAGGCCACTCGATGGCCGCGCTGAATGGCGAGCTTGTGTGCGAAAACCAAAAGCAGATCGACCGCGATTATCTGCTGGTAACCGATCTGGATCTGGGACGTATTCGCTACGACCGCCGCCACAACCGCACCTTTGGCGAGTGTTCCGCCGAGCTTGGCGGTCTACTGGATCCCGAAACGGTGGATCTCCCCTTTGCCATGGCCGATGCCGACGGCGCACACCTGAAGCTCTCGCACCTGCCCTTTATTCCAAGCGAGAAAAATGCACGCATCGCGCGTTGCAACGAGATCTTTACCATGCAAGCCGAGGCGCTGGCACGCCGCCTGTCGATCACGGGCGGCAAGCTTGTGGTGGGCATTTCGGGCGGTTTGGATTCCACGCTCGCCCTCTTGGTTGCGGTGCGCGCAATGGAGTGCTTGCAGCTCCCGCGCACCAATATCATCGCCATTACCATGCCCTGCTTTGGCACAAGTGACGAAACGCTGCAAAACTCGCTTGCGCTGATGGAACGACTTGGCGTCACGGCACGCACGATCCCGATCAAGGACGCGGTGCTCCAGCACTTCCGCGACATCGGTCAGAGCCCCGACGATTACTCGGTCACCTATGAGAACGCGCAGGCGCGCGAGCGCACGCAGGTGCTCATGGACGTGGCAAACAAGGAGAACGCCCTCGTGCTCGGCACGGGCGATCTCTCGGAGCTCGCACTCGGCTGGTGCACCTACAACGGCGACCATATGAGCATGTACGGCGTGAACGGCGGCGTGCCCAAGACGCTGGTGCGCTGGGTGATCGCAGGGCTTGCCGAACAAAACCTGTTGCCCGAGGCGACCGAGGTGCTGCTGCGCGTGCTGGATACGCCCATCAGCCCCGAGCTGCTGCCCCCCGATGCGGTGGGCAAGATCGCGCAAAAGACCGAGGACATCGTGGGCCCCTACGCCCTGCACGACTTCTTTCTGTACTGGGCCGTGCGCTATCAGTACCGCCCCGCCAAGATCTTTGCGCTGGCGCGCCGTGCCTT
This sequence comes from Clostridia bacterium, assembly GCA_017415805.1. GTDB lineage: Bacteria > Bacillota > Clostridia > Oscillospirales > CAG-272 > Firm-07. Next base: position 15,325 of record JAFQEC010000038.1, on the reverse strand, counting down.
TGACGGGATGTTCGACGGCGCCACCATTCAAAAGTGGCTGCGCGTGTTCTGGCAGCGCTTCTTTGGACAGCAATTCAAGCGCAATTGCCTGCCCGACGGCGTGAAGATCGGCTCGGTGGGCCTGTCGCCCCGCGGCGATTGGCAAATGCCCTCCGACGGCTCTGCTGCCGAATGGCTGCGCGAGATCGACGAGCTGAAGATCAATTAAATCAAAAACCGCTACCTCGAAACGAGGTAGCGGTTTTTTGATGTAACGGGCGCTCACACAACGCCCCTGCGGGTTTGTGCGTTTAGCCGCGTTTCCAGTAATAATAGCAATAGGTAGATTTCAAATAGGTTGCCGCCGTGGTGGCATTTGCAAGGGCTCCAGCCCAAATGCCCGTGCCCGAGGTAGCGGTGGATGAGGTCGACACCCACCAGCCCTCGGTGTTCTCGAAGGTCACACTCGTAAGCCCTGTGCAGCCATAAAACGCAGTATAGCCGATACTCGTGACACTGGACGGAATTGTGATGCTCGCAAGCCCCGTGCAGCCATAAAATGCAGAATAGCCGATGTTGGTCACGCTCGACGGGATCGTGACGCTCGTAAGGTTCTTACAGTTGTAGAACGCATATTTATAAATATCATACGCTTTTCCGTTGTAATCATTTGGCAGAACCAGCGCGGTGTCGCTTCCCAAATAGCCCAGCAAATAGCAGGTTTCGCCATTCACGTAGAAGACGTAACCGTTTGCATCGGCAAAGAGTTTGCTTGCTCCTTCGGTAGACGTATATACGTCGAGGGCATAATAACCGACGTGTCCGTTATTCCATGAGCCCTTGATGATATTCAGCGAGGCAAGGTTGTAGATCTCAACCAGCTTGTAGCAGCCATAGAACGCATCACCGCCGATGCTGGTCACGCTCGACGGGATCGTGATGCTCGTAAGCCCCGTGCATCCATAGAACGCACTTTGGCCAATGCTCGTCACGCTCGACGGGATCGTGATGCTCGTAAGCCCCGTGCAGCTGTAGAACACACTTTCACCGATGCTCGTGACGCTCGACGGGATCGTGATGCTTGTGAGCCCCGTGCAGCAGTCGAACGCAAAATCACCGATGCTCGTGACGCTCGACGGGATCGTGATGCTCGTAAGCCCCGTGCAGTTGTAGAACGCAGAAAAGCCGATGCTCTGCAATTGACTGCCTGCTTCAAACGTGATACTCGTAAGCCCCGCGCAGACGGAGAAGGCATGTTGGCCGATACTCGTCACACTCGACGGGATCGTGATGCTCGTGAGGCCCGTGCACCAGGAGAACGCAGAACGACCGATGCTCTTGACGCTCGACGGAATCGTGATGCTTGCAAGTCCCGTGCAACGGTAAAACACACCCGCACCGATGCTCGTGACGCTCGACGGGATCGTGATGCTTGTGAGCCCCGTGCAGCTGTCGAACGCAAAATCACCGATGCTCGTGACGCTCGACGGAATCGTGATGCTCGTAAGGTCCGTGCAGTTCTGGAACGCCTCATAGCCGATGGCGGTGACAGGCTTTCCGTTGTACAGGCTTGCAATCTTCACGTTGCCGCTTGCCGTGCCGATGCCCGTAACGACGGCGTAGGTATCATGTTCTGTGTAGATCAAACCCGCCGTGCCGGCCTGATATTGGCAACTACCACAAAGCCCTTTTCCATCTAATTGATGCGCTGTAGGCGTTGAATTTTCCAATCCGCACGCACACGTGTATTCCTGCCAATGCTGTGTGTCCGAATAGTGCCAGATCGCACTATGCGAAGCGGCAACCACAACCGAAGTCTTGTCGGTGATCTCGGCAGTAGCGTTCGCATCCGAGAAATATTTGCCGCACGCAGTGCACGCCCAATATTCAATATTGCCCTCGGTACACGTGGCCTCGAGCGCCGCGTGGTGCGTGATCTCGTGCGAAGCCGGGACTACCACCGAGGATTTATCGGTAATCTCGCTTGTCGCGTCGGCGTCGGAGAAGTATTTGTCACAGCCCGTGCACGCCCAATACTCAATATTGCCCTCGGTGCACGTGGCCTCGAGCGCCGCGTGATGCGTGAGCGCGTGGGTGTGCCCCGATGCACCCTCGTTGCTCGGCGGTTGTATGGAGGGCGGGGTTTCTCCCTCATCGCACGCGCAAAGCAGTGCAAGACACAAAAGCAAAAGCAATAGAACGGTAAGTAATTTCTTCATGTTCTTTCCTCCCAAAATAAAAAAGTGCGTGGCCGAAGCCACGCACCGAAAAACGCATGGCTCCGTAATCATTGCCACACAATTACTTCCTTCTACTTCCACGACAGGTATGCAGAAAAGAGCATGCATTTTTACCAATAGTAAAAATGCACACCTATCGCGGAAACTATGTAATTGTGTGGCAAATTCATTCTATCACAAAAGGAAGGATTTGTAAAGGGGGGTGCGAAAAAAGCGCTCGCTATGCGAGCGCTTTTTTATGCGGTTGTTTGTAATTTTTTGTAGGAGCGAACTGTGTTCGCCCGTGACGATAGCGGGCGTTCGCAGAAGGCCCCTACGGAATTTGTGCGGACATCGCGGCTACGCGCATGCCCGTAGGGACAGGCCTCCGGACTGTCCGCAATTCGCGATACACGAACGGGAGGAGCAAGCCCCTCCCCTACGAGAGAAGGCAAGACCCCCCTGCCGCATTGCGGCAGGGGCGTTGTGCGTTTAGCCGCGTTTCCAGTAATAGTAGCAATAGGTAGATTTCAAATAGGTTGCCGCCGTGGTGGCGTTGGCAAGGCCTGTGGCCGAAACGCCCGCGCCCGAGGTGGCCGCGGGTGCGTTCGATACCCACCAGCCCTCGGCGTTTTGGAACGTCACGCTCGTAAGGCCCGTGCAGCTCCGGAACGCCCCATAGCCGATGCTCGTCACCGAGGACGGGATCGTGATGCTCGTGAAGCTCGTGCAGTTGTAGAACGCATAATTGCCGATGCTCGTGACGCCATCCGGAATTTCCAATGCGGTTACAAGATTTCCGTTCAGATACAGATTCTTTGCACAATAAAGCGGATTTGCATAATAACTACCAAACGAAATGTTACACCAGGCCGCAAGATCGGTGATATATACACCCGCAAGCTCCGTGCAACCCGAGAACGCCTCAGAGCCGATGCTCGTCACCGAGGGCGGGATCGTGATGCTCGTAAGCCCCTTGCAGCCGAAGAATGCATAGGCGCCGATGCTCGTCAGCTGACTGTTCTCGCCAAACGTCACGCTCGCAAGCCCCGTGCAGCCACGGAATGCAGAATCGCCGATGCTCTTGAGTTGACTGCTGTCGCCAAACGTTACACTCGCAAGCCCCGTGCAACCGAAGAACGCCTCAGAGCCGATACTCGTCACCGAGGGCGGGATCGTGATGCTCGCAAGCCACGTACAGTTGTAGAACGCATAATTGCCGATGCTCGTGACGCCGGACGGAATTTCCAGTGCGGTTACAAGATTTCCGTTCACATACAAATTCTTTGCATAAGAAAGCGGATTTGCAAGAGAACTACCAAACGAAATCTTGCACCAGGATGCAAGATCGGTGATGTAAACGTCGGTCAGGGCGGTGCAGTTCTGGAACGCATAAGCACCGATGTCGGTGACCGAGGGCGGGATCGTGATGCTCGCAAGCCCCGTGCAACCGTAGAACACCTCCTCGCCGATATTGGTCACGCTCGACGGGATCGTGATGCTAGCAAGTTTGGTGCAACCGTAGAACGCCTGATCGCCGATGCTTTTGGCACCCGACCATATCTTGATGCTCGCAAGCTCCGTGCAACCATAGAACGCCCTATTGCCAATGCTTCTGACGCTCGCCGGAATCGTGATACTCGCAAGCCCCGTGCAGCCGGAAAACGCAGAAGAGCCGATGCTGGCCACACCCGACCATATTGTGACGCTTGTGAGGCTGTCGCAACCGGAGAACGCACCCTCGCCGATATTTTTGACGCTTGACAGGATCGCGATGCTCGCAAGATCGTCGCAGCCGGAGAAGGCACAATCGCCAATGCCGACCGTACCCGAGCGCAACGACACGCTGGTCATGTCTGGGTCGCAATCGATCGCCCACTTATCTGCGTAAGAAACACCGTTGTATCGAATGACTCCCGTGCAATTGAGGAATGCCCAAGAGCCGATGCTCGTCACGCTTGACGGGATCTTGATACTCGTCAAGCCCTTGCAATTGTAGAATGCATAAGAACTGATGCTGGTGACGCCGATTGAAATTTCCAGTGCGGTTACAAGATTTCCGTTCAAATACAAGTTTTCTGCATAAGTAAGCGGGTTTTCACTATAACTGACAAATAGGATCTTGCACCAAGCCGCAAGATCGGTGATGTATACACCCGTCAAACCCGTACAGTCCTCAAACGCATTATAACCAATGTTCGTGACACTCGACGGGATCGTGATGCTCGTCAGCTCGGTGCAGTCCTCGAACGCACGAGATCCAATGCTTGTGACTGGCTTTCCGTTGTACTCGCTTGCGATCTTCACGTCGCCGCTTGCCGTGCCGATGCCCGTAACAGCAGCATAGGTATCATACTCCGTATAAACCAACCCCTCGGTACCCTTTTGATAGCCGCAAGTATTACAAAGGTCGTTACTGTCAAGTTGATGTCCAATTGCTGCAATTAGAATTGTTGTTTTGTCTGCAATCTCATTCGTTGCACTGGCATCCGAGAAATACTTGCCGCACTCGGTGCATTCCCAATACTCAATATTGCCCTGCGTAGTACAACTTGCCTCGACTGCCGCGTGGTGCGTGAGCGTATGGGTTGGGGACTCGCCATTTGGCGTTTCGTCTTCGCTACACGCGCAAAGCAGTACAAGGCACGCGAGCACGAGTACGATTACCGCTAAAGCTTTTTTCATGCGATTTCCTCCTCAAACAGAAAGGTGTATATCTCTATAGGAAATATTTGTCGTATTACAGCCCCATTCTACCACAAACGCACGCGTTTGTAAATCCCGTGCAAAAATTTCGTGTCGAATCACGGACCGTCGCGGACGCCGGTCCCTACGGGCTGGTTCGTGCTCTCATCACAGGGGCAAACCGTGTTTGCCCGCAACAACAACGGACGAGCAATGCTCGCCCCTACAATGGATAAATACAAAAATCGTGCGAGGGAGCGAACGACGAGCCCGCCCCAGCCGCGATGCGGCAGGGGCGGGCTTTTTGCTTTTTTCACGCATCCCACAGGACGATCTTTCCCGTGGCACGCGTTTGGTTGAGGTCAATCAGGCGCTGGTTTTCCGATCCGCGAAAGCGCAATCGGATATTCTTTTTCTCTTGCACGAAGCGACCGTCCACAAGCACGTCGAGGAGCGAAAGCATCTCGTCGGTGGTCTCGCACCGCGCGCGGCTCTCGCCCGTGAGCTGCTCCAACGTGTAGCCGCTGTAGCACCAGATCGTCTTTTGGGGATACGCGGCGCGCACACGGCGCAAAAACGGCAGCAGCGCACGCTGATTCTGCGGCTCAAACGGCTCGCCGCCAAGGAGCGTGAGGCCGTTCACGTAATCGGGCGCGAGATACTCGAGGATGAGATCCTCGACCGCGGGCGTAAAGGGCTCGCCGTAGTCGAAATCCCACGTGACGGCGTTGAAGCACCCCGGGCAGCGGTGGGTGCACCCCGAAACGAAGAGTGACACCCGCACACCGGGGCCGTCGGCAATATCGCGCTTTTTGATGGTGGCGTAATTCATATCACAGGTGCAGGACGCGCTCCTTGATCTCCTGCGTGCGTCCCTGATTCCAGTACTGCGAGCCGATGTAGCCGCAGGTACGGCGCGCCACGTTCATCTTGTTCTGGTCGCGGTTGCCGCAGTTCGGGCACTCCCAAACAAGCTTGCCGTCCTCCTCCACGACCTGGATCTCGCCGTCAAAGCCGCAAACCTGGCAGTAGTCGCTCTTGGTGTTGAGCTCGGCATACATGATGTTATCGTAGATGAACTTCATGACCTCCAGCACAGCGTCGAGGTTGTCCTGCATGTTGGGCACCTCCACGTAGCTGATCGCGCCGCCGGGCGAGAGCTCCTGGAACTTGGCCTCAAACGCGAGCTTGTCAAAGGCATCGATGGGCTCGGTCACGTGCACGTGATAGGAGTTGGTGATATAGCTCTTGTCGGTCACACCCGGGATCTTGCCAAAGCGCTTCTGCAAGCACTTGGCGAACTTGTAGGTGGTGGACTCCAGGGGCGTGCCGTAGAGCGAGTAGTGGATGTTCTCGGCCTCCTTCCAGCCCTTGCAGGCATCGTTGAGGCGCTGCATGATCTCAAGACCAAAGGCCTCGCCCTCGGGGTCGGTCAGCTTCTTGCCAAGCACGGCATAGACGCACTCCCAAAGGCCCGCGTAACCCAGCGAAATGGTAGAATAACCGCCGTGCAAGAGCTTGGTGATGGGCTCGCCCTTGCCAAGGCGCGCAAGTGCACCGTACTGCCACAGAATGGGCGCGGCATCCGACAGGGTCCCCTCCAGGCGCTCGTGGCGGCACTTGAGTGCGCGGTGGCAGAGCTCCAGACGCTCGTCCAGCACCTGCCAGAAGCGCTCGCGGTCGCGGCCGTCCTGGCAAGCGGTGCAGGCCACGTCCACCAGATTGATGGTGACCACACCCTGGTTGAAGCGGCCGTAGTACTTGGGCTTGCCGTTCTCATCCACGTAAGGGGTGAGGAAGCTGCGGCAGCCCATGCAGGTGTAGCACTGGCCGTCGCCGTTGCTGTCCACCTTCAATTTGAGCATCATCTTCTCGGAGATATAGTCGGGCACCATGCGCTTTGCCGTGCACTTGGCGGCAAGGCAGGTCAGATCCCAATAGGGGGAGTCCTCGTGAATGTTGTCCTCCTCCAGCACGTAGATGAGCTTGGGGAATGCGGGGGTCACATACACGCCCGCCTCGTTCTTCACGCCGCGGCAGCGCTGCTCCAGCACCTCACGGATGATGAGTGCAAGGTCGTGCTTGAGCTGCGGGTCCTTCGCCTCGCCAAGATACATGAACACCGTCACGAAGGGGGCCTGTCCGTTGGTGGTGAGCAGCGTGACGACCTGATACTGAATGGTCTGCACGCCGCGGCGGATCTCCTCCAAAAGGCGCTCCTCCACGATCTCGGCCATCTTCTCCTCGCCGGGATCGACCCCGACGCGCTCCATCTCGGCGCGCACCTGACGGGCGATCTTCTCGCGCGAGATCTGCACGAAGGGCGCGAGGTGCGTCAGCGAAATGCTCTGGCCGCCGTACTGGTTCGAGGCGACCTGCGCGATGATCTGCGTGGCGATGTTGCACGCGGTGGAGAAGCTGTGGGGCTTCTCGATCAGCGTACCGCTGATGACCGTGCCGTTTTGCAGCATGTCCTCGAGATTGACCAGATCGCAGTTGTGCATGTGCTGTGCGAAATAATCGGCATCGTGGAAATGGATGATGCCGTCCTCGTGCGCCTTGACGATGTCCTCGGGCAACAGCACGCGGCGCGTCAGATCCTTGGAGACCTCGCCCGCCATATAGTCACGCTGGACGCTGTTCACCGTGGGGTTTTTGTTGGAGTTCTCCTGCTTGACCTCCTCGTTGTTGCACTCGATCAGCGACAGGATATTCTCGTCGGTGGTGTTGGCTCTGCGCGCCAGATTGCGCGTAAAGCGATAGCGGATATAGCGCTTTGCCGTCTCGGGCGCGTTTTGCTGTATGATGAGCGTCTCGACCAGCTCCTGGATCTCCTCCACCGACAGCGCACGGCCGATCTCGTTGCAATAGTCCTCGATAACAAAAGAAATGTAATCGATCTGGCGCTGCGTCAGCTCGGGGCGCCCATCGCCGCTCTCGTTTGCCTTCTCAATCGCGCGGCAGATCTTCTCGCGGTCAAACGTCACCTCGGAGCCGTTTCTCTTAATGATCTTCATTCTCTTCCTCCATTCACACACATTTACACGACATTTTCGGTTAAAACCCAAATCTTGCCACAATATCTTGTGGCGTGCGGATATAGTATACCACAATATAGCCGATTTGTAAAGGGCTTATCGACGGAAAATAATGCACAAAAAAAGCGTTCACAATTTGTCGGTTTTTCGTCGCGATCGCGACCGCATCCAGTAAGCGGCTGATTTTTGGCGGTGCTCCCAATGGCTATAATTAAAATAAGGGCGCGCCCGATGGGCGCGCCCTTGCTCGGCGTATGATCAGCCGACATACTTCTTTGCAATTACGATGTAGGTGGCAACAGCCAAGGCCGCAAAAGCGATGGCCATGACCGTGGTAAGGCGTGCAAGAAGCTTGTCACGCGAACGGCCCTTGCCCTTGCCAAAATACGTGTCCGCACCGCCTGCGATCGTGCCCGAGAGACGCTTGTCCTTGCCCGACTGCATCAGAACCACGACCACCAAAAACACCGCCATAACGATCAGAGCGATGCCCATAACCCATTCAATTGCTTGCATTGCTTTACCCTCCAAAATCAAAGAATCACGCGCCGCGCGAGCGCGGAATATACATTAGCCTTACCATTGTACCACAGTTGCGCAAAAAAAGCAAGAGGGATTTGCAATTTTTTGCGTATTATTTTTATAAATGAAAATCAGCGCAATATACCTTGACAAGCACACCCGAATTTGATACAATACACCTTGTGAATGCACGTCACAAGATCCGCAATACGGAGAGATGTCCGAGTGGTTTAAGGAGCTGGTCTTGAAAACCAGTGATCCCGCAAGGGACCGTGGGTTCGAATCCCACTCTCTCCGCCATAACGAGGGCACCCGAATGGGTGCCCTTTTTCGTTACGGCGGAGAGATGGGGGATGAGAACCGCGAGCGTATGGGCGCAAGCGGCAAGATGCGGCACACATTACGAATGAGGCGTGTTTGTTTCACGGACTGTCGAGGACGCCAATCCCTACAAGGCATCTTGCACCGACGCCAAGGGCGTCGGGAACGAATAGGCGTAGCCGTCCCACTCTCTCCGCCATAGCAAACGGGCGAATACGGTAACCGTATTCGCCCGTTTTGTTGATATTCCTCATCTTCCAAAGAGGGAAATTCCGCGGTGTTACTTTTGCTGCAAGCTCTCGCGGTAGCGCTTGATGCAATCGAAGGTCTCCTCGCTCAGGTCGTGCTCGATCTTGCACGCATCGGCAAGCGCCGTCTCGCGCGATACGCCCAGCGCCATCAGAACGTCGGCGATCAGGCAGTGCCGCTCGTACATGCGGCGCGCGATCTCCTCTCCCGCAGGGGTGAGCACGATACCGCCGTGCTCGTGCACGGTCACAAATCCTCCTGCGCGCAGCTCACGCAGCATCACGCTGACGGTCGGGCGCGAGAACCCCAGCGCCGCGCAAATATCCACGGCACGCACCTTTTCCTTTTGCCCTGAAAGCATCAGGATCTGCTCGAGATAATTTTCTCCCGATTCATGAACGGTCATCGGTTCTCCCCCTTCCCTTAGGCGTTATTCTTTCTCTTCCTCGGGCTGCGGCTCGATGTGCACGGTCAGCGTGGTGACACGCTCCTCGTCCATTCCCGCAACGATGATAAAGAGATTTTGGTAGCTGAAGCTGTCACCCACATGGGGATCTGCCTCGAGCATCTCGATCGCCCAGCCGCCCATCGTGATATACTCACAGGTAAAATCCTCGGGGGCGTGGAAGCCGATCTCCTCAAAGCAATCCTCAATATTCATGTCGCCCGTGACCTCATAGGTGTTCTCGCCCGTGGCGACACACTCGTTCACGATCACGTCGGTGTCATCCCAGATGTCACCCACCAGCTCCTCGAGAATATCCTCCATGGTCACAACGCCCAGCGTGCCGCCGAACTCGTCAATCACGATGGCCAGATGCACCTTCTGCTCGCGCAGATGTGCGAGCGCGGCAGGGAGCTTCATGGTCTTATGGAGCTTGCAGGGTCTCAGCATCAGCGAACGGATGTCGGGCTTTTCCTCATCCAGCGTTGCTTTGTAGTAGCGCGTGAGCGAAAGCACACCGATGATGTTGTCAATGCTGTCCTCATATACGGGCAAGCGCGAGAATTGCGCGGCGTCCGAGAGGGTGGCAAGGAGCTTCTCCTCCTCGTCGTCGATGTCGATCGCGGTCATATCGATACGGGGGGTCATGATCTCCTCGATCGTGGTATCGGGGAACTCCAGTGTGGATTGCAGCAGCTCGCCCTGATCCTCGTCAATGACGCCCTCCTCCTCGACGGTGTCGATGATCGACACCAGCTCCTCCTCGGTGACGGTGGGGTCACCCTCGGAGCGATCCTTGCCCCAGAGCTTGCGCAGCACAAAGAGCAGCGCCATCACGATGCCCACCAGCGGGCTCAAAATAACGGTCAGGATGCGCGTCGGGATCGCGACCCAGCGCACCACCGTATCGGCGTGCTGCTTGGCCAGCACCTTGGGCACGATCTCACCGCAGATCAGGATCACCACAGTGACAAGAATCGTTGCAAGCGTGGATGCGACACCCACGTTCTCGGGAAAGAGCTGCAGCACGATCAGCGTGGTGCAGGTCGAGACCGCGATGTTGGCAAGGTTGTTGCCAATGAGAATGGTCGAGAGTGCGGTGGTGAATTTTTCGGAGATCGCATACGCGAGCGCCGCGGTCTTTGAGCCGTTCTCAGCGGCACGGCGCAGACGCATCTTGTTCGAGGTGTTGAAGGCGATCTCAGAGGCCGAGAAGTACGCCGACAGGCATACCATCACGGCAATTACGATATAAGCCCAGGTCATCCTTCCACCTCCCCTGCCGCATCCGCGGCCAGACGTGCGGCCAGCTCCTCGTCATCAAGGCTGTGCACCAGCACGAAGGTGGGACGCCCGTCCTCCACGGTCTCGACCGTGATCTCCAGGCAGTCGTAAAGGAAGCTTTCCTCCTCGGCAGGCAGGCGGCCGACCGTCTCCAGCATCAGGGAAAGCAGGGGCTTGGCGGCAACGGCACGGGGTGCGGCCGAAAGGCCGATACGCTCGTACAGGTTGCCCATGAGCATATGCGTATTGACGCGGTATTTGTTTCCGCCAAGGGCCTGGAAGTTCTGATCCACGACGTCTTCCTCGTCAAAGATCTCGCCCACCAGCTCCTCCAGGATATCCTCAATGGTAACAAGGCCGAGTATCCTTTTATCCTCATCGCGCACAAGGGCCATATGGTTCTTGTGCTGACGCATTTCATTCAGCAGGTCGTCGATCTTGGCATCCTCATGCACAAAATGCGGCTTGGAGAGCAGCGTGCGCAGCTTCACGCTCGGGTTGCGCCTGTGCTCTGCCAGATATTTGCGGGTGCGAAGCGTGCCGATGATGCGGTCGGGCGTTCCCGCATAGACGGGAATACGCGAATAATTGGTGGCGCGGATGACCGCCAGGATCTGCTCGGTGGTCGAGGCCACGTTCAGTGCCTCCATATCACGCGCCATCGTCATGATGTCGCCCACCGTGGTATCGCCAAACTCCAGCGCGGATTTGAGCATGTCGCCCTGCTCCTCGTCCACGACGCCCTCCTCCTCAACGGTATCCAGGATCTCTAAGAGCTCATCCTCGGTGATCGAGGGCTCCTCCTTGCCGCCGAACAGGCGCGAGGCACCGTTGGAGACCAGGCCGAACACAGCCGAAACGGGTGTAAGCACGCGCATCAGCAGGCGCAACGAGCCCTGGAAAAAGGCCGAAACGCTCTGACTGCGGTCGTTGGCAAAGCTCTTGGGGATCATCTCGCTAAAGAGGAAGATGATCGCCGTGCTCACCGCACTGCACCCGATCGAGAAGGCGAACGAATTGATGAAATCGTCACTCTTTCCCGCGTTTTTGAAGAACTGAGTCGCAATAATGGTAAAGACTGATGCGCCCGCGATCTTCGTGATGTTGTTGCCCACCAGCAGCGTGGTCAGCGCCTTTTCAAAGTGGTTGAGGATGTACAAAACGCCCTTTGCGCGACGGTCTCCGTCATCCGCGAGGGTCTTGACCTTGATCTTGTTGACTGCCGAAAACGAGCTTTCGGTTGCGGCAAAATATGCACCTAATATAACACATGCGATAAACGCGAGCCATAAAGGTATACTACTGCCATCTCCCATGAGGAAAAATCAACTCCTTGCCTATTTAATAAATATAAGTATGATGATTATAGCACTTTTTTATATGCTTGTCAAGCCGATGCGCGTGAAATATAAGGGTTCGCGAAAAAGCGGCGGCGAAATTCTCGCCGCCACCTCCTATTCCTTTTTATTTCCACTTGCCGAGCTTTGCCGTATGCGCGATCACGATCAGCTGCATCTGCGCTGTGAGAGGGCGCGTGGGGTCGATGTCGATACGGACGGCATCACCCTCGCGGATCGCCACCACGTTGATCGAGAGCTTGCGCCGCAGATCCAGCTCCTGCAAGGTCTTGCCCTGCCATTCGGGCCGCACCTCAAGCTCGATCATTGAAACGTCGCCCGACAGATCAATGATGTCCACAAAGCCCGAGGAAAGCAGATTCTTGGCCAGGCGCGCGCCCGATTCGCTCTCGGGAAATACCACCCGATCCGCGCCCACGCGGCCGAGGATCTTGCGGTGCATTTCGTTGGCGCACTTGACGACCACGGTCTTGACGCCGATCTCCTTGCACAGCATGGTTGCCAGCACGCCGGCCTCCAAATTGCTTGCCATCGCAATGACCACCACATCCATATTGGCGATCCCGAGCTGGCGGATGACCTCGCGGTCGGTCACGTCGGCGCATTTGCAAACGGGCAGCTCGGTCGCCGCGGCATTGACCACGGACTCCCTTATATCCACGGCAAGCACCTCGGCTCCGCTGTGCACAAGCTCGGTGGCCACCGCCGTTCCGTATCGGCCAAGGCCAAACACGGCATAATTTTTACGAATACTCATACAAGATTCTCCTCTCTCATCCCACGCTGATCTCCTCAGTGGGATTTTTGATGCTGTTTCCACTCTCTTTTTTGGTGTTCAGAGCAATGGCAAGTGAGATCGGCCCCACGCGGCCAAGATACATCGTCGCGATGACGGTCAGCTTGCCCGCCGTGTTCAGAAGGGGCGTGAGCCCACGCGTGAGGCCCACGGTCGCCACGGCGCTGACGCTCTCATACAGAACATCCAACAGCCCCGCGTCGGTCACGACCGAGAGCAAAAGCGCACAAAGAAATGCAATGCCGAACGAGAGCACCGTTACGGCTGTTGCCTTGCGCAAGGCCTGCTTGGACAGATTGCGATGCAGCAGCGTGACCTCGTCCCTGCCCTTCACCGTGGCGATCGCCGAGGCGATCAGGACCACCACCGTGACGGTCTTGATGCCGCCCGCGGTACCCACGGGCGAGCCGCCGATGAACATCAGAAGCATCGAGACCAGCGCCGTGCCGTTCGTGAGATCCTGCTGGGGGAGGGTGGCAAAGCCCGCCGTTCGCGTGGTGACCGATTGAAAGAGTGAAGCACCGATGCGCTGCGGCAGCGTATACTCCTGCATGGTAAGCGGATTGTTGTACTCCAACACAAAAATGGCAAGCGCGCCCGCAAAAATCAGCACCAGCGTAGCGAGAATTGCGATCTTGCTATGCAGCGTAAGGTGGCGAAAGGGCCTTTTGGGCCTCTCGCGCAGCACGCGCACCACGTCCCACCACACAATGTAGCCGATGCCGCCGAGCACGATCAAGAGGCAGGTCACGGCATTGATCAGTGGGTGGAACACATAATCGCAAAGACTGTTTTCGGCAAGAATATCAATGCCCGCATTGCAAAACGCCGAGACCGCGGTGAAGACCGATATCCAGATGCCCCGCACACCGTATTCGGGCACGAACACCATCATATAAAGAAGCGCCCCGATCCCCTCGATCACCAGCGTGCCGCAAATCACCTTTCGGAGAAATTCGGTAAGGCCCGAGAGCGTATTGAGGTTGAAGGCATCCTGCAACAGCAAGCGGTCTCCCAGCCCCATTTTGCGGTGCAAAGCCATCATCAAGCCCGAGAGGACCGTGATCACGCCAAGTCCCCCAATTTGAATGAGCAACAGGATCACCGCCTGCCCAAAGATGCTCCAGGCCGTGACCGTGGGCAGCGTGACCAGTCCCGTCACACAGGTGGCGGTGGTGGCGGTGAACAGCGCGTCCACATACGCGACCGACACGCCGTCCGCCGCACTGATGGGCAGAGCAAGCAGCAGGCTGCCGAGCAGGATCACTGCCAAGAAGCTTAATAAAATGATCTGCGTCGTCGATAACGCAGCACCTCGTTTCCCTCTCATATATCGCCTTTCTGTTGCAAGCAACGCGATCGCGCATGTCGCGATCCTGCGCTTATTATAGCACGAATCGGGCCACGCGTCAAGCAAAACGCCGAACTGTGTGGCGCTTTGCTCAAAACCCCCGCAAACGGTGTGCGATTTTCCATTGTTTGTTATGGATATTTTTCACCGCTGCTACAAACAATATCCTTGTCAGCATCCCCCAGATGTGTGAAACAAGGAGTAAGTTATGAAAGCAACCGGAATTGTTCGTAGAATCGACGATCTCGGCCGCGTCGTCATCCCCAAGGAGATCCGCAGGACCATGCGCATCCGTGAGGGCGACCCGTCGCAGACAACATTGACATCCGAAAACAAATTCATATTCGCAATGCTTGAACTGTCAAAAAGGATAGGCTTGAATTGTGAAGAATGACGAAAAATATGCCCTCAACGGTGAATATACGGAGAGGCATAAAATAAATGAAAGGATGGAAAATGTAATGAAACAAACCATTTACGAACAGCTCGGAGGTACATACCGAGAGGAAAACGGCAACCTCATTCCCGACGTGGAGCTACCCGAACAGAAGCCAATCGGTAAATACGGACGGATGCACCTCGACTACCTCAAACAGCACCGTCGCGGAAGGTACTCCGCCCTGCTCGGTGAAGGACGGCTCAACACCTACCTCTCCGAGATTGACGAACAGGCACACGAAATGTTATCTTCTCTGACGGTAGAGCTTGCCAAGACTCAAGGCGTTGATGAACACCTCAAGGCGACCGACCAAATGCGGTGGGTGCAGATGATGAACAACGTTCGTAGCTCTGCCGAAGAAACCGTAATGCGTGAACTGATACTCGTATAAACCGAAAGCAAGGGGTGTTCCCAAGCGGTTCATCCCTTGCTTTTATAAATTTTTTATGAAATTTTTGATTTTGCTGTTGAATTTTACGAAGAATTAGTGTATAATAAATACAGCAGAATACAAACAAAGGAGGAATTTATGATGCCAAACATTAAGCCCGTATCAGATCTGCGCAACTATAACGAGGTACTGCGCGATATCGCCGTTGGCGAACCCGTATTCCTCACCAAGAACGGTCGCGGCAGATA
>JAFQEC010000037.1 GCA_017415805.1 Clostridia bacterium | reverse complement strand
GGTGGTGATCTTGGCATCGCGGTAAGCGCGCTCCACTTCCATACCCTTGAGGAAGCCGGAGCCGCCGAAGATCTGCAGCGCATCGTTGCAGACTTCCAAAGCGATGTCGGATGCGTACATCTTAGCCATGGCGGACTCCATGCCGTAGGGCACGTGTGCCTCCTTCATCTCGGCGGCGGAGTACACCAGGAAGCGGGCACAGCGGAGCTTGGTGGCCATGTCAGCCAGCTTGAAGGACACGCCCTGATGGACGCCGATGGGCTTGCCGAACTGCTCACGCTCACGGGCATAGTCGAGAGCCTGCTCGAAAGCGCCCTGTGCAATGCCCAGCGCCTGTGCGGCGATGCCGATACGGCCGCCGTCGAGGGTAGCCATGGCGATCTTGAAGCCCTCGCCCTCCTTGCCCAGCAGGTTCTCCTTGGGCACCTTCACATCGTTGAAGATCAGTTCAGCGGTGGAGGAGGAGCGAATGCCCATCTTGTCATAGTGATCGCCGAACTCGAAACCCTTCCAGCCCTTCTCCACGATGAAAGCGGAGATGCCGCGGGTGCCGATGTCGGGAGTGGTAACGGCGAACACCACATAGGTGTCGGCCTTGGGTGCGTTGGTAATGAAGATCTTGCCGCCGTTGAGGAGATAGTGATCGCCCTTATCTACAGCGGTGGTCTCGGTGCCGCCTGCATCAGAGCCTGCGTTGGGCTCGGTGAGGCCGAAAGCGCCGATCTTCTCGCCCTTAGCAAGAGGCACTAAATACTTCTTCTTCTGCTCCTCGGTGCCGAAGGCGAAGATGGGCCAAGAGCCGAGGGACACGTGTGCCGAGAGGATGACGCCTGTACCGCCGTCAACGCGGGCCAGCTCCTCTACAGCGATGGCGTAGCTGAGGGCATCGAGGCCTGCGCCGCCATACTCTTTGGGGAAGGGGATGCCCATGAGACCCATCTCGCCAAACTTGGCGATGGCCTCGGTGGGGAATTCGTTCTGCTGATCCAGCATGAACGCAATGGGTTTTACTTCTTCTTCAGCGAAAGCGCGGATCTTAGCGCGCAGCTCCTCATGAGCAGGTGTGGTCTGAAACAACATTCTTTTCTCCTCCTTGCTTCTATTGTTATCCTTTTTAGTATATTTTATTCTTGATAATTCATGTCCAGTTTCGGGGTAAAATTTTTTCATTCCTCTGTCAGCAGCGACATCAGATCGCACTGGTGGAGAGTTTCGTCCATTTTCGCCTGAAGATCGTTGAGGCGGTCATGGACACGGCAGCCGCCGTTCTGCTCACGCCAAGGACAGACGAAATTTTCGTCCATGCAGGCGTTCACATCGCAGCGTCCCTCCATGGCAGCCATCAGATCGAAGAGAGAGACCTTCGTAAGATCGGCGATAAGGCGGCAGCCGCCGTCTACGCCGCGGCTCACCTGCACATAGCCTGCGCGGGAGAGCTTCTTGACGATCTTGTAGGCAAACTGCTGGGGGATCATCTGCTGCTTGGAGAGTTCGCCCACTGCACGCTGTTCGCCGTCCATCAGTCCGCGCAAGACACGCAGGGCATAATCCGTTTCTCTTGTCACCAGCATGGGTTCACCTCCTTGTTCTTTGCTTGTATTGTACTAAACTAGATAAACTTTGTCAAGATTAAATTTTTAATTTTCGCAACTTTTTTTCAAAGCCCTTCTCCCCTATCCTTGCCCGCCCCAAAACTTTGTGCTAAAATAGCCCCATTCCACAGTTTGGAGATGATAGTTTGCTTGCGCTTTGGATCATTTTGGGCGTTGTGATCGCTCTCGCCCTCATGATAGTATTGATTTCCTATCTCTGCTTCCGCATGGCCTTCTACTCCCCCGATCGTCCCGCCACCCCCAGTGACGCCATCGACATCCCCGAGGGTGAGGCATACATCCCTTTCCGCGAGAATATGGAGAAATGGGCGCGGGATCTCCGTGCCATGCCCCACGAGGAGATGTCCATCACCTCTTTTGACGGCTTGACCCTACGGGGCAAGTTCTATGAGTATGC
>JAFQEC010000004.1 GCA_017415805.1 Clostridia bacterium | reverse complement strand
AGAGTATCACAAAAAATTAACAGTTAATATGCAGACTTTAGTGTTGTAAAGTATTGAAATGTTTTCTCGGATGTGGTATAATATAGGTGAACCTACAATTCATATCGCATCCGACCGAGGAAAGGAGAACAATGAATATTAAGTCGGATAAGATAACAGCCCTCTATTGCAGACTGTCACGCGACGATGAACTGCAAGGAGAGAGCAACTCAATAACAAACCAAAAATCTATACTTGAAAAATACGCAAAAGAAAACGGCTTCAGAAATACGAGAGTATTCGTGGATGACGGTTGGTCGGGAACAAACTTTGCTCGCCCTGCCTTTACGGAGATTATGGAGCTTGCTGAAGCGGGGATGATCGGAACGCTGATTGTCAAAGACCATTCTCGTCTTGGACGTAACCGCTTGGTCGTTGGACAACTCTTGGAGGAAGAATTTGACCGCCTCGGTGTCCGCTATATTGCCATTCTTGACAATATTGATACCGCACAAGGACTCAGTGATTTTCTTCCCGTGCAGGATTGGTTCAATGAAATGCACGCCAAGAACACTTCCCAAAAGGTGCGCGAGGTATTCAAACACAAAGGTGAGTCTGGCATACCGCTTGCAACGAAACCACCTTACGGATATATGAAGAACCCCGAAAATCCGAAAGAGTGGATTATCGACGAACCTGCCGCAGAGGTGGTACGAAGGATATTCGACCTCTGTATCAAGGGCTATGGTCCTACGCAGATTGCAGATATTCTTACGAATGACAAAGTGCCCACACCTACCGAGTATTGGATAAACCAAGGACTAAAGGCGGGAAATCCTCCTGCCATTCCCGGAAGGTGGGTGCAGACCTGCGTTGCAGATATGCTTGAACGTCAAGAGTATGTGGGTGATACGGTCAATTTCCGTTCTACAAGAAAGTCTTTTAAGAACAAAGCTAAGGTAATCAGACCCGAAGAAGAATGGATGATCTTCGAGAACACTCATCCCGCTATCATTGACCGAGAAACCTTTGCTATCGTAAAGGAACTTCGCAACAACAAATGCAGACCTACAAGAGAAGGCAAGGTTAGCATATTTTCGGGACTCTTGTTTTGCAAGGACTGCGGTTCAAAGATGTATTTCTGTACAGCTAAAAACTTCAAAAAGGAACAGAATTGGTTTACTTGCTCCAAGGCTCGCAAGAACAAAGGACTATGCACGGGGCATTTTATCCGCGAGGTCTTTTTGGAGAAAGCGGTTCTTGAAAGTATGCGCCGAGTCTTTTGGTTCGCACGATGCTACGAGGATCTGTTCGTTAAGCAACTTCAAGAGAAATCTGTGCAAGAAGCCAAAAAGGAGCTTGCCCGCAAAAAGCGTGAGCTTGAAAAGACCGAAAAGCGAATCGCAGAACTTGACAAACTCTTTATGCGTATTTACGAGGACAACGTATCGGGAAAGCTGTCTGATGACCACTTTTCTAAAATGTCTATCATTTACGAGGACGAGCAAAAAGAAAAGAAAGCCCTTGCCGAGAGGCTCCACGCAGAGCTTGACAAGGACAAAGAGCAGAACGACGGCATCGAGAAGTTCATAACGAAGGTGAAAGCAATCACCGATATACAAGAGCTTACACCCGAGATCGTCCGCGAGTTTATTTCAAGAATTGACGTATATGCTCCGTACCGCGAGAACAAGCAGCGGCATCAGAGAATTGACATCTACTACCACGGTGTAGGATATGTATTCATCCCCGAACCCGAGGAAGTGGAAGAAATGTTCCAAGAGCATTTACGCGATAGAAAAGATAATATAAAAGTAAAAACGGCATAACACCGAAATGTTATACCGTTTCTGATTGAAGGCACGCCGCTTGGGGTGAACCTGCTCTATCGCAGGCACCCCAACGGCGGTGCTTTGTTTTATACTTTTACTTCTGCGCTCGGTATAATCCCTTGCGTTTCTTTCTTTTCCTGCTCCTCGTTGAATTCCTCCACAAAGCCTGCCTTGGCGCGGAGGGCGAGCTCCTCGCGGTCAGCGGCCGCGCCGCCCGAGGAGTAGCCCATGAGCGCGGATGCTACTTATTCCTCTAACATGGCAAGCAGCTGCTCCTTGCCGATCACGCTCACGCCAAGGGCCTGCGCCTTGGTCAGCTTCGAGCCTGCCTCCTCGCCCGCCACCACAAACGAGGTTTTTTTGGAGACCGAGCCCGTCACCTTGCCGCCCGCCGCCTTGATGAGCGCCGCGGCCTCGTCGCGCGTCATACCCTCCAGCGTGCCCGTGAGCACGAAGGTCAGACCCGACAATTTGTCACCCGTGGGGGCGGCAATTGCCTCGGTGCGCACGCCCGCCTCGATGAGGCGACGGCACAGCGCGATGTTTTGGGGGTGGGAGAAGAAGTTTAGCACGTAGTCTGCGGTGATCTCACCGAAATCCTCGATGGCCACCAGCTCCTCACGCGTGGCGGCAAAGCAGGCCTCCAGCGTGCGGTAACGCGCGGCCAGTGCCGCCGCCGCGACCTCGCCGATGCTGCGGATGCCCAGCGCAAAGATCAGACGCTCCAGACCTGCTTGCTTGGAGCGCGCGATGGCCGCCACCAGATTGGCGGCGGATTTCTCGCCCATGCGTTCGAGATCCGCAATGTCAGCCTCGGTGAGTGCATAGAGATCGGCCACGTCACGGATGCGCCCTGCGCGAAGAAGCAGCTCGACGACCTGTGGCCCGAGCCCCTCAATATTCATCGCACCCTTGGAGGCGAAGTGTTCAATGGCGCGCGAGAGCTGTGCGGGGCAGGCGGCGTTGGTGCAGCGCACCGCCGCGCCCTCGTCGCGGTCGCGCATCACGGGCTCGCCGCACGAAGGACAGACCGTGGGCATGCGGTATTCGAGCTCACTGCCGCCGCGCAGCTCAGGGTGGGATGCCACCACCTCGGGGATGATGTCGCCTGCCTTTTGCACGGTGACGATGTCGCCGATGCGAATATCCTTTTCGTGAATGAAATCCTCATTGTGCAGTGTGGCGCGCGAGACCGTCGTGCCCGCAAGCCGCACGGGGGAGAGAATGGCCGTGGGGGTCAGCACGCCCGTGCGCCCCACCGCGATCACGATGTCCTCCAGCTTGGTCGGCTTTTGCTCGGGCGGGAATTTGTAGGCCACGGCCCAGCGCGGCGTGTTGGTGCCCTCGCCCAGCGTTACGCGGTCGGCAAGCGTGTCCAGCTTGACCACCACGCCGTCAATGTCAAAGCCAAGGGTATCGCGCAGCGCGCCCAGTGCCTCGATGTGTGCGATCACGCCCTTAGCGTCACGCGCCAGCGAGCGGTTGGGGAGCACGCGGAAGCCGAGCGCGGCCAGGCGCTCCAGCGTTTCGGTGTGTGAGAGGGGCGCGTGCCCGTCGGCATAGAGTGCCCCCTCTTGGAAATTGAACACAAAAATATCCAGCTTGCGCTCAGCCGCGATCTTGGGGTCGAGCTGGCGAAGCGACCCTGCCGCCGCGTTGCGGGGATTGGCGAGCAGTGGTTGTCCTGCGGCCTCGCGCTTTTCATTCAGGCGAGCAAAGACCGCGCGGGGCATATAGACCTCGCCGCGCACCGTGAGCGTCAAGGGCTCGGGGAGCGTGAGGGGGATGGTGAGGATGGTGCGAAGATTCTCGGTCACGTCCTCGCCCACAAGACCGTCACCGCGTGTTGCACCGCGCACAAAACGGCCGTTCTCGTAGTAGAGCGCGACCGACAGACCGTCGATCTTGGGCTCGACCGAATACCGCGTGCTTGTCAGTGCTCCCTCCATGCGTGCGGTGAACTCGCGCAGCTCGTCAAAGGAAAACACGTCCGAGAGGGAATTGAGAGGGACGGTGTGCGTCACCTTTTCAAATTTCTCCAGTGCCGTGCCCCCAACGCGCTGTGTGGGGGAATCGGGGTCGAAGCACTCGGGGTGCGCGGCCTCCAGCGAGAGGAGCTCCGCGTACATGCGGTCGTACTCAAAATCCGAGATCTCGGGTGCGTCCTCAACGTAATAGCGCCGCGCGTGGTAGGTGATCTGTCGGCGCAGCTTGTCGATCTTTTGTGCGATATCGGTCATTTTCTTGCTCCCTTTTCGCTTTATACATCTATTATTATACCCGACCGCAGTCCCTCTTGTCAATTGTGCGCGGTCTACAAAATGCGAATTTCGTAAATTTTTTGTGTGCTCTGTACAAAGCCGTGCTTTTATGCTACAATGAAAAAAAGAACAGGAAAGCGAGAGTGCGCTATGAAGCTTTTGATTGCATATGCAAGCAAATCGGGCACGGCCAAAAAGGCCGCCGAGGAGCTGGCCGCGGCTCTGCCCAATCACGCCGTCACGCTGGCGGATCTCGCGGTGCAGCAGCCCGACCCTGCCGCGTTTGACTATGCCGTCGTGGGGGGCTCGATCCGTATGGGCA
Organism: Clostridia bacterium; assembly: GCA_017415805.1. Classification (GTDB taxonomy): domain Bacteria; phylum Bacillota; class Clostridia; order Oscillospirales; family CAG-272; genus Firm-07. The sequence goes on along the minus strand of JAFQEC010000004.1, from coordinate 65,013 downwards.
AGGCCTACAAGCCCTTGCGCCGCTATCTTGCCGCACACGGCAAGGCATTGGCGGACGTGCCGCATGCGCTCTTTTTGTGCTGTGCCTTTTCCGATCAGCTCGAGCATTATCAAGCGATTACGTTTCCCACCGCGCTGCGGGAGAGCGCCGAGCATCTCGTGTATTTCGGCGGCGAGCTCGACGTTGCCAAGCAAAAGGGAATTGACCGCTTGCTCACACGCATGATGCGCAGTGCTATTCAGAATGACGAGGACGGCGAGCTGGCCCTTCCGGGGTATCTGCCCGAGCACGTACGTCTGCTTGCCGATGTATTGCGCAAAAAATAAAAACTTGGCGCAAACCTGTTGACAAACCGCGGTGCTTGTGGTATGATATACGAGTGCCGCAAAACGCCCCTGTAGCTCAGACGGTAGAGCACTTGACTTTTAATCAAGGTGTCCGGAGTTCGAGTCTCCGCAGGAGCACCAACACAAAACGCCCCCAACCGGGGGCTTTTTGTGTTGGTGGCCCATACGGGCACGAGAGCTCCGCAGAGCGCCTTGCGCTCAGGCGGTCACGCAAGGCAAAGCCTTGCGTGACGAGTAGCCGCGACATGTCGCGGCGTCTCCGCAGGAAGGTAATTTGAGCAAGTCATGGTAAAAGCACCCCGCACGGGGTGCTTTTACATATTTTCTTCTTGGATTGACAAACAATTCAAAAAGCAGTATAATTATTTGTGTATAAATTTTCATCTGCCACACAACGAAAATTATGTGGCAGACAGGGGCTTTTGGTTTATCATCTGTTAAGGGGGGACTTCTTATGTCAACTGCGATTACCAAGATTGTGCCAGAAGAAAAGCGAATTTATGATTTCCGGCCCGATTACGTGAAAGATCAGATCAGCTTGATCAAAAAAACCTTTTCGAAAAGATGCCTTGAGGATAATCGACTGTCGGACGAATACAAGGCACACATAAAGGATCTTGACAACATTTTTGTGAAGCTTACACCCGTTTACGGCTTTGATTGCAAGCTTTCTCTGTACAGTGTAAGTGCCAATGTTTCATACACCTACGTTCTGAGTTACGTTTCCAGCACGACCGTTTCGGGTACGGCATCGGTCAATTCCTCCGGTGATGTCAAGCTTTCAAACGTTCATACCACCGACCATTATTCAAGCTCCAGAACCCAAAAAACGACCAGTGCGTCGTGGTACTCCTCGGCAAAAGATTCTTGTATTATGCGTGTGGGCGGAGCTGCACACAGTGGATACGATCTGAAAAATTACGAGGATGTAACGGACAAAAAAAGAATCCCCGCAGAGCTGGCAAAAATGGCAAGCGCCCCCATCACCTACGGGTTCTTAAATCCATATATCACCCCCTCGTCGATCCCCGGCAACGTTCGCGCATCTCTGATCGACGATGCGACCGGCTTTCATAAAAACGACAGCCCCAAAGACATAAAAATAGATTCCGTTACCAACTACGGTGTGGACGAGCTTTGGATCACCTATTTGCCCTACACCTACGAGTTTGATGTATGGTGCGAATTTGAGGGCGAGGTTTATAAACACCATTGCAAAAAGATCTCGGAAATCACATCCGTCGGTAAGCTGAGTGATCATTACGAAAAATATAAGGAGCTTGTTGCCGATCAACGCTACGATTTTTTCAAAAAGCTAAGGGGCGTGCGTATTCTTTATGCTCTTAGCATTTTCATTTCTGCGCTCGGCGTGCTTGGCTTGATCTCCTTGCTTGCCTTCGGCAAGCAGCTGCACGTGGAAGGATTGCGGTATTTTTATCTCTTCCCAATGATCGCTTCGTGTGCTGCTGCGGTCGCCATGGCCGTTGTTGGCATTGTAATGGCGAAAAAGGAGCGCCCGCTTTGCGTCAGGGAGAGCGATTACGATCCCGATAAACCGCATGCGTTGCTTGGGTATCGACTTCGGGAGAATGCGAAGCGGCAGCGTCGGCGCTTTGTCACGCACGCGTTGCTTTTTCTTGCGGCCGTTTTTCTTGTTTTCGGGGGGCTTGCTACCGGTGCTCTCTTTATGGGTAAGGATGTTTACGCCGAGCATTTTCTCTATACGCCTGAAATCATAGGAACTTATTACGGCTACGAGGATGGCGTTTTTGATAAGCTGACCATTCTCTCCTGTGACAGTGAGGGCAAGGTAGAGGCAATTAGTGAATCCACCTACAAGGAACACTATGCCAAGAGCAAGGAAATAGGCCAGATCATCAAAAAGGACCGCGACGGGCTGCAAATCAAATTCACCCTTGCCGAGGCACTCTATCAACCCAAAACGGGCAGCTTTGAAGAGCTTTCTTACGCCACGTTCTCAAGCGATTGTCTCGAAATTACCGATTACAGCGATGTGACAATGGTGAAAGAGGAGATCTGGTCGCAGCAGGGTCATGCATCGGGCAATGGGAAGGATGCACAGCTTGGCGCGTATTACCTTTATTCAAAAAACACACTCAACATGCTTGAAATCAAATCCTTTGATGGAAACGGCGGGGTTTCTTTCACCTCGACTACGGTTTCTGCCTCCGGATATAGTGAAAAGCAGGGGGAGGGCAAGCTGCTGATCGTCAATCCCGACGGTTCGTGCTTCGTCGATTTTCAGATGGCAGGGGTTTCTCAGGTTGCTTATATTCCCGCCGACGGGCAAACGATAATCGCAGGCAACGAATACGCAAAAAGCCAGCACAACATCGTGTTTATTGATTCAACAAGCGATCTTTTGCGTATAAGCGATACCCCCGCCAATCCCCGCCTTTACGTTTTGACCAAGGACTTGGATTTTGAGGGGCAATCCATTTCCTTTATCCCTTCCCTTAGCGGAATGCTTTTGGGTAACGGACATACCATTAAAAATTTTGTGCTTTCCTCGGGCTTCAATTCGTCGGCAGGCCTTTTTGGAACGGTATACACAAATGCCGTCATATGCGATCTGATCATTGAAAACGGCAGATTGGAAACGACGAAGGGACTAAGTTACGCCGGCCTTCTTTGCGGATATTTGAACGGTTCGATCATTCGCGTGACCGCATCCGGCACGGTCAGCGCACCAAACGCAACCAATGTCGGCGGCTTGGTGGGGAAGAGCACGTCAACCGGTAAAACGATAGAATGTAACCACACGGTATCCGTTAATCCTTAACGCGACCTTGTGCAACGCTCGTTGAGGAACGCCCCGCTCCGTCTCTGTTCTTTATCCTTGCCCCCTCGCATACAATAGAGCAAAAACAAAAAGGGGGACAACCTTATGCTTCGTTCCGAAGGATATGCTTTGATTGAGGGGCTGGGGGAAAAGGCCGTGCGTATGGCAAGGATCGCAAATTCCATGCTGGTCTCGGGTCAGCGCAGTGCAGACCGCGAGCAAAAGCATCTGCGCGCGGACAGCGAACGCGCATTTTTGACACTGGTGGAGGGGCTGTTTGCCGCAAGCTGTGCGGCGGGCGAGCGCGGTGCGATGGTGCACCTTGGGGGTGCTTTGCGCCGTGTGACCGATGCCGCGGCCGAAACCGCGATGCTGTTGCGGGGGCGCAACGTGCGCATGTGGGCGCTGTTTGACCGCGTGCGCATGAGCGTGGCACAGACCGAGCGACTATCATATCTGCTGCAACGGGGTCGAAAAGGGGCAGATGCGAACGAGGATCTGCGCGATTTTTGCGAACGCTCTATCCGTCTGTCCGAGCTTGAGGAGCAGTCCTTTGAAAAAATGCTGGAGGAGGGGGAGCGCGAGGTTGCGATCTTTCTTTCCTCGTCGCTTGGCGAATGGCGCGTGGCACTGGCCGAGGCCTTTGATGCCGCGATCGCGTTGCGGTTGGAATTTGGTGCATAATACGAGAAAAAAGAAGCGGACGCCCCTTGCGTGAGGTGTCCGTTTCTTTTTGTTTTCTCTTGCATTTCGCGCGTGTGTGTGATAGAATTGAATCAATGCTATACTGTAAGGAAGGTTTATTATGACAAGCTGGGCGTTATGGGGCACGATCGTCAACACAGGGGCGGTTTTGCTGGGTGCATTATTGGGGCTTGGAATCAAGGCACTCGTCGGGCGTGCGACCCGCGCGACCGAGGGCGAGGAGCTTACGGCATCCGTGCAAAAGCCGTCGCGCTTTGCGTCGCTCCCCGCCACGGTACAGGGCGGTCTTGGGCTTTGCGTGCTGCTCATCGGTATTTTGGGTGCCGTAAAGGTGCAGAATATATTGGTGATGATTCTCTCCGTGGTGCTGGGCGCGATCGTGGGCGAGCTGTTGGATCTGGACGGGCTGGTCAATCGCCTTGGGCGGTGGATCGAGCACCGTATGAAGGGTAAGGGCGGCAACGTGGCCGAGGGCTTCGTTGCGGCAACGCTTCTGTTTTGCGTGGGGGCGATGACCGTAACGGGTGCGATGGAAAGCGGCATTTTGCACCAGCACACCACCTATTATGCCAAGTCCATGCTGGATATGGTCTCGGCCGTGATCTTTGCCACCTCGCTTGGCGTGGGTGTGATCTTTTCCGCCGCGGCGGTTTTTGCCGTGCAGGGCCTGCTGACCCTGGCGGCCGTGCTTGCGGCAGGCGCGATCCCTGCGCTGATCACGGGCGAGATGATCGCCGTGGGGTCGCTGTTGGTGATCGCCATCGGCACAAATCTCTTGGGTGTGACCAAGCTCAAGGTGATGAACTATATTCCCGCCATGTTTTTCCCCATCGCGCTGTGTCCGCTGTACGAGCTTTTGTTTGTGTTCTGATGCACTGATTAAAAAAGGAGGAGGCCGTGAACCGAATCGATTGTGTCCACGCACCTGCCGCGTTCGCGTTCCGCGGCCGTGCGCTTGTGCTGCAGCTCATCGTCCCCGATGACGATGCGCCCGTGGCCGATATTGCGCTGATCCTCATGCGCTCCGAGGGCGAGCAGCGCCTGCGCATGCTGCCCGTGGACGGGCTGAATAGCGGCGAGAGCTATTCGGTTTATGCCGCCACGGTTCCCGTCGGCGCATTGGTCGGGCGTGACGTGCTGATCTACCGCTTTTCGCGCAACGGCGCGCAAAGTGAGAGCTATTGCATCCCGCTGCTCGATGCGCCCGAGCTGCCGCCGCTTCTGATCACGGAATACGGGGAGCTCGGCGATGCGCCGCACGAATATGTAGAGCTCTACAATACGACGGACGAAGCACAGGATCTCTTTGACTTTGAGCTTTTGTGTCACGATGGCGTGTTGCGCCGCCAACCTCTGGCACGTACGGCGGGTGAGCATGTGATTCCTGCGCGTATGCACGCAGCCGTTGTGCTCGTGCATGAGGGGGAAGGCGAGCCGGGGGAGAGGGAACTCTTTTTTTCGGCACTCGTTGAAAAATACCCCGATACGTGTGCAGATATCGCCGAGCGCGATCCGTTGCTTTTCATGATGGATACGAACAGGCAAAAAGAGAACGGTGACTGCGATACCGCCCGATCCCTTGCACTTGTGCGGCGCGGTGCGCCGTGGGAGGAGGCCCTTTTCTCGGTCGCGGCCGATCGCGCTGCCCTCGTGTCCGATGCGAAAAGCGGCTACGCCGCTTATTGGACGGTCGACGTGCGCGATCCCGCGCACGGCATGCTTGCGCACGGGTGTGCATCGCCCACCCCCGGCTTTGCCGCGGAGCATACCTTCCTTCCGGATCCTGCGGCCGTAACCGTTCCCGCCATCCTGCCCGTCGAGCCCGAGGTGCGTGTCTACCTTGCAAACGGCGCTTGCAGGATCCGCTTTGCCGCAGTGGGCAGAGAGATCGCCGCACCCACGGTGCTTGTGCGCATCGACGGGAGCTTCAAGGCCTTTTACGCAAGGCTGTGCGACGACGGACTGTTCGAGGCAACGGTGCCCTTGGCAACGCTTGCACGCATGGGCACAAGATTGGAATATTTTATCCGTGTCAGCGGCGGACTTTATACCGCAGAATACGGCAACGAAAAAGCGCCGTGCACGCTGCGTATCGTGGATAACGCAGGACCCGAGATCCTCTCCAGCTATCCTGCCGCAGGCCAGGTGCTCGACAAATGCGAACCCCTTACCGTGTGCGTGTGCTATTACGATATTTCCACCGTCAACCCACACCGTTCGGTCCTTTGCGTGGACGGCCGAAACGTCAGCACCGCCGCCGTATGGGGGGCGGATGCCGTGACCTATCGCCCCAAAAAGCCCCTTGCGCTCGGTGCGCACACCCTTGAGGTCTCGTTGCGCGACGGGCTGGGCAATCGCACCTATCGCAAGATCGCCTTTTCGATCGGCGAGGGTGGCGATCAGGAGGCCGATGCAACCAAGCGCGACAAAGCGCGCCGCAAGGGCATTCGCCGCCTCGCACGCGCCTCGCTGATCCCCTTGCAGACCGTCACCCTTCTTACGCGAGTCGCCTCGGCAATCAAGAACGTGATGCGGGACAAGCATAAATAAAGAGCACGCAAGACGGGCGCGATGCGCGAAGCATCGCGCCGTGGCGCATTTTGTCGGGAGAAAGAATTTTTTGCAGCCTCTTGACAAAACGCGAAAACTGTGCTATACTGCAACTATCCAAAAAACCGTTGAAGCGGAGATAACGTCTATCACGCCCGTACAGAGAGCCCACGCTGCTGAGAGTTGGGTCGGAAACGAGTGGACAAATGGACCGCGGAGGGTGCGGAACAAAGGCGCAGGCCGAGTATTTCGCAACGTGAGACACGCGTGAGTGGTCGGGGGTATGACCGTACCCCGAAAGTGCACGGCACAGCCGTGAAGCAAGGTGGCACCGCGGGCACTCGCCCGTCCTTGGCAGAGCTTTTTCTGTCAAGGCTATTTTTGTTTATGGAGGAAGCACCATGAAGTTGAACAATGTTGATTTTGACACCTATTTTCAGCACTATCCCGATGCCAATGGCTATTTTGGCAAGTACGGCGGCGTGTATGTGGACGAAAAGCTCAAGGCCGCAATGGCCGAGATCACCGAGGCCTACTACTCGATCTGCCAGTCGCGCAAGTTTATTGCCGAGCTGCGCCGCATCCGCAAGGAGTTTCAGGGCAGACCCACACCCGTGACGCACCTGGAGCGTCTCTCGGACGCGCTGGGCGGCAAGGTCCAGCTCTACGCCAAGCGTGAGGATCTGAACCACTCGGGTGCGCACAAGCTCAATCATTGCATGGGCGAGGCACTGCTTGCCAAGTATATGGGCAAGAAGAAGGTGATCGCCGAAACGGGTGCGGGACAGCACGGCGTTGCGCTGGCAACGGCCGCCGCGTACTTCGGTCTGGAGTGCGATATTTATATGGGCTCGGTCGACATCAAGAAGCAAGCCCCCAACGTGGCGCGCATGAAGATCCTCGGCGCGAACGTGGTGGAGGTCACGCACGGTCTGCAGACCCTCAAGGAGGCGGTGGACGCGGCATTTGACGCATACAGCAAGGAGTATAAGGACTCGATCTACTGCATCGGCTCTGTGCTGGGGCCGCACCCCTTTCCCATGATGGTGCGCGACTTCCAGAGCGTGGTCGGCATTGAGGCAAGAGAGCAGTTCTTGGAGATGACGGGGCATCTGCCCAGCGCCATCGTGGCGTGTGTGGGCGGCGGCTCCAATGCCGCGGGCCTGTTTGCAGGATTTTTGAACGATCCCGTGGACATCTACGGCATCGAGCCCCTTGGCCGAGGCCCCAAGCTCGGCGACCACGCGGCCAGCCTGAAATACGGCACCGAGGGCATCATGCACGGCTTCAACAGCATCATGCTCAAGGACGAGAACGGCGAGCCCGCCCCCGTGTACTCGGTGGCCAGCGGTCTGGATTATCCCTCGTCGGGGCCCGAGCACGCCTTCTTGCAGGAGATCGGCCGCGTCAAGTACGACGTGATCGACGATGAGGAGACTGTTGACGCCTTCTATAAGCTCGCGCGCATGGAGGGTATTATCCCCGCCATCGAGAGCTCGCATGCCGTGGCCTACGGCATGAAGCTTGCCAGGACCATGGAGCACGGCTCGGTGCTCATCAACCTCTCGGGCAGAGGGGATAAGGATATGGATTATATCATCGAGCACTACGGTATTCGCTGATGACGGCGCCCCCGCGATCCTGCGGGGGCGCTCCACGCTTTTGGGAAGGGAGAGGGAGATGGAATCCTTACTGTTTGCACTCGGCGCGGTCGCGCCGATCATGCTGACTGTGGCGCTTGGCTACGGACTGCGGCGCGTTGGCCTTATGAGTGCGGATTTTGCCAAGGCGGCAAATAAGCTGGTCTTTCGCGTGTTTCTGCCCGCGACCCTGTTTTGCAACGTCTACGGCATCGAAGCACTCGCGGATATTGACCTGACTTACATGATCTATGCGCTGCTCGTGGTATTCGGCATCTTTGCGCTCATGCTCCCCCTTTCGCTGCTTGCCACCGAGCACAAAAGCCGCCGCGGGCCCTTGGTGCAGGTGGCCTTTCGCTCCAATTTTGCGCTGGTGGGTCTGGCGCTTGCGGGGTCGCTGTTCGGGCAGGAGGGTGAGCTGATCGCCACGCTGCTCTCGGCGGTCGTGATCCCGCTGTTCAACGTGCTGGCGGTCATCAGCCTCTCGGTCTTCGGCGAGGGGGGCGAGCGCGCCCGCGTGCGCAGGATCGTGCTGGACATTCTCAAAAATCCGTTGATCATCAGCATTGCGCTTGGCTTTGTGGCACTCGGCGTGCGCGCACTGCTGGTGCAAAACGGGATCGCGTGGCGGCTCTCCGACGTGACCCCCGTGTTTGACGTGCTGGGGTATCTCTCGGATCTGGCAACGCCTATGGCACTGCTTGTGCTGGGTGCGCGCTTCGAATTTTCTGCCATCAAGGCGCTGCGACGCGAAATCGTGATCGGCACGCTGGCACGTTGCCTCGCGGCACCGCTGCTGGGTGTGGGGATTGCGTTTGTGTTCTTCCGCGACAGCTTCAACGGCGCGCATTTCGCCGCGTTCGTGGCACTGTTTGCCTCTCCCGTTGCCATTTCCAGCGCGCCCATGACGCAGGAGCTTGGCGGAGATGTGGAGCTGGCAGGGCAGCTTGTGGTGTGGACGACGCTGGTCTCTGCGCTCTCGATTTTCCTGTGCTCGTTTTTGCTGCGCTTGGCGGGCGTGTTCGGCTAATATTCACACAGCTCTTGATTTTTGCTATACTTTATGGTACAATAACGTGATAGCGAACCAATGAAAGGTAGCAGACATGATTTGTAACACGATTTTAGAGGCAATGGGCAACACGCCCATCATCCGACTTCGCCATATGACGGGCTCGGACGATGCCGAGGTGCTGGTGAAGTTTGAGGGGCTCAACGTCGGTGGCTCGATCAAGACGCGCACCGCGCTGAATATGATCGAGGATGCCGAGTCGCGTGGGCTGATCGGTGCGGATACCGTGATCGTCGAGCCCACAAGCGGCAATCAGGGCATCGGGCTTGCACTGGTGGGCGCGGTGCGCGGCTATAAGGTCAAGATCATCATGCCCGACTCGGTCAGCGAGGAGCGTCGCAAGCTGGTGCGCCAGTACGGTGCCGAGGTGCTTCTCGTGCACGACAACGGCAACATCGGCCTTTGCATCGAGGAGTGCCTTGCACTCGCGCTCCGCATGAAGGCAGAGGACCCCAACGTCTTTGTGCCCCAGCAGTTTGAAAACCCCGCCAACCCCGCCATTCAGCGTACGGCAACAGGTGCGGAGATCCTGGTGCAGGTTGCAGGTCCCATTCACGGCTTTTGCTCGGGCATCGGAACGGGCGGCACGATCACGGGCATCGGGGAAACGCTCAAGGCGCAGAATCCTGACATCACGATCTGGGCGGTCGAGCCCGAGAACGCCGCGATCCTGTCGGGCGGCTCGATCGGCACGCACGTGCAGATGGGCATCGGCGACGGCCTCATTCCCCCGATCCTCAACCAAAGCATTTACGACGATGTGTGTATCGTCAAGGATGAGGAGGCGTTGCAGACTGCGCGCGACCTTGCCGCCAAGGAGGGGATCCTGTGCGGCATCAGCAGCGGCACCAACGTGGCGGCGGCACTGCGGCTTGCCAAGAAGCTGGGTAAGGGGAAAACCGTGGTCACGGTTTTGCCCGACACTGCAGAGCGCTATTTTTCCACCCCGTTATTTGACTAAATAAAAAATCGGCGCACCCGAAACAAAGCGGGTGCGCCAAATTTTTACATAAAAATATTTTTTGTGTGCAACAGCGTCAAAAAACGCGACCCGTTTGCGCACTTTTTCGTGTTTTTGCCACCGTTCCCCATCTTGACTTTTTAGAATGATTATATTATACTGATAATAGTTACATGACTGACGGCCCGCCATACATCCGTGTGGCTGAGCGGAGCACCGCAGGGGAATGTAAAAATAATAAGCGCATAAGGCCGACCGTCTGGGCCCGGCGAGAAGGAGAAGATTATGGAACACAAGAATTGGCATGGCTTCAAGGCCGGCGTATGGCAGAGCGCCATCGACGTCCGCGATTTTATTCAACAAAACTATCGCCCCTATACGGGCGGCGCGAACTTCCTTGCGGGCGCAACCGAGCGCACCGCGGAGCTCATGAAAAAGCTGCAATCGCTCTTCACGCTGGAGCGTCAGTACGGCGGCGTGCTGGATATTGACACCAACACGGTCTCCTCGCTCACGGCCTACGCCCCCGGTTATCTGGACAAGGACAAGGAGCTGATCGTGGGTCTGCAGACCAACCGCCCGCTCAAGCGCGGCGTCAACCCCTTCGGCGGTATCCGCATGGCACGCGCTGCCTGCGAGGCCTACGGCTATAAGCTCGGCAACGCGGTCGAGGAGGGCTTTTGCTACCGCACCACCCACAACGACGGCGTATTCCGCGCCTATACCGACGAGATGCGTTTGGCGCGCAAGTGCCACGTGATCACGGGCCTGCCCGACGGCTATGGCCGCGGCCGTATCATCGGCGACTACCGCCGCGTGGCGCTGTACGGCGTGGATCACCTGATCGAGGAAAAAAAGAAGGACAAGCAAGCACTGGCAACGCGCGATTTTGACGTCGACGTGATCCGTTTGGACGAGGAGCTGCACCGTCAGATCTCGTTCCTCGGCTTCCTCAAGGAAATGGCGGCCATGTACGGCTACGACATCAGCGGCCCCGCCGCAAACGCACGCGAGGCGATCCAGTGGACCTATTTCGCATACCTTGCCGCCATTAAGGAGCAGAATGGCGCGGCAAACTCGCTGGGCCGTGTCTCGACCTTCTTCGACATTTATATCGAGCGCGATCTTGCAAACGGCACGCTGACCGAGAGCGAGGCGCAGGAGCTGATCGACGATTTCGTGATGAAGCTGCGTATGGCGCGCCATCTGCGCACCCCCGACTATAACGAGCTCTTCGGCGGCGACCCCATGTGGATCACCGAGGCCGTGGGCGGTATGGGTGAGGACGGCCGCACGCTGGTCACCAAGAGCAGCTTCCGTATCCTCAACACGCTCTACACGCTTGGCTCGTCGCCCGAGCCCAACCTCACGGTGCTCTGGTCGACCGAGCTGCCCGAGGGCTTCAAGAAATACTGTGCCAAGGTCTCGGTGGATACCGACTCCATCCAGTATGAAAACGACGATCTGATGCGCCCGCGCTACGGCGACGACTATGCGATCGCCTGCTGCGTCTCCGCGATGCGCATCGGCAAGCAAATGCAGTTCTTCGGCGCGCGCTGTAACCTCGCCAAGCTGCTGCTCATCGCCATCAACGGCGGCTATGACACCACCAGCGGCATGAAGATCGGCCCGCAGATGGACGTGCTGGCGGGAGATAAGCTGGATTTTGCGGCGGTGATGGAGCGCTACGACATTTATTTGCAGTGGCTCTCCCGCCTGTACGTGAATACCATGAACGTCATTCACTATATGCACGATAAATATGCCTACGAGAAGACGCAAATGGCTCTGCACGATACCGACGTGCATCGCTTTATGGCCTTTGGCGTGGCGGGCCTTTCGGTCGTGACCGATTCGCTCAGCGCCATCAAGCACGCAAGCGTGTCGCCCATCAAGGACGAGAACGGCTATATCGTGGATTTCAAGACCGTGGGCGATTTCCCCAAGTTCGGCAACGACGACGACCGCGTGGACAGCATCGCCAAGGAGCTCACGCACAAGGTGATCACCGAGCTTCGCAAGACACCCACCTACCGCAACGCCGAGCATACCCTCTCGGTGCTGACCATCACCTCGAACGTGATGTACGGCAAGCACACCAACAACACTCCCGACGGCCGCAAGGCGGGCGAGCCCTTCGCCCCCGGTGCCAACCCCATGCACAACCGTGAGGAGAACGGTGCGCTCGCGTCGCTCAACTCGGTGGCCAAGATCGACTATGACGACTGCCGTGACGGCGTTTCCAACACCTTCTCGATCACGCCCGCGGCACTGGGCAGAACCGACGCCGAGCGCGTCGGCAATCTGGTGACCATTCTGGACGGCTATTTTGCCAAGATGGCGCACCACATCAACATCAACGTGCTCTCCCGTGAGACGCTGATGAAGGCGTACGAGGACCCCGATGCCTACCCGAACCTGACCATTCGCGTTTCGGGCTACGCCGTGAACTTCAACAAGCTCTCGCGCGAGCAGCAGCGTGAGGTCATCAGCCGTACCTTCCACGAGAGCATGTGATGAAGGGACGCATTCATTCGATTCAGACACTCGGCACGCTCGACGGGCCGGGTGTCCGTTTCGTTGTGTTCGTGCAGGGCTGTAACCTGCGCTGCGGATGCTGTCACAATCCCGATACGTGGGCGTGCGAGGGCGGCAGGGAAATGACCGCCGCGGAGCTGGCCGAGACCGCCGCGCGCTACCGCACGTATTTCGGCAAGGACGGTGGCATCACGGTCTCGGGCGGTGAGCCGCTGCTGCAATCGGATTTCGTGCGCGCACTGTTCGAGGAGTGCCACGCGCGCGGCATCCACACCTGCCTTGACACCTCGGGCAGCTTGTTGGACGGGCGCGTGCGCGCGTTGCTTGCCGTGACCGACCGCGTTTTGCTGGACATCAAATACCCCACCGATGCGCAGTACCGCGCCTTCGTGGGCTGTGGTATCGAGCCCCCCTTGGCGTTCCTGGACGAGCTGCAAGCAAAGGGGATCCCCACCACGCTGCGTCAGGTCACAATCCCCTCGCTCAACGATACCGCACAGAGCGTGGAAATGCTGAACGCCCTTGCCGCCGCACATTCGGTGGTGGACGGCGTGGAGCTCTTGCCCTTTCGCAAGATCTGCCGCGTGAAATACGACAATATGGGGTTGGAATTTCCCTTTGACCGTTACGAAACACCCACGGCCGAGCAAATGGCAGAGCTGCAAAAAAAGCTGAAATATTGAAAAGGGCCTCGCGGCACGCCGCGAGGCCTTAATTTTCCTGTAAAACATATTGATTTTTCCTTAAAATAGTGTTATACTTATCTATATATGACTTAATTTGCCATTTCGGGCATTTCGGAGGACGCTATGAAGCACATTGATGTAAAAAAGCTGTTTGCCAACACCGCGGCGTATGTGGGCACCGATGTCACGGTCTGTGGCTGGGTGCGTACCGCGCGCGATTCCAAGAGCGTGGCGTTTATCGAGCTCAATGACGGCACCTGCCTGCGCAATCTGCAGCTGGTGTTCGACCGTGAGAAGTTCAGCGACGCACAGCTTGGCGACGTGATGGTCGTGGGCGCGTCGCTCATGGTCAAGGGTGAGCTGATCGCATCCGAGCGCAACGGCTGTGAGGTCAACGTGCGCGAGCTCACGGTGTTCGGCTCCTGCCCCGGCGATTATCCTCTGCAAAAGAAGCGCCACACGCTTGAGTTCCTGCGCACCATTCCGCACCTGCGCGCCAGAACCCGCTATTTTGAGTCGGTTTTCGCCGTGCGCGACCGCCTCTCCTTCGCCATCCACAATTATTTCCAGAGCAACGGCTATAAGTATGTCCATGCGCCCATTATCACCGCAAGCGATTGCGAGGGTGCGGGCGAGATGTTCCGTGTGACCACGCATCCGTGGAGCACCGAGCACAAGAGCGAGGAGGAGTACAACGCCGCCGATTTCTTCGGCAAGCGCGTGGGACTGAGCGTGTCGGCACAGCTTGAGGGCGAGATGGCCGCTATGGGTCTTGGCAAGATCTATACCTTCGGGCCCTCGTTCCGCGCCGAGCACAGCAACACCACCCGTCACCTCTCGGAGTTCTGGCACGTTGAGCCCGAGGTCGCCTTTGCCGAGATCGACGACATCATCGAGATCGCCGAGGACTTCATCAAGTCGATCATCCGCGACGTGCTGGAGAACTGCCCCGAGGAAATGGATTTCTTCGATCAGTGGGTGGAGAAGGGACTCAAGGATAAGCTCAACCACGTGCTCAACAGCGATTTCGGCCGCGTCACCTATACCGAGGCGGTGGAGATCCTGCAAAAATCGGGCAAGGAGTTCAAATACCCCGTGGAGTGGGGCTGCGATCTCCAGACCGAGCACGAGAAGTATCTCACCGACGAGTATTTTAAAAAGCCGCTGTTCGTGGTGGATTACCCCAAGGAGATCAAGTCCTTCTATATGAAGCAGAACGACGACGGCAAGACCGTTGCCGCAACCGACCTGCTCGTGCCCGGCATCGGTGAGATCATCGGCTGCAGCGAGCGCGAGTGGGATATGGATAAGCTGCTGGACGCAATGAACGCGCGCGGCATGGCGCTGGAGTCCTACCGCGAGTATCTCGACACGCGCAAGTTCGGCAGTGTGCCGCACAGCGGCTTTGGTCTGGGCCTTGACCGCATCGTGATGTACCTCACGGGCGTGCAAAACATCCGTGATACTCTGCTGTTCCCCCGCAGTGTGGGCAGCATTTAACAAGCTGTAAGGAGTTTTTTATGAGTAAGATCACAGTGCCCGAAGGGTATCGCTCGGTATTGGGTATTTACGACACGCAGACCGCCATCGGCATGCTCAAGCGCACGTTTGAGGAAAAGCTGTGCCTGGCGCTGAATTTGCGCCGCGTGTCCGCGCCCTTGTTCGTCGATCCCACCACGGGCATGAACGATGACCTGAACGGCTACGAGCGACCCGTCGCGTTTGACATCAAGGAGAACGGGCAGACCGCCGTGATCGTGCACTCGCTTGCCAAGTGGAAGCGCATGGCACTGCGCGCCTACGGCTTTTCGGCGGGCGAGGGGCTTTATACTGATATGAACGCCATCCGCCGCGACGAGGAGATGGATAACCTGCACTCGATCTATACCGATCAGTGGGACTGGGAGAAGATCATCACCACCAAAACGCGCAATATCGACTATCTCAAAACCGTGGTGAAGTGCATCGTGGGCGCGATCTGCGAAACGCTGGACGTGCTCAAATGCCGCTATCCGCAGCTGAACGTCGAGCTGGAGCGCGAGGTCACCTTTATCACCTCGCAGGAGCTCGAGGACCTCTACCCCGATAAGACGGGCAAGGAGCGCGAGAACCTGATCACCAAGGAGAAAAAGACGGTATTTATTATGCAGATCGGCGGCAAGCTGCGCTCGGGCAAGCCCCACGACGGCCGCGCCCCCGACTACGACGATTGGTCGCTTAACGGCGACATTCTGTTCTGGGATGACACGCTTGACTGCGCCGTGGAGATCTCGTCAATGGGTATTCGCGTGGACGAACGCTCGCTTGCGGCACAGCTCAAGGCGGCAGGTGCGGAGGATCGGCGCGATCTGCCCTTCCACCGCGCACTGCTCGCAGGCGAGCTGCCCCTCACCATGGGCGGCGGCATCGGCCAGTCCCGCCTTTCCATGCTCCTGCTTGGTAAGGCGCACATCGGCGAGGTGCAGGTGTCGCTCTGGGACGACGAAACGCGCCGCGTTTGCGCCGAAAACGGCATCGTTTTGCTATGACACAAAAACAGATCGGGCGATTGGACTCTGCGTGGTTCAGTCGCCCTGCCACTATTCTGGCGCCCCTTTTGCTTGGTAAATGGCTCTGCCGCCGCCTGCCCGACGGCACCGTGCTGCGCCGCCGCATCACCGAGACCGAGTGCTATTTCGGCGAGGAGGACACCGCCTCTCACGCGCATAAGGGAAGGACGAAACGTACCGAGATCTTATACCGTCAAGGGGGTATTGCCTACGTCTACCTCTGCTACGGCATCCACGCCCTGCTCAACGTCGTCACGGGCGACGAGGGGCATCCCGAGGCGGTGCTCATCCGCGGCGTGGAGGGCGCAAGCGGCCCCGGGCGCGTCACGCGCGCGCTGGCCATCACCTGCGCCGATAACGGCGCACCGCTTACCGAGCAGGGCGGCATCTGGCTGGAGGATGACGGCACCCCTGTGCCCCATTATGTCGCCCTACCGCGCGTCGGCATCGACTACGCCGCCCCCGAGGACCGCGACCGCCCCTGGCGGTATCTGGTGAAGTGAAGGAAACGTATAAATGAAATACAAAAGGAACAGCAGACGATTATATCTGCCGTTCCTTTTTTGTGTTGCTTTTTCTGTAAAAGTGGATTGTTACACATCCCGTTGCATACAGAAGGGTGCCAACAGATGCAAAAATGATGGCTTGGATCACAACCTTGCATGTAACGTCTTGTGCCTCTGTTTTCTTGTACGGAACCTCGATTGTTCCGTGAGGGGCCCCATCACAATAGGAACAAGCGCGATATCCTTTTGAACGAGCATCGTACAAGCCGTTCGCGTTTTTTGATCGCTCCAGATAGTGGCAATTCCAAGCGTGGTAACATTCGCCGTGATCGGTAATATACACCAGAGGCTCTTGCACATAGCTATCGACCGTGTAGTGCTCGGTTTTATCTGTCAGAAAAAACACGAAAGAGAATATTGCGGCAAATAGCAAAATTCCGACCACTATATATTTCACAATCGTCATTGTCGACCTCTTTTCGCATATATTCGTCTCATATTATACCACACCATTACGCCTTTGTGAAGGCGTATATTGCTTTTGGAAAAATGATAAAATATATACGCATTTACAAAGGCAGGAGGTGGAAAATTTGACGATAAATGATGCAGTTGCTATAAGAATTATTCAATTGTTGCACAGCAAAGGCATGACACAATATCGTTTGGAGCAAGACTCCGGAATTTTTCACGGCGCCATGGATCGGATATTGCAAGGCAAAAACAATACGGTCTCCTTCACAACAATATTCAGACTCGCGCGCGGCTTCAACATGACAGTCGAAGAATTTATGAACGACGATATTTTCAGACGCGAGGATCTTGAGTTGGATTAAATCAGAAAAACCGAGCTTGGTTTTGCAACCAAGCTCGGTTTTTTTGGCACCCCCAACGGGAATCGAACCTGTAACTACCCCTTAGGAGTTTTCATAAATGTTCGTTTATATCTGCGCTTTGGGGATTTTCTTTCAAAATGAGCGTAAAATCCACGAAAAACGCAGATTTTACGCTCGGTAGGTTGTGTAGTTGTTGGTGGTTTTTGCGGCGGTTTGTAGTGTGCGGGTGTACAATAGGTGTACGAAAACCAGTTACTCTATTTCCATATATTGAGGTTTTTTATCCCACTCGCCTACATCAACAATTGTACTCTCAAATCCCGGATCAAATATTTTTTCAGTTAATACAAATCTAAATTCATTTTGATTTTTATGCTTAATATCGTGTAAAAACAAACAGTCATACGGAGTTTTTATTTCATTATGCCACGAATTGTCTTTTAAATTATTAAAATCAAAGTATTTAACCTTTTTGCCAATAATGCCACAACCACAAGCGGTTACTTTTTGAGATAGTATTCTGTAAAATTCATCTACATCAAATAGCACAAGATGTTTTCCTAACTCGTGATTGCCTTTTGGAATATCGTGATTAAGAGTTTTATCAACAATAGTGCTATTTCTTTCGTCTAAAATTGTAAAACAAAACACGGGAACTCGATCAAGTTCAAGATAACTAAAGGAATAAGGCACATTAAAAACCTGCCCATCTATAACCAATGGTTTATCAAAAATTGGAATCATTCCTTCGGTATAACGCCGTTGTGCATCTGTAGCTTTTGAAAAACGCCCAGCAGCGCTTATATAAATTTGCCCTTTCATAAACTGTTCGGCATATTCTTGTTCTTTGAATAATTTTATTCCTATCATTATTTACTCTCTCAATTTTATTTTGATAATTATATCATAAAATTGTCAATTAATCAATGTATTTATACAGGTACACAAGTCATTGAATTTATCATTTTAGGAAACAGGATAAGGAGAGGGATCAATTTGCCGTCACGCGTCAATTTTTCGCCCTCTCCGAAAGTTTCGTAAGTGGGATACCCACCTTACGAAATCAATAATATGTTACATCTGTGACTTTGCAAGAAACTGGTCGTGTAGTAGAACTCATACCCATAGCAGAGAAATTCCAAGTTTCTCCTGCACCTAAATTCAACTGATTATCAATTGCCGTACCTACGACATTACCTGCACTATCATACAAGGAAATTGTAATCTGCACGTAATCTAGTGTGCTTGACGAGTTATTAGTGATTTTACCCGTAACCGTTGCTGTGTAAGTTCCAAACAATTCTTCGACTTGCATAGAAGAGGAATTTACAACAACATCTATCTTATTACCTCCGCCACCGGGCAATAAAATCCAAGCCATTATACCAATAAACAATATGATCGATATTACAGAAATGACTGCAACAGCAGTTTTGTTATTTTTAGATTTCTGTTCCGTATATGATGGTGTATATGTAGTGTGTGATGTCGCTTCAAATCCACCGGTCGAGGGATTGGACTGTTGTCCACCATTGTAAAAAGTATTTTGTGCTATCGTGTTCAATGATTTAATGTGATATACGGAATTTAATGGGAGATTATTTAGATTTTTGGTGCCAACATCTACAATTCGCATGTTATCATCAAAAGAAAATCCGTGATTTTCCGAGTATAATTTTCCACCGCATTTTTCACACATACACGTCATTGTTGCCGTAAAGCCCGATTGTAAATCCAATAACCAGTGTGGGTGTTCTCCACAGAAAGGACACTTGGGAAGGCCGTTATCCATTTTCTTTTGTGGTGCGCTCCCTACAAATCCATCGTATCTTTGAAATGCCATTTTTAAATCCTCCAAAAGTAAAATAAAAAAAGTGCGCCCCAATCAGAGACGCACGAAAAACGCATCTCCAATTGTTGCTACACAAATCTTTACCACTAGCCAGAGCACGCAGAAAAGGGAGTATGCATTTTTACCATAGATAAAAATACCCACTCTGGACTAAAGGTATTCGATTTGTGTAGCGCAATTATTGTACCATATGTTTGAGAATTTGTCAACGGGAAGCTGTATTATCTGCCACTTATTGCCGACATTGCCATTTTCAATACAGTTTGCTTTCCAACAAACTCAACAAGTTCTGTTGCAGCTCTTGGTTTATTGATTTCGGACAATTCAGCAAAATCTCTTTCCAATTCCGCCAAAGAGCGTTTGAATTTATTGATAAAATCCTGATACTTTTTTTCTTCTTGGTTCAACATAAAATTCTCCTTTCTATGAGATTGTAATTTAATTATAGCACATATTTTGTTAAATGTAGGGTGACAAAAGGTGGACAATTTAATTTTTTCAGATATAAATGGTGATGCAAATTAAAAAGGGCAGCCCTAATTGACTGCCCTGTGGCACCCGCAACAGGAATCGAACCTGTAACTACCCCTTAGGAGGGGGTTGTTATATCCATTTAACTATGCAGGCGTATGCAATTGTCGGTGCGGAGCGTTGACTTTTGTGCGCGCGTTCACAATTTGGCAAATCTTTTATGCTATCTTGGCATAGAAAAGAATGTGGGGGATTGCGTATGTGCGCATCAAATACCTCATTAGTATAGCATACTTTTGTGGGAAAAGCAAGAGCTTTTTGAAAGGAGGCGGAGCAAATGCGGCGCGTGTTGCCATGGGTGCTGCTGGCGGCCACGGTTTTGTGGTGCGGCTTTATCTGGCATTTCTCACTGGCCTCGGGCACGGAGTCTGCCCAGACCAGCGGCGGCGTGGTCGAGACCCTCAATGGATTTTTAGCATCGGCGGGCAGCGAAACGCGATTTGAGCACGAAACGGTGCGAAAAATGGCGCATTTTTGTGAGTTTGCAGTGCTGGGCGTTCTTGCCGCGCTCACGCTTGTTTCCTTTGAGTTTCGCCATTTCGCTCCGTGGGCACTTTTGGCGGTCTTTGCGGTGGGCTGTGTGGATGAGCTTTTGCAGCTCCTCTCGCCCGATCGCGGCCCGTCGTTTCTTGATGTTTTGCTGGACACCGCAGGCGGTCTTGCGGGAATTGTGTTCTTTTGCGGTGCGCTGCTGCTGTTTTACGCGCTGTGTGCGCGCAAGGAGCGAAAAAAATCGGAAATAAATGAAAAAAACCCTTGACATTTGCGTGCTTTCTGTGCTATAATAATTTGCCGCATGAAAAAGGCCCACAAGTGTATCCTTTGGATACCGCCTGAAATCAGCGAGTCTATGAAGAAAGAGAGGTGCTTTTCGTGTACGCAATTATTGAAACCGGCGGAAAGCAGTACAAGGTCAACGAGGGCGACATCATTTTTGTGGAAAAGCTCGACGTTGAGGAGAACGCAACCGTGGAGTTCACCGCGGTCAAGGCTCTGTCCCGTGACGGCGCACTGAAGATCGGCACGCCCGATGTGGAAGGCGCAAAGGTTACCGCAACCGTTGTCAAGCAGGGCAAGGCAAAGAAGATCACGGTCTTCAAGTACAAGGCAAAGAAGAACGAGAAGAAGAAGCTCGGTCACCGTCAGCCCTACACCAAGGTGCAGATCACGGCTATCGAGGGCTGATCGTCCCTATGACGACCATCACATTTTTCCGAAGCGACGGAATCTTTTACGGCTTTGAGGAGAGTGGCCACGTGGCGTACGCCGAATACGGCAACGACCCGTTTTGTGCCATGCTCTCGTCGATCACCATGTACATTGTCGATGCCATCGAGGAGGTCTACGGCGGCGAGGTCCGCTATGACATCAACGAGGACGACACGGTGATCACCGTCCGTTCCCGCTCGGCATTGCCCGCCTACGAGGCGGACGAGCGCGTACGCTTCGCCGTATCGGGGCTGTTCCTCACCTACTACCGGATGCTTGAGGATATGCTTCTGCACGACGACATGTACGAGTTTACCAAGGACAGCGGCTTCAAGATCAAGGTCGAGGATCGTGATTTTTGAGGTTCACCCTATTTTTGAAGGAGGAAACGCACAATGTTAAGAATTAGCTTGCAGTTCTTCGCCCACAAGAAGGGCGTTGGTTCGACCAAGAACGGTCGTGATAGTGAGTCCAAGCGTCTTGGCGTGAAGGCAGCCGACGGCGAGACCGTTACGGCAGGCAGCATCATCGTTCGCCAGCGCGGTACCGCCATCCACCCCGGCAACAACGTCGGCATCGGCAAGGATGACACCCTGTTCGCTCTGATCGCGGGCAAGGTCCGCTTTGAGCAGAAGACCAAGGACAAGAAGCAGGTCAGCGTTTACGCCGACTGATTTTGAAAAAGAGCGCCGTTCGCGGCGCTCTTTTCCTTCTTTTGACGTTGCACAAAAAATGTCAAAAAACTTTCCCGTTTGCTCTTGACATTTTGCGTGTTTTTTGGTATGATATATAAGTCACAGCAAGGAGAGATGGCTGAGCTGGTCTAAGGCGCACGACTGGAAATCGTGTTTGGGCTAATACCCCAACGAGGGTTCGAATCCCTCTCTCTCCGCCATAGCAAAAGGGCACCCAAACGGGTGCCCTTTTGCTATGGCAAAGAGAGGGTACAGAGAAACCGCGCAGCCACAAAGTGGCGGCGAGGGGAAGATGCGCGGTTCGCAAAGCGAATGGAGCCGCTTTGGCGACAAGAGCATCTTCAGAGCAAGTCCGCAGGACTTGGCGTGGCGAATAGGCGTAGCCGTCCTCTCTCTCACAAGAAAAGGGCACCCAATCGGGTGCCCTTTTGCTATGGCGGAGAGGGTACAGAGAAACCGCGCAGCCACAAAGTGGCGGCGAGGGGAAGATGCGCGGTTCGCGAAGCGAATGGAGCCCCGTGGGCACCAAACGCATCTTCATAGCAAGTCCGCAGGACTTGGCGTGGCGAATAGGCGTAGCCGTCCTCTCTCTTTGCCATAGCAAAGTGCGAACAAGTAAGCCGTTAGAGTGTTGCTGTGATGGCGTTTCTCTTTCTCAAAACGGGGAAGGTCGAAAAAAGAGGGGGAGAGCAGAACAAAAACGAGAAAGAGAGAGAATTGAAAATAGAACGAGAAATATCAAAAGTTGGAAAATGTAGAAAAAGAATTGGAAATGCGAGAACCAAGCCCCTGCACAGCGCGTGGGCTTGGTTCTTGTGAACCGCGTTTTGCGGAGCCTTGGCGATCTCACCCCCTTAATATTATCGTTTCTTGCAGTTGACATAAGCGCACGCGCGTGATATAATATATAAAGATATTTTGAGTTTAAGCACTTCTCCACTCACTGCACGGATGCGATAAAGGACAGGTGCGGCGCGCAAGTGAGGCAGAGGAATTTGGGCATGTTTCAAACGGAATGGGAGACGAAGCTATGAGGGTTTTACAGATCAACTCGGTTTGCGGCATTCGCAGCACGGGCAGGATCTGCACCGATCTTGCCGAGCTGCTGGAGCGTGCGGGGCACGAGTGCAAGATCGCATACGGTCGCGAGCATGTGCTCGCGCAGCATCAAAAATATGCGGTGCGCATCGGGAACGATCGGGATGTGAAGCGGCATGCACTTCGCGCACGTCTGTTTGATTCCGCGGGCCTTGGCAGCGGACACGCCACCAAGAAATTTATCCGGTGGGTGCAGGCGTACGACCCCGACGTGATCCATCTGCATAACATCCACGGCTATTACATCAACATCAAGGTCTTGTTTGACTATTTGCGCGAATCAGGCAAGCCCGTGATCTGGACACTGCACGATTGCTGGAGCTTTACGGGACACTGCTCACATTTCGATATGGTGGGGTGTGAGAAATGGCGCGCACAGGCGTGCAGCGGGTGTCCGCAAAAACGGGGATATCCCAAGTCGCTTTTCCTCGATCGCTCCGCTCGTAATCTTGTGCACAAGCGCGGGCTGTTTGCATCGCTTGAAAATCTGATACTGGTCACACCCTCGCGCTGGCTTGCGGATCTGGCCGCACAGTCTTTTTTTGCCAAGACACCGATACGTGTGATCCCAAACGGTATTGACCTGTCCGCCTTTCAACCGTGTGAGAGTGATTTTCGTGCGCGACACGGCATTGAGAATAAGAAAGTGGTGCTCGGTGTTGCGAGTGCGTGGCAAAAATACAAGGGACTCGATGATTTCGTGCGCCTTTCCGCCATGCTGGATGACCGATTCCAAATTGTGCTGGTGGGCCTGACAGAGGAACAAAGGGCGGCGTTGCCCCCCAACATCCTCGGCATCACGCGTACAGATAGCGTACGCGCGCTTGCCGAAATTTACACGGCGGCGGATTGGTTTGTAAATCCGACGTATCAGGAAACATTGTCCATGGTCAATCTTGAGGCGCAGGCCTGCGGTACACCTGTGATCACGTATCGCACGGGCGGCAGTCCCGAGACGCTGGACCCCGACTCGGGCACCGTGGTCGAGAAGGGGGATATCGAAACCGTGGCACATATTTTGCAAAGCACCGAGCCGCACACCGTACAGGCGCACGAGGAGTGGAATAAGAACAAACGCTTTGCGGCGTATATTGACCTGTACCGCGAGGTGAGTCGGATATGAAAATTCTGTTTTTGACAAACATTCCCTCGCCCTACCGCGTGCACTTCTTCAATGAGCTGGGCAAGCACTGTGAGCTTACGGTGCTGTTTGAGAAGGAGCGCTCCAGAGAGAGGAATAAGGAGTGGAAGGGCGACGAATTTCGGCGTTTTAACGGCGTTTTTTTGAAGGGGCCTTCCACAAGCACGGATATGGCAATTTGCCCCGGGGTGCTGCGCTACGTCAAGGATCGCTCCTTTGATCGCATCATCTGCTCCGATTTCACAACGCCCACGGGCATGCTTGCTGTCTCTTATATGAAGCGGCATCGCATCCCCTATTACTTGGAAAGTGACGGCGGCTTTGCGGGAAGCTCCAAGGGCATAAAGGCGCGCATCAAAAGATGGATCATCGCGGGGGCAAAGGGCTATTTTTCCACCGCCGATGAGCACGACCGCTATTATCTTACCTACGGCGCAGATCCCGCGCGCATTCACCGCTATCCCTTTACCTCGCTGTTTGCGTCCGACGTGGCGGATGCGCCCGTCACGCCCGAGGGGAAGGCCGCTTTGCGTGAGATGTTGAATATCAAGGAAAAGCGGATCGTCCTTGCGGTCGGTCAGTTTATTCCGCGCAAGGGCTTTGACGTCTTGCTAGATGCGGCACGCGGATTGCCGCGTGACATCGGCTTTTATTTTGTCGGTGGCACACCGACCGAGGAGTACACGGCGTTTGTAGAGAAGCACGCGCTGACCAACGTACATTTTGTCGGCTTTTGCGCAAAGGATGCGCTGCAACGGTATTACCGTGCGGCGGATCTGTTTGTGCTTCCCACGCGCGAGGATATTTGGGGCCTCGTGGTCAACGAGGCGATGGCCGCGGCGCTCCCCGTTGTGACGACCACGCGCTGTATTGCAGGGCTGGAGCTGGTGCGCGAGGGCGAAAACGGCTTTTTGGTACCGCCCGCGGACAGCACCGCGCTCGGCGACGCCATCACGCGCGCGTTTGCGTCTCCCGCGCAGCTGGCAGGCATGAGCCACGCGGCACTGGAAACCATCCGTTCCTATACCATTGAGTGTATGGTCAAACGGCATCTCGAGCTTCTTGATCCGTCTGGTAGTGCCGTGCCCGTATCCCAATCTTGAAGGAGTACATTTTGGAAAACGAGTTGAAAACAAACAAAAATTCCGCAAAGGTAAGCCTGCTGACCCTTGTGCTTGCTTTTGTGTGCTTTTTGACAAATATCTCGCAGCATCCCGAGCTCGTGGATGCGGGCGCAACGCAGTTTTTGGCCATTCCGGCGTGGATCCTGCTCGCGCTTTTTCTGGCTATGGCGCGGTCATTTTCCTTGCATCGGGATGTGATCGTCGTGCTTTCCTGTGCGCTTGTGTTCAGTGTTATGTTGGCACTGTATACGATTTTTTTCGAGCATCCGTATTTTGAAAGTGCCACGACCTATTCCTTCTATCTTTCAGTCTTTGTGTTTTTGATCGGAGCGCTGTGTGCACGCTATGTCACAAAGGAAGTACTGCGACATGTTGCTCTGGTGTATGTGATCAGCGCACTTGCGGTGGCTTTGGCGATCTACATTCAGTTCTTTGTGGGAAACGAGGATGTTTTTGCCGAGCTGTATGTATACAGATCGAAAAACTCCTTTGCGCAGATCGTTCTTGTGGCGATCGTCCTGCTTTTGACGGTGATTCGGCCAAAAGGTCGTATTCTTGTGTTGCTCAAATACATCTGTGCTGCGTTTTTGATCTATCTTCTCTTCATTCTGCGCTCGCGTGCAACCATCGTTTCCTTTGCCGTTGTAACCTTGCTGATCCTTCTTCTGCAGCGCAGATTTCAGCCGTCGGCAAAGGAACGGCATATCTTGCTCGTTGCGGTGCTGGTCCTTGCGGCATTTCTGATCTTTCATGCGGAATTCCGTTCGATTTTCGTGGACGGCATTTTGCTGGTCTCGCGCGAAAACGAATCCTTGGACGCGATCTCCTCGGGCCGCCTCTCGCTTTTACATGATTATTGGCCGCTCCTGTGCGAAAATTACGGGGTCGGTATCGGTGATTTTTATCTCGACTGCTTCCCGTTTGCGACACTGATACAGTTTGGGATATTTGCTTCGATCCCTCTTTTTGCGGTCGCGCTATACCCGCTGGTGCGCGCATGTCGGCGCTCGGTGTACGGCGAGGATTGGCGCTTCGTGCTGCTGCTCATTGCGGCGGCCTATTTGGCGAACAGCCTTTTCGAGTGCTTGCCGCCCTTTGGCCCCGGTGTAAAATGCTATTTTCTCTGGCTGCTGCTCGGAATTGTAGTGGGCGGCGGTAAGCCCGATCGGAGCCGCGTATGATCAGCAACGAAAAGCAAGTGCGCGTCGGGGCGATCCTCTCATACGCTTCGATTGCGCTCAGTATCCTTGCGGGATTGGTGTATATCCCGTGGATGATCGAGCAGATCGGGCAAGCGCAGTACGGCCTCTATACGCTGTCCAACACGCTGATCACGCTGTTTGTGGTCGACTTCGGCTTGGGCAAGGCCACCGAGCGTTACGTGGCAAAGTACCGTGCACAGGGGCACCCTGAAAAGATCGGCGCATTCCTTGGCGCGATCTATAAGCTGTACCTGATCATCGATATGGTGATCTTTGCGGTGCTGGTGATCCTGTTTTTCCTGCTGGATCAGATCTATGTCAAGCTGACACCCACCGAGCTTGCGCAATTCAAGGTCGTTTATATCATATCGGGCCTGTTTACGGTCGTCAAATTTCCGTTCATTCCACTGGACGGTATCCTGAACGCACACGAAAAATATATCCCCATGAAGATCGCCGATCTGTTGTATCGCGTGCTTCAGGTGGGGCTGACGGTGCTCGCCCTTTTGCTGGATCAGGGTCTGTATGCGTTGGTGACCGTCAACGCCCTTGTGGGCCTTGTGCTGATCGCTTATAAATGGATCGTATTCAAAAGCACCGTTGGTGTGCGCGCAAGCCTGCGCCATACCGATCGCGCACTGTATCGGAAGATCCTTTCCTTTTCGGTCTGGATCCTGATCGATGCTCTGGCGGCGCGGTTGGTGTTTCAGATCACGCCCTCGATCCTCGGTATTGTGGCAAGCGCCGCCGCGATCGGTGTGTTCGGTGTGATCACGACGATCGAGGGGTATGTCTATACCGTTGCAACTGCGATCAACGGCCTGTTTTTGCCGCGCGTGGCACGTATCAATGTCGGTGAGAACGCCGAGGAGAATCTGTCAGCGCTGGTGCTTGGGGTCGGACGGTTTCAGTATGCGCTCAACGGGCTTGTCGTCGCGGGCTTTGCTGTGGTAGGACGTTTGTTTATCCGGCTTTGGATGGGCGAAGCGTTTGCACAGGCCTATTTTGGAATATTGCTCGTTATCGTGCCGGGTCTGTTCTATAATGCGTTGCAGATCGCCAACACCGCGCTTGTGGTGAAAAAAAGAGTGAAGGAGCGCGCCTTTATCGCGCTTGCAACGGGTGTGGCCAACGTCATCCTTTCGTTCATTTTTTCCTACCGTTGGGGCGTGATCGGTGCTTGTCTGTCGATCTTCGTGGCGTATATGCTGCGTGAGGTGCTGTCCTTGATCGTATACCGAAAGCACCTGCACCTTAACATCATACGGTTCGCGAAGTGCTGCTATTTGCGTATGACCCCACCCATCCTGTTGACGGTTGCCGCAGGGCTTTTGATCAACCGTCTGATACCCGATGGCGGGTGGCTTTCGCTCGTAGTAAAGGGAATGATCACCGTGGCGGTTTACGGTGTCACCCTATGGCTCTTCGCTCTTTCGCGCGCAGAGCGCAAGCGGAGTATTGAAATCGTAAGATCCAAAATCAAAAAGCACAAGACTCTGTCCTGAAAAATACCGATGCGCGGGGCAGCTTTGCTGAGCCCTTTGATCCTGCATGTCCCGATGCCTTTTTCGGGCCTTTGAAATAAATGTAAGGAGAAAAGCATATGCCCTCATTGCCGATTTCTGTTTTAATTCCGACCATGAACCGCCCTCTGGCCCTGGAGCGCACACTTCGTACATATCTGGAGGCCGATTGCGTCCCCGCGCAGATCGTGATCGTGGATCAAACCACGGACAAGGAGATGCGTGCGCGCATATCCGAATTGGCACAAAGCACGAGTGAAACCGAGATCACCTATGTCTTTCAAGACATGCCATCCACCACGTTATCTCGAAACAAAGCAATCGACCTTGCAACACAAGATATTTTGATTTTTTCAGACGACGATGTGGATGTCGCGAATGACACGCTTCGCTCCGTGTACGATCTGATGGAGAACGGTAATATTGCCATGGTTGCGGGCATGAGTGGGAACGAGGGTGCAAAATCAAGCAGCGGCTATTTGTTCGGCACGAAATCCTTTCGCAAGCGTAAAATAGGGCACGTCACCAGATCTATGCTCGGCAGATTTCCGCAGCAAGCGGTCGTGGGAGAGGTGAATACCGAATGGGCCATGGGCTTTTTCTTCGCGGTGCGCAAGTCGTTGCTTGAAAAATGGGGGATCTGTTGGGATGAAAATCTCACGGGTTACGCATACGGTGAGGATCTGGATTTCAGCTATCGCTATTATAAAAAAGCGAAGGAAAGCGGCTTGCGTTGCGTGTTCAGCGATCGCGTGCAGGTCCTGCACCGTGTCAGCACGGAATACCGCACTCCATCGCGCAAGGCCACGTTTTTGTATGTGGTCAATCGCCTTTATTTCAGCCATAAGCTACATATGGGCCCCGGCTCGCGTCTTTGGATGAAATGGACGAATTTTAGCATGAGCATGTTGCGCATGCTACGCAAGGAAAATACAAAGGATATGCGTGACGCGCGGCGATTTGCACGGGCGCACCGTGCTTTGATCAAGGCAGGGAATATGCACGCGCTGTATGACCTGATGCAAAAAGAAATTTGAAGGTAGGAGAAGGATATGGAACTCAAAACCAACTATTCCGACGTGAAATTTGCAAACGACGGGCGGCTCAAGCTGCTCATCATCGTGGGCACGCGCCCCGAGATTATCCGCCTTGCGGCCGTGATCACCAAGTGCCGCCGGTATTTTGACTGCATCCTCGCACACACGGGGCAGAACTACGATTACAACCTCAATGGGGTGTTTTTCAAGGACTTAAAGCTCGCCGATCCCGAGGTGTATATGGATGCCGTGGGCGACGATCTGGGCGCCACGGTGGGCAATATCATCAACGCCTCGTACAAGCTGATGGTCGCCACCAAGCCCGATGCACTGCTGATCCTGGGCGACACTAACAGCTGTCTCTCGGCCATCGCGGCAAAGAGGCTGCACATCCCGATCTTCCACATGGAGGCGGGCAACCGCTGCAAGGATGAGTGCCTGCCCGAGGAGACCAACCGCCGCATCGTGGACATCATTTCGGACGTCAACCTCGCCTATTCCGAGCACGCGCGCAAGTATCTGCACGAGTGCGGACTGCCCAAGGAGCGCGTCTACGTCACGGGCTCGCCCATGGCCGAGGTCCTGCGCAACAATCTGGACGACATTCGCGCGTCGGATATCCTCTCGCGTCTGGGCTTGGAGAAGGGAAAATACATTTTGCTCTCGGCACACCGCGAGGAGAATATTGATACCGAGGCGAATTTCAAGTCGCTCTTTACCGCGATCAACCGTATCGCAGAGAAGTACGACATGCCCATTCTGTATTCCTGCCATCCGCGCAGCCGCAACCGCCTGGAAAAGAGTGGCTTTGCGCTCGATGCGCGCGTGATCCGTCACGAGCCCTTGGGCTTCCACGACTACAACAACCTGCAAATGAACGCGTTTGCGGTCATTTCGGACAGCGGCACGCTCCCCGAGGAGTCGAGCTTTTACACCTCGGTGGGCAGCCCGTTTCCCGCGGTCTGTATCCGCACCTCGACCGAGCGCCCCGAGGCGCTGGACAAGGCGTGCTTCGTGCTTGCGGGCATTGACGAGCGCTCGCTTTTGCAGGCGGTGGATGTTGCCGTGGCACAAAACGCCGCGGGTGAGCACGGCACGCCTGTGCCCGACTATGTGGACGAGAACGTATCCACCCGTGTGGTCAAGATCATTCAGTCCTATACGGGCGTGGTCAACAAAATGGTCTGGCGCAAATTCTGATTTCAAAAAGCAACAAGAGCGAACCTGGATTAAGCAGGTGCGCTCTTGCTTTTGTGCCTGCAAAAGCAATGCTTGACGGGAAAAGCAACTGTGCTGTCAGAGCGTGCAAACGAAAGGCTCTCCCTTTGGGAAAGCTCCCGCGAAAGCGGGTGAGAGGGCTGATCGCATCCCCCTCTCCGACGGCTACGCCGCCACCTCTCCCGAGGTGAGAGGCTTATTGCTCTCCACCTTGTCGAGCAAAGCGTGCTTTTTGTAAGCAAAACCCGCTTGATGGAAGATGCCTTTCCGGCATCTTTTTTTGCGCAATTTTCTTTTTTTGCCTAATTTTTACACAAAGCGCGAAAAATTGCCCGATGTAAAAAAACCAAAATATATTATAATGAGGATGAAAAAACAAAAAAGGAGAACCGATACATGGCTAATATCCGCATCGTTACCGATACCAACTCCGATCTTTGCGCCGAGCTGCGCGAAAAATACAATATTGAATATGTAAAAATGTGCACCGTGATCGAGGGCAAGGTCATTCCCGCCGACATCGACTGGAAGGCCTTTGGCAGTGCCGAGTTTTACGGCTGGCTGCGCGAGGGCAAGCGCGTCACCACCACGCAGGTTCCTGCGGGTGAATTCCGTGCATACTTTGAACAGGCGTTGCAGGCGGGTGATACCGTGATCTACATCGGCTGTGCACTGCCGCTTTCCAGCTCGGTCAATACTGCGGCGGTCGTGGCGCGTGATCTCGCTGCCACCTATCCCGAGGGCAAGATCTATTGCGTGGATTCCAAAAATTGCTGCATGGGTGAGGGGATGCTCGCCATCCTTGCCGCACAGCTGCGGGATGCCGGTAAGAGCGCCGAGGAGATCGTGGCACAGATCCAGGAGCGCCGTGCATACGTCAATCAGTTCGTTACGGTCGGTTCGCTGGATATGCTCAGACGCGCAGGCCGTGTCAAGGGCTCGGCAGCATTCTTCGGAAATTTGCTCGGTGTCAAGCCCATTATCATCTCGGACGCCAACGGACAAAACGTCCCCGTTTGCAAGGTCAAGGGACGCCGCACGTCGCTGGATAAGCTCGTGGAGCTCATGCGCGAGACCGTGATCGAGCCCGCGTCGCAGACCCTTTACATTCAGCATGCCGATTGCGCTGAGGATGTCGAATATCTGCGCGAGGCGCTCGCACCGCTTGGATTTGCCGATGTACATATCACCACCATCGGCCCTGTTGTCGGTGCTTGCATCGGCCCCGGTGCCATCGGTGTCTGGGCGTACGGCAAGAAGATCGAAACGGCGGTGTAAGCCATGGCAAAATATGAGATCGACGGCTCGCTGTTTGCCGATATGATCCGCGGCGGCGCGCAGAACCTGCGCGCCAATGCACAGGCCGTCAACGACCTGAACGTGTTTCCCATCCCCGACGGCGACACGGGCGACAATATGTGCATGACCATGGAGGGCGGTGACGCCGCACTGCGCGGCGTTGCATCCGATACGCTGTCCTTCATCGCCGAGAAGTTTGCAAACGGCGCACTGCTCGGTGCGCGCGGCAACTCGGGCGTGATCCTCTCGCAGTTCTTTGCGGGGCTCGCCACGGGCCTTGTGGACCGTGAGCGCGCCGATGCCACCGCCATGGCAAACGCGTTTGGCGAGGGCGTGCGGCGTGCCTATAATGCCGTGCTCACCCCCACCGAGGGCACGATCCTGACCGTGGCGCGCGAGGCAACCGACTATGCGGTGGCGCGTTTGCGCCCCGATACGTCCCTGGAGGCGTTTTTCTCGGATATTCTCGCGGGCATGCGCGATTCGCTGACCCACACGCCTGAGCTGCTTCCCATTTTGAAGGAGGCGGGCGTGATCGACAGCGGCGGCGCGGGGCTTGTCTATATTCTCGAGGGTATGTATAAGATCCTTTGCGGCGAGGCCGTGGCAAGCGCACCCGCACCCGCCGTGCAGGGGCCTGCTACCCCCGATCTCTCACTCTTTACGGCCGATAGCGTGATGACCTTCGGCTATTGCACCGAGTGTCTCTTGCAGCTGCAAAACAGCAAGGTCGATGCCGAGAATTTCCCCGTGGAGACCATCTCCGATTTTCTGACCACCGTCGGTGACTCGATCGTGGCGGTCAAAAGCGGCACGGTGGTGAAGATCCACGTGCACACCCTCACACCGGGCAAGGTCTTTGAGTTCTGCCAGCAATTCGGCGAGTTCCTCACCGTCAAGGTGGAGAACATGACGCTCCAGCACAGCGAGGCGCAGGCCGAAAAAAAGGAGAGCGAGGATGCCGTGCAGCCCCACAAGCCCTTTGCGGTGGTGACGGTGGCGCAGGGAGAGGGTATTTGCGAGACCTTCCGGTCGCTTGGCGCGGATTTCGTCATTCGCGGCGGGCAGACCATGAACCCCAGTGCCGAGGATTTTCTGCACGCCTTCCGCACGGTCAATGCCGATACGGTATTCGTGCTGCCCAATAACTCCAACATCGTGCTGGCGGCACAGCAATCGGCGAAGCTGTGCGATTTTGCGGATATCCGCGTGCTGGAAAGCAAGACCGTGGGCGAGGGCTATGCCGCGCTCACCATGGCGGATATGGAGATCGGCGATGCCGATGCCATTGCCCAAACCATGCGCGATGCGATGCAGGGCGTGGTGACCGCACAGATCACGCGCGCCGTGCGCGATACGAGCCTGAATGGCGTGGAGATCGTGAAAAACGATTTCATCGGCTTTGCGGGCAAGCAGATGCTGGCCGATGCCCCCACGGTGCGCGCCACCGCCGAGGCACTGCTCTCGCGGCTTGATTTTGAGGATCACGAGGTCGTCATCGTTCTTTGCGGCAAGGAAGCCACTGCCGAGGATATGGACGCCGTACGCGCCTTCCTTCGCACCAACCATCCGCGCGTGGAGATCTTTGAGATCGACGGCGGACAGGAGCTTTATCCGTTTATCTTTATATTGGAGTAACAAACAAGAAGGGAATTGTCTATGGTAGCGTTTATAACCACCGCAGGCTTGGGCCTGTTGGTCTGCATACTTGGCATTGTCAATATGACGGGCAATCTATCGTCCTTGCATCGCTACCATCGGCATCGCGTGACCGAAGAAAACAGAAGGCCGTTTGGCAGGCTCGTTGGTTTGGGTACGCTGATAATCGGTGTTGCTTTGATTGCGTTCGGTGCTTTGTTCTTTGTCTTTGAGCAAACGCAGCAGGACGCTCTTGTTGCGATCGGTACGGTTGAGCTGATCGTGGGCATCGTTGTGGGAATGGCGATCAGCTTCTACGCGATGATAAAATATAACAAGGGGATATTCTGATTACTTCATACAAGAAATAAACCCCCGACAGATCTCCAGGTCTGTCGGGAGTTTTTCATTTTCGATATTCGATCAGGTCACATATATCGCAGTTCAAAGCTTGGCACATGCGATCCAATATGTCGCTGTCATAGCGAATGACGGTGTTTTTGTAATAACGATCCACGATTTGATAGCGGATGCCTGTACGCTGCGATAGCTCGTAGCGCGTAATTTTGTGTGCGTCCAAGTATTGATCAAGCGTCAGTCGAATCATCGCATCACTTCCTTCCAAGATATATTTTAATAAGCATATATTCTGTTGACAATTCCTTTGTTTGGGTATATACTTATATAAATATATGTCGGGAAGGGTTTTATATGAAAATTTTAGTGGTGGGATCTCGAAGTGTAGAAAAATTTGATTTTCGCGGTATGATTCCGCCCGACACAGAACTGATCATTAGTGGGGGAGCCAAGGGAGCAGATTCACTCGCGGAGAGTTATGCAGATGAACATAAACTGTCAAAGTTGATTCTGCGGCCTCGTTATGATCTGTACGGAAGGGCGGCACCGCTGAAGCGGAATGAGCAAATGGTGGATCTGTCAGATGCAGTTTTGGTTTTGTGGGACGGCGTATCACGCGGCACACAATACACCATGCGCTATGCCAAGAAAAAAGGAAAACCAATTACTGTTATAAAAATTGAAAAATAAGGGAGAGGCATGCCTCTCCCGTTTTTTTGTTTTATTCCTCCCCCAGCACAAGATAGCGCACCGCGCGGCGGTAGCCCTCAAAGCCAAGGCCCATATAGGTCTTTTTCGCAACCGACGAAACAAAGGAATGATGGCGGAACTCCTCGCGCTCCATCACGTTGGAAATATGCACCTCCACGGTGGGGATGTGCACCGCCGAGAGGGCATCGAGAATGGCCACGCTGGTGTGCGTATAGGCGGCAGGGTTGATGACGATGCCGTCAAAGCGCCCAAGCGCGCCTTGAATGGCATCCACGATCGCGCCCTCGTGATTGGATTGAAACAGCTCGCACTCCGCGCCCACCTCATCCACCGATTTCTGGATGAAGTCGCACAGCGCTCCAAAGCTTCGGTCGCCGTAGATTCCCGGCTCACGGATGCCCAGCAGATTGAGATTCGGGCCGTTGATCACAAGTAATTTCATGCTTTCAGTGCCTCCTTGATCTTTTTGAGATTGTCCTCGATGTCGCGCGTCACGGGGATGATCGCATCGGCCGCCGCGCGGTACAGGGGCAGACGCTCGGCGTACAGCACGGCAGGGGTGCGCGCCTGTGAGAGCGGCCGCCCTGCGGTGGGGAGAGCCTCGGGCGGCGTGTCGAGAAACAGTACGCAGCTGTTTTGCTTCAAAAGGGGAAGGTTGCGCGGCTGTGTGACCACGCCGCCCCCCGTGGCGATCACCAGCGCGCTCTGTTTGGAAAAGTGCGATAGCACCTCGGTCTCCAGCGCGCGGAAGGCTACCTCGCCCTTGGTGGCAAAGATCTCGGGGATGGGCATTCCCGCCATCTTCTCGATCTCTGCATCGGTGTCCACAAAGGTGCGGCCGAGGTCCTTGGCAAGGCGCGTGCCAAGGGTTGTCTTGCCGCAACCGGGCATGCCGATGAGCAGAATGTTCTCAGTATCGCGTGCGATCTCGGCCGTGATGCGGTGCACCTCGGCATCGGGGATCGCGCGCCCCAGGAAACGCTCCGCGGCGCGGCGCGCCTGCGAGACCAGCATCAAAAGGCCGTTGCGCGAGGGGATACCGCGTGCCGCGGCGTCCAGCAAGAGCGCGGTGCGTGCGGGGTTATAGATCATATCCAGTACCCCCTCAAGGCGCGGAAACGCGTCCAGCGAGAGGGGAGAGACACCGTTGTTGGGGTACATGCCAACGGGTGTCGCGTTGATCAGAATTTCTGCGTCGGCGTGGCGGTCGATATTGCCGTAATTGTCTACGCCGTTGCGTGAGATCACCACCACGGCCCGTGCGCCAAGGTCGCTTGCCACCGTCACCGCCGTGCGCGAGGCACCGCCCGAGCCCAGTACCAGCACCTTTTTGCCCGCAAGCGGGATGCCAAGGTCGGCCACAAGGTCGGAAAAGCCTTCGTAATCCGTGTTGTGCCCCCAAAGATTGCCGTCCTCACGGCGCACCACGGTGTTGACCGCGCCGATGCGCTTTGCTTCGTCCGAGATCTCGTCCAGATAGGGCATCACGGTTTTTTTGTAGGGGATGGTAACGTTGATGGCGTCAAAATCGCCGTTTTTCAAAAAATCTCCAACCTCGCCCTCTTCCTTCTCAAAAAGCTCGTAGGAGTAGGTGGCAAGGGCCGCGTGGATGCGCGGCGAAAAGCTGTGCGAGAGGTGCGCGCCGAGCAATCCCGTGCGCAGCTTGGCTTCGGGCTTCATCGCGTCACCTCACAGCATCTCGCGGTAGGTGCCAAGATAACGGAAGGTCTCGCTGCTGCTCTCCAGCTCTCCGAGCAAGCGGAGCAGCGCAGGGGACTCAATGGGCGATTCCAGATCAAAGTAGAACAGGAACTCAAAATCATGCCCGGGGATGGGACGGGATTCGAGCTTGGTGAGGTTGATGTGCATGGCGTCGATCTGCGTGAGCAAGCGCGAGAGGCTACCGGGCTTGTGCGGCACGGTCAGAATGATACTGGTCTTGTCCGCACCGGGGTAGATCTCAGGAGTCTTGGAGATACAGATAAAGCGCGTGTAGTTGTTGGCGTTGTCCTGAATATCGGTGTCCAGCACCTCAAGCCCGTACAGGGAGGCACAGTCGCGGCTTGCGATCGCGGCAACGCCCGCAGGCGCGCTTTTGGCAAATTCGGCGGCCTTGGCCGTGTTGGGGAAGGGGGTGGCCTTCACGCCCGACAGCTGTGCGATGTAGCCCGCACATTGGGAGAGTGCCTGCTGATGCGAGACGATCTCGGTGATGTCCGCGCGCTTGGTGCCGGGCTTGGCCAAAAGGCAATGATCCACCTTCAAGCGCAGCGCGCGCACGATGTAGAAGCGGTGGTTGCTCATCAGATCGTAGATCTGCGTGACCGATCCCGCGGTGCTGTTTTCAATGGGCAGGACGCCGTAGCGGCACTCGCCGCGGTCAATGGCGTCAAACACGTCGCCAAAGGTTTTGTAAAAGCGCACCTCGGGGCAAGAAAAGAGCTTTTCGGCCGCCTTAAGCGAGTACGCGCCCTCCACACCCTGGCATGCGACCTTGGCGCGCGCGGGGAAGATGGGGCTTGTCTCCTTTACGGCGGTGGAGATCTTGTGCTCGAGCTTGGATGAGGTATTGAGTCGCTCGTGCTGATAGGCCTTGGAGATGGCAAGGATCGTGGCGTACAGCGTGCGCACGTTCTCCTCCATTTCCGTGCCCGCCAGCTCGGAGACCTTGGCGAGCAGTGCGCGCTCGCGCGCCGCGTCGGTCACGGGCATGCCGACCGAACGCTTGTATTCCGCCACGTCGGCCGAGACCTGCATGCGCTCACAAAAGAGCTTGACCAGCTCGCGGTCGATGCGGTCAATGGCGGCGCGGGAGTCCGCAAGGGAAGGGATCTTGTGTTCGTTACTCATAGTCTGCCTCACGTTTCATCTAAGATCAGGTCGAGCACCGCGAGTGCCGCGGCGGCCTCGACCACGGGTACGGCACGCACCACGACCGTGGGGTCGTGTCTGCCGCCGATCGAAAGCGTTGTGTTCTCCATGCGCGTAAGCGACACGGTCTGCTGCTCCTTCGCGATCGAGGGGGTGGGCTTGAAGGCCACGCGAAATACAAGCGGCATGCCGTTTGTCATGCCACCTAAAATGCCGCCGCAGTTGTTCGTGGCGGTGCGCACGGTCTTGCCGTCGGTCACGAAGGGGTCGTTGTTCTCGCTGCCCAAAAGCTCGGCCGCGCCAAAGCCCGCGCCGAACTCCACACCCTTTACGGCGGGGATCGAAAACAGCAGTGCGGCAAAGCGCCCCTCCACGCCCGCGAACATATGCTCGCCAAGGCCTGTGGGAAGCCCCGTTACGGCACATTCCACCGCGCCGCCCACCGAATCGCCCGCGGCACGTGCGGCGGTGATGGCGTTTTGCATTTCCTCACCCTTTTGTGCGTCCAGCACGGGAAAGGGCATCTCCTTCAGGGCGTCCAGCGTGGGCTTGTCCACGTTTACTGCGTCAAAGCGTGTGTCGGGGATACCGTGGATGCGCTCGATGTGCGCGCCCACGTGAATACCGCGAGCCGCCAGATACTGGAGCGCGAGCCCCCCTGCGATGCAAAGGGGAGCCGTGAGCCGCCCCGAGAAGTGGCCGCCGCCGCGCAGATCGACTGCATTGCCGTATTTTTGCAACGCGGCAAAATCGGCGTGCCCGGGGCGGGGGGTGTCGTAGATAAAGGAATAATCCTTGGAGTGGGCGTTGGTGTTGCGGATGATCGCATGGAGCTCGCTGCCGTCGGTCACGCCGTCGGTCAGCCCTGCGAGAAATTCGGGCGTATCGGCCTCCTTGCGCGGCGTGGAGAACGCACCGCCGTTCGGGGCGCGCCGCGCCAGAAACTGCCGTAGCGCATTAAGATCGGGCGCAAATCCCGCAGGAAGGCCCGTGAGGCGCATGCCGATCTCGGGGTCGTGCGAGCCGCCAAAGACCGAAAGCTTTATGTTGTTGCCGTATTGGTTGGCCATAAGCGCTCCTTTCAAGCCATCAGCTCAAAGAAATTGGGGTAGGATTTTGCCACCGCCTCGATACCCGTAACCGTCACGGGGCCGTTTGCAAAGAGTGCCGCCACGGCACCGCTCATCACGATGCGGTGGTCACCCGCCCCGTCGACCGTGCCGCCCGAGAGAGGGGAGCACTCGATCACAAGGCCGTCGTCGGTCGCGCTCACCTTGCCGCCCAGCGCGCGCAAGAGCGCGGCGGTGGTGGCGATGCGGTCGCTTTCCTTCAAGCGAAGGCGCGAAGCACCCGTGATCACGGTCTTGCCGCTTGCCCCCGCGGCGATCACCGCAAGAATGGGTACGAGATCGGGGATCTGCTTTGCGTCAATGTCAATGCCGTGCAACGGTGCAGGGGAGACCGTCACCGTGCCGCGCGTTGCGTCACGCTCGACCCTTGCGCCAAAGCGTGCGAGTAGATCGAGGATCGCACGGTCGCCCTGCGCGGATGCAAGATCCAGCCCCGTGACCGTCACGGGATGCGCGCCAAGCGCCCCTGCGGCCAGCGGAAAGGCCGCGCCCGAGAAATCGCCCTCGGGGAGCAGCTCGGCAGGGGAGCGAAGGGGCGCTACGTTCCGTCCTGCCACGGTAAAGACGCGCCCGTCGGCCGAGCGCATGGGTGCCGCCCCGAAGGCGGCCAGCGCGTGCACCGTCATGTCCACGTAGGGCGCGGATTCGATCTCGCCCGTGAGCGTGAGCGTGGACGGGAGATCGCACAGCGAGAGGGCAAAGAGAAGCCCTGTGATGTACTGGGACGAGACGTTTGCGGCAATCTCGTAATCGCCTGCGCCGATGCGGCCGCGAACCGTCAGACTCCCGTCGGGATTGTCCTTAAAATCCGCCCCGTGTCGGATCATTTCCGAGCGCAAAGGCTCCAATGGACGCTCGGGGAGTCGTCCGCGGCGCAAAAAGGTCGTCTCAACGCCCAGTGCCGCCGCAACGGGGATCAGAAAGCGGAGCGTCGAGCCCGATTCGCCGCAATCCAGTGTTGCGCACGCAGGTACGGCCATGATCGGCGTGACCGTCAGCCACGCATCGCCCCCTGCGATGGGAGCTTCGTCGATGCGCGCACCGAGCGCCGCAAGACAGCGCACGGTTGCGGCAATATCCTCGCCCGCCCCCGATACGCGCACGCGCGTAGGTGCATCGGCAAAGGCCGCGGCGATCAGCACGCGGTGTGCTGCCGATTTTGAGGTTGGCGCGGCCACCTCACGTGCAAATTTCGGATGATGTAACGTAATATCCATTCGTTTTCCTCAAAGGCGCAGATGCGCCGATTTTTTCAGTTCAGTCCCGCCGCAAAAAATTCCTCGACCTCGGCGGCCGCGATGGGATAGAGCACGCTTTGCCCCAGTTTTTGGGGCACGACCAGCGAGAGCGTCGCGCCCTTGCGCTTTTTGTCCGAGAGTGCCACGGCCGCCAGATCCGCCGCCCCGAAGGGGCAGTCTGTGGGCAGGTGATAGGCGCGCAGCATCGCTTCCATATGCGCGGGCACGTCGGGGGTGCAAAGCCCCTTTTTCACGGCCGCACGCGCCATGAGTAGCATGCCGATGGCGACCGCACTGCCGTGCGAAATTTCGAAATTGGAGCAGGCCTCAATGGCGTGCCCCGCCGTGTGCCCGAGATTGAGCAGCTGCCGCGCGCCGTTGTCGTGCTCGTCGGCCTCGACCAGATCGCGCTTGTCCGCAATACAGCGGGCTATGACTGCCTCGGGTGCGTCGGCAAAGGATGTTTCCAGCATGCCCAGCAGCGTGGGGTCGTTGATGTAGCCGTATTTGATGACCTCGGCGCATCCGTCCGCATAGATCTCAGGCGAGAGCGTTGCGAGCAGATCGGTGTCGCACAGCACCAGCGACGGCTGGTAGAACGCGCCCACCAGATTCTTGCCCACCGAGAGGTCGATGGCGGTCTTGCCGCCCACCGAGGAATCCACCATGGCAAGCAGCGTCGTGGGGATCTGTATATAGGCAATGCCGCGCAGGAACGTAGCGGCGGCAAAGCCCGCCATGTCGCCCGTCACACCGCCGCCCAGTGCGACGATGAGATCCGAGCGCGTGAGCTTATGCTCTGCGAGCGTGTTCCAGATCTCACCCAGCGTGCCGATGTGCTTGGAGCACTCGCCGTGTGCAAACACAAAGCGCGAAGCACCAAAGCCTGCCTTCTCCAGCGAGGCGGTCAGCGCGTCGGCATAAAGCGCGTTCACCGTGTCGTCGGTGACGATCAGCACTGAGCGCGGGGGCGCATAGAGCGCGGCGATCTCCGCGCCTGCGCGCGCGAGAAGCCCTGCCTCGATCTTTACCTCATAAGGGCGCGAGGCCCGAACCGATACCGTTTTCATTCGTGCTCCTCTCCGCGGTCCACGCGCTCCTTGGCAAGGCGGCCGTCGCGCAACAGCGCAAGCAATCGCTCACCGTCGTTGCTTTTCAGCGCGTCGCGATATTCCAGCAGTGCGGCGGCGATCCCCTCGATCTCCTCGATCAGATAATCCTTGTTCTCTAAAAACAGCTCGCTCCACATATGCTCATTGAGCCACGCCACGCGCGTCAGATCCTTGTACGAGCCTGCCGAAAAGCCCTTGTGCACCTGTGCGTTGGGGCTCTTGACGTAGGCGTTGGAGACCACGTGCGCCAGCTGTGAGGTAAAAGCGATGATGCGGTCGTGCTCCTCGGCCGTGGAGAGTGTCACCGAGCCGAAGCCCACGGGCGTGAGGAGCATACGGATGCGTGAGAGCAGTGCCTCGTTGCTCCCCTCGGGGGGCACGATCACCATGGGTGCGCCTTGAAACAGATTTGCACGGCTGTTGGCAAAGCCCGAAAATTGCGTGCCCGCCATCGGGTGGCCGCCCACAAAGGTGAAGCCGTGCTTTGCCGCCAGCGCAAAGCCCTCGGCACAGACGGTGCGCTTGGTGCCGCACAGGTCGATCACAAGCGAGGAGCGCGTCAGATGCGGCGCGGCCTGCTCCAGCCATGCGAGTGCCGCCTGCGGGTACACGCCAAGATAAATCACGTCACAGCCCGCCGCATTCTCGGC
Organism: Clostridia bacterium; assembly: GCA_017415805.1. Taxonomy (GTDB): domain Bacteria; phylum Bacillota; class Clostridia; order Oscillospirales; family CAG-272; genus Firm-07. The sequence continues at coordinate 24,184 of JAFQEC010000004.1, read as the reverse complement.
GCAAAGCCGCCCGCAGATCGCGTTTGCGGCAAGAGCCTCTTTCATTGCGTTTTCGTTTGTATCGTATGCCAGAACGGCGTGCCCGCCCGCGCTGTATGTGCGTGCCATCGAGCCGCCGATCAGTCCAAGTCCGACAATTCCAACCGTAAACATTAAATGTTCTCCTTTTCGTTTTGTGCGTTGCGCACGGGGATGGGGCAGCCGCGGCAGGTCATGGCACAGCAGATACGCGCCATTTGCTCCACGCTCTCCTGTCGGCCGCCCTTGAGCCATTCAATAAAGACGTTGTAGAACGCCCCCGCAAGGTATAGCGCACGGTAGCGCTCGGCGGGCGAGTCGTCCACGGGGGGGAAGGTCACCAGCATATTTTTGTTGATATTGGCAAGAATCAACTCACCCAGATGCGCGCGGTACGCGGCAATGCCGAGGTCGTTGTAGCGTCCCAGCTGATCAAAAAGCTCGTAGTAATAGTGATAGATCTCGTCGTACGAGCCCATATGGGTGATCTTCTCGTGGATCGACAGGCCGACCTCGTCCATATAGGTGTTCAAAATATCATCCTTGGACGTATAATTACGGTAGTACGCCATGCGCGAGACACCCGCCTTGCGCGTGATGTCGGTGATGGTGATGGCGTTGTAGTCCTGTACCTTCATCAGCTCAATGAGCGCGGTTACGATACATTCCTTGGCTAATTTGTTGGATTCGTTCTTTTTTTTCATGAACAAAAGCCCCCCGTTTGTCACAGACTAAAGCAAAAAGATTGACAGGTTTTCATGAAAGTGGTAAAATTGATATGTTACGAATGTAACTCTCCATTAAGTGTAACACTTGCAAACAGTCTTGTCAAGTGCTTTGCACATCTTTTTAGAAAGGAATATCCGTATGAATCCTTTTGTGATCCTGACCGACTCGTCGGCAGACCTGCCACTTGATTTGGTCAAGACCCTTGATATTGACGTTGTTCAGCTGTATGTAACAGTGGACGGGGAGGAGCCCCGCCCCAATAATGAGGTCGAGATCGGCGCATTTTATCAGAGCTTGCGCGACAAGCGTAGCGCAAAGACCTCTGCGATCAATATTGAAACCTTTGAGGAGATCTTTGAAAAGCATCTCGCCGCAGGGCGCGACGTGCTGTATCTGGGCTTTTCCTCGGGGCTTTCGGGCACCTTCCAGGCGGGGCTCTTTGCCGCCAAGGAAATGGCCGAGAAGTATCCCGAGCGCAAGATCGCGGCGGTGGATACGCTCTGCGCCTCGCTGGGGCAGGGACTGCTTGTCTATCACGCGGTGCAGAAGCGCAACGCGGGTGCAGGCCTTGAGGAGGTGCGTGATTATATCGAGAGCATCAAGCTCAATTTGGTGCACCTGTTCACGGTCGACGACCTCTTTTTCCTCAAGCGCGGCGGCCGCGTGAGCGCGGTGACCGCTGTGGCGGGCTCGGCGCTGGGCATCAAGCCCATCATGCACGTGGATAACGAGGGGCATCTTGTGAAGATCGGCATCAAGCGCGGCAGACGTGCGTCGCTGGACGATCTGTGCGCCCGTATGCAGGCACTGGCCATCGACCCCGCCGACCAGACGGTGTTTATCAGCCACGGCGACTGCGAGGAGGATGCAAGGTATCTGGCAGAGCGCGTTCGCACCGTAATGGGTGTAAAAAAGGAGATTCTGATCTCCCACGTCGGCCCCGTGATCGGTGCACATTCGGGCCCCGGCACCATGGCACTGTTCTTCCTCGGAAAGGAGCGTTGATCGAATGAAGCTCAACGGTAAAAAATTCAGCGAAATGTGTATTTCGGCCGCCAATGCACTCAACAATGACCAGGCGGTTATCAATGCACTCAACGTGTTCCCCGTGCCCGATGGCGATACAGGCGTCAATATGAGCCTGACCATGAGCACGCTGCAAAACCTCAACGATTTTAGTGGCACCGTATCCGAGTGCGCCACCAAGGTGGCGGACTATATGCTGCGCGCTGCGCGCGGCAACTCGGGCGCGATCCTGTCGCTGTTTTTCCGCGGCTTTGCCAAGTCGCTCAAGGGCTTGGATGAGGTCGATTCCGCCGATATCGCCAAGGCGCTCAATCAGGGCACCAAGGAGGCGTACGGCGCGGTCATGACCCCCACCGAGGGTACGATCCTCACCGTCATGCGTATGTGTGCCGAGCGCGCCGTTGAGGCGACCGAGCACGGCGAATACGAGGGCGATATCCGAGGACTGTTCAACTACCTGCTCCAGGCCGCCAACGAGGCACTGGCGCTCACCCCCGAGCTCCTTCCCATTCTGAAGGAGGCCAACGTGGTGGATGCGGGCGGTAGCGGCTTTGTCACGGTGCTGGCAGGCATGCTGGCGGCGCTCAACGGTCAGCCCATTGAGCGTGTGGGCGGCGGCGACGCAACCGCCACGCCCGGTGTTGCCGATTTCGGCAGTTTTGAAACGGGCGACATTAAGTTTGCCTACTGCACCGAGTGCATCGTCGACAAGGATGACAAGCACAAGGGGATCGAGGGCAATTGCTCCGACCTGCGCGAGTACCTTGCGGGTCTTGGCGACAGCTTGGTGTTCATTGACGACGAAAATATGATCAAGATCCACGTGCACACCAACCACCCCGGTAAGGTGCTGGAGAAGGCGCTGCGATTTGGCTCGCTGTTCACGGTCAAGATCGAGAATATGCGAAATCAACATACCGAGCTGATCGAGGAAAAGAGTGCCCCCTCGAATGAGCCCCGCACGCCCGTTGGCTTTGTTTCCATCGCCGTGGGTGAGGGCGTGGTGGCGGCCTTCCGCGATCTCGGCGTGGGCTACGTCGTGCCGGGCGGTCAGACCATGAACCCCAGCACCGACGATATTCTCGCTGCCATCGACGCGGTGAATTCCGATACCGTATTTATTCTTCCCAACAATAAAAACATCTTCCTTGTGGCCGAGCGTGCCGCCGAGATGACCACCGATAAAAAGGTCATCGTCATCCATTCGGCACAGTTCACACAGGGCTTCACCGCCATGATGATGTATGACGAGTCCCTCTCGCCCGAGGACAATGCCGCCGCTATGGAGGAGGCTATTACGGGCGTGACCACCCTCTCCTTCACCCGCGCGGTACGCGATGCCGAGATCGACGGCATGTGCATCAAGGACGGCGAGGTGCTGGGCCTTGTCAACGGCAAGGTCAAGGCGGTCGCGGGTGAGATCCCTGCCGCACTGGAGAAGCTGCTGGACAACATCGATGCACCCTCATTTTTGTCGGTGTATACGGGTGAGCAGGCTACTGCGCCGATCACCGAGTGCGTGGAGCAGCTGCTGCGCGCCAAGGCCCCCGATGCAGAGCTGATGCTGCTGGAGGGCGGTCAGCCCCTGTACGACTACGTCATCGCAGTCGAGTAATTTTGAATCCGAATCAAGAAAGAAGTGTGATCCCCCATGGATATGAAGTTTATCCGAAAGCTCCCCATTCCCCAAGAAACCAAGGAAAAGTATCCCGTGTCTCTCGCCGCCGCCGAGCAGAAGGAGAAGCGCGACATTGAGATCCAAAAGATCTTTCGCGGCGAGTCCGACAAGCTTGTTTTGATTATCGGCCCCTGCTCGGCCGATTCCGATGCGCCCGTGCTGGAATATGCACACCGCCTTGCGCGTGTGCAGGAGCAGGTGAAGGATAAGCTTGTGATCGTGCCCCGCGTGTATACCAATAAGCCCCGTACCACGGGCGACGGCTACAAGGGCATGCTGCACCAGCCCGATCCCTCGGGCATGCCCGACGTCTACAAGGGAATCCTTGCCATTCGCGAGCTTCACACCCGCGTGCTGACCGAAACGGGTCTTTCCACCGCAGACGAGATGCTTTATCCCGCCAATCACCGCTACCTCTCCGATCTGCTTTCCTACGTTGCGGTCGGTGCGCGCTCTACCGAAAATCAAGAGCACCGTCTGGTATCCAGCGGAATCGGTATCCCTGTCGGCTTGAAGAATCCCACGGGCGGTGACCTTTCGATCATGATGAATTCGATCACCGCGGCACAGCACGCCCATTCCTTCATCTACCGCGGCTGGGCAGTCGAGACCAACGGCAATCCCATGGCACACGCCATTCTGCGCGGCTATGTGGATGAGCAGGGCATCAGCTACCCCAACTATCATTACGAGGATCTGGTGCGTCTGGTGGCACTGTACGCCAAGACGGATCTTGTCAATCCCGCGGTGATCGTGGATGCCAACCATGCAAACTCGGGCAAGAAATACGCCGAGCAGCCCCGCATCTGCAAGGAGGTGCTCCATTCCTGCCGTCACAACGCCGACATCAAGCGCATCGTCAAGGGCTTCATGATCGAGAGCTACCTGGAGGACGGCTGCCGTAAGATCGGCGAGGAGGGCTTTGGCAAGTCGATCACCGATCCTTGCATCGGCTGGGAGAAGACCGAACGGCTCATTCTGGATATCGCCGATCTGCTTTGAGTGCAATAAAAACGGACGAAATTTCGCTTTCGTCCGTTTTTTTGTTGACATTTCGTGTCGAATGTGCTACCATAGATACATAAAAGAAAAAAGGAGAGATCAAAAAATGAAAAAGGAAAAGAAGGAAAAGAAAACAGGCTTTTTCAAGGATTTCAAGAAGTTCATCACCCGTGGTAACGTGGTGGATATGGCCGTCGGTGTTATCGTCGGCGGTGCGTTCACCGCGATCATTACGGCCCTGAGCAACAACATCCTCAAGCCCGTGATCAACTTTATCCTTGCCAAGATCTTGGGCAAGGATTCGCTCAGCGAGGTCTATACCTTCCTGCAGCGCGTCAATCTCGAGGACGGCACGCCCGATCTTGAGGAATCGATCTACATTGACTGGGGCATGTTCATCAACGCCGTGATCAACTTCCTGCTCGTCGCCTTTACGCTCTTTGTGATCGCACGCATCGCCACCAACGTGATGAAGCGCGTCAAGCAAAGAGAGCTGGAGGCCGCCAAGGCTGCCGAGGAGCAGAAGAAGGCTGAGGAGAAGGTGAAGGCCGAGGCCGCTGCCGCCGCACTTGCCGCAAAGGAAGCCGAGCTTCAGGCTGTCTACGCCAACATCGCGCGCCAGACCGAGCTTTTGGAGCAACTGGCGAAAAAATAAATTTGAACAAAAGCACCCCCGCAGAATTTCTGCGGGGGTGCTTTTTTGTTTGCATAACTGCTTCGCCCGTTCATTCCAATGCCGCCTCAAGCAGTCGCTCGGCAAGCGCACGCATCGCGTCGGCGTTCACCTTGCAATGCTTGCGGTCGTAGGTAAAGAGACCGTTGATCTCGTCTTCGACGTCGGTGAGCTGGGTGTAGATCGCGCCCGAGAGCCCCGCACGCACGGCGGGCAGGATCTCGTCCTCGTAGAGCGCGAGCAGTGCTGTCTGAAATGCCTTTTCGTCCGTGAATTTGCGGTATCCGTATACCCTGTCGGGGTTGAAAATATGATCCTTCACGGCGAGCGAATAGCCCCCGAATTCCGAGAGCACCATGGGGCGCTGCTTTGGGCGGCATTTCACGGGCTTGAAATAGACGTGCGGACTGTCCACGTCGCTTTGCGAGGGGGTAAACCAGCCCGATGCGGTGTCAATGAAGCGTGTGCCGTCCAGCGCGCGGAGCTTTTCGAAGGCGGCAGTGCTGTCAAACTGCCCCCAGCCCTCGTTAAAGATCGTCCAATAGCAGACCGAGGGGTGATTGGCAAGAGCCGTGACGGTTTGCTCCATTGCGGTGAGAAACGCGGCGCGCGTGGCCGCATCGCGGTGCAGCCGCCTGTCGTTGCGTCGCTTGAAGCCCAGTGTGGGCAGCGCCGTATCGCGCAAAAAGGAGTAGTGCCCATTGTTGACCATATCCTGAAACACGATCATTCCCAGACGGTCGCAATCATAGTAAAACTGCTCGGGCTCGATCTTGATGTGCTTGCGCAGTGTGTTGAAGCCCAGCGACTTGGCGGCCAAAATATCCTTTTCGTAGCGCGAGGGGCGCGCGGGGGTAAAAATGCCGTCGGGAAAGTAGCCCTGATCGAGCAGGCCGTGGAAGAAATAGGGCTTGCCGTTGAGCAGCAGACGCGGCACGCCGCGCACCTTGCCCACCGAGAGCGTGCGGCAGGCGAAATAGGAGTGCACCGTGTCCGCACCGCAGATCAGCTTGAATTGATACAGATAGGGATCCTCGGGGGACCACAGCTGCGGTGCATGCAGGGAAATATGCGCCACGCCGTTTTTCAGCTTCTCACAGGTCAGCCCCTCGGGTGTGGTCACGATCACCATGCCCTCGTCCACGCCCTCGGCGCGGATCACGGCGCCCGTGCCGTTCGCCTTGATATCCAGCGCGCGCACATAGCGCTCGGGCACGCTCTCCAGCCATACGCTCTGCCAGATCCCCGATACGGGCGTGTACCACATGCCGCCGCGCTTGTGCTTTTGCTTGCCCCAGGGCAGGATATGCTTGTCCAGCTCGTCTGTCACGCGGATATAGAGCGTGTTTTCGCCCGCGCGCAGATGGCGCGTAATATCAAACGAGAAGGGGAGATAGCCACCCTCGTGTGTGCCAAGGGAATGACCGTTGAGAAAGACCTCGGCACGCTGATCGGCCGCACCCACGTGCAAGATCGCGCGCTCACGCAAAAAGCCCGAGGGCAGAGAAAAGCGGCGGCGGTAGTGAAGCTCGGTGCCGTCGGCAAAGACCCGGCCGATGCCCGAGAGTGCCGATTCGGGCGGAAAGGGCACACGGATGCGCCCATCAAACGTGGGCGGCGCACCCTTGGGGTGTGCCGAAAATTCCCATTGGCCGTCCAGTGAGAAAAAGGAGTCGCGCCGCAGCTGCGGGCGGGGGTATATTGCAGGGGTGCGTTCTACCTGCATTGCCTCGGGAGTGGCGAGTGCAACGGTTCTTTTTTGCTTCAAGGGCTTCACCTCATTTCACCTCTTATTATGCCCCATCGCGCGCAAAATGTCAAGCCGAGGGGGCTGTGAGCACACTTTTCGCCCCTTCTCGGCATATTCTGCTAATGCGGGGGCCGAAGCAGTCGGTCTCCGAATGCAAAGAAAGGAAAATCACAATCATGGCAACTCTTTTCAATCAGGGGATTCTGCGCTACACGCCCCAGGGCGGTACGCAGGCCTCTATCGTTTCCAACACTACGGGCACGGATGTGGCGGTCACGTATGGTATGGAGCTTTATCACACGGCTTCTCCCGAGACCTTTGGCGTTGGTCACACCATTCTCTATACCGTCGCTTTGCAGAATACGGGAACGGGAACACTTGTAAATGCTGTGGTCGAGTCGGATCTCGGCGGCGGCGCTCTGGATTATGTGGAGGGGAGCGCGGCCGCATTTTTGTATAACGGTGCGTCTATCAGCCCTTTCCCCGTGATTGTCAGCACGGGAAGCGTAATTTTTACCTTCCCGGCTCCGATCCCTGCCGGCGCGGTCGTATTTCTCGTGTATAACGCCACCGTCAACGCTACGGCAGCAGATACGGTCGTCTCGCTTGCAACCGCAACGGCGCGCGAGGGCTCGCCCGTCGGAGCAATTCTCACCGATAGCGCATCTGCAACGATCACGCGCGTGCCTCTCACCATCGTGAAGAGCGCGCCTGCAAGCGCCGGTGTGGGGGAGAGCATCTCGTTCCTCTTTACCGTGACCAACAACACCGCGAGCCCCATCGTGCTGGATGCGCTCACCGATCAGCTGCCCGCGCAGTTCTCCTTCACGGGACTCTCGCTCACGGTGGACGGCGTTGCGGTTCCGCTTGTCGCGACTGACTATCAGCTCGTCGACGGCCTGCTGACCGTCGATCCCGCGGCACAGATCACGCTGCCTGCGGGTGCTGTGGCGGTCTATACCGTGACGGGTGTGGTAACGGCTTGACAGCAGTGTCGCCGTTTGAAAAAAGACAGGAAGCAGAAAGAAGGGCTGCCGCGTTGCGGCAGCCCTTTTGCGTATAAAATCGCCAAAAATGTGAAAATCGAGAAAAATTTGACAATTTGCTCTTGATAATGCGCGCGTATTGTGATAAAATAATCCTGTTAAGGCAACTGCTCTCTCGCAGCTGCAAAAAAACGAAAGGTGGATCTGAAAATGACCTACAACAAGAAAACCATTGAGGATATCGCACTCAAGGGCAAAAAGGTGATTGCCCGTTGCGATTTCAATGTTCCGATGGACGGCGACCGCATCACCGATGACAAGCGTATTGTCGGTGCGCTGCCCACCATCAAGTATCTGGTTGACAACGGCGCGGCTGTGATCCTGTGCTCGCACTTCGGCCGTCCCCACAACATCTTCAACGCCAAGCTGGAGCTGGACAAGAAGGAGAAGAAGAAGGTCGAGGCTCTGCCCGAGGCCGAGCGCGAGGCAGCAACCGCCAAGTATCTCGAGGCTGCAAAGAATGACGACAAGAAGTTCTCCCTCGCTCCTGTTGCAAAGCGCCTGTCCGAGCTTCTCGGCATTGAGGTGCAGATGGCCAAGGACGTGATCGGCCCCGATGCAAAGGCAAAGGCCGCTGCTCTCAAGCCCGGCGAGGTGTTGCTGCTTGAGAACGTCCGCTTCCATAAGGAGGAGACCAAGAACAATCCCGACTTCGCCAAGGAGATGGCTTCCATGGCGGAGATCTACGTCAACGATGCCTTCGGCACCGCACACCGTGCACACGCCTCCACCGCAGGCCTTGCAGATTATCTGCCTGCCGTTTGCGGATACCTGATCCAGAAGGAGATCTCGATCATGGGCGGCGCACTCTCCGACCCCAAGCGCCCCTTCGTTGCCATTCTCGGCGGCGCAAAGGTCTCGGATAAGATCGGCGTCATCAACAACCTCATCGAGAAGGTCGACACCCTGATCGTGGGCGGCGGCATGGCCTACACCTTCTTCAAGGCACAGGGTCTGGAGATCGGCACCTCGATCTGCGAGAGCGATAAGCTTGACCTTGCGCGTGAGCTTATGGAGAAGGCAAAGGCCAAGGGCGTCAATTTCATGCTTCCCGTGGATAACAAGCTGGGCAAGGCATACGCGCCCGACACCGAGAGCATGACCGTGGATTCTGACAAGATCCCCGAGGGCTGGATGGGTCTGGATATCGGCCCCAAGTCGCAGGCGCTGTTTGCCGATGTTCTGAAGAACGCAGGCACCGTTGTCTGGAACGGCCCGATGGGCGTTTCGGAGTGGGAGAGCTTTGCCGCAGGCACCGAGTCGGTCGCCAAGGCTGTGGCTGAATCGGGCGCGATCTCGATCATCGGCGGCGGTGACTCCGCAGCAGCGGTTGAGAAGCTCGGCTTTGCCGACAAGATGACGCATGTTTCCACGGGCGGCGGCGCTTCGCTCGAGTTCCTCGAGGGCAAGACCCTTCCCGGAATTGCATGCCTGCTTGATAAATAATTTTCATCATTGAAAGGAAGAATAGAAATGAATCCTGCTAAGAGAAGAACCGTAATTGCCGGTAACTGGAAGATGAACTTCACCCCCGCCGAGGCGACCGCATTCATCAATGAGATCAAGCCCATGGTTGCGGGCAAGGACAACTGCGACATTATTTTCTGCGCTCCCTTCGTTTCCATCGCCGCTGCGATGGAGGCTGCAAAGGGCTCAAACATCGTCATCGGTGCCGAGAACGTGCACTATGAGGCAAAGGGCGCTTACACGGGCGAGATCTCGGCCGATATGCTCAAGGCCATCGGCGTCAACACCGTTCTGGTCGGCCACTCCGAGCGCCGTCAGTACTTCGGTGAGACCGACGAGACCGTGAACCTGCGCACCAAGGCCGCGCTGGCCGCCGGTATGCGCGTGATCCTGTGCATGGGCGAGGTCAAGGAGCAGCGCCTTGCGGGCATCACCAACGAGGTCTGCGCCATGCAGATCAAGCTGGATCTTGCCGGCATTTCCGCAGAGGATATGAAGAACGTCATCATCGCCTACGAGCCCGTTTGGGCCATCGGTACGGGCCTTACCGCTACCCCCGAGCAGGCAGAGGACGCCTGCGCCGTGATCCGCGCAACCATCGCCGAGCTCTACGGCAATGAGGTTGCCGAGGCGACCACCATTCAGTACGGCGGCTCGATGAACGATGCCAACGCAGCTGAGCTTCTGTCCAAGCCCAACGTGGACGGCGGCCTCATTGGCGGCGCGTCGCTGGTGGCAAAGAAGTTCACCGCCATCGTGGACGCGGCACAGTAATTACAGCATGACCGAGAAAGGAGAGCATTGCGCTCTCCTTTTTCGCCAAAGAAAGGAAAACCAAATGGCAAACTATCGCAGAGGCAGAATCAACGACGAGATGCAAAAGGAGCTGGCACAGATCCTGCGCGAGGTCAAGGATCCGCGCGTGAGTGAGGCCTTTGTCAGCATCACGGGTGTGGACGTCACGCCCGATCTCAAGTATGCCAAGGTGTATTATTCCGCACTGCGCGGCGAGAAGAAGGAGGTTTATCTCGGCCTCAAGTCCTCGGCGGGCTTTATTCGCCGTATGGTGGCACAGCGCATGAATCTGCGCGCTACGCCCGAGTTCACCTTCGTGGAGGATACCTCGATCGCAAACGGCGCGCATATTGCCACGCTGCTCAATTCCATTACCATCACCGATCCCGACGAGGGGGAGGGCGAGGACAATGGCTGACACCGTGAAGAATGCCGATCTTCGCGCGCTCACACTGCACGAGGTCATAGCACGGCTCTTAGAGCCGCAGCCGACCTGCGTGCTGTTCCACGCAAGACCCGACGGCGATGCCGTGGGCTCGGCCTTCGCACTCGCGCTTTGGTTGCGCGCGATGGGCAGCCCCGCATGGTGCCTGTGTGCCGACGAGGTGCCCGAACGGTTGCGCTTTTTGACCGAAGGGCTGCAACAGAGCGTGCTCCCCGAGCACATGCCCGCCGAATTTACCGATGCGCGTGCGGTAAGTGTGGATACCGCATCCCCCGCACAGCTCGGTCGCCTGTATGAGCGCTTTGTGGGCAGGATCGAGTTGATGATCGACCATCACGGCAAGGGAGCCCCTTACGCCGATGCCTATATCTGCCCCGAGGCCGCCGCCACGGGCGAGGTCGTATACGATCTGATGGCCGCGTCGGGAAAGGAGATCCCTGCCGGGTGCGCCGCACTTCTGTACGCCGCGATCAGCGCCGATACGGGGTGCTTTCGCTATTCCAACGTCACACGCGATACGCATCTGCGTGCCGCGGCGCTCGTAGAGAGTGGCATCGACGCCGCCGAGATCAATCGGCGCTTGTTCGAGGTCAAGTCCATGGAGCTTTTGCGCGCCGAGCGTGCGGGCTTTGACCGCCTTTCGTTCTACGAAGATGGAAAGGTCGCCATCCTGACCTTTCCCTACGAGCTGCGCTCCGCACTGGAGCTTTCGGACGAGCATCTGGAAACGCTGGTGGACGTGGCGCGCTGCGTCGAGGGTGTGGAGGTCGCCGTCGCGATCCGACAAAGCACCCCCGAGGGCGTGTTCCGCGTCTCACTGCGTGCCAACGTCGATTTTGACGTAGCCGAGGTTGCCGCCGAATTTGGCGGGGGCGGACACCGCCGCGCCGCAGGCACAAGCGTGCGGGCCGCCGATATTGCCGCCGCCGAGCGCGCCGTGGCCGATGCGATCCTTGCACGCCGTGGAGGCAAGCGGTGAGGGAACGCAAAGAGCTTTATTCAAGACCGATGCGCGTGGCAGCGACCGTGCGCGTTGCGCTCACCTTCGTCGGGTGTCTTGTGGGTGCGGGGTTTCTTTCGGGGCAGGAGCTCTGGCAGTTCTTCGGCTCCAAGGGCGTGTGGTCCTTTGCGGGGCTCGCGCTTGCGCTATTGCTGATCGCCGCGTGCGGCGCGGTGATCCTGAGCTTTGCGATCGCGTCCGACGAGGTGCGCATGGATCGTATCATCGTCTGGTTCGATTGCCCGTGGCTGCGCGCCCTCGTGGCACTGTTTGAGGGCCTGTTCCTTTTCATGGTCTATCTGCTCAACGTCGCCGCGGTCGGGTCGCTGGTCGCACAGATCTTCGGCTTGTCCGTCTTTGTGGGCGGCCTCGTATTTTGCGTGGTGTGCACCGCGCTTTCGGTGGCGGGGGTCACGGGGCTTGCCCGTGTGCTCTCGGGGCTGATGCCCGTGCTCATCGCCGTAACGGCGGCACTTGCCTGTGTTTCGGTCGCAACGGGGGACGGCATGCGCTTTCCCGTGGTCAAGATCGACGGCCTGGTGAGTGGGAACTGGCTGCTCGACGGCTTTATCTATACCACGTTCTGCATGTTTTGTGCCATCCCTGTGCTCGTGCCGCTGCAAAAAAGCGTACCCTCGGCGCGACTGGGCAGGCGGGGAATTTTGATCGGCGGTCTTTTGTTCGGCGTGCTTGCGGTTTTGATTCTGCTTGCCCTCGCCACCGATCCGCAGGTGACCGACACCGCACTCCCCATGCTCACGCTTGCCTTTTCCAAGAGTGGGCTGATCGGCTTCTTCTATGCGGTTTTGCTGATCTTCGGCATCCTTTCCTCGGGGATCTCCTCGCAATCGGCACTGAATGAATATTTCACGCAGCGCTTGCCGCGCGCGCGGCGCTTTTTACTGCCCGCAAGCGCACTGATGTCCTTGCTGGCATTCTTGCTGGGGCTTTTGGGCTTTGAGCGTCTGGTCGGCATCCTCTATCCGCTGTTCGGCTACATCGGCGTGCTTCCCTTGCTCTTGCTTTTGCTTCATGCGGTCTTGTTTTATCGGCAAAAAAAGAGCAGAAATAAAAAAAGGCGCATATGACCTTATGTCATATATGCCTTTTGTATTTAAGATCAGGCGATTAAGCCGCTGATGAGGATCTTGAGCCCGATGCCGATGAGAAGCACGCCGCCGAAAACCGTGGCCTTGCCCGCGAGCTTTGTGCCAAATCGCTTGCCAAGCAGGATGCCCACCGTGCAGATGATAAAGGTCAGCGCAGCGATGACCAGACAGCACACAAGTGCGGGGATGAGATCGTAGTCTGCAATGGTAAAGCCCACCGAGAGCGCGTCGATCGAGGTGGCCACACCCTGCACCAGCAGCGCGCCCAATCCTACGCGACAGCAACAGCCCTGCTCACACTCACAGCCGCGCAGCCCCTCTACGAGCATCTTGCCGCCGATGTAGCCCAGCAGCGCGAACGCGATCCACGGGATAAAGCGCTCAAACTTTTCAAAGCGCTCGGCCACGGTATGTACGCAGACCCAGCCGATGAGGGGCATCGCGCATTGGAAAAAGGCGAAAATGCCTGCCATGCCGCACATGCGGTGGGGCTTCATACAGGGCTCTGAGAGGCCGTTGGCCAGCGACATGGAAAACGCATCCATTGCAAGCCCACAGCCAAGCAATGCCGCGGTCAGAAAAAACTCAAAATTCATCTCGGTCGTTCTCCTTTTGTATTTGTTGCAAAAGAAAAAACCCAAATATGGCACCACGCCACATTTGAGTCTCGCAATTTAAGGCAAGCCAGACCGTACTCGGTCAGTATGTTGACTTGCAACGCACACCGTGCGCTTGCTACTCCCTCGAAGAGCATCTATATTTTACCACGCGCCCTTGCGCTTGTCAATGCTTTTTTGCCGATTTTTTTCTTCTGTTTTGTAAGAGGGGAACTAACGCGCACACACAATTTGCGGCAAGCCCTTGCATCTTGTGCGTATTTGTGGTAGAATGACAAAAAAGCAGAAAGTGGGTAAGGATATGTCGATCGAAGCAGTGAGGGCGTATTTGAAGCAGGCAGGCTGTGCCGCCGAGGTCATCGAATTTGCCGCCGATACCGCCACCGTGGCGCTGGCCGCCGCGGCCATTGGGTGCGAGGAGCGTGAGATCGCCAAAACGCTCTCGTTTGAGCTCTCTACGGGCCCCGTTCTGGTCGTCATGTCGGGCGAGGCCAAGGCCGATAACCGCAAATTTAAGGACACCTTCGGCGAGAAGGCCAAAATGATCCCGTTTGACGAGGTGGAGGAAAAGATCGGCCACGCCCCGGGGGGCGTGTGCCCCTTTGCCGTCAAGGAGGGCGTACGCGTGTTTGCCGATGTATCGCTCAAGCGCTTCAATACCTTCTATCCCGCCGCAGGCAGCGCACATTCGGCCATCCCCATGGATGCCGCCGCGCTGGAGCGCCTTGGTAACGTGATCGCATGGGTAGACGTCGCCAAGGGCTGGCAAGAGGAAGAATAAACGAAACGGGCGACCTGCAAAAGCAGGTCGCCCTTTTGATTATACGTTCTCGGTCTTTGTCTGTGATCGGGAGAGGTGGCGAAGCAAAACGTACAGCCCCACGCCCGCGGCGATCATTACAAGCGACCAGAATTGCGAGGGCGAGAGCGCACCGAGCAGCTTGCCGCGCGCGTCGTCGCGCAAAAATTCCAGTCCAAAGCGCCACGCGCCGTAGCCGATGAGATACACGCTCATATTGTGGCGAAAATCCTTTTTGAGATAGAGATAAGAGCAAAGCCCAAAGAGCAAAAAGAGAAAGATCGCCTCCCAGAGCTGGGTGGGCAGCACCTCGTGCCGCAGCGCGGGGAATTTTACGCCCAGCACGCTGTCGGTCTGCTTTCCGTAGCAGCAGCCCGCAAAAAAGCATCCCACGCGCCCGAAGGCGTGCGCCACGGTGATCATGCAGGGCGCCAGCGTTACAATGGCAAGCAGCGAAACGCCGCGCCGACGGCCGAGCAGAAAATAGACGGCAAGGAAAAACAGCGTGCCGCCGATCAGCCCACCGATAAAGGTGATGCCGCCGCCCAGCGAAAATCCCGCGCGGGGATTTTCAATATAATTGTACGTGGCCTGAAAGAGTGCCGCCGCAAAAAAGCCGAACACGATGGCGCCGATGGCGGTGTAAAACACGAAATCGGTGAATATGGGGTCAAGCCCCTTGCGCTTGGCGTACAGAAATAAGACCGCAAACGCGGCCAGGATGCCAACGGCGATCAGGATGCCGTACATATGAACGTTCCAAAACAGAGCGTCGGGTAACATTGTTACACCCCCCTTTTTTCTATTATACCGCTTTTGGGGCGAGAAGTAAAGGGATATCGCCAAAATGTCTCGCCTTAAAAGCAAAAACCCAAGGCAAAGCCTTGGGTTTCTTATCAGAGCAGGAAATAGGGAAGATCGCTACCAACGCTGACCTTTTCCACGGCCGCCTTTTCGCTGTGTCCCGTGACCTTCTCCACCACCTCGGGTGCAATTTTGGTCACGACCAAGGTCTTGGTGGGGGCTTTCTTGGGGGCTGCCTTGGGCGCGGTCGCCTTCTTTTCGATTGCAGCGGGCTGCTGCGGCTTTGCTACACGCTTTTGAATGCTGTCCTTACCGATTGACATATGTTTCGATCTCCTTTGCAAGTTCCATGTATTCTTGTGCCGCGCGACTGCTCTTCTTATAAGCCATCACGGGCTTGCTGACGTCCTGAGACCACTCCACCATGCTGTCCACGCGGATGATCGACGAAAACAGCCGTACGTTTTCCAGCGAGGAGAGCGTGTCAATGGTCTGCTTGAAATAATTTTTGCGTTCGCTTGCTTTGGTCACGGCGATGCCCAACAAATTGAGCGTGGGCGCGACCTGCCGGATCTGCTCGTAAAACTCAAACATATTCGCGATGCCGAACAGTCCCCACGGCGATGCCTCAACGGGAATGACGAGGTGGTCGCTGGCGCACATGATGTTCATGACCCAGCAGCCGAGCGTGGGGGGGGCATCGATCAGGATGTAATCGTATTTTCCGGTCGCCTTGATGCGCTCCAACCCCTTTTTGAGGATGAACTCGCGCTGCCATTTGGTGAACAGGTCGAACTCAATGCTGCTCATCAGCGTGGAGGAGGGAATGAGATCCAGTCCCTTGTAGTCGGTATGCTGGATGAAATCGCTCAGATCCTTTTGCTCTGTGATGCCGCGATAAAGATTGAGATCGCTCTTGGCAAATTCAAGCGAGCGCTCGTCGTCAAAAAAGGAGAGCGTCAGGTTCATTTGCATATCGCCGTCGATCAGCAGCACCTTCTTGCCCAGGGTCGAAAGGGCATAGCCGACGTTGGCGCAGGTAGTGGATTTACCGCTGCCGCCCTTGTTGTTTGCAAAGCATATCGTTTTCGTGATGGCCATAGCTTACATCCTTTTCATTGATTTAGGTAATCGATGATATCGTTCAGTCCCTCGCCCGTGTAGGACGAAACGTAAAACAGCTTCTTGCACCCGCAGTTTCGCAGCCAGAGCTCGGCCAGCTCCACGTTGGCATCGGGCTTGTCGATGCCCGTAATGATGCCGACCACCTCACGGTTGACGTGATAGGTGCAGTGGGGTGGAAATACGCAAAACGGCTCGTTGGCGCTGATCACAAGCCCGATGATATCGGCCTCGTAGGAGTAGACAGCAAGCGCCGCACTCAATGTATGCACCTCGGTGTATTCGCCGGGCGTATCAATGATGGTGTCGGTATAATTGACGTATTGTGTCTTACAATAATGGAGCTGCTCGCCCTTCAGGGCCTGCGTCAGGGTGGTCTTTCCTGCCGCCACACGCCCCATCAGGATGATCTTTTTCATAAGTTTACGTGCGCGTGACGTCGCACACCGAGAATTTCAGCGTGTCACGGAAGTAGGTGGCGATCGCCTGGAACGAGGCCTCGACCTCATCCACCGTTCCCGTGATGATCAGCGTGCCCGAAAATCTGTCCACAAAGCCAAGCTCCGCGCCCGATGCCTTGAGGGCAATATCGGCGGTGATAACAGCCGTTTCAGCGGGCGAGATCGTCAGCACGCCGATGGCAGCACGCTGATAATCCAGCTTGGGATCAAGGCCCATTTTCTGATAAAGAATGGGATCGGGATTGGCGATCACATGCGCCAGCGTGATCTGCCGCCCGGGGACAAGCTCCTGCACGATGCGCATTTTATCTCTCATTTCCATAGCTTCCATACGGATCTCCTTGCTTCAAAGCGGCGGTCAGCCGCCGATCTGTACGTGCAGTCGGGGTGCTGCCGCGCGTGCGGCGGCTGCCAACTGCTCCATTTCCTCGTTGGTGGGGGGCGTGATGTGTGACAGAGTGTATTCGCGGCCGATCCCTGCGTACTTATCCTGCCCCAAGCGATGATAGGGCAGCAGGTGAAGCTCGCCAACGCGCGGCAGGGAGTCGGCAAAGCGCGCAATGGCGGCGATCTCCTCGGCACTTGCGTTGAAGGTGGGGACGGTTGGCACGCGGATCACTAAATTTTTTGCGTTTTGTGCGATATACCGCGCGTTTTCCAGGATCACGTCATTCGGCTTGCCGCAGAACTGACGGTGCTTTTCGCTGTCCATATGCTTGATGTCCAGCAGGAAATAGTCCACGTGCGGCAGCAGGCGGTCCACCACCTCGCGCGATGCAAACGCGGTGGTTTCAATGGCGGTGGTGTAGCCGTATTCGTGCACGGCGCGAAGCAAGGCCTCGGAAAATTCGGGCTGTGCCATGCACTCTCCGCCCGACAGTGTTACACCGCCGCCGCTTCGGCTGTAATAAACGGCATCCCTTCGGATCTCGTCCATGACCTCACCAACTGTCACATCCCTGCCAACGGTACGCGTTTTTCCGCCCTGCGTCAGCTCCTGGAGCTTGTATTCCTGCGATTCGGGGTTGCAGCACCAGCGGCAGCGCAGGTAGCAGCCCTTCAAAAAGACGATAGTGCGAATACCGGGGCCGTCGTGAATGGAGTAGCGCTGTATGTCAAAAATACGGCCTGTCTGCTCATAGATATTCATGCGGCGCGACTCCTTTCATCGTAAGCTTTATTTGACAGTTCCGTGCTCGGTACGGGCGATGATGTCGTCCTGCAACGAGCGTGAGAGTGTGGTGAACAGCGCGCTGTAGCCCGCTACGCGCACCACAAGATTCTTGTATTTTTCGGGGTTTTTCTGTGCGTCGATCAGCGTCTCGCGCGAAACGACGTTGTACTGCACGTGCATGCCCTTCTGGTCGAAGTAGCCGCGCAGGTATGCCACAAATTTCTCAAGGCTTGCCATCGAGGAAAGCGCAGAGGGGTGGAATTTCTGGTTGAACAGCGTGCCGTTAGAGGCGATGCCGTGATCCAGGCGTGCCACCGAGTTCGCGGTTGCCGTGGGGCCCTTGACGTCGCGCCCCGATGCGGGGCCCACACCGTCGGCGATGGGCGTAAAGGCCAGTCTGCCGTCGGGCGTTGCGCCCGTCTGATAGCCAAGCGGCACGTTGGCAGAAACGGGATAAAGACCTGCCTGGAAGATGCCGCCGCGCGGGTTGGTATAATGCTCAAGGGGCTTAGTGTAGGTGTTGCCGACCTCACGCGCAAAGCTGTCGATCTCGGGGAGGTCGTTGCCGTATTTGGGCAGAGCCTCGATCATCGAAAGGATCTCGGCGTAGCGCGCCTTCTTCGCGGGATCAACGGTTTCGGCGTTGGTCAGGTTGCGGTAGACCGTGCGGATGGTATCGTCATTCACGCTCGCACCGCCTGCCATGAGCTCGCGTGTGATCTGCGTGGTGAGCTCCACGGCCTTTTTGGGAAGGATACCCTTGCCGAAGTTGTCGGCAAGCGCCTGCTTCATTTCGGCCATGGTGACCTTCTTCTCGTCAAATACGAGCGTTTTGACCGCCAGGAGCGCATCGGTCATATTGGCAATGCCAAAGCCCTGCGGGCCTGTGAAGTTGTAGTGTGCACCGCCCTCCTGCAGGCTAAGGCCCCGCTCGATGCAATCGTCGCAAAGGCAAGACTCAAAGGGAAGGGGGCAACGCACGCCGTGTGCATAGTCCACGGCGTTGTCGGCGTGCACCATCATTTCGATCATGTGAAGCTGTTGCTTCTTGTATGCGTCAAAGAACTCCTCAAACGAGGTCATCTGCTCGACCTCGCCCGTGCGAAGGCCGATCTGCTTGCCCTTGTCCATACCGTTGGAGAAGACCAGCTCCAGCGGGCGGCACATGTTGAAGAAGGCCGCATCGTGCCAGCCGTCGGTCTTTGCGCCCTTTTGGGGCTCTACGCAGCCGATGATACAGTAATCACGCGCGTCCTCGAGCGTCAGACCCCTCGCCATGATGGCGGGAATGATGACCTCGTCGTTGTAGAACGCGGGCACGCCGAGTCCCTCGCGCGTGACGGATGCGGCCTTGATCAGAAGATCGTGGGGCGAGCAGTTCCAAACGCGGATCGAGAGAGAGGGCTGGGGCAAGCGCACGTGCATCGTGGCTTCCATGCACATGTAGGAAAGGTCGTTGGTCGCGTCCACGCCCTGCTCGTTCTGACCGCCAACGATCAGATTCTGGAACAATCCGTAGCCCGCAAACCCCTCGGCCGAGGCGGCATCGCGGACCTTGTTGAGGTCGTTGAGCTTGACCCAGATGCAGTCGATATACTCCTGCGCCTTTTCATACGTAAGAACACCTGCATCCATGTCCTTTTTGAACAGCGGATACATATATTGGTCAAAGCGACCGGGAGAGATCGAGTGACCGCTGGATTCGCATTGCAGCAGCTGCTGGATAAACCAGAAGGACTGGCAGGCCTCGTAGAAGCTGCGCGCGGGCTTACCCGGCACACGGGTGCAGTTTTCGGCAATTTCCAAAAGCTCGGCGCGGCGTGCGGGGTCGGCACAGTATGCGGCCTCGCGGCGCGCAAGATCCGCGTAACGGGCGGCGTAGGCGATCACGGCCTCACAGCTCTCGATCACGGCCTCTTGAAATTGCTTTCTTTTCTGATAGTCGCCCATGCCGCGATGGAGCTTTGCCATGGCGGCCTTGGCCTCGTCAATGATGGCCTCGAGCCCCTTGTTGATGACCTTGGCGTAGTTGACGTTGATGTGTCCCACGCCGTTGTAGAAATAGTTGCCGACGGTGAACATGCCGTGGTTGAGGAACACGTCAAGCACCTCGGGATCCATGCCTGCGGCGGCAAGGTCGCTCACGGTCTTGCCCTTCCAGTAGGGATGCACCTTCTTCAAACGTTCCACCGTTTCCTTGGAAATGTAGAAGGGATCGGCCTCGCGCGTGGCGATGGTGTCAAACTCGGGCTCCAGCCACTCAAAGGAGTATTCAGGGAAGGTCTGGCAGCCGCGGGGCGCCAGCGAGTTGCTACCCACGATCAGCTCCTCGGGGCGGATCACGATCGGAATATTTTCCAGAATGTACCGAAACGCCGCACTGCGCCGCTTGATGATGGGCAGATGCTCGGTTTGCTTATAGCTTTCGGTGACCAGCTCTGCGCGATCGGCCTCGATCTCGGGCATCTTTGCAAACAGATGCGCGATCAGTCGGTCAATACGCGGGCTTTTTTGAATCACAAATTTCAGTTCTCCCATAGTACGCTCCCTTTTTCGTTAGATCTGCTCCCAGAGAAGCTCGTGGGGTGCGGCGATCACAGAGCTGCCCGTGAAGACACCCTGTGCCTTGGCGTGATCTGCGCCTGCCTCAACGGCGGCGGTCACGTCGCCGACGTCACCCGTAAGGAGCACCACGCCCTTACCGCCCATGCCACGTGAAACGCGCAGCTCGAAGATATCGACCTTAGCGGTCTTTACGGCAATATCGGCGGCCTTGATGGCACTTGCGGCGGAATAGGTCTCAATGATACCAAGGCTGCCCTTCTTTTCGGCGACCTGCGTGCCGAAAAGTGCCGTGATGACCTGCTCGTCGATGCGACCCATGATCGAATAATCGACCAGACGCTCCTCAAAGCGGCCCTTAACGTGCTCCACGGCGGCGGTCACGTTCGAGATCGTGCCCGTCAGGATCATTTCGTATTTTCCGGGACAAGCGGGATGCGCCGAGATCAGCGTGATGCCTGCGCTTTTCAGTGCGTCATCGGTGGCCTCAACACCCTTTGCTATGCTTTTTAATTCAATAACGCCAATCGCTTGATACATGCTTATTACCTACTTTATTATAATGTGGTAGAATTTTTCAGTTGGCTTCTATGACGATCTTTTTGTCGTCTACCAGCGTCACCGTGCCGCAAATGCTGGCATGCTGGGGAAGGGAAAGGCCCGCCGCGCACTCGGCAATGACCGTGCCTCTGGTCACGCGATCGCCTGCCTTGACCACGGGCACGGAGGGTGCGCCGATGTGACCCGACAGCGGGATCTCGACCGCGCGCGGGGCGATCAGCTCACGCTCGAATACGGGAACGGCGTCAAAGCGGCGCACGCCCAGCATGGTCTCCCAGCGCGAGGAGGGGATCAAATGATATGCTCTATCGTCAAAGGGGGTGTATTCTCCGTTGCCCGCGGAAAAGCGGAGCTTGCTTTTGGCAAGCAAGCCCTTCAGGGACAGGATCACGTCCTTGGGCGAAATATCCTGACAGCAGACCTCGGCACAAACGCCGCAGGAGCAGCAAAGCGAGGCATTCACGGCCATCACGGGGTTGCTTGCGATCGCCGCATTGTTTGCGGCGCGGATCATCTTGTGCGGCTCGATGGGATAGCCCAGCAGATGACGGGGGCACATTTCGGTGCAGCGCGAGCATCCGCAGCAGCAGGATGCGGCACGCCGCAGCATGTCGTCCACCGAAACCGTTTTGTGTGCCACGGCAGGAACGTCCTTTGGAAGGATCAGCAACGCCTTCGTCGTTTTGGTAACAACGGCGGTGTTGGGATTGATCAGCCTGCCCATCGAGGGGCCGCCGTCGATCAATCGGTGATCGGGGGAGAGGGTGACTCCCAGCTTTTCCAGCAGCTCGCGCACGCGCATACCAACGGGAACGCGCACCACGCGGGGCTTTTCGATTTCTCCGCCAACCGTCACCCACTTGTCGGTAACGGGCTTGCCCTTGCTCACCGCGCGGTCAACGTTATAAAGCGTCTCGCTGTTGAGCACGATCACGCCCTTGGTGATCGGCAGAGAACCGGGGGGGATCAGTCGCCCCGTTGCCTCGTAAATGAGATTGATCTCATCGCCCATCGGATAAACGTCGGGCAAAAGCTTGACGGACACGCCGTCCGCAAGATGTTCACCCTCGGCAAGCCCCAGCATCTCGGCGCGGTGCTTTTTCACCGCTAAAAACGTTTGGGTGATGCCGGTTGCAGCCATGATGTGCGTAGCACCCGACACGATCGCGGCAAGCGACTCACGCATCAGCGCGTAGTCGGTATAGATCAGCGGCTCACATTCTGCGCCGTTGATCACCAGCGTGTCAGCACCCTCGGCGAGCTTGGCAAAGGAGGGAAATCCCGCACCGCCCGCACCGACAATGCCGCACGCTTGCAATATGGATTTCAGTTCACTCAGCGACATTGCTTGTGTCCTTTCTGAAAATTAGAGATCAGCTCTGATGCTTATCCACGACGCCCACGATCATGGCGTCAACGGGGGAGGACGGGTTGCCGGTGGCAACTCTTGCGCTGCTTCCCGTGGTAACCAGAACCTCCTCGCCAAGGCCTGCGCTGACGGTGCGGTCAACGGCAACGATGTATTTGTCGGTCAGCTGACCGTTTTCCATGATCTGCACCTCAAGAAACTTATAGCCGACCAGCGACTCAAGCTTGTTCGTGGAAACAATGGTTCCCACAACCTTTCCCTTCAACATAAAGCGTGCTCCTTTTCGATAATACTGCGGCTTACTTTACAACGGTCACGACACTGCCGTTTTTCAGGCCCGCGGAGTTGGCGTCGTCGGTGTCCACGTGCATTTCCAGACGGAAATCCTTGTGTACACGGATCTGCACGTCAAACCAGCGCGATTTGCGCGTGCCCGACAGAACGTCCACGTCGATATAGTCGCCATCCTGCACGCCGAAGGCGGCGGCATCGTCGGGACTCATATGAACGTGACGGTTTGC
Organism: Clostridia bacterium; assembly: GCA_017415805.1. Lineage (GTDB taxonomy): Bacteria > Bacillota > Clostridia > Oscillospirales > CAG-272 > Firm-07. The sequence continues at coordinate 1,456 of JAFQEC010000004.1, read as the reverse complement.
GATAATGCAGCCTTCCTTAAGGGATACGATCCCCTTAGGGCCGACGATGGTGACGGGGGCAGAGCCCTCGATCTTGCCCGATTCGCGCACAGGGGGCTTTACCTTGAGCTGGAAGGAATCGGTGGCAGAGATCTCCACCTGGCTGTTTTTGCGCAGGGGCCCGAGCACGCGCACACCTTCAATCGAGCGCATCGAGGGGCCGATCAGCGTCAGCGTTTCCTTGCAGGCGTACTGCCCGGGCTGAGAGAGATCCTTGATGGGGGTGAGCTCATAGCCCTTTCCGAACAGCGTTTCCAAATCATCCTTTGAGAGATGGATATGGCGATTGGAGATGCCGACGGGAATCTCGCACGCGTTTTTTGCGGGTGCGCCCTCCATTTCGGCAACGATTTTTTTCACAATTTCGGCAACTGCCGCAGTGGTGATGTCCATATGTCCGATCCTTTCTTGGTTTTGGTTTTTTGCAAAGGCGCGCAAGCCTTCGGGAGAACGTTTGCACGGCTTCGAAAAAAACGTTGTTTTTTTCGTTGTGTTGCCCGTTTTCACGGGCAACACAACGAAAAGGGAGCTATCAGCCCAGCTTGGGGAGCAGCTTATCCACGTCGGAGTGGGGCCTGGGGATGACGTGCGTTGCGATGACCTCGCCGAGGTGTGCAGCAGCTGCGCCGCCTGCCTCAACGGCAGCCTTCACGGCACCGACGTCGCCACGAACCATGACGCTCACAAGACCCGAACCGATCTTCTCAGAGCCGATCAGAACGACGTTTGCGGCCTTGACCATAGCGTCAGCGGCCTCGATTGCGGCAACAAGACCGCGGGTTTCAACCATTCCAAGTGCTTCCATTTCGTTGATCTCCTTTCAAAAATTAAATCAGACGTTATCTGTTTTTACAAATCTCATGATGTCGGCATGGGGACGCGCGATCACCTCGGCACATTTGACGTTGCCAACGGCCGCGGCGGCGGCTTTGCCTGCCTCAAGGGCGGCGGTGACTGCCGAAACGGAGCCCTCGACCACAACGGTCACCAGGCGTCCGCCCAGACGCTTTTCCACGTGGATCAGCCTGACGTCGGCGGCCTTGACCATCGCGTCAAGGCCAACGATCGCCGTCACCATTGCCTGAACCTCAAGCAATGCGATTGCGTTTTCCATTTGATCAGATCCTTTGCGTTTGGATTATTTCAGAGTGGGGAGGAGCTTGTTTACGTCGTTGTGGGGTCTGGGGATGACGTGCGTTGCAATGACCTCGCCAAGACGGGCAGCAGCCGCGCCGCCTGCCTCAACAGCAGCCTTCACAGCGCCGACGTCGCCACGAACCATGACGCTGACAAGTCCCGAACCGATCTTCTCAGAGCCGATCAGGACGACGTTTGCGGCCTTGACCATAGCGTCAGCGGCCTCGATTGCGGCAACCAGGCCGCGGGTTTCAACCATTCCAAGTGCTTCCATTGTTGT
>JAFQEC010000036.1 GCA_017415805.1 Clostridia bacterium | reverse complement strand
GGCGCAATGCGGCGTTGCTTAGCCAAAAGCGGCTCGACGTATGAAAATACGCCGTCGCCTTGCTTTTGCCTTCGCGCCTTGCCTTGCTTGCACCTCGCGGGTGCAGGCGAAATGTGTACTGCTCGATCTGCGGCGCAATGCACAAAAGGCTCCCCCTTTGGGGGAGCTCCCGACGAAGTCGGGTGAGAGGGTGGTCGTATAGCCCTCTCCGTCACGCATATGCGTGAGACCTCTCCCGAAGGGCGAGGCCTTATAGCGCCGCCGCGCGATTTGCGGCGAATGCGGCAACGGTAGCCTTCTCCTGTGGGAGAAGGTGTCAGCCGAAGGCTGACGGATGAGGAGTTTCTTTGCGCTTGGTTACACCTCATCCGTCGGCTACGCCGCCACCTTCCCCTCAAGGGGAAGGCAAAAGGGGCGAGCAAACACCGCGGCTACACACCCACCCGTAGGGGCGTCCTCGACCGTCCACGTCCGCGACCAATAAACGGACGAGCGATGCTCGCCCCTACGGATCGGTGCGGTGTCGCAGGTCGACCTGTGATAATTAGCAAGGAAGCTCCGATGCAAATTTCTGCCTTGCATGTTGCGAAAAATTGGTCAACTCTATTGCACGCCTTCTCAATTTATTGTATAATAAAAGCATCCAAAAACAAAGGAGGATCTCTCACTCATGCTGGAGATACGCAACGTAACAAAGGTGTATCGCTCCAAAACCGGCGAGGAGGTTCGGGCGCTGGATAACGTCAGCGTTTCGTTTCCCGAATCGGGAATGGTATTCATTCTCGGCAAATCCGGTAGCGGTAAATCCACCTTGCTCAATGTGATGGGCGGCCTGGACAGCACCGACAGCGGCGAATTTGTCATTATGGGCAAATCGTCGAATGATTTTGTCGGCTCGGACTTTGACGCCTACCGCAACACCTTCATCGGCTTCATCTTCCAGGAGTACAACATTCTGGACGATTTTACGGTGGGTGCGAACATCGGTCTTGCCCTGGAATTGCAGGGCAAAAAGGCTACCGACGAGGCCGTGAACGGCATTTTGGCGCAGGTCGACCTGCTTGACTACGCTAAGCGAAAGCCCAACGAGCTCTCGGGCGGCCAGAAGCAGCGCGTAGCGATCGCACGCGCCCTCGTCAAGGATCCGCAGATCATCATGGCAGACGAGCCCACAGGCGCGCTGGATTCCAACACGGGCAAGCAGATCTTCGATACCCTCAAGGAGCTTTCCAAGCAAAAGCTGGTGCTCATCGTATCGCACGACCGCGACTTTGCCGAGCGCTATGCCGATCGCATCATCGAGCTGGCAGACGGTAAGATCATCGAGGACGTGACCAAGCACGAGCATCATGCCGAGCGCCTCTCGGACGGTATGCACCGCATCAACGACCACATCCTTCGCATCGAGCAGGGCTATAAGCTCACCGCCAAGGACTTGGATATGATCAACGCCTACCTTGCGGGCAACAACGGCGATATTCTGCTCTCGGGCGACACGCGCGTGAACACCGAGCTGCGCTCGGCGGCGGGCATCTCCGAGGATGGCGGCACCACGGTGTTTGAAAAAACCACATCCGAGGATCACAGCATTAAGGCGTATAACAAGGACGAGACCAGCTTCATTCGCTCGCGCTTGCCCATGAAGAACGCCGTTAAGATGGGCTCCTCGAGCTTGAAGCACAAGAAGTTCCGTCTGTTTATGACGATCCTGCTTTCCTTCCTCTCGTTTGCGATGTTCGGCCTTGCCGACACGGCGGCGGCGTATAATAAGATCGAGGCGGCAACCCAGTCGGTCATTGACTCGCGCTACGAGGCGCTGGCGGTATCGCTTGGCGTGCGTCACACCACCACCTACAACGACGGCGACGTATATACCCGCTATCAGGAGGCGGGGCTCAACGACGCCGATATTGCGTGGCTTTCGCAGCAGACGGGTCTGGAATTTGTGCCTGTCTACACGGGCTCCTATTATGCGGGCGAGGGCGGCGGTATTTCGCTCTCGAGCATGATGACGGGCTACGATTCCAATCCCGTATACAACGCACGCATCTCGGGCCTTGCCGCCATCACGCGCGACGCCCTACCGCCCTCGTACACGTTGATGGGCGATATGCCCGAGGACAAGGGCGAGATCGTGATCAGTGAATTTATCGTGCGTCAGTTCAACCAGTATGGCTTCAACAATGGCACCGATTCCATCGCGGCAGGACAGGTCACGGCCCAGGCACTGATCGGTAAAACCATTCACTTCAATCAGGTCGGCCATATGGGCGGTATGCACGACGGTAGCGGTTATGTGCTCAAGATCGTGGGCGTGTTGAACACCAATTTCGACTACGCACGCTACCAGAACCTTCTTCCCGTGGCGGAGGGCGAGCCCGAGCCCGAGACGGGCTTTGTGGATATGCTCCTCGCCGAGGAGGTCGTGCATGCGCGCGATTATGGCTACCACGCGCTGGGCATCGTCACCACTGAGCAGCTCATTGCCATCGCAGGCTCGAGCAGTGCGTCGGTGTCGATCGGCGAGCACATGAACAGCGGCCCCGGCTCGCTCTCGCTTTACGTGATGCGCAAGCCCGAGAATGAGGGCGACAATCCCGAGACCGTCATGACGTTCCACCGTGTGGCAGGGAACAGCGCACTTCGCTCGCTCTCGGTCATGTGGATCGGCGATGCAAAGACCGAGCTTGGCGAAAAGGAAATTCTGATCTCCAGCGACATGGCGATGCAGCTTATCCAGGGTGAGCAGCAGTTTACCAACTTTGACCGCGCGAGCTTTGTTGCCCTGGTGGACGGACTGTATGGTTCGGGTACATGGGCGCAGACGAATCCCAACGACTCCTATTACAACCGCTTTAACTCGATTTCGGGGCGCGATTTCGCGCATTTGAGAACGTATTTCGGGACGTTGCTTGGGCTTTCGATTCCCGCAAACGCAAGCGAAAGTAATCTTCGCGATCTTGCCACGGCCATGCTTGGCTCTGTTTACGATGAAGGTATAGAGGGAACAAGCAAAACACGCCTTTGGGATCTGCAGGATGCCCTGTTTGAGATCTACGCCGAGCGCGACGTGTACGGCCACGAGCTGTGGAAGAACACGGAGCTTGTTTCGATCATGACCGGCCCTGACGAGGGAAATTGGACGTATAAGCAGCCCTCGGAATGGGGAACAGCGAACGAAGCACAGCGCATCGAGTGGACGATCTGGTATTACAAGAACTACGTTCTGGACGGAAATATCTTTGAGATCGTGGGCGATACCGACCGCCAGGATATTCAGGCCGCAGCGCAGCGAGTATTCCTTGCCTTCGCCGATGTTTTCGGCGAGGAAGCAATGTCCAACCTCATCTTCGAGCTGCGCGAGCAGAATCACGAGGAGCAGTCCAACACCACCCTTGAGACCTATGAGGGTATGAAGATCGTGGGTATTTTTGACTCCTCTAAGCTTCAGGATCCTCACGGGCTTGTGATCAGCAATGACGTTTACAACCGCTACAAGACCTGGCAGGCCGAGTTTGCCGCCTCGTCGGACTACGGCTATATCGAGGATGCCGCATCGCATGCGGACGGTGTCTGGTCTTATGCACTGGCCACCATCAATCCCGACACCGACACTGCCGCTATCGAGCTGCTTGCCAAGCTCTCCTTCCCGAATGAGGGCGACGACTACGAGTGGGGCCTCAAGAACGGCGTGATGTATATGCTGACCTCCTTCAACGAGATCATCGAGGTGGTCTCGCAGGTGTTCCTGTGGGTGGGTCTTGGCTTTGCCGTGTTCTCGGCGTTCCTCTTGATGAACTTCATCGCAACCTCGATCTCCTACAAGAAGCGCGAGATCGGTATCCTGCGTGCCGTGGGTGCGCGCTCGTCCGACGTCTTTAAGATCTTCTTCAGCGAGGCGGCGATCATTGCGCTCATCAACTTTGTGCTGGCAACTGCCGTTTCGTCGGCAGCTATCATCGTGCTCAACAGTGTCATGCGTGGTGCGGGCATCATGATCACGTTGCTCAACTTCGGCATCCGTCAGGTGCTTCTTATGCTCGGTGTGAGCTTGCTTGTCGCTGTGCTTGCAAGCTTCCTGCCTGTGTATAAGATTGCCAAGAAGAAGCCTGTCGACGCCATCAAGGATCGCTAAAATCGGCGCATAAGTCGCGCTCTTGAGGTTGCGCGTAGTGACTACGCGTGGCACCTTAAGAATCACGCCTTCTGCATCCGATTTAAGCGTCCTTACAAAAAAGCCCTGCTGCAAATAGCGGCAGGGCTTCCTTTTATCGGAAATCTTGAAAAAATTTCCTTTTTTCTGAATAAAAGCGGCGTTTGGTGGGCATCCTTTCCACAACCGAAAGGAGTGATCGACATGAAAAGAACGGTTGGCTTTTTGTGCGCGGCGGCCATGCTGGTGGCGGCGCTTCTGATATTGCCCATTCACGGCGAGGCGGCGGTGTACGATCGCGTGATCCGCTTGCACGTGCTTGCCAATTCCGACAGCAAAGAGGATCAGGCCCTCAAGCTCACGGTGCGCGACGCGGTGATAAAGGAAACCGAGGTGCTGCTCAAGGATGCCGAAACGCGTGACGAGGCAGAGGCGATCCTTGCGGCAAATCTTGACCGCGTGGCAGATGCTGCCGCACAGGCGGTGCGCGACGCGGGCTGGGATGCAAGCGTAGACGTCTCGCTTGGGAAAGAGGAATATCCCACCCGATACTACGAGAATTTGGCCTTTCCCGCGGGGGAATATCTCTCGCTTCAGGTCAAGCTGGGCAAGGCCGAGGGCAAAAACTGGTGGTGCGTGCTGTTCCCGCCGCTGTGCCTCTCGGCGGCGAGTGCCGAGCAGCAGACCGAGGAGGCCTTTCTTGCCGCAGGGCTCACGGGCGAGCAGTATCGCATGATCGCCGACACCGACAACACCAAATACAAGCTCCGTTTCAAGATCCTGGAGCTTGCACAAAGCATTTTTCACTAATGGAAAAGGCGCGCCGTAGGGCGCGCCTTTGTCATAATACAATCATTCCTGTGACCGCCAGCACAAGGGTGAGCAACAGCGGTGGATCGGCGAGTGCATCAAGAATGGTGTGGAATTGCACGTTCCACGGTACGTCGCGGCGCGGATCGCGCATGTTCAGCGTATCGCGCTGACGGTAGATGCGTGTGCCAAAGCGCGCCAGGAGCAAAAGCGACACAAGAAGTATCACAATGAAGAAAAACAGAAACAGCGTCACGCTCCCCGTGATGCGGTAGAGTGTGTGCAGATAGCCATGCGTGAACAGCGCCAAGAGGTTATAGAGTGCGTGCAGGAGCATGGTCGCAAGCAGGGAATCGGTGGCATAGAGCACCAGCGCAAGGAGCACGCCCGAGAAGAGATACGCGAGCAGGTTATGCGGGTCAAAATGTACCAGTGCGAACAGCAGCGTCGAGAGCAGGATCGCGCGTACCGCGCCGCGGCGCTCGTATTCGGTTGCTGCAATACCGCGAAAGCAGAGCTCCTCTGCCATTGCGGGCAGGATCGCCACCAAAAGAGCCGAGAGCAGAGTCTCGCCCGCGGTGCCGTGCTTGCTTGCATCAAAGGCGACGGCGGTGGTGCCCAGCGTATCCAATCCCCCAAAGAGCACCGAGAGGAGCAGAGCCCCCGAGAACAGCGCAAAGAAGGCCGCGATCAAAAAAGGGATATGATGCGTGTGTGGGAGGCGCAGGCGCAATGCGCGCGCGTATCCGCGACCGCGCACCGACAAAAAGACCAGCGCAGGGAGCGTGAATGCCGCAAGCACAAAAAGCGAGCGACCCATCGCGCCCAACGGCAGATCAAGCAGACCGTCGGTCAGGCGGCCGAAAAAAAGAAGCGCAAAAACCGCCAGCATCAAGTAGCCGACGATCAGCCGTTCACGACGGTAAAGCGGGCGCTCGGGTATGAGATGAGCCATGCAGCGTGCGTTCTCCTTTCTCGGTGACGAGGGCCGCCACGCGAAAATCATGATCCTCGAAGGGGAGAGTGGGGAAAACCAGAAAATCATACAGGGGGAAAAGGCAAGAGCCCTTGAACGTAGCAAGAAAACGGTCGTAAAAGCCGCCGCCGTAGCCAAGACGCGTGCCGTCAAGACCCGCCGCGAGTCCGGGGAGCACGCAAAGCGTGCGCGCGGTGCAGTGGGCAAGCGGTGCATCGGCGTACGGCACGGGAATGCCGAAGCGATCACGCTCGGTAAGATCCTCGGGGCTGGCGATATGAAAGGTCATTTCCTTGCTCTCGGTGCGCGGAAACGCCACGGGGATGCCGCGTGCGACCGCGAGTGCCGCCAAAGGCGTGAGATCGGGCTCGCCGCGCACGGGCGAGAACAAAAGCAGAAGGTCGGCGTGCGCAAACGCCGCGCTCTCTGCGATCACGCGACAAAGCGCTGCATCAAGGGCGTGCTTCTCCTTGAGGGGGAGAGCCGCACGCGCGGCCAGACACTGCGCGCGCAACGCGCGCTTTTGCTCCTTTGCTTGATTTTGCATACCCTTTGCGTTCCTTTTAATCGGCCAGCACGGCGCGCCGCAGTGCGGCGGCCGCATCCTCGCCCTTCAGGGCGGCCACAAGCGCAAGGCCGAATTCCAGTGCCACGCCCATACCTGCGGCAGTGATGATATTGCCGTCGCGCACCACGCGCTCGGTGGCGAGCGTCGCACCCGTCAGCTCGGCCTCAAAGCCCGGGAAGCAGGTGGCACGCTTGTCCGCAAGCAGGCCGCGCCGTCCCAGCACCAGAGGTGCTGCACAGATCGCGGCAAGATACGCACCGCGCCTTGCCGCCACGCGTACCGCGGCATCTACCACGCGCGAGGCATCGAGATTTGCGGCGCCGGGCATGCCCCCGGGCAGGATCACCATATCGGGGGTGCTGTCGGCAAAGAGCGTGTCGGGAATGTCGGCGTGCACGGTGATGCCGTGCGCACCGCGGATGCACTCACCCCCGATGCCCACGGTCGTGACCTCAAGCCCCGCACGGCGCAAGAGATCCAGCGGACACAGCGCCTCGATCTCCTCAAAGCCGTTTGCCAAAAACAGATAGATCATAAGAGTCTCCTTATCGGTGCAAATGTTACGCGAAGAACTCCGCCAGCTTGTCCTGTGACACCACACTCTCCTCGCGCGTGGCGAGGTTCTTGACCTTGACCGTGCCTGCGGCCAGCTCGTCGCCGCCCATGATGACCACGTGGCTGTAATTGCCGCGCACGGCGTAGTCGATCTGCTTGCCGAATTTCTTGGTGCCCAGATACACCGAGGCGCGCACACCTGCCTCGGACAGACGTGCCGTGAGCGTGACGTAGTTCTCGTAGGGCACGTCGTCAAAGCGCGTGACCAGCACCTTGGTGCCCTCGTTGTCCAGGTCGGGAACAAGACCGTGCGTGACAAGGAAGTTCTCCAGCGTCACGTCGCCCATGCCGTAGCCCACGCCCGAGATCTTGGCGTTCTTCACAAACAGGCCGACGAGGTTGTCGTAACGGCCGCCGCCGAACATGGCGCGGTTGTTCTCGGGTGCGAGGTCAAAGACCTCGAACACGGTGCCCGTGTAGTAGTCCAGGCCGCGAATAATGCCGAAATCAAAGGTGCAATAGCGCGCAAGGCCTGTCTTTTCCAGCGCGCCAAACAGCGCGGTCAGCTCCTTTGCACCCTCGGAATCGGGGCAGAGCGCCGTGGCCTCGGCCACGCTCATCGCATAGAGCGCGTCGATGCGCTCGATCTGCTCCTCGGAAAGCCCGAGCTCAACCAGGGCGTTCTCATAGGCTGCGCGCGTGACCTTGTTCTTGCGGTCCACCACCTTGGAGACGCGGCGCGCCCCCTCGGAATCGGTGTTGCAGATGGCGGCGATCACGTCGTTGAAGAAGCGGCGGTTGTTGATGTGCACGCGGAACATCGACTCATCCGCACCATAAGCGCGCAGGACGGCGATGGCACTGCCGATCACGTCCAGATCCGCCTCGTAGGTGTCACAGCCGAAAATATCGACGTTCAGCTGCCAGAACTCGCGCAGCCGCCCGCGCTGCGGACGCTCGTAGCGGTACATGTTTGCGATCGAAAACCATTTGAGCGGATAGTTGAGCTCGCCCATCTTGCCCGCTACCATGCGCGCCACCGTGGGCGTCATCTCGGGGCGGATGGCAAGATCGCGCCCGCCGCGGTCAGTGAAGTTATAGGTCTGCTCACGGGCGAGCTCCTCGCCGCTTTTGGCGGCATAAAGCTCAAGCGATTCGAGCATCGGGCCCTCGTATTCTTCAAAGCACGCATTTTCCAGCGCGGTGCGCACACGGCCAAAGAACCAGTTGCGCAGCTTCATGTCACGGGGGTAAAAATCACGTGTGCCCTTGTAGGGGAGTGCCGAGAGTTTTGGAGTTTCCATGTCGTTTCCTTTCGGAGATCAAAATTATTCATCTTACATTATACCACAGAATTTTGGTTTTGTCCATACGCGCGCGCAATTTCGCAAAGCCTCTTTACAGTTTTGCGCAAATGTGGTAGAATAGGTGCAGAATAAAAAAGGAGGTCACGCCATGAATCGGGAAATGACCAACGAGGAACGGTTTTTGCATATCTTTCGCACCAAGATCCACCGCGAGGGGGCGGAGAGGCTGTTGGAGTATCTGTGCTCGGACAGCTGTGACTTTTTCACAGCACCCGCCAGCACCCGCTACCACGGATCTTACCCAGGGGGGCTTTTGGAGCACAGCCTGAACGTCTATGACTGCCTGTGCGATTATCTCGCGCGTCCTCGCGTGCGTGAGCTCTACGGCCTTGATTATTCCGAGGAATCGATTGCGATCGTGGCACTTTTGCACGATCTTTGCAAGGAGAATTTTTACGTGGAGAGCACGCGCAACGTCAAGGAGAACGGCGTTTGGAAGGCCGTGCCGTATTACACCATTGACGACCAGCTCCCCTACGGCCATGGCGAGAAATCAGTCTACATCGCCTCGGGCTATATGCGCCTGACGCGTGACGAGGTCTTTGCCATCCGCTATCATATGGGCTTTTCGGGCAACGAGGATGCCAACAGCGTGGGCGCGGCCTTTGCCAAGTTCCCGTTGGCCATCGCGCTTGCAACCGCGGATCTTGAGGCCTCTTACTTTGTTGAGGGGCAGCCGAAGAAGGTGTGAGATGAACGGTACAAAATGGGCAAAATTGCGCCAAAACCTGCCCCGTATTGCGGTATTTGCGCGCTATACGCTCCCACTCTTCACAGGCCTTTTCTGGCTTGTGCTCGGGTGCTTTTATTCGGTGTCGGCACGGCAGGGCGGCTTGCCTTATGAGATCTCGCCCGTTCGGTTGTATATCAATACCCTTACAGGTGCACGCGCCTATCAGGTCGGGGGAGACCCCAGCGCCGCACGCGATGCCTTTTATGGCTTCTTGACCGCGGGCGCAGTGGTCGGCATTCTGGTCTTTTTACTGGCGCTGTTTCTCAATGGGCTGGCCGCTGTTGCCGCGTGGCGTGCTTTTTTTGCAGGTCACGAGAGTGACGAGAGCAACCGCATGAAGCGCGTGTTCAAGATCGCCTTCCCAAACCGCGTCTGCCTGTTTCTCGCCAACGCGCTCTGGCTCGTGCCTGCGCTCTTTCCACTTTTCTTTTCCAAAATGGGCACGCGTTATTTGCAGATCGGTCTGAACGCCACGGTCTTTATTCGCACGGACTGGCCCTTGCTTGTCGTGGGAGTGCTCACGCTGCTCACGCTGGTGCTCGCCGTTGCGATCCCGCGCATCGAGCGCGCAAAGAAGATGAATATGTTTCTGCTCTGGCACAAGGAGGAATCGGTGCAAGCCGATGAAGAGGACGAATGATATAAAAAAGCCCCCGTTCGGGGGCTTTTTTGTGTATTTTAACCTTCACGGATGAGACCGTAGTCACCGTCCTTGCGGCGGTAGACCACGCAAGGCTCCTCGGTCTCGGCATCGCGGAACACGAAGAACTGGTGCTCCAGCAGATTCATCTGCAAAATGGCCTCCTCGACCGACATCGGCTTCATGGGGAAGGATTTTACGCGGATGCGGAACTCACCTTCCTCGTCCTCAGGCAGTTCATCCTCGGTGTCGATGAATGCACCCGTGCGCAAGCGCTTTTCCAAGCGGGTCTTGTTTTTGCGCATCTGGCGCTCCAGTGAATCGATTGCCTCGTCTATGGCGATCTGAAAGGTCTCGGCACCCTCCTCGCTGCGGAAGATCGTGCCGCCGTAGAAGATCGTGATCTCGATATATTGCAGGTCGTGGCGACAGCTGTAGCAGACCTGCACGTCTGCGTCGTCACCGAAATAACGCTCAAATTTGGCCAGCTTTTTTTCGGTCAACTCCTTGAGCGAAGGGCGAACGGTCATTTGCTTTCCACTAACGGTAATCTTCATACGGTGCTCCGCCTTTCTGCACCCCCTGGTATTGGATTCGGGTGCACCTTCATTATACCATAGAATTTGTGAAAAATAAATATGTTTTTGCGAAAAATATATGATTTTTTGTGAAAATTTTATGTTTTCGGGTCAAAAAGAGAGCAATCCGACCGATTGCTCTCTTTGATTTAGATTTGGAGCTCCCGTGCCCAGCGGATGGCCAGATCGATCCAGCATTGCACGTGGGGCACCACGAGGTCGGGGTCTGTGCGCGCGGTCTGCTCGTTGGCGAGCGAAAGTCCGTGACGGCCCTCGGGGAAGACGTGGAGCTCGAAGGGCACTCGCGCATCGGCAAGGGCCGTGGCGAGGTAAAGGGAATTGTAGATCGGCACGGAGCTGTCGGTCGAGGTGTGCCACAGAAAGGCAGGGGGTGTGGTCGGCTTGACGTGCTTTTCCAGCGAGTAGACGTCCAGCTGGGCTTCGGTGGGCTCGGTGGTGCCGATGAGGTTGTAAAACGATCCCTTGTGCGCCTTCTCACCGCCCGTGATAACGGGGTAGGAGAGGATCATGCCCGTGGGGCGCCAATAGCCGTCGGGCGTGTCGCCCATCAGTTCTCGTACCTCGGGGCGATCCCACAGGATCCCCGCGCTGGCCGCCACGTGGCCGCCCGCCGAAAAGCCGCAGGTAAAGACATAATCGGGATCCACGTTATAGCGCGCGGCATTGTCGCGCACGTGCTTGATGGCAAGCGCCACCTGCTTGAGGGGGGCGAAATTCTGCGCGCCCTCTTTGCAGGTGTATCGCAGCAGGAAGGTGGCAAAGCCTGCCGCGAGGAACTGTGCGACAACGGGCTCGGCCTCGCGGTCCGAGGTCTTGCTGTAGCCCCCACCGGGGCAGACCACTACCGCGCGGCGGGGCGTTTGCTTGAGGTCGGGGGTGTTGGAAATACAAAGAGCGGTCAGAGTGGCCTCCTCGAAGGGGGTGAGGCGTACGGTTTCATAGATCATAACGATGCTCCTTTATACATTCGGGAGGTGACGCAAAGGCGTTCGGCGTCGCGTCCCTTTTTGAATATTGTAGCACAAATGCGCGTATTGAGCAAGAATTTTTCACACAATCTATTGACAGAATTTGTGCGCCCGTGTATAATGAAAGCATCTTTGAAGAGTAAGAGATACGGCGTTAAGTGCCGACGGGACGGGGAGTTGCCGGTCGGACGAAGGAGCGATCCGCGGCCGCATCTTTGCATCCCGCTTCACCGAATGAGTGCATTTGCCTCCTTTTTCGATGAATTTCGGGAAAGGAGGATTTTTATTGTGAAACACGAAAGACAAACCGACAAAAGCCCCCTGCGCGCCCTGCGGGGTGAGATCGCGCTGTTTGGCAACGCGCGCGTGCTGTGCTTTGCCGCGATGCTCGCGGCGATGAGCCTGATCTTAGGCAAATTTTTGCAGATCCCCAACCCGTTTCAGCAGTTTATACGCATCAGCTTTGAAAATCTGCCCGTTCTGCTTGCGGGCATCACCATGGGGCCGCTGATCGGTGCGCTGACGGGCGCGGTGGCGGATCTGCTGGGGTGCTTGCTCTACGGTTATTCGATCAATCCGCTGGTCACGCTGGGTGCCGCTACCGTGGGATTGGTCTCGGGGCTTCTCGCGCGCTACGTCGTGCGCCGCCCCGTCGCGTTGCAGGTGATCGTCTCGGCTCTCGCCGCGCATCTTACGGGCTCGGTCCTTGTGAAATCCTTCGGGCTTGCCGCGTGGTATCTTGGCTCGTACGACATGGGGCTTGCCGAGCTTGTGGCTTGGAGACTTCTGACCTATAGCGTAATTGCCATCGCAGAGTGTACGGTATTGATACTCCTCTTGCGCAACCGCGCGTTTACAAGACAGCTCGAAAGGATGCGAAGAACATGACCTACGACGAAGCACTTGCATATATCCACTCGGTATGCTGGAAGGGCAGCCGCCCGGGGCTCTCGCGCATCACCGCGCTGCTCGCCGCACTGGGAGATCCGCAAAACGACCTGCGCTTCGTGCATATCGCAGGCACCAACGGCAAGGGCTCGACCTCGGCCATGACCGAGTCGGTGTTGCGCGCCGCGGGCTACCGCACGGGCCTGTTTACCTCGCCCTTTATCCGCCATTTCAACGAGCGTATCGCCGTGAACGGCGTGCCGATCTCGGATGAGGAGCTGGCCGCGGCCACTGCCGCCGTCAAGCCCTTTGCCGAGCAAATGGAGGATGCCCCCACCGAGTTTGAGCTTATCACCGCCATCGGTCTTGTGCACTTCAAGCGCGTCGGATGTGACGTGGTGGTGCTGGAAACAGGCATGGGCGGGCGGCTCGATTCCACCAATATCATCCGCGATCCGCTGGTGAGCGTGATCACGGGCATTGCCATGGATCACACCGCCTTTCTCGGTGACACCGTGGAGGCGATCGCCGCCGAGAAGGCGGGGATCGTGAAGGCGGGCGCGCCCGTGGTGTGGGGTGGCGACGATCCCGTCGCGCGCCGCGTGATCGAGGCGCGGGCTATGGAGCTTGGCGCGCCCTTTATCGCCGCACAGGACACCCCTGCCCAAAATGTTTGCTGTGACCTCTCGGGCACGGTGCTCGATTGGGGCACGCACAAGGGGGTGCGTATCCCGTTGCTTGGTCTCTATCAGCCCCAAAATCTCGCCACTGTGCTGGCCGTGCTGGACGCTCTGCGCGTGCGTGGGCTTGCGATCTCCGAGCGAGCCGAGCGAGAGGGACTTGCCGCCGTGCGCTGGCGCGGCCGCTTTGAACGGCTCTCGGAGCACCCACTCATCTTTTCGGACGGTGCGCACAATCCCCAGGGTATCGCCGCCGCCGTGCGCTCGATCCGGCACTATTTCAAGGGTGCGCGCGTGCTGCTGTTCTCGGGTGTGATGGCCGATAAGGATTACACCGATATGATCCGCGATCTCGCGTCCGTGGCGCAGGAGGTCTTTACCGTCACTCCCGACAATCCGCGCGCGCTGGCCGCCGCCGATTATGCCGAAGCCTTTCGCGCGGCGGGCGTCACTGCCACCGCCTTCGATACCGTGGGTGCAGGCGTGGCCCACGCCGTAGCACGCGCAAAGGAGACGGGACTGCCCCTTGTTTCGTTGGGCTCGCTGTATCTCTATTGCGAATTCGTCGGTGCGCTGGAGGAGCAGGGCATCATTTTGCCCGAGGCTTGACAAGCGGCACGCCTTCTGCTATAATTTCGATGTCCCCGCAGTGAGTTCGAAACCATCCTCACTTTAATCAAAACTAAGGAGAATCGTATCATGTCCCGTTCTGCCACGGCGCAGCACCTGCGCCATCTCACACAAGCGGCGGTCATCGCCGCCCTTTACGTTGCCCTCACGTGGATCTCGGCTATCTTTGGCCTCTCGGGTCAAGGGGCGATCCAGCTGCGCATCTCGGAGGCTCTTTGCATCCTGCCGTACTTCACCTCGGCGGCCATTCCGGGGCTCACGCTCGGGTGCTTGCTGGCCAATCTGGTCACAGTCGCAGCCCTGCCCGATCTTGTGTTCGGTACGCTGGCAACGCTGCTCGGCGCGCTCGGCACCTATTTCCTGCGGCGCTTTCGGTGGCTCGCGCCCCTGCCGCCCATCGCGGCAAACACGCTGATCATCCCCTTTGTCATCCGCTATGCCTACGTTGGTGTTGCGGATGCGCTCTGGTTCCTTTTTTTGACGGTCGGCGCGGGCGAGCTGCTCTCGGTCGGATTGCTCGGCATGCTGCTCCTGTTTGCACTCGAGCCCCATCGCACGCGCATCTTCGGCGCACGTACCTATCGCGAATAACCCCCTCGCACGGGGACGCTGGCCACGGCATTGCCGTGGCCTTTTTTGCAACAGAAAACCACGCGATGGTCGCGTGGTTCAAAAGAGGCTATTGCCGATGAACAGAAATCCTCCAATGTGATAGAATGAGAAAGACCTGCCAGTCAAACTCAAGAACACATTGGAGGATTTATCTATGAAAAAAGTAGCCATAGACACAAATATTTTAG
>JAFQEC010000035.1 GCA_017415805.1 Clostridia bacterium | reverse complement strand
GAGCCTTGGGCTTACGGTCGAGCAGGTGGGTGATGTCCAGGATACGGGCAGCCTCCTCTACGCGGCGCTTGATCTCCTCCTTAGGAGTCTTGTTGAGCTTGAGGCCGAATGCCATGTTATCGAACACGGACATATGAGGATACAGAGCGTAGTTCTGGAACACCATCGCGATCTTACGGTCCTTGGGTGCGACGTCGTTCACCAGCTGATCGCCGATAAAGAGCTCACCCTCGGTGATCTCCTCCAGGCCTGCGATCATGCGCAACGTAGTGGTCTTACCACAGCCCGAGGGGCCGACGAAAACGATAAATTCCTTATCCTTGATCTCCAGATTGAAATCGGAAACGGCCGTGACACCACCGGGATATTTCTTGTAAATGTGTCTGAGCGAAAGGCTTGCCATTCTGTAATCCTCCTTGACGGGGCGCTGCCGGAGCGCCCAAAAAACTACTTTTTAACAATTAATATTATAACAAATTCCCACACATTTTGGAAGAGGGCAAATCCCCAAAAATTCACCGCGGTGTTTATGCAAGATGCACAATATGTGTGAACAAATATAGATCCCGCGCCCATTTTGACGCGGGATCTACGTAAATAGCATTCACTTTCGTGCAGGGGCGGAAGGGCTCTTTCCCTCCTTCGGGGTCTTCATCGAAAGCCCGATGCGCTTTTTGGCGGTGTCGACCGTGAGCACGTAGACCTCTACAATATCACCCACGGAAACCACCTCGCGCGGATGCTTGACAAAGCGATCGGAGAGCTCGGAGATATGCACAAGTCCGTCCTGATGCACACCGATGTCCACGAACGCACCGAAATCAATGACGTTTCGCACCGTGCCCGTGAGCTTCATGCCGGGCTTGAGGTCAGTGAGCGAGAGCACGTCCTCGCGCAGGATGGGGGGTGCAAAGTCGTCGCGCAGGTCACGGCCCGGCTTTTCCAGCTCGGCGGCAATATCCAGCAGCGTGGGCTCGCCCACGCCGAGATCTGCGGCAAGGGCGGCTGCGCCCTGTTTTTTGATGCGGTCGACAATGCCGCCGAGCTTACCCATGCGCACGTCCTGCTCGGTGTAGCCAAAGCGGGCAAGCAAGGCATGAGCGGCCTCATAGGATTCGGGGTGGACGCCCGTGTTATCCAGCACCTCGCGCGAGCCGGGCACGCGCAGAAATCCTGCGCACTGCTCATAGGCCTTCGCGCCGATGCGCGGCACCTTTCGCACCGCGTCACGGGTCTTGAATTCCCCGTTCTCCTCGCGGTATTTCACAATGTTCTTTGCGCTGGTGGCGTTGATGCCCGAAATATAGGAAAGGAGCGAATGCGAGGCGGTGTTGAGATCCACGCCCACGCTGTTCACGCAATCCTCGACCACGCCCGTGAGGGCTTCATCCAACCGTGCGGGCTTCATGTCGTGCTGATACTGCCCCACACCGATGGCCTTGGGGTCGATCTTGACCAGCTCCGCCAGCGGATCCTGCAAGCGGCGCGCGATCGAGACCGCGGAGCGCTGCATCACGTCAAACTCGGGGAACTCCTCGGCGGCGAGCTTGGATGCCGAATAGACCGACGCACCCGACTCGCTGACGATGATATACTTGGTGGCCGTGCCGAGCTCACGCAGGAGCTTTGCCACGAACTGCTCGCTCTCACGCGAGGCGGTACCGTTGCCGATGGCGACAACGTCGACCCTGTGCGAAAGGATCAAGCGCTTGACGACCGTTTTGGCCTGCTCCTCGCGGTGCAGATAGATCACCGCGGTGTCGAGCACCTTGCCCGTCTTGTCCACCACGGCGAGCTTGCAGCCGTGCGCGTAGCCGGGGTCGAAGCCAAGCACCGTCTTGCCCTTGATGGGGGCTTGCATGAGCAGGTGCTGGAGATTTTCGGAAAAGAGCGTGATCGCGCCCTCGGATGCGGCGTCAAAGAGATCATTGCGCAGCTCACGCTCCACCGACGGGGCGATCAGACGCTCGTAGCTGTCGGCAATCGCGGCAGTAACGTATTGCTTGGCAGGGCTTTTTCTCTCCTTGACAAGCTTGTGGTTGAGATAGTTCCGCACGATCTCGGCGTCCATGGCGACCGAGACCTTCAAAAAGCCCTCCTTCTCGCCGCGGTTGATGGCCAGCGTGCGGTGGCCCGGCACCTTGTGGACGGGCTCGGAATATTCGTAATACTGCGCGTAGACCGAATCCTCGTCCTTGGCCTTCCTGGACTCCAGCAGGCCGTTGCGCCCCGTGAGCATACGAATGGCCTTGCGGAAATCGGCATTATCCGACACGTCCTCGGCGATAATGTCCATCGCGCCCGCCAGCGCCGCCTCGGCGCTCTCCACGCCCTTTTCGGCGTCCACAAAGGTTGCCGCCTGCTCCTCAAGAGGGGGCGTATAGACGCTTTCCTGCGCGAGAAGCAGCTCGGCAAGCGGCTGTAGGCCGCGCTCGCGCGCCACCGAGGCACGCGTCTTGCGGTGGGGGCGGAAGGGGCGGTAGAGATCGTCCACCTCGGTGATCGTCACGGCGTTACGGATCGCCTGCTCCAGCTCGGGCGTGAGCTTTTCCTGTGCGGCGATGAGGCCAATGACCTCCTCCTTGCGCGCCTCGATATTGCGCAGATAGCGCAGTCGTTCCTCGAGCTTACGCAGCACGGTGTCG
Organism: Clostridia bacterium; assembly: GCA_017415805.1. Lineage (GTDB taxonomy): Bacteria > Bacillota > Clostridia > Oscillospirales > CAG-272 > Firm-07. Next base: position 31,751 of record JAFQEC010000035.1, on the reverse strand, counting down.
TCCAGCGACCCCGTGACCTCCTTGCGGTAGCGCGCGATAAAGGGGATGGTATTCCCCTCGTCCATCAGTGCGACGGTCTTCTCGACCTGCTCGACCGTGAGTGAGAGCTCGGCGGCGAGTTTTTTCATTAGATCCATGGTGTTTTTCCTTTCGTTGGGGTATCTTTTTGCACCCCGTTACGGGGTGAATCGGTCATTCTGCGGCGGCCAGAAGTGCCTGCTCCTCCTCGGGGGTGAGCTCGCGCCACGCGCCGCGCGCAAGGTCGTCGGGGAGGGTGAGAGGGCCAAAGGAGATGCGCTCCAGATACGTGATCTGATTGTGGAGCGCTTCGAGCATGCGCTTGATCTGGTGGTATTTCCCCTCCACCAGCGTGATCACGCCCGAGCGGGCATCATCCAGCACGATATCGGCAGGCTTGGTCTCATAGCCGTCCTCCAGCACAAGGCCCGCGCGAAAGCGCGCGCACTCCTCGTCTGTCAAGGGGAACTTGGCGCAAAACCGATACCGTTTGGCCACATGTCGGCGCGGCGCGAGCAAGCGGTGCGCCAGCGTGCCGTTGTTGGTGAGCAGCATCAGCCCCAGCGTGTGCTTGTCCAGACGCCCACAAGGAAACAGACCCTGTGCCGCAAGCTCGGGCGGCAGGAGCTCCAGCACGGTGGGATCGCGCCCGTCCTCCGTGGCGCTCACGTACCCGTCGGGCTTATTGAGCAGAATATAGCGATACTGCTTATACAGCACCGTCCTTCCGCGAAAGGAGACGGTATCCCGTTCGGGATCCACCGACAGATCCGCACGCTTGACGGTCACACCGTTCACGGTGATCTCGCCCGCGCGAACGGCGCGTGCGGTCTCCTTGCGTGTGGCGGTGGCAGTGACACTGAGCAGCTTATCCAAGCGCACGGCAATCCCCCCTCTCCTTGCGCATTACCTCATTATTTTACCATATTTTTTCGTGTCTGTAAAGAGAAAACCGGCAGAAAATCAAAGCTTTGCAAAGGATACAAAAAGTGACGGTATTACAAATACATCCTGCACGAATCAAAGCTACACATTTGACTGTTTTCGATTGACAGTGCGCGAGGTATATGCTAAAATAATCATACCGAAACAGCAAAACATGAAAAGGATGGAAGGGAAACGAACATGAATTTCTCCTTTGACTGCCATCAGGATCCCAAAAAGCTCCACGTGGGCTGTCTGCCGCCGCGCGCCTACTTTATCCCCTACGCCGATGACCGCGCTGCCCTGCGCGACCGCCGCGGCGAAAGCGACTTTTTCACCTCGCTTTGCGGTGATTGGGATTTTCGCTACTATCCCTCGCTCTCTCTTCTGGAGGACTTCACCCTGCCCGAGTTCACGCGTGACAGCATGGACAAAATGCCCGTTCCGCGCAGCTGGCAGACCCTGCTCGGGCGCGGCTATGACGTGCCTCACTACACCAATGCGACCTATCCGATCCCCCTCGATCCGCCCTTTGTGCCCGACGACAACCCGTGCGGGCTCTATCTGCGCGATTTCGTGATGGATGCACAAACGCTTGCCGACAAGCGCATCTACCTCAATTTCGAGGGCGTGGATTCCTGCTTCTATCTTTTCGTGAACAACGTCTTCGCGGCGTACAGCCAGGTCAGTCATACGACCAGTGAGATCGATATTACCGACTATCTGAGGGCGGGCACGAACACCCTTGCCGCGGTGGTGCTGAAATGGTGCGATGGCACGTATCTCGAGGATCAGGACAAGTACCGTCTCTCGGGCATTTTCCGCGAGGTCTATTTGCTCGCGCGCGATCCCGTGCACATCACCGACGTGGACATACGCACCTACCTGAGCGACGATTTCAGCGTGGCAAGCGCCACCGTCACCGCAAAAATCAACGGTGCGGCAACGCTGGCCTACCGCCTGGAAACGCCCGACGGCGCGCTTGTTTGCAATGGCACAGCGTCGGTCACGGACGAGGGCTCGTTTGACTTCTGCGTGGGGTCTCCCCTGCTTTGGAGCGACGAGTGCCCGAATCTGTACCGTCTGCTGCTCAAGTGCGGCAACGAGCACATCTGTCTGTTTGTGGGCTTTCGCGACGTGCGCATCGTAAAGCGCGTGCTGCTCATCAACGGCAAAAAGGTGAAGGCGCGCGGCGTCAACCGCCACGACAGTCATCCGTTGCTCGGCGCGGCAACGCCGCTTGATCACATGATCGGTGATCTTCTGCTGCTCAAGCGCCACAACGTCAACACCGTCCGCACCAGCCACTACCCCAACGACCCGCGCTTTGTCGGCCTGTGTGACAAATACGGCTTTTATGTGGTAGACGAGACCGATCTGGAGACGCACGGCGCGCGACGCATCTACAACTGGGATCATTTCACCGACGATCCCGAGTGGCAGGCGGCATACCTGGACCGCGTGGAGCGCATGTACGAGCGTGACAAGAACCACGCCTCGGTCATTCTGTGGTCGCTTGGTAACGAATCGGGCGTGGGACAAAATCAACCGGCAATGGCAGACTATCTGCGCCGCCGCGACCCGCGCAATCTCGTGCACTGCGAGGATATCAACCGCCGCCTGGTTGACGGCTACGAGCACAAAAAGATTCCCCCGACGCAGGGTGCAGCACTGAACTCGTCCGTCACCTCGGTCGACAGCCGTATGTATCCTGCGTACGAGCAGATCGAGACCCTTTATGCCAAAAACAAGCACCTCACCGCACCCCTGTTTCTTTGCGAGTACAGCCACGCAATGGGCAACGGCCCCGGTGACCTCAAGGACTATTGGGATCTGATCTACAAATACGATTGGTTCTTCGGCGGGTGCGTGTGGGAAATGACCGACCATTCGGTCGCCACGGGCGATCACCCCTATACCGATCCCAAGTTCGTCTACGGCGGCGACTTCGGCGAGTTCCCGCATGACGGCAATTTCTGTGTGGACGGTCTGGTGGCTCCCGACCGCACGCCCCACACGGGAATGCTGGAATATAAGAATGTCATCAAGCCCTTCGCGATTCGCTATGCCGACGGCAAGCTGACCGTCAAGAGCCTGCGCTGCTTTCGGTCGCTCGCGGATCTTGACCTGCGCTGGGCACTGATGCGCAACGGCAAGACCGTGGCTGAGGGACGCATCCCCGCGCTTGCGATCGCACCCGGCAAGAGCCGCACCTACACCCTCCCCCACTTCAACGCGGCACTCACGGGCGGCTGGTGCACGCTGGACGTACGGCTTTTGCAAAACACTGCGACCGAGTGGGCAGATTACGGCTACGAGGTCGGCTTTGAGCAGTTTGAGCTGGCGCAAAAGCAGACCGAGCGCCACGTGGAGGATACCATTTCGGCGCGCACCTGCATCACCGCCACCGAGGACGAGGGCGTCATCTGCATCCGCACCGCCGAAACGGTCTACACCGTGGATAAAATTCACGGCCACATCACCTCGATCGCGGATCGCGGCACCGAGCTTCTCACCGCACCTGTTGACCTCACGGTCTGGCGCGCCCCTACCGACAACGATCGCAGGATCAAGCTCAAATGGGCAGAGGAACAGCTCGACCGCGCCGATACCAAGTGCTACGGCTGCCGCATCGACGAGGTCAGCGACAAATTCGTGCGCGTGCGCGCCGCCCTATCCGTCGTCACACCCGGGCGTGCGCCCATCCTCAAGGCGGATGCACGCTACACCTTCTATGCCGAGGGCGGCGTAAAGCTGGATCTGGACGTGAAGGTGCGCGGCTTTGCCGCCTTCGCCGCACTCCCCCGCTTCGGCGTGGAGCTCCGCTTGCCCGAGGGCTTTGAACATCTGCGCTTCTTCGGGCGCGGCCCCGGCGCATCCTACACGGATCTGCGCCACTCCTCTTACCTTGGCGAGTTCGAGAGCACCGTAACCGAAAACTTTGAGCACTACGTGCGTCCGCAGGAGAACACGGCACACACCGATACCAAATGGATGCTGGTTTCCAATGCGGAAGGACACGGTCTGCTCGCCGTCTCGACGGGCAGGGATTTCAGCTTCAACTGCTCCCACTACACGACAAAACAGCTGACCGAGACGGCGCACGACTACGAGCTGGTGCCGCTGCCCCAGACCGTGGTGAATCTGGATTACCGTCAGGATGCCATCGGCTCAAACTCCTGCGGCCCCGAGCCCCGTGCCAAATATCGCTTCTTGGAAAAGGATTTTTGTTTCTCGATCCGTCTGTTGCCCGCCCTCGTCAACGACATATGCCCCTACAGCGAGGCGGGTTTGAAGTAAGAGGGCGTAAATGATGTGGGGGAAGGACCTTTTTGCAAAAAGGTCCTTCCCCCAAACCCCTATCTCCAAAAAACCTCAGAAGAAATGGATTTCCAATTGTTTTCGACATTTTTCCATTTTTTTTGCATTATTTTTCCATTTTGCGAAATCATTTGTTCCGAAAACGAGAAAAGCCGCGAGCAGATCTGCTCGCGGCTTTGTTGTTTAATAACGAATCGAATCTCCACCAAGGGCAGGGTTGGAGGTGTCGACGATCACTTCTCCATCAGGCTCCTGCGGTTCGTGTGCAGAATCTCCTGCTCCGCATACGGTGCACAGACCGTCTTCACCATAATTGTGTTCCCCTGTTGCCGCAACCTCCCTTGTATCGGTTGCACCGCATGCACAGCTGCGTGTTTGGAGCCCCTTGGCAACGCAGGTGGGTGCATTTGTTTCACTCCATGCCCCGTAAGCGTGCTCGTGCGCGGGCGGATCGGCAGGCGACGGCTGCTCTCGGCACGATACGAGAACGCATCCGCATGCCAGTATAAGCAGCAACACGAGCAGCAGACATTTCGATCTCATTTCGTCCCCTCCCATTCATATACTCTGTCTTCATTATAAACAAAGCACGTGCGGTTGTCAAGATTTTGATTGAAACACATTTGCCTGTCCGCGCGTGCATGCGGCATCTCGCGGCGGTCCACCCAAGAATACGGCTTCCGTACGGGATTCACATAAAGCAGACGCCCCTGCTGTAGCAGGGGCGTTTTGATTGCGAGCGGATCCCTTATTCAAAAAGCAAATCTTCAAAATATGTCATTTCCATAATCGTCACGATCGGAGCCACCGGGCGTTTGATATCCGCCGCCACTACCCGTGCCGCCCCCGGACGATGCTCCCCCACCGCTTTCCGCAGACGGCTGTGTCCTGCTCCACGCAAGATCTGCATATTGCACCGAGAGCATCGTAGCATTTGCAGCAGCATCCTTGACCGACAGTGCCTGTTCCCCTGCGTACCAAACATTATCATTGACAAATACAACCTGTTCCAGACTTGCACATCCCAAAAACGCTTGCGCGCCAACAGACTCCACTAAGGATGGAATCGTTACCTGCTTCAAGGATATACAACAGAAAAACGCATTTGCTCCAATTTCCGTAACGGTATTTGGAATCGCGATTTCCTGCAAAGAGGTACACATATAAAAGGCTTCTGCACCGATCGAGCGAACAAACGGAGGCAACGTAACGCTGATGATATCACTCTCGTTTTTCAGTGCTCCGTTTGCAACACCCATTACAGGAAGTCCCATATAAAAGTACGGCACCACGACATCAGTTGCTGTAGAGAGGCCCATTCCGCTAAGCGCATAGGCATCTTCACCGTTGATACGCGTATAGGACAGCCCGGGCGTATATTCCAGTGCCGTTTCGCATACCGTGCACACGTTGCTCGTGTTATAGGCATGCGCGCCTGTTGCGGGAATCGACTTGTTCTCGGTCGCACCGCAGGCACATGTGCGCGTGCTCGTTCCTTTCTTGCCGCACGAAGGAGCCTTGGTTTCGATCCACCCTCCATAGGCATGCTCGTGTGCAGGTTGATCGTCCGGCGGGGTCTCGTCACATGACGCGAAAATACATCCGCACGCCAGTATAAGCGACAATATAACCAGCAGATATTTTATTTTCATTTCATTTCCTCCTTCTATACAGTCCACAATCAGGCTATACTCCTTTATTATAGCCCGAATATGGGCAATTGTCAAGATGCTGACATTGTTTTATAGTGAAATCGGAGGACATGGGTATGATTGTATTTGATAAACTATGGGAGACCATGCGAGCACGCGGTATCTCTCAGTATCGACTCATCAAGGAATACGGCTTCAGCACGGGGCAGCTGGACCGTCTGCGCAAGAACGAAAACGTCAGCTCTTACACCCTGAATTCCTTGTGCCGTATTCTGAAATGCACGCTCCCGGATATTGCAGAATACCGCGCGGACGAGGATGTATAACAAAAGCAGAGGGCAGAAAATCTGTCCTCTGCTTTGTTCTTTCACAATCAAAGCTCCTCGACCGAAATGACACCGTCCAGCTTAGCAAGCAGAGTCATGAGGCTGTCGTGCCCCAGATTGCGCGGCATCTCCAGTGAGAAGATCACGCACGGGTTCTGTGAGTCCGCACCCGATTTGGTGATCTGCAGATCATTCACCTGCACGCGGCGCTCGCTCATAAACTGCGTCATTTGCGAGAGTGCCTCGGCATCGCGATATTCGATGTACAAATTGATGCTCCGCGCGGTGGACATAATAAACCACTCCAGGCGAGAGAGCAGCAGCTCCACAATCAGCATCAGGGCTGTGGCGATCAAAGCCGCCTCTACGAAGCCTGCACCGATCGCAAGGCCGACAATGGCCGATGCCCAAAGACCCGCCGCCGTGGTCAAGCCCTTGACCTGTCGACGCTTGGTGACGATGATCGTGCCCGCGCCGATAAAGCCGATGCCCGCGATCACCTGCGCACCAAGACGCGCAAGATCGGTGAACTGCCCAAGACCGATGTAGATATACTGGCTGGTCAGCATCGTCATGGATGCGCCAAGGCAAATGAGAATGTGTGTGCGGAAGCCCGCAGGGCGGCGCTTGTGCTCACGCTCAAGGCCGATAATGCCGCCACAGATCACAGCAAGAAGCATTCGAACAAATGCGCCCCCCATATGAAATTCGTGCGTAAATCGCACCATATCCAAAAATTCTTGCATATCTCCTCGCCCCCCTTACAATTCTTCGATCGAACGAACGTTATCAATGCCCGCAAGCAAGGCCATGAGCTTGGTGTGCGGCATGTGCTTGGGCAAGCGAACCGAGAACAGCGCCCCCGGCGTATCGCTCGTGCTTGCGACGGTTGGCTTCTTCTTATGAAGCTCCACGTCAAAAATACGGATATTTTCGGCCTTCACGGCAGTGATGATCGAACCCAGATCATCGACATGCGAAAACTCCACATAGAAATTGATATTGCGCGCATGCGCGAGGATCCAGTGCTCCACGCGGCTGAGCACCACGATGGCCAAAATGATCAGCAATCCGCCAAACAGCGCACCCTCCACGAAGCCCGCGCCGATGCAAAGGCCCATACAGGCCGACGCCCAAAGCCCTGCCGCGGTGGTGAGTCCCTTGACCTCCTGTTGGCCCGTAACAATGATCGTGCCCGCGCCAAGGAAGCCGATGCCGTTGATGACCTGTGCACCAAGACGCGCCACGTCGGTGCTCCCCGCATTTTCCACAATGCTCGACCAGTAGGTCGTGGTCATCATGGTCAGATACTGGCTGATCAGCATGGCCAGTGCTGCGCCGATGCAGACCAGCATGTGCGTGCGAAAGCCCGCAGGACGGCGCTTTTTTCCGCGCTCCAATCCAATACAGCCACCGCAGAAGGTGGCGACCCCCAGCCGAAACAACGTGACCCAAAGCACGTTATCGGCGGTTAAGCAGCGCAACGGATCCAGAAACGAAATCATGCAATGCTCCTTTCAAAACAATTCATTACAGGGGGACGCAACGCATGCGCCCCGTTACTCTCAAGTTATATCGCGCTCGGCCAACGTGACCGTCACAGCGGTCTCAAAGCCGCTTGACCCCACGCCGCTGTCGCGCAGAACCGTAAGCGTCACCGTTTCACCCGCGTAGTAGCGGTTCACAGCCAGGATCAGCTCGGGCGTGGTCGTCACGCAAAGTCCGTTCACGGCAAGAATAATATCGCCGTTTCGCAGCCTTCCGTTTGCCTGCGCGCCGTTGACCTCCAGCACGTATACGCCGCTTTGCGCAACGTAATGATATCCCTCACGCGCGCTCTCGGAGCGCAAGGTTGCACCCGTGGCGGAATCGGGCTCATCGGAGTACCAATAGCCGCCCTCGGCGCCATGTCCGTATACGCCGATGGTCGAAGCCCCCTCGGCCACAAGGCTCTCGCCTGTGAAGCTCCCTGTTGCGACAAGCAATGCAATGATCGGCCTCGCCGCATCGATCGGAATGGCAAAGCCCATACCGTCGTAGTTTGATCCACTGATCTTCATGACCACAATACCCACGAGCTCGCCGTTCATATTGGCAAGCGGCCCGCCCGAATTGCCGGGATTCACGCTGGCATCGGTCTGAATCAGCGTCATTTTCTTTTCCACCGAGCCATTGGTGTCGGTCAATGGCACAAGGCGATTGGTGGCAGAGACCTTGCCAAAGGTGGCCGTTCCCGCAAAGCTGAGCTGTGCGGGCGTGCCGACCGCAACCACACTCTCACCCACGAGAAGCGTTGCGGACACGCCCACCGTAACGGGCACCAGGTCGGCGGCCGCGATCTTGAGCACTGCCAGATCCGCCGCAGCATCAAAGCCGCGCACCGTGGCATCGAACACGCGGCCGTCCGCAAGAATGACCTGTATCGTATCCATGCCCTCGATGACATGGTAATTGGTGCAGATATAACCGTCTGCCGACCAGACGAAGCCCGAGCCGACGCTCGTGGCCTGCGCGGAGCGTGCAGACACCGAAACCGTGGAAAGGCGCACCTTCTCGGCCACCTCGCTTTGCGAGAGCGTGCCTGTGATCTCACCGTCACGGTTGACGTAGACCGTGCGCTCGTGCTGTACGGTCTTGACGATCTTAAAGCCCGTATCGCCGAGCCAAAGCGTCAATACCAGCAAAAGAGCACAGACGCCGAACACGGCGCCGAACATCAAAAAGAACTTCCGCTTTGCAAGCGGACGGGGCTGCGCTTGCCGCTCGCCAAACTCCCATCCGATGGGTGCAGGCGGGTCTTTGGGCGCACAGGCCTCCTTGGCGGATGCAACCGTATCCCCGTCGGCATTCTCCTGCGGTACGGGCACAGGGGCTTCCCTCCCCTGCTTTTCGCAGTCCTCGGGATCCGACTCCTGCCCGTGCGGGAACTTTTCCTCTTCCATGGAAACTCCTCTCTTGCTTATCAGTTGGGCTCGGACAGAGCGAGCGTGAAATAGAAGGCACAGCTCTTGCCCTGTTCACTCTCCACCCAGATCCGTTCGCGGTGGGCATCCATAATGGTCTTGGAAATAAACAGGCCCAGTCCCACGCCGCTCTTGTCAAGGCCGCGACTTTTATCGCCCTTATAAAAGCGCTCGAACACAAAGGGCAGGTCCGCCGCAGCGATCCCCTCTCCCTCGTTGAACACACAAACCGTCACGCGGCCCTTACCCTCGTGCAAGGAAAGCGCCAGCCGCCCACCCTCACGCGAAAATTTTACCGCATTGTCGCAGATGTTATACAGAATCTGATAGATCGCATCGTGATCGGCCAGCACCGTGATGCGCTCCCTGTCGCATTCAAACGAGACATCCAAGCGCTTTGCGTCGATCTTTGCCTCAAAGGAAATCAGGATACGGCGAGCCATTTCACAAATATCAAAGGGCTTGAAATCAAACTTGCGATCTCCCGCCTGAATGCGCGAAATATCCAAAAGCGAGGACACCAGCCGCGCAAGGCGCTGTACCTCGGTACGGATCAGCCCCAGATAATAGTCGCGCTTCTCGGGTGGGATCGCGCCCGACAGAATATTGTCGATAAAGCCCGAAATAGTCGTCATCGGTGTGCGCAGGTCGTGTGAGACATTCGCCATGAAGGTATTGCGCATGACCTCCAAATGCGAGATCGACTCTGCCATATTATTGAACGCAACCGCGAGCTCTGCAACCTCGTCGCGCCCGCGCACGGGCGCGCGCACCTCAAAATCACCCGCGGCAAAGGATTTTGCCATATGACTCATGCTCTTCAGAGGGCTGATGACGCGATCGGTGATAAAATACACGGCAATCAGCGCCGCCAGCATGACCCAAAGAGACCCGATAATGACCGTATTGATCATCAGGCTGAGCAGCTCATCCAGCGTAGCCGAGGGGGTACAGGCAAAGATCGTGCCGCACACGTAATCCTCTCTTGTAAACACAGGCACGGCATAGAACATGTGCCGTTCGTCAAACACGCCCTCCAGCATACGGAACTCCGAGAGCTCGATGCCGTTATTGACCTCGTCCATCACGCTGCGAGGGACCGTGGCATCGCCGCCGCGAACCGTGCCGTCCGACACCATACACACCACCTCGCCGCTGTTTTCCACCAGCAGGATCGTGATATCCTCACCCGCCGCCGAGAGCGTGCGCAGCATGCGGTCGACGTCAGCCTGATCCTCATGGATGATATCCGAAAAGCTCTCGAATGAGACGCTTTTGGTGCGCGCCTCCAGGAATTCCGCGGCACCGTGCGCCGCATTGGAGAGCTGTGCCTCCTTGGCATCCACGGCATAGCTGTTGACCATGCCCGTGATGATGAGCACCAGGATCAAGAAGCTAATAAAAATGATGCTCATGATACCGACGATATATTTGGCAAATACGCTTTTGAACATAGCCGTCGTCACTCCCATTCATTTCGGAATGCAGATGCCGCCGCAACGGTGATTGCGACGGCATCGCGAGCATCAATTGTAAAGCTCAAATTTGTAGCCAATGCCCCACACGGTCTTCAGGCACCACTTATCCGAAACGCCCTCCAGCTTTTCGCGCAGACGCTTGATATGTACGTCCACGGTGCGAGAATCGCCCAAAAACGCGAAGTCCCATACGTGCTCGAGCAGCTGCTCGCGGCTGAACACACGGTTGGGATTGGACGCAAGGCAGTACAAGAGCTGCAGCTCCTTTGGGGGGATGTCGATCTTCTTGCCGCGAAGCTTGAGCTCGAACCTATCCTGGCTGATCTCGAAGTTTTCAAATCGGATCACGTCGCTGTCATCCTGATGGGTGTGCGACTGATAGCGGCGCAGCACCGCCTTGATGCGGGCGCTCAGCTCCTTCATATCAAAGGGCTTCACCACAAAATCGTCCGCACCCATTTCAAGGCCCAGCACCTTATCAAACACCTCGCCCTTTGCCGTGACCATGATCACGGGCTTTGCCGACTCCTTGCGGATCTCCGCAAGGACCTGCTGGCCGTCCATTTTAGGAAGCATGATATCCAAAAGCACCAGGTCGGGCGAAAAGGAACGGAAGGCGGCAACACCCTCCACACCGTCCGAAACGGTGAGCACCTCGTACCCTTCCTTCTCAAAGTATGTTTTCAAAATATCACAGATATTCGCATCGTCATCCACAACAAGCAGCTTGGTTCCGATCATGGGCTTCCTCCTTGGAGTTCCTTTTTGCAACGTGCCGAGCACGGTACATTCGCGCGGTGCATAAAACACTTGCATTATATTATAACATAAGATTTTCAATTTGAAAAGGGTTTTTTGAAAAAAAGTCTATTTTTACCTGCCGTCCGTCGGCTTTTTTTGTGCAAACGGCAAATTTTGCGCTTTTGCTTGCCAAACAGCAAAAAATGCGCTATAATGTATTTAATTATGCGTTGCCGTGGCAGCGCGGTTTTGTCAACAAGGAGAAAGCAAATGAAACTGGGTATCGTAGGACTGCCGAACGTGGGCAAAAGCACGCTCTTTAACGCGCTGACCAACGCAGGTGCCGAATCCGCCAACTATCCCTTTTGCACCATTGAGCCCAACGTGGGCGTGGTGCCCGTGCCCGACGCACGTATGGACTATCTGGCCGAGATGTACGCGCCCGAAAAGTACACCCCTGCCGTGATCGAATTTGTCGACATTGCGGGTCTGGTGCGCGGCGCATCCAAGGGTGAGGGCCTTGGCAACAAATTCCTCTCTCACATCCGCGAGGTGGATGCCATCATTCACGTGGTGCGCTGCTTTGAGGACGACAATATCATCCACGTGGACGGTGCCGTTGATCCGATGCGCGATCTGGAGACCATCAACATGGAGCTCATTTTCTCGGACATGGAGCTCATTGAGCGCCGCATCGACCGCGTGAAAAAGGCCATGAAGGGTGACAAAACGCTCGCGGGTGAGCTTGCCATGCTGGAGCGCGTGCTGGATGCCCTCGGCGAGGGGCGCTCGGCACGCACCGTGGAGCTTTCCGACGACGAGCGCGTGCTGCTCTCGGAGACTCCCTTGCTTACCATGAAGCCCATCATCTACGTGGCAAACGTGAGCGAGGACGAGATCGGCGCCGAGCCCGAGAGCAATCCGCTTTATTGCGCGGTCAAGGCCTTTGCCGAGAGCGAGGGCGCAGGACTTCTGCCCGTTTGCGCGCAGATCGAGGCCGAGATCGCCGAGCTGTCAGGTGAGGAGAAGCAGGCGTTTTTGGAGGATCTGGGCATTCCCGAAAGCGGTCTGGACCGTCTGATCAAGGCAAGCTACGCACTGCTCGGGCTGATCAGCTTTCTCACCGCAGGCCCCAAGGAGGTCCGCGCCTGGACCATCACCAAGGGCACGAAGGCCCCCGGGGCGGCGGGCAAGATCCACAGCGATTTTGAGCGCGGCTTTATCCGCGCCGAGATCGTGGCCTATGACGACCTTGTGCGCATCGGCTCGATGAACGGCGTCAAGGAGGCAGGCCTTTTGCGCAGCGAGGGCAAGGAATATGTGATGCAGGACGGAGACATTGTGGTCTTCCGCTTTAACGTCTGATGCGCGCGCGCAAGAAAAAGCACGGTGCGGAACGGATCGCCGCCTGTGCGCATCTGCTCATTGGTGACCCCACGGTGCTCAAAAACGATCCGCAAGCACCCTTCCCCACGGCGCGAGCGCTGCATCTGGAGATCGGGTGCGGCAAGGGCAGCTTTGCCTGCGGCACGGCCGCAGCGCACCCCGAGATCAACCTCATCGCGATGGAGCGCGTGCCCGACGTGGCGTGCCTGGCGCTGGAAAAGGCCGAGCGCTGCCGTGACGAGCGCCCCGACAATCTGCGGTTTCTGATCGGCAACGCCGAAAATCTGACCGAATGGCTCCCGCCCCACAGCGTGGACTGCCTGTACCTCAACTTCAGCGATCCGTGGCCCAAGGCGGGGCACGCCAAGCGGCGGCTGACGCACCGTCTGTTTCTCGAAAGATACCAAACGGTACTCAAAAAGGGCGGTGTTCTGCGTTTCAAGACCGACAATGTTGGGCTGTTTGATTTCTCGCTGGAGCAATTCGCCGAGATGGGTCTTACCGTCACGGACGTGACCCGCGATCTGCACAACAGTCCCTTGAACGAGGGCAACGTGATGACCGAGTACGAAAAGAACTTTTCCGAAAAGGGCTTTCCCATTCACGCCGCAACGGTGCATTTTTAAGGAGGCTTTTTATGCTGGAATCTCTGGTGATCCGCAACCGCAGCTACCGCGCGTTCGACGAAAGCGCGCCGATCGGCGCGGATACCATGCGCGAGCTGATCGATCTTGCGCGCCGCACACCCTCGGGGCTGAACCGCCAGCCCCTGCGCTATCGCATCCTCTCCTCGGCGCAGGATATTGCCACGATGCTGGGCAACTGCCGCTTTGCCGCCAAGCTGGGCATCCCGCTTCCGCCCGAGGGCGGCAAGCCAACGGGCTTTATTCTGATGTTCACCGACCGTGAGGCGGGCAGCCCCGACACTCTTGCACTCAAGGACGTGGGGATCGCCGCGCAGACCATTCTGCTGGGTGCTGTCGAGCGGGGCTTTGGCGGCTGTATGCTCGCCAGCTTTGACTCCGCACGCCTGTGCGCGGATTTTGGCATTTCGGAGCGCTACACGCCCGTGCTGGCGATCGCGCTGGGCAAGCCGGCAGAGACAGCAGTCTTGACCGAGGCCGTGGACGGAGTGCTGGACTATTACCGCGACGGGGCGGGGGTGCATTATGTACCCAAGCACGCCGCAAAGGACGTATACATTTGATGATGAATCAAGCAACGAAAGAGCCCTGCGGTGTTCTGCTGATCGACAAGCCAAAGGGGCTGACCTCACACGACGTCGTGGGGCGCATACGGCGACTCTATCACACGCGCCGCGTGGGTCACACGGGCACACTTGACCCCCTCGCCACGGGCGTTTTGGTGGTGCTGATCGGCCGTGCCGCAAAGGCGGCGGAATATCTGGTGAGCGATCGCAAAAAATACCGCGCCGAGCTTTTGCTTGGCCGCACCACCGACACCGAGGACGTAACGGGTACGATCCTCACGGAAAGTGCCGATATTCCGCCCCGTGAAGCGGTATACGAGGCCGCGGCGCGCTTTGTCGGCACGTACGATCAGGTGCCGCCGATGTACAGTGCGCTCAAGGTCGGGGGGCAAAAGCTGGTGGATCTGGCACGCCGCGGCGTGGAGATCGAGCGTAAAAGTCGCCCCGTTACGATACATTCTCTCGTTTGCACCCCCACGGACGACCCTGCGCACTACGTGCTGGAGATCGCATGCTCGGCGGGGACGTATATCCGCACGCTCTGCGCCGATATCGGCAAGACCCTTGGCTGCGGGGGCGTGATGGCGGAGCTGCGCCGCACCGAAACGGGCGGCTTTGCGCTGAAGGATTGTCACACACTTGAGGAATTGGAGACAAAGGATGACAGCGCGCGTGCGGGTCTGCTGATCCCCACCGAGTCGCTGTTTGCGGATCTCCCCACCCTTCCCCTGCCTGCCTTTTATGAAAAATTGGCGCGCAGCGGCTGTGAGATCTACCAAAAAAAGATCGGCACCGAGCATGCCGAAGGCACGCGTGTGCGGATGTGCGGCGCGGACGGCAGCTTTTTTGCGCTCGGCGAGGTGCGCGAGTACCCCGACGGGAGCGCCGTAAAGCCTGTGAAATTTTTTGACATTGGCGAATAACGATCTCCGTTTGGGAGCAAATGAAAAACGGGCCGCGGCAATGCCGCGGCCTGTTTCGTTTGGTGCAATACTCAGAAGCGGAAATAACGCTTTGCGTTGTTGTAGCAAATATCGGCGACCAGCTCTTTGAGTGCCTTTTCATCGGCGGGAAATTCGCCGTTCTCGACCCATTCGCCCACTAAACCGCACAAAATGCGGCGGAAATACTCGTGACGCGGATAGGAAAGGAAGCTACGCGAGTCGGTCAGCATGCCGAGGAATTTTCCAAGCGCCGAAAGCCCCGCGAAGGAGCGCATCTGGGCACGCATGCCGTCAATGCGGTCGTTGAACCACCACGCACTGCCCTGCAGGACGCGGGGCTCGCCGTCCGGGGAGGTGCTGAATGCTCCGCACAGCACGGCCACGGCATCGTTATCGGTGTCGTGGATCGAATACAGAACGGTGCGCGGCAACGCCTGCTCGCTGTCCAGATAATTGAGCAGCTGTGCGAGCTGTGCAATACAGTTCTGCCCGTGGATCACGTCAAAGCCCGCATCGGGGCCGAGACGGCGCAGCATAGCGGAATTGGGATTGCGCAGTACGCCGAAGTGGATCTGCATCACTATGCCGCGGCGCACGTATTCGCGGCCGAAGAAGCGCATCATCTGGGTCTGGAACAGTGCCAGCTCCTCTTCGGTAATGCCCTCTCCGTCGCTTGCAAGCGCACGCCGGAAGATCTCGTTTGCGTGATAGGGATCGGGCTTTGCGAAGCGCACCAGATCGTCCATACCGTGGTCGGAGGCGCGGCAACCTGCCGCCTCAAAGCGATCCAGCGCGACGGTGTATGCGGCGCAAAGCGAATCCAGATCCGTGATCTCCACGCCGTTGGCCTCGCCCAGTGCGCGAATGTAGTCGCGGTAGCCACGGCGCGCCGCGGCAAGCCCCTTGTCGGGACGGAAGGAGGGCGCCACACGGGTAGAGAAATTTTCGTTTTTGAGTGCGAAATGATATTCGAGCGAATCACAGGGATCGTCGGTGGTGCCGATCACCTCAACGTTGGAGCGCGCGATGAGTGCGCGTGCGCTCATGTCGGGCTCGGCCAGACGCGCGGCGGTCAGCTCCCAGATCGCGTCGGCATTCTCCTCGTTGAGTATGAGGTCGCAGTCAAAATAGCGGCGCAGCTCCAGATGGCTCCAATGGTAAAGCGGATTGCCGATCAGGCGCGGCATGCAGGACGCGTATGCGCGGAACTTTTCATAGTCCGACGCGTCACCCGTGATGAATTTCTCATCCACGCCGCACGCGCGCATGGCGCGCCACTTGTAGTGGTCGCCGTAGAGCCAGATCTCAGTGATGTTCGCATAGCGCTTATCCTCGGCGATCTCACGGGGCGAAAGATGACAGTGATAATCAATGATGGGCTGCTTGGCGGCCACCGCATGATACAGGCGCTTGGACGTCTCGGTCGTCAGCAGAAAATCGGCATCCAGAAAGGGCTTCATATTTGTCCTCCGTGTGATTGATTCGCCTATATTTTACCACAAAAGCACACGCCGCACAAGCCCCTGCAAAAAATATTTGCTTTTTCGCGCGAAATATGTTATACTGAATTATCTATTCCAACAAGGAGTCCTATATGCGCGCAGATCTTCACACGCACAGCTTATATTCCTTTGACGGCGCCCCCTCAGCCACCGTTGCCGCCATGTGCGAGGCTGCAATTGCCGCAGGGCTCACGCATTTAGCCATCACCGACCACTGCGACATCGATGGCGAGCTGGACGGCATCTACCACCCCCTGGACCGCGATGCGGCCTTTGCGGCGATCACCGAGGCAAAAAAGATCTATGCCGATCGGCTCACACTCCTCGCAGGGCTTGAGCTGGGGCAAGCGCATCACCGCCCCGAGGCGGCACGCGCGGTACTGGAGCGCCACCCCTACGACATCGTGCTGGGCTCACTGCACAATCTGGAGGGCGAGCGGGATTTTTACTTTTTCGATTTCAAGGGCATGACAAGCGACGCCATTGCGGCATACTTCGACCGCGTGCTCGCGGAATACGATGCGATGCTTGATTTCCCGGGTATTCAGGTGCTGACACACATCACCTACGTGCACCGCTACGTGCGGAGGGCAGGCAAGGAACTGGATTTCATCCCCTTTATCCCCCGCATCCGCGCACTGTTTGAAAAAATGATCAATAAGGGCATCGCGCTGGAGCTCAACACCTCCACCATGCGCCCCGACGGCGAGGGCGAGCCAATGCCCACTAAGGAGCTTCTCGCACTCTACCGACGCTGCGGCGGACGGCTCGTCTCGCTCGGCTCGGACGGGCACGCCCCCGACGCGGTTGCACGCCATTTTGATCACGCGGCCCGTATTCTCACCGAATGCGGCTTTACCGAGCTTGCCGTGCCCACGGCACAGGGCCTGCTCACGCTTCCCATCTAAAATCCCCAAAGGAGCTTATCCATGGCAGAATTTGATTTCAAGGATTTCAGCCTGCTCTATCCCGACGGCGAGACGCGCCGCGCGCATTTCGCGGGTGAGGATTCCCCTGCGATCGACGAATTTACGCTTGAGGAGCTGGGCCTCTCGGAGGTTTTGCCCCTCTCGGGTGCGAGCATCAGCGAATTTGTGACCGCAGATCCTGCGGTCATCCGCTACCGTCAGGAGGTCTTTGCCGATCTGCTGGCGCATGCCAACATCGGGCGCACGCTGGATCGCCTCATCCCCGTTTTGTTCGACATCACGGAGCTGCGGCGGCTCGAGGAGGAAAGCGGTGACACCGACGACTATCTCTCCAGCATGACCGAGATCGAGCTCTATATTTCGAGCATTGACGTGCTCTACAACGGCATCTGCCGCGACAAGCCCAACTACCGAAGCGAGGCCTTCCGTCGCCTTTCGGCGCTCATCACGGAGCTTGTGGAAAGCGACTACTATGCCGAGCTCAACCAGCGTCTGGCGGAGCTGACCAACCGCGTGCGCGAGATCAAGAGCGTGACCATCGGCGTCAACCTGGACGCGCAGCTGCGCCCCCGTGAGGCGGGCGTGCTCTCGATCAACCCCGGGTCCTTCCGTTCGGGTGACACGCTGCAAAAGATCCTGCGCTTGAACACCAAGGAGGACGGCTACACCTGCATCGCCGACCTCGTCCCCTTCGGTAAAAAGCAAAGCGAGAACCAGAAGACCGCACTCTCGCTCGCCTTCCATTCGGCCATTCACGCGGTCTACCGTCAATCCCTGCGCTCCTGGAAAAAGATCGTGCAGACCTACGTGCTGGAGAACACCGAGTTTTTGCTCGCACTCTTGCCCGAATTTGAGTTCTTGGTGAAGGGCACCAATCTCCTGCGCGCCCTGCAGGTCAAGGGCAACCGCATCTCGGCGCCCGAGATCGCACCTGCCGACGCGCGCGTATTCCGCGCCGAGGCGCTCTACAATCCCGCAGTGGCGCTCAAGATCGACGAGCCGATCGTCACCAACGATCTGGCCTTTGACGAGCAGGCCGCGATCTTTGTGCTCACGGGCCCCAACCGCGGCGGCAAATCGGTCATCACCTGCGCCGTGGGGCTTTGCCAGGCTATGGCACAGCTCGGGCTCTTTGTCCCCGCCGATCACGCAGTCATCAGCCCCGTGGACGGCATCCACACCCACTTCCCCACAGGCGCGGACGACACCATTGACAAGGGGCGTCTGGGTGAGGAGTGTGCACGCCTTGGCGAGATCTTCGATGCGATCACCGACAAGAGCCTGGTTCTTTTGGACGAATCGCTCTCCTCGACGGGCTCGTTTGAGGCATCCTATATCGCCGCCGAGGTGCTGGCAGGGCTCTCGCGTGTGGGTTGCCATTGTATCTTCTCCACGCACCTGCACGAGCTGGCCGCCGAGATCGACCACATCAACGCACGCACCGCACCCGTTGGCGGCGTGCCGATCGACACGCTGGTCGCAGGCATTGAGGGCGAGGGGCGTCGCTCCTTCCGTATCCTGCGCACCAAGCCCGACGGAAAGAGCTACGCGCGCGACATTGCCGAGAAATACGGCCTCACCTACGACAACATTATTGCGAAAATTACGAAAGATTAAGGAGAAACGCTATGGATACCATTCTCAAGCTTTTAGAGGACAATGCGACCCTTACGCCCGAGCAGCTTGCCGTCATGTGCAAGAAGGAGGAGGGCGATATCAAAAGGATCATCGAGCAATACGAGCAGGACGGCGTGATCCTGGGCTACAAGACCATGATCGACTGGGATAAGACCGACCGCGAGTACGTGACGGCTCTGATCGAGGTCAAGATCACCCCCCAGCGCGACCGCGGCTTCGACCGCGTGGCCGAGCGCATCTACAACTACCCCGAGGTGCAGAATCTGTACCTGATGTCGGGCGGCTACGATCTTGCCGTGCTCATCGAGGGCAAGACCATGAAGGAGGTTGCCTATTTCGTGGCACAGAAGCTGGCAACCATTGAGGACGTCATCTCCACCGCCACACACTTCGTCCTGCGCAAGTACAAGGACAAGGGTGTGATCTACGGCACGGTAGAGGTCGACGAGAGAGGAAACTGCAACTGATGATCGACTATAATTCCGTACTTTCCAAGACCGTGGTGGATCTAAAGAAATCGGGCATTCGAAAATTCTTTGATCTGCTCAACGACCCGTCCATGAAGGACGTGGTAGGTCTCACGGTGGGTCAGCCCGATTTCGTGACCCCGTGGCACATCCGTGAGGCAGGCATCGAAAGCTTGCAAAAGGGCAAGACCTACTACACGGGCAACGCAGGCACGCCCAAGCTGCGGCAGGAGATCTCCCGTTATCTCAAGCGCCGCTTCGGCCTTTCCTACGCGCCTGAGCAGACCATTGTGACCGTGGGTGGCAGTGAGGCCATTGACCTTGCCATCCGCGCCGTGGTGGAGCCGGGAGATGAGGTCATCATCCCGACGCCCTCGTTCGTGTGCTACGATCCCATCGTGCGCATGATGCAGGGCGTTCCCGTGATCGTAGAGACCAAATTTGAGGAGAAATTCAAGCTCACGCCTGCGGCTCTCAAGGCCGCCATTACGCCGCGCACCAAGATGCTGGTGCTCCCCTTCCCGAACAACCCCACGGGTGCGATCCTCACGCGCGAGGAGCTGGAGGAGCTGGCCGCCATCCTGCGCGACAGCAACATCGTGATCTTGGCCGATGAGATCTACGCCGAGATGACCTACGGCCGTAACCACACCTCGATCGCCGCGATCGAGGGCATGCAGGAACGTACTATTATCGTCAACGGCTTTTCCAAGGCCTATGCCATGACGGGCTGGCGTCTGGGCTTTTTGGCCGCGCCCATGCCCATCACCGAGCAGATGCTCAAGATCCACCAATACGCCATCATGTGCTCCCCCACCACCAGCCAGCTGGCCGCCGTGGAGGCACTGCGAAATGGTGACGACGACATCAAGATGATGGTGGAGGAATACGACCGCAGACGCCGCTACATTTACGAGGGGCTGCTACGCATCGGCATTGATTCCTTTGAGCCCGAAGGTGCGTTCTACATCTATCCCGACATCCGCAAATTCGGTCTTTCCAGCGAGGAGTTCTGCAACCGATTGCTCTACGAGCAGCGCTGTGCCATTGTGCCCGGAACCGCCTTCGGTGAGAGTGGCGAGGGCTTTGCGCGCATCTCGTATGCCTACTCGGTCAAGCACATCACCGAGGCGCTGGCGCGCATGGAAAAATTTGTGAGATCCTTGCAGAAGTGAGAACAAAAGGGGCCATCGCATTCAAGCAAAGTTGCATAAAAATAGCCTTCTCCGGTGGGAGAAGGTGGCTCGCGAAGCGAGACGGATGAGGTGTTCGTAACGCAAATTACTACTCATCCACCGCTAACGCGGTCCCCCTTCCCTCACAAGGGAAGGCACATTGTGCAATTCCGAAGCATAAATGTGATAGCCCTTTTTATATTTTCTTTACCTGTGCAATACAAGCGCGGCACAGGGGTAACGAAGCATCTGCCACTGCCTTTCCGCCACAAATCCTGCAGCTCGCACTCGTGGGACGAATAACGATTGCTCCTTTTTCCATGCACACCGTCAACGCAGAGCCTGCGTCAATCTGCAAGGCCTTGCGATATTCAACGGGGATCACGATCCTGCAAAGTTTGTCCAAGTTTACTGTTTTCATTTCCCGTTCCCGTCCTTTCGCAGACAATCGCTTTTGCCGCTTCTTTGAAGCGCATATTCACAGCATTGTACAACGAGGTTATTCAACGAAACGTTTTCTGCCTGTGCAAG
This sequence comes from Clostridia bacterium, assembly GCA_017415805.1. Lineage (GTDB taxonomy): Bacteria > Bacillota > Clostridia > Oscillospirales > CAG-272 > Firm-07. The sequence goes on along the minus strand of JAFQEC010000035.1, from coordinate 10,546 downwards.
CTGCTCCAGCTCTCGCACCAGATCGAGTGGAATGCGAAAGGTTTTATTTATGTGCTCCGTCTTTTTCACCTCAAACATCTCATCACTCCCCTTGCATCTATTTTACAGAAATTTTGCAAAGAAGAAAACACCGCATTTTTACACGCAAAAATGCGTGCGCAAATTACACCTGTGCAAATGAGGCCGTGCGAAATGATATATAAGCCGCTTGCCAATCATAGCGCATGCTACATACAAAATATGTACCAATGCCTCCCTTTTCACAAGGGAGCCAAGTGGAAGCCACCATGTTTGAGCAAAAAGCCGCGAACGGTATCCGTTTCGCGGCTTTTTTATTAAACAGTAAACGCCTTTTCCAGTGCGGCGGCAAGCAAGACGCCCACCGAGGAGACCAGCAGGTCGATCTCCTTTGGCGCAACGAAAAAGCTGCGCCCGTTTTCCAGCTCGGCGCGCAGAGCCTCATCGGGCTCGGTATGCCCCGCACGCGCGAGCAGATCGGCCGCCAACGTAGCGGAATCCACCACCGTCGGCACGCCAATCGCCATCACGGGCACACCCACGGTCTCGCGGTTGAGGGCGCGGCGCGCATTGCCGATGCCAGAGCCCGGATGAATCCCCGTATCCGAGAGCTGAACGGTGGCGGCAAGGCGATCGGTCGAGCGCGCAGCCAACGCATCCACGGCGATCACAAGATCGGGCTGTGCCGATCTTGCCGCTCCCTGCACAAGCTCCACGGTCTCCAGCCCCGTTTGCCCCAGCACCCCGGGGGTGAGCGCCGCGATCTCGCAAAGCCCGAGCGTGGAGAAAAGGGCCGTGTCAAATCGCCGCAAATGGCGCGTGACCGAAAGCCGCCGCACGGTTTCGGGCCCCACGGCATCGGGCGTGATCTCGGCATTTCCAAGTCCCGCCACCAGCACAGAAAAGCCCTGCCCCACGCGCCTCCCGCACATGCGCTCGGCCATTTCGCGGATCTCCACAGCAAGGGCACAGCTCACACGCTCGCTCTCGACCTCGTCGAGCATACGGATGTTTCCGCACTCCACCGTCACATAGCGTCCCTGCGGCTTACGGATGCGCGCGGCCGCCTCCTCGCTTTTGATCTGCACCCGAAGGATCTCGCATCCGCCCGCCTCGGCGCGTGAGACGCGAACACCCTCTCCCTCCGTTCCCGCCCCACATTCGGCGGCCAGATCGCTGCGCGCAAAATCCTCCATACACGCCCTCCCCCTTTGCTTGGTTTCAGTTCTGTAACATTTTGCGAATTTAGTGTCTCCCTTTTGCTTTTTTCTATGTGCAAATTGCATGTTTTTCGCAAAAATTATTGTGCAATTGCCCAAACCTTCTTCTTTTCTCGCGCCGAACGCTTGAATTTGCATCCCGATTATGCTATAATACAGAAGATATTATCGCATACGTGCACACATATATCCACAGCTCTTTACCCAAAGGAGGTACACCACATGATGAAGCGCGTGATCGCTCTTGTTCTCTGCTTTGCCTCGGTACTGCTCTGCTTTACCGCCTGCGCAAAAAACGAGGAAGACAAGGGCGCGTACATTCGCATGTATTTGACCGAGCCGATCTACGACGTCGATCCCCTCAACGCCTTTGACAACGAGGCTACGCTTCAGATCGTCAGCCTGCTCTTTGCGGGTCTGTTTGAGGCCGATGAGGACGGCGATCCCAAGAAGGCGCTGGTTGACGATTATGAGTACGTAGAGGACGAGGATGAGGGCAAATATTACCTCACCCTGACCCTCAAGGAGACCTGCTGGTCCGACGGCGTGAAGATCACCGCCAACGATGCCCAGTTCGCCTTCCGTCGGCTCTTTGATTCTGCAACCTCGCATCCCGCGACCGCACTGCTCTACGACATCAAGAACGCACGTCGCATCGTAGCGGCCGAGGTTGGCATGACCATTGACGATCTGGGTGTTGTGGTGGTGGACTCCTCGACGCTGGAGATCCAGTTTGAGGGTCCCATTGATCTGGACACCTTCCTGCTCGCGCTCTGCTCGCCCGCACTTTACCCCTTGCGTGACGACATCGTAGAGGTCAACCCCGACTGGGGCAAAAAGAGCAGCACCGTGATCTGCAGCGGCCCCTTCATGCTGCGTTCGATGGATTATGAGGAGAAGGACGGCTTCATCCTGGAGCGCAACGGTTATTACTTCCGTGACCGCGATAAGGACGACGTGGATAAGAGCGTGAAGCCCTACCGCATCGTGGTCGATTACAAGACGCCGATCGCCGACCAGCTTGGACTCTTCAACAGCGAGGAGCAGGGCGCGCTCTACTACTTCGGCCGCATTCCGATGGAGCTGCGCGAGGATCCCGCCTTTGCCGAAATTCTCAAGAAGCTCAAGATCACCGATGCACCCTCGACGCACGTCTACTATCTGAACCAGAACGCTTTTGTGCAAAAGGCGGGCTCGGATTCGGGTGTCAGGCTCTTTGCGAACACCAACGTGCGCCAGGCACTCTCGCTTGCCATCAACCGTGAGGATATTGCCAAGGCCCTAGTCTACGCCACTGCCGCCGATGGCATCGTTCCTCTTACCGTTCTCAACCGTGCGGATCGCAACGCCACGTTCCGCAAGAAGGCCGAATCCTATATCACCGCCACCGCCAACATGGAGCAAGCACAAAAGCTGCTCTCTGAGGCGGGCATCAAGGCGTCCTCTTACTCCTTCTCGATCACCGTGGATGCAAACGACGAGGAGCATCTGGCAATGGCCGAGCTCATCGCCGCAGCATGGGGCTCGGAGGGCCTTGGCTTTAAGGTTAAGGTCAACAAGCTCTCGCCCTATCCCGTAATGAATCAAGTAGAGGACCCCCAGATGCCGGGCGAGTTTTATACCGAGCCTGCGGGATATAGCCGCAGTGCTTACCGCGAGGCACTGCAATCGGGCAGCTTTGAGGTGATCGCACTGGATCTGGTCGCCACCTCGCCCGATGCGTTCGGCTATCTTGCTCCCTTTGCAACCGCATTCTCAGGCAACGCTACGGATCTGACCCGCGAGGACGGCGCGCTGACGCCCCACATCACGGGCTACCAAAACGGCGAATACGAGGCCAAGATCGAGCAGGCCTTCGCCGCCGAGAAGAACAAGGAGCGTGCAAAGCTCTTGCACGAGGCCGAGGAGATCCTGATGCGCGATATGCCCGCTATCCCGATCGTTTACAACCAGAACGTATCGCTGCGCTCGAGCAAGATCTCGAAGCCCGACAGCAGCTTCTTCTGCAACGCCGACTTCACTGAGACCAAGCAGAAGGGCTACTGGAAGATCGCCCTTCGTGACGAGTTCGTCATCCTTGAGGAGGGCGACGAGGGTGACGGCAACGAGGCCGGTGACGGCAACGAATAAAACGCTTTCGCTTCAGGGCGTTTCCTGCACAGCCGTGTGGGAAACGCCCCTTTTTTCTCTCAAAAACAGTAGACAAGCCGTGCAAAATGTGGTATACTATATTTAATTATGAAACAAAGGAGCGTATGGCCGCATGGAGATCCAAAATCTGTATCCCGGCGGCTTCGCCTCAAACTGCTATCTCGTGCGAAAGGGCACGGATGCCGTGCTGATCGACGCCACGGCCGATCCCGAGACCGTACAGCGCGCGCTTGCAAAAACAGGCGCGACACTGCACGCGATCCTGCTCACGCACGGGCACTTTGATCATATGGAGACCGCGGCCGCGCTTCGCACCGCCTTCGGCGTGCCTCTCCTGCTCGCCGCCCCCGACCGTGACTTCCCTGCCGATGCAAAAAAGAATGCACACGCGCTCTTTTTCGGCGAGGATCACGCCTATCCCACCCCCGACCGCACGCTGTTCGACGGCGAGGTGCTGACGTTTGGCAGTATCACGCTTACCGTGCGCGCCACCCCGGGTCACACCCCGGGCTCGGTCTTTTATCTCACCGAGGATGCAAATGCGCCCATCGCCTTCAGCGGCGACACGGTATTTGCCGAGGGCTTCGGGCGTTGCGATCTTTGGGGCGGCGACAGCGCCGCCATGCGCCGCACACTAAATGCCCTGCGCGCACTCCCCCGAAAGACCCGTATTTATCCGGGCCACGGCGAGGGCGGAACACTGGGTACTGCATTGGATCTGCTTTTTTAATAAATTTGTACAAAGAGGTGCATTATGGACACGACCGCACTTGCTCAATTGCTTTTTCCTCACGTCACGCTCACACCCGAGGATCTGGAAGGGCGCTTTCCGCCCCGCGATCTGAAGGAGGGCGCGATCGTTTCGCGCATGGCACCCAGCCCCACGGGCTTTGTGCATCTCGGAAACCTGGTGCAGGGCCTGACCTCAGAGCGACTCTGCCACCAATCGGGCGGCACGCTGTTCTTGCGCGTAGAGGATACCGACGCCAAGCGCGAGGTTCCGGGTGCTGTGGAGATCCTCATTGAATCGCTCAAGCACTACAATATTGTTTTTGACGAGGGTGCGACCATTGACGGGGATTCGGGCAGCTACGGCCCCTACCGCCAGCGCCGTCGCGTAGAGATCTACCACGTTTACGCCAAGCAGCTTGTGCTGCAGGGCGAGGCCTATCCGTGCTTTTGCACCGAGCAGGAGCTCTCCGACATCCACGCCCGTCAGGAGGCCGAAAAGGCCAACTTCGGGTACTTTGGTAAATGGGCAGTTTGGCGTGATCGGTCGCTTGAGGAGATCCAGGCAGAGCTGAACAAGGGCACGCCCTACGTGCTGCGCTTCCGTTCCACGGGGTCTCTTTCCAACAAGATCCGCATGACGGACCTGATCAAGGGCAACCTGGAGCTGACCGAGAACGACATTGACCACGTTCTGCTCAAATCCGATGGTATTCCCACCTACCACTTTGCACACGCGGTGGACGACCATCTCATGCGCACCACGCACGTGGTACGCGGTGACGAGTGGCTACCCACGCTCCCCTTCCACCTGCAGCTGTTCCGTTCGCTTGGCTTCAAGCCCCCGAAGTATCTGCACATCGGCCCCTTGATGAAGATGGACGGCGAATCCAAGCGCAAGCTTTCCAAGCGCAAGGACCCCGAGCTGGCGCTGACCTACTACCGCGCGGCGGGCTTCCCCGTGCAGTCGGTCTACGAGTACCTCATGACGGTGCTCAACTCCAATTTTGAGGACTGGCGGCGCGCCAACCCCGATGCACCCGTGGACAAGTTCCCCTTCTCCGTGAAAAAGATGAACCCTGCGGGGTCGCTGTTTGATGCCGCCAAGCTGCGCGACGTTTCCAAGAACGTGATCTCGCGCATGGATGCCGATACCGTCTACGCGCAGGTGGTGGATTTCGCCGCCGAATTTGACGCCGATCTGCACGTGCACCTGACCGCCGACGAGGCCTATACCAAGTCGATCCTCGCGATCGGCCGCGGTGGAAAGAAGCCGCGCAAGGACTTTGCAGTGTGGGCCGACGTGAAGCCCTATCTGGACTTCTTCTTTGACGACTGGTTCACCGTGACCGAGTCTTATCCCGAAGCCTTTGACAAGGCGGATATCAAAGCGGCACTGACGCTCTTTACCGAGCGCTACGATGAGGCCGATGACAGCACGGTCTGGTTTGAAAAGATCAAGGCCATTGCCGAGGAGATCGGCTACGCCTCGGACATGAAGGCCTACCGCGAGAATCCCGACGCCTTCCGCGGCAGCGTGGCGGACGTCAGTATGTTCCTGCGCGTGGCAGTCACGGGCAGACAGAACTCCCCCGATATGTATTCGGTCATGCAGATCCTGGGTCGGGCGCGCGTGCTCGCGCGCATCGAGGCCATGCGTGCAACGCTATAAGAACGAGAGGTTTTACGAAATGGAAGAAACCATTGGCAGCAATTTTATTCACGATATCATTGACGCGGATCTGCGTGAGGATCCCAACCTAAAAATCCACACCCGTTTTCCGCCCGAGCCCAACGGCTATCTGCACATCGGCTCGGCGAAGGCGATCTATATCAACGTGGAGACCGCGCGCAAGTACGGCGGACTTTTCAACCTGCGCTACGACGACACCAATCCTGCCAAGGAGGACGTGGAATACGTGGAATCGATCTATGAGGATCTCACGTGGCTGGGCGCAACTCCCACGGGCGGTGTATTCTACGGCTCGGACTACTTTGACAAGTGCTATGAATTTGCCGTGAAGCTGATCAAGGACGGCAAGGCCTACGTGTGCGACCTCTCGGCCGAGGAGCTGCGCGCCACGCGCGGCACGCTGACCGAAAAGGGCGTGGAATCCCCCTACCGCAACCGCTCGGTGGAGGAAAACCTCGATCTGTTTGAGCGCATGCGTCGCGGCGAATTCCCCGACGGTGCCAAGACCTTACGCGCCAAGATCGACATGGCATCGCCTAATATCAATATGCGCGATCCCGCGATCTACCGCATCGTGCACACCGCGCACCACCGTCAGGGCGACAAGTGGTGCATCTATCCCCTTTACGACTACGCGCATCCCATTCAGGACGCGCTGGAGGGCATCACGCACTCACTGTGCTCGCTGGAATTTGAGAATCACCGCCCGCTTTACGACTGGGTGCTGGACAATGTCGGCGGCTTTGACCCCCGCCCCAAGCAGCGCGAATTTGCGCGTCTGAACATCACCAACACCGTGATGTCGAAGCGCTATCTGCGCTCGCTGGTGGAAAACGGCACGGTGGACGGCTGGGACGATCCGCGCCTGCCCACCATCTGCGCACTGCGCCGCCGCGGCTACACGCCCGCCTCGATCTTCCGCTTCGTGCGCGAGGTCGGTATTGCCAAGAATGAGAGCCTCGTTGACATCGGCATGCTGGAGCACTGCATCCGTGACGAGCTGGGAGAGGTCGCGCCCCGCCGCATCGCCATCAAGAACCCGATTCTTGTGGAGATCACCAACTACGACGAGGGGCGCGAGGAGACCTTTGCATTGCCCAACCACCCGCAAAAGCCCGAGCTTGGCACCCGTGAGCTCCCCTTCACGCGCGAGATCTATGTGGATGCCGACGATTTCGCCGAGGTTCCGCCCCCCAAGTTCTTCCGTCTCAAGCCCGACGGCGAGGTGCGCTTGATGGGCGCGTATATCATCCGTTGCAACGAGATCGTGAAAAATCCCGACGGGTCGATCGCGCGCATCCTTTGCACGGCGGATCTCGAAACGCGCAACAATATGCCCGCAGACGGACGCAAGATCAAGGGTACGATCCATTGGCTCTCCGCCAAGTACGCCAAGGACACCACGCTGATGCTCTACGACAATCTGCTCACGATTGAGAACCCCGGTGATCTGCCCGAGGGCAAGACCTACAACGATTATCTCAATCCCGACTCGCTCAAGCGTGTGGAGCACGCCAAGATCGAGCCCTCGCTGGCCGATGCGAAGCCCGGCGATAAATTCCAGTTCGTACGCGACGGCTACTATTGTCTGGACACCAAATACGAAAACACCTTTAACCGCGTTGTGGGCCTGAAGGACAGCTTCCCCAAGAAATAACCCCGAAACAGGAGGGAAAACGGCATGAATACCACCAAGCTTGATCTCAAGCACAAGCCACTGTTGGTTGCACACCGTGGGTGCAGTGGATTGGAGCGCGAGAACACCGGCGCCGCCTTTATCGCGGCGGGCAATCGCTCCTATTGGGGGATCGAAACCGACATTCATCGCACAGGAGACGGGAATTTCATCCTGATCCACGACGCAGACACGCAACGCGTGGCAAACGACCGCATCCTTGTGGAGGAATCCACCCTTGATACGCTGCGTCAGATCACGCTGTGCAACAAGTATACGGGAGAAAAGGACCGCCGCGGTCTTTGTCTGCCAACGCTTGCCGAATATATTGCGATCTGCAAGCACTACGAAAAGCACGCCGTGCTGGAGCTCAAAAGCAGCTTCTCCGAGCAGGAGCTTGACCGTATTGTCTGCGAGATCGCCGCGGCCGATTATCTCGATCACACCACCTTTATCTCCTTCCATTATGAAACTCTGGTGCTGCTGCGCGCCAATCACCCGGATGTATCCGCACAGTTCCTTATCGGCAAGGAGCTCCCCGAAAATTGGCTGGAGCTGCTTTGCGCACAAAAGCTGGATCTGGACGTCTACTACAAGAATTTGACCAAGGATATGGTCCGTATCTGCCACAAAAACGGCATCAAGGTGAATTGCTGGACCGTGGATGACCCTGCGGTAGCCGTGCAGCTTGCCAAATGGGGTGTGGATCAGATCACCACGAATATTTTGGAATAATGTGTAAAAAGGCACACCGCCAACAGCATTGTTGGCGGTGTGCCTTTTTTTGTTTTTAGCGCATTCAAACATGCATTTTCACAAGCTTCTGTTTTACAGACTCCTTCCATCCTTTTGAGCCTGTTGCAAAAAACATCGTTTTTGGTCATAAAAGAAGCCGAACAATACCTGTAGCCATTTCAACGACACAAAAGCCGCAAAAATTGCAGAAAGAGATACCGTGATACCTATAACAATCTGCGTCTGCGCCGCATCCTCTTGCTCCTTGAAGGTTTCATGGATAATCGCCTCGTATTCCTTTCGAACGTCATTTGAAACAGGGGTGTGTTCCAGTTCCCAAAGTTTTTCCATTTCCGCTTTTTCAATTTCCTTTAGAGCCTCGCCTAATTGAATACAGCGACTTACCCCAAGGCAAAAAATCAACACCGCCAACACAATTGAAATGGCGCAAAACAGCCAATACGTCACCTCTACATCTTTTTGATTTACCAATTTCAGCCTTTTCATTTTATCTCCTTTCATCTCCTTTATAGAAGTAACAAATTGTTACATATTTATTGTAACAAAACGTTACAATAAAGTCAAGAGGATAAGGAGATTTTCTATGATGCAAATGAAGGGCTTAAAAGAGATACGAAAACGCAAAAAATATAGCCAACTCAAGGTTGCCATGGATCTGTCTATCAGCCGCGAAGCACTTTCATACTATGAGAACGGAAAGCGGAGTCCCGATCTGGAAATGCTTGTGAAGCTTGCAAGATATTTTAATGTTTCGGTCGATTATTTGATTTTCGGAAGTGATCCCCCCAATGAATAAGGGTATGTAACGGCAAATCCTGCCGCTACGTGCCCTTTTTTATGCTTGTTCGGTGCTTGCGTACAGATCCCCCAAAGCAAAAAGAGAACCCGTACGGGTTCTCTTTTTGCTTTTTCAAATCCATCCAAGATACTTTGTGACCGTAATAAACACAAAGATAGTAAAAATGGAAATCAGAGTGCCGAGCGTGATGATCTCACCCGCCAGCTCATAATCCTCTTCATAATTTCTCGCCATCGCATAGCTGGAGACCGCATTGGGCGTTGCAAAGACAGCAAGCAGGATCGCCATCTCCAGGGAATCAAAGCCCAAGAGCGCGGAGATCGGCAGCATGACCGCGGGAATCAGCACGGTTTTGCCCAGCACCGAAAACGCCGAGTATTTCACGTTTCGCAGCATGCTTCCAAACTTCAAGTCACCACCCAGGATCAAGAACGCAAGCGGTGTGGCGATAGACTTGATGTTAAACAGCGTGGTATCCAGCATGGTGAGGATCTCAAACCCGATGGAATTGCGAATAAAGGAAAATACAAGGCCCGAAACTCCGCCGATCACCAATGGGTTTTTGACAATACCCAAGAGCGCAGATTTCAGGCTCTTGTTTTCGGCATCGCTGAAAACGTAAAGAGAAATGACCGAAAGCATATTGATCACGGGCACGTAAAAGGATGCCACCACGGCCGCCAGAACCGAGCCTGCCGCCCCACCGATGCTCAAGCCAAGCGGCACGCCGAACAACAGAAAATTAGAGCGAAATGTGCCCTGAATCATCACGCCACGGCGCTTTTTGTCCTTTACGAACAGCGGAACGATCAAGAACAGTAGCCCACACAAAGCGCAAGCACAAAGGCAGGCATAGACGATCAGTTTTCCGTCAAAAACCTCAAAAATATTGGCACTGGCCACGTTGTAAAACAGCAGAACGGGCAGCAGGGCCTTAAAGCAAACGTCGTTTGCAATTTTCAAAAAATGTGCATCCCACACCTTCAGGCGCGTCAGCGCGTATCCCAGCATGATCAGCAGAAAAATCGGCACGATCACATTGGCGGAAAACAACAAGTCGTTCAGCATAAGAGTCTCCTTTTTTCGCACAAAACAGAGATATTATATACCCGAATCGACTAAAAATCAAGGCAAAAAAAGTGAAAAAAATAAGATCTCAGAATCCGTCAAAAACGCTGGTTTTTTTACACTTTTTTTGTTGAACATGCCAGCGATTTCCCCCTGCTGGGAGCTTGCTTCCGAGCGCGATGCGCTCGGGGAAAGGTTCTCCAAAGAAACACAAATTTCAAAATGCAGCAAGAACCTTTCGGGTTCAACCCCGATGCAGAGATAGCAAAAAGAAAAAACACCGCATTCCGATATGTGCACCTTCGTAATAAAACGCTCTGCGTTTTATGTCGGATTCAGAACCCGGGACCTCACTGTCCGCTTCGCCAAGGCGAAGTAAAGAGTCAGTTGCTCGGCCAAGCTTTGCTTGGCAACCAACATGAGGCTAAAGGTGCAGG
>JAFQEC010000034.1 GCA_017415805.1 Clostridia bacterium | reverse complement strand
GCGCTCGTCGGTCTCATAACCCGGGAAACCGCGTGGCGCGATTCGCGCCACGCGAGCAAAACGAAAAAAGCACCCACGAGGGGTGCTTTTTCGTTTTGGTTGCGGGGGCGGGATTTGAACCACACGACCTCCGGGTTATGAGCCCGACGAGCTACCAAGCTGCTCTACCCCGCGATATGGAATTGTAGGAAAGGTGGTGCCGGAAGCCGGGATCGAACCGGTACGAGATAAAATCTCACGGGATTTTAAGTCCCGGGCGTCTGCCAGTTCCGCCATTCCGGCATACTGCCGAAAGATGCATTCCTTTCACTCGCTCCGTTATTATACCACAGGCGAGCGCGCTTGTCAACACCTTTTTTGAAAAACTTATTGACAAAAAGTGACTGCGGGGGGTATACTGTCTTTTGAAAAAGGAGGTGGCAGTATGATCCCACAGGCGTTTCTCGACCGCATGCGGTCCTTTCCCGATCTTGATTTTGACGCATTTGCGGCGGCGCTGGAATCCCCTGCGGTGCGCGCGCTACGCGTGAACACCGTCAAGACCGATGCGGCAACGCTGCTGCCGCTTCTCCCCTTTGCGGCAAGACCGCTTCCCTTCACCGAAAATGCCTACTATGCCACCGAGGACAAGGTGGGCGCACTCCCCGCACACCACGCGGGGCTACTCTATATGCAAGACCCCTCTGCCATCAGTGCGGTGGCTGCCGCCGAGCCGCAAGAGGGCGAACGCGTACTGGATCTGTGTGCCGCACCCGGCGGAAAGTCCACACAGCTGGGCTCCGCCATCGGCGAGACGGGTGTTCTTGTTTCCAACGAATATGTGCCCGCAAGGTGTCGGATTTTGCAAGGCAACGTGGAGCGTATGGGCCTTTGCAACACCGTGGTGACCAACCTTGACACCGCCGCTCTGGCCGACTTTTACGGCCCGTGCTTTGACCTTGTGGTGGCGGATGCGCCCTGCTCGGGCGAGGGGATGCTACGCAAATACGAGGTGGCGGGCGAGGAATGGAGCGAGGAAAACGTCATCGCTTGCGCCGCGCGCCAGCGCGAGATCCTCTCCAACGCGGCGCGCTGCGTGCGCCCCGGCGGGCGGCTTCTCTACTCGACCTGCACCTTCTCGCTTGAGGAAAACGAGCACAACGTGGCGTGGTTTTTGGATACGCATCCCGATTTTTCGCTCATCCCCGTCGCGCCCGCGATCGCGGCAGTGACCGCAAACGGCATCACTCCCGAGGGCTGCCCACACGATCTCTCCCTCACGCGCCGCTTCTATCCGCACCTAAGCCCCGGTGAGGGGCAGTTTCTCGCGCTCCTGCGCCGCGATACGGACACGGCGAGTTCCCCCGCGCTCCCACGCGACGGGCTTGCCTCACCCGATGCCAAGACCGCAGCGCTGGCCACGGACTTTTTGGCAGACGTGCTCATCGACGTGCCGCGCGGCCTGCGTTTGGTGCTTCTGCGCGACGCGCTCTGGCTCGCACCCGATTTTCCGATACCGTCCAAGGGTGTTTTTGCCCCCGGTGTCTGCCTTGGCACGCTGCAAAAGGGGCGCATCGAGCCCCACCATCAGCTCGCCTCGGCATTTGGCCACCGCTACCGCCGCCGCGTGGAGCTCTCTCCCGACGATGCGCGCGTGGCCGCCTATTTGCGCGGCGAGGAGCTTTCCCTCTCCCCCGCCGAGACCGCTGACGGCAACGGCTACGCCGCCGTGCTGTATGCAGGTGCGCCCTTGGGCGGTGGCAAGATCGTGGGCGACCGCCTGAAAAATCACTACCCCAAGGGGTTGCGCAACCGATCTTAAAAACGTTTTGCCACGGCGCAACGCGCGCCGTGGCTTTTTTGCGCTCGCATATATATTTTGCTGTTGCATTTTTTCACCCACTGTGATAAAATGAAGATGCCCGAAACCGAACACGGGCATCTATCGCGTACATATTTTTATTTTGGGAGGAAGAAAATGAAAAAGCTTCTGGCCGTTTTACTTCTCTTGCTTGCGTGCGTCGCGCTCCTTTGCGCGTGCGACGAGGGCGAGACCCCGCCCCCTGCACAACCGCCGTCCAACGCGGACACGCCGGGGCACACCCACACGCTCACGCACCATACGGCACTTGCCAAGAGCTGCACTGCGGCGGGCAATATCGAGTATTGGGAATGTGATGACTGCAATAAGTACTTCTCTGACGCCAACGCCGCAACCGAGATCACGGACAAATCCTCGGTCGTGATCGCCGCCTCGCATGACATCACACACCACACCGCGGTGAGCAAAACCTGCTCCACACAGGGCAATATCGAGTACTGGGAATGTGACGCCTGCGACAAGTATTTCTCAGATGCAACCGCCGCAACCGAGATCACCGACAAGGCCTCGGTCGTGATCGCGGCATCCCACGCGCTCACACACCACATCGCGGTGGCAAAGGATTGCACCACCGCAGGCAACGTCGAATATTGGGAATGTGACGATTGCGATACATACTTCTCCGACGCGGGCGCCGCAAACGAGATCACCGATAAATCCTCGGTGGTGATCGACGCCTCGCACGTGCTCACGCACCACGTAGCAGTCGCCAAGAGCTGCACCAGCGCGGGCAATATCGAGTATTGGGAATGCACCGACTGTGACAAGTATTTTGCCGATACAAACGCGGCAAACGAGATCACAGACAAGACCTCGGTCGTGATCGCGGCTTCGCACGACCTCACACATCATGCCGCAGTTGGAAAGACCTGCTCCACCGCAGGTAACATCGAGTATTGGGAATGTACCGAATGTGAAAAATACTACTCCGATGCCGCAGGAACGAGCGAGATTACCGATAAGAGCTCTGTGATTCTGCCCGCACACGACCTTGACAGCAACGACTACTGCGCAACGTGCGGCTACCAAAAGGGCACCGAGGGACTGGTTTACCGAGAATACGACACGTATGCCGAGGTAACAGGCGCCGGTACGGCAAGCGGTGACGTGAAGATCGCGAGCACGTACAACGGAAAGCCTGTTACAAGAATCGCCTACACCGCGTTCTACAACTGCTCGGGGCTGACGAGCATCACCATTCCGTCGAGCGTGACGCTCATCAACCCCTCTGCGTTCAATCTCTGCTCGGAGCTTGTGAGCATCACGGTTGCAGGCGGCAACACCGTTTATTACAGTACGAACAATTGCTTGATCGAGATCGCAACCAAGACCTTGGTTCTGGGCTGTAAGACCAGCGTGATCCCCACGGACGGCAGCGTCACCGCCATCGGCGCGAATGCGTTCTACGGCTGCACGGGGCTTACGAGCATCACGATCCCGTCGAGCGTTATGAGCGTCGGCTACGACGCGTTCTACGGCTGCACAGGAGCACTTCAAGTCGTGAACGGCGTTTCTTACGTGGATAAGTGGGCCGTGTACTGCGATGTAAGCGTAACCGACATGACGCTGCGCGCGGGCACGGTCGGCATCAGCTCCTGTGCGTTCCAAGCCCGCGCGGCAATCACGAGCCTCACGCTCCCGTCCAGCGTCATGTACATTGGTAACTCTGCGTTCTACAACTGCATCCACCTCGCGTCCGTGACCTTTGACGGGGAGAGCGCATTGATCCGCATCGACGATTGGGCGTTCTACCGCTGCATCGAGCTTGAGGAGATCGAGCTTCCCGCAAGCCTGAGGTCCATCGGCGCAAACGCGTTCGACGGCTGCACGGCACTTTCGTCCGTGACCTTTGGAAACACCACGGGCTGGCAGGCACTCTGGAACGCCTCGAACGCCTACGGTGTCGACGTAAACGTCAGCTCGCCGAGCGACAACGCCGGCCTGTTGACAAACAGCTACAAGAGCTACTATTGGAAGCGCGTTTGAGCGCGCAACGCCCCCTGCCGCAACGGCAGGGGGCGATTTTTGTGCGCGGCGAACTGCACCAAACGTCTTGCAAACAACCACCCGATGTGCTATAATAAAGACAATTCAACGGCAAAGGAGATCTGTCATGCTCACCGTTTCTCATCTGACCAAGATCTACGGCAAGCACACCGCCTGCAACGACCTTTCCTTCCACCTCGAGCGCGGGAGCGTTACGGTGCTTTTGGGCCCGAACGGGGCGGGAAAAAGCACCCTGCTCAAATCCGTCACGGGGCTCTTGCGCTATCACGGTGACATCCTTGTAGCGGGACTTCCCAACAAGACCGTAGAGGCCAAGCGCGTGTTTGGCTACGTGCCCGAGATCCCCGCGCTCTACCCCAATCTGACCGTCTCGGAGCACATGGAATTCATCGCGCGCGCCTACCGCCTCACCGACTACCGCGACTATGCCGCGCAGCTGCTTGCGCGCTTTGAGTTAGACGATAAAAAGAAAAAATTTGGTGACGAGCTCTCCAAGGGCATGCAGCAAAAGCTCAACCTGTGTCTCGGGCTCCTGCCCCGTCCACAGCTGCTGCTGATGGACGAGCCCATGATCGGTCTCGATCCGCACGCCATCAAGGAGCTTAAACTCATGATCGAGGAAATGCGCGCCGAGGGCCGCACGGCACTGATCTCAACGCATATGATCGAAACCGTGGATATGCTCTGGGATCGCACGCTGATCATGCAGGGCGGCACCCTGCGCGCCAACCTCACACGTGAGGAGCTGGTAGCAAGCGGCGGCTCGCTGGAGGAGCTGTTCTTCTCGATCACCGAGGGCGCGGACGCGGGGGAGCGCTGATATGCGACTGACACTCTACTATCTCACCCGCACCGTCAAAAACCAGATCCGCAAGCTCTTTCGTACCTGGGTCGCGGTCTTTTTGCTGGTCTGCCTCTTGTTCGGCATGCTGATCGGCCTTGGCGCGGCGGCGCTGGGCGAGCTGTTTGAGGGCAACACCGAGCAAGAAGCGATCGAGGAAACAGTCCCGGAGGAAATGGCTCCAATGGACGCCGAAACGCGGGATGCGATCATCGAGCTGGCGGTGGGCGGTATTGCGCTGTTTGTGCTGGTGATGGCGGTCTTTACCGCGGATAAAAGCGGAGGCTCGATCTTTCTCGCCGCCGACGTAGCGCTGCTGTTCCCCGCCCCCTTAAAGCCCCAAACGGTATTGCTTTTTCGCCTCATGATGCAGGCCGCCACGTCGATCGCCGCGACGCTCTATTTCCTCATTTATATCCCGAACCTTGTTTCGGGAGCGGGACTTCCCGTCGGGGCGGCGCTTGCCATTCTCGGTGCTTGGTTTTTGCTGCTGGTCTTTTCCAAGCTCCTCTCGGTGCTGCTCTACACCGTGACCACCACGCACCCCACTTGGAAAAAACGCATCCGCCCCACGCTCTATGCCCTCGTGCTGGCACTGGCTGCTGCCTTCCTGCTCGCCGCGCGCGAGGCAAACGGCGATTATTTCGCCGCCGCAAGGGCGCTCTTTAACGCACCCGTCACGCGCTATATCCCCGTGTGGGGGTGGCTGAAGGGGTTGGTGGTGTTCGCCCTTTCGGGCAACACGCTCGGTGCTCTGCTCGCACTCGCGGCACTGCTGATCACACTGGTCGCGCTCATCGCCGTGATCTGGCGCATCAAGGCCGACTTCTACGAGGATGCGATGGCGCGCTCGGGCGAGGTGGCGGCCACACAGCAGGCCGTGCAACAGGGTGAGAACCCCAAGCTCAAAAAGCGCAAAAAGGACCGCAGCGCGCATCTCGTGCGTGACGGCCTCACGCGCGGCGCGGGTGCTTCGGTGTATTTTCACAAAACGCTCTATAATCGCTTCCGCTTCGCGCTCCTGCGCGTGTTCACCAAAACCTCGGAGACTTATTTGCTCGCGGCCCTCGCCGTGAGTGCGGCGCTTTTGCTCGGCGCAAAAAGCACCTTCTTCCCTGCCGTAGCGCTGGTGCTGGGCGGCATGACCTTCTTTCGCTCGCTGGGCAACCCCATCTCGGCCGACATCGCGCAGGATAGCTTCTTCCTCGTCCCCGATGGCGCACACCGCAAGGTTCTGTTCTCCTTCGCGGGTGGGCTTGTATGCAGCGCGCTCGACCTGCTACCCGCGTTTACGGTGGGGGCGATCCTGCTACGTGCACACCCTGCCGAGGCACTGGTGTGGTTTTTGCTGATCGTGTCGGTGGGCGCGTATTCGGATGGGGTCGGCATGTTCATCGACCTCTCACTCTCCACGGGGCTCTCACAAACCGTCAAGTCCCTGGTGCAGATCCTGTTCGTCTATTTCGGCCTCATCCCCGTGGCGGTGCTTGTGATCCTGGGCTTTGCGCTGGATCGGCTACTGCTATTCGGGTTGATCGCCATTGTATTCGATCTGGTGATCACCGCGCTCTCACTCCTGGTCTCGCCGCTGTTTGTCGAGCGTGGCCGAAGATAACACAAAAACGGTATGCGTTTCGCATACCGTTTTTGTGTTTATTTCGAGATGAACATTTGCGTCCAGTAGCCCCCGTCGGCAACGTATCCCACGCCGATCTCGGTAAAGGCGGCGCTCAAGATATTGGCACGGTGTCCTGCGGAATTCATCCACCCGTTCACCACGGCCTTGGGCGTACGATATCCCATGGCGATATTCTCACCCGCGCTTCGATACGATATGCCGAAGCTGCGCATCATCTGATACGGCGAGCCGTAAACGGGGCTGGTGTGTGAGAAATAGCGGTTATCCTTCATGTCCTGCGACTTGTAGCGCGCCACGCGCGAGAGCTCCCAATTCTGCGAAAGGGGCTTCAATCCCCTTGCCATGCGCTCCTCGTTGACCAAGCGAACAACCTCGGCCTCGTAGCTTGCCACCGTGGTGTCAAGCGTCGGAATATACAGCACGTCCCCCGGGTAAATGAGCGCCGGGTTGGCGATGTGGGGATTGGCGCGCTTGAGCTCGTCAAGGCCCACCTCGTATCTCACCGCGATCTTCCACATGGTGTCGCCCTTTGCCACGGTGTGGGTAAGGGGTGCGGCCTTTGCGCTCACGGGCAGGGCCGCAAGCAACAGCAGCACGGCGAGCGTAAGTATCAGTAGCTTTTTTGTAGATTTGATCTTCTTGTACCTCCTTGTATGCGGTACCTTTATTATAACATACTCCCAAGTACGGATGCAAATGTAATATCTGGGTACAAAAAGCAAAACGGTACGCGAAACGCGTACCGTTTTGCCACTTATTTCAAATCGTCTGCCGCCTTGCCCGCCAGTGCCGCATACAGCCCCACAAGCCCCGCGCAAAGCAACACGCCGCCCACAATATCACTGAACCAATGCACCCCAGAGAGCAAGCGCGCACCCACCGTAAAAGCAGAAAACAGCGCGATGGCAAGCACCGCAAGGCGGCGCAAGAATCTGTGCCGAATGCGCGCACGCAGCTGCATCGCCGCCGTGGGCATCACGCACAGCACAAGCGCTGTGGTGGATGACGGATAGGATGCTTCCAAGCGGCCGTCGATCAAGATCGGTCTGTAATTGATCACAAGCATTTCAAAAAAGATGTAAGCCGCCGCCACCGCAACGTAGAAGCCGCCCAACACAAGGATGCTGCGATCCACTCGCCAAGGGCTCTTGCGCCGTATCCACTGCCAAAGCCCCAGGGCGGCAAACCCCAGCGCCAACGCGATCGGCACAAGCCCCAGCCAATCGGTTATCACGTAGAGCTCCATGTGTACGCCCGTGAACCGATGCACCGCGCCGTTCAGTGTCGCAAATCCCACCGCCGTTCCATTTGGGCCGATGGGTTGCACATCAACCGCGCAAACCAATACCGTCCAAAGGGCAAACGCCACCAACAGCAGTGCGGCCACGCACAGCCCTCTTGCTCTTTTCTTCATATCCTTCTCTCCCTTTGCGTATTCTTCGGGCATCCCCAACTACAGCATACAGGCAGAGCGCAAAAAAAGCAAGAAACGGTGCGTCACATGCGCGACACGGTGCGTGTCAGCGACTTCGGATGAGAACCAGCGTCTTAATGGCGAGCAGTAAGAACACAAACACCGCGGCATAGGGCTGACGGCTGACGATCAAAAGCAGCACGAGTGCCAGATGGAGCGCAAATGACAGCCCTATCTTGCTCCTTTGCCAAAGCATCGCCCGACAGTCCTGCAGGGCAAGTAGTGCCACACCCGTCACCGCCATTGCGATCACAAGGACAAAATAGGCCACCTTCAAATAGGTGGGAATGTGGCCGAGCGCAAGCAGGGATGCCTGCTCCACTGTGTCGCCCGTCCGAAGTGCAAAGAAAGGCAGAAAGAGCAACAAAAGCGCACCCAGATCGAGCAATCCGTACACCAGATCGCAAAAGCGCTTTTTCTCTTGCCGTTGTGCTCGCTCGGCAACCGCAAGCAATTCGTCGCCCGACAAAAGCTCGTCCACCGTGAGCGAGAAAAACCTTGCAATTTCCCGCAACGAATCCAAGCTTGGATACCCCCGCCCCGATTCCCATTTGGAAACCGCCGTGCGGGACACGTACAGCGCGCGTGCAAGCTCCTCTTGCGTAAGGCCGCGTTGCTTTCGTAATTCCTGTAGCTTTCGGTTCAGTTCCATGGCTCCCCCCGTGTATATCTCGGTCTATGGGTCAAGCGTCGCCCCCATGTTCCATTCCATTATAGCATATCGTCCGTTTCGTTTCAACCAAAAGTTTGGGGCTGTCAGCTTTGCTGACAGCCCCCGTGCCACAATCGGGCAACAGTCTAAATGTTCACATTGAACCGATCAATTGATCACGAAATCCATCACATTCGAGCCCGTGACCGAGATATAATACACCGTGTTCGCGCTGATGGCGTAGCTCACCCGCTCGGTAACAGAGCCGTCTGCATTATAAACAGGCATGGACTTTGCAAGCTCGCACGGCACCTTCGTAATAAAACGCTCTGCGTTTTATGTCGGATTCAGAACCCGGGACCTCACTGTCCGCTTCGCCAAGGCGAAGTAAAGAGTCAGTTGCTCGGCCAAGCTTTGCTTGGCAACCAACATGAGGCTAAAGGTGCAGG
>JAFQEC010000033.1 GCA_017415805.1 Clostridia bacterium | reverse complement strand
TAGCCTGTCACGCTAGAGGTCGTGGGTTCGAGTCCCATCCGGGTCGCCATCCGCCTCTGTAGCTCAGTGGGTAGAGCAGGGGACTGAAAATCCCCGGGTCGTTGGTTCGATTCCGACCGGAGGCACCACCTCGCGGAGTTAGCTCATTTGGTAGAGCGCGACCTTGCCAAGGTCGAGGTGGCGGGTTCGAGCCCCGTAATCCGCTCCAAAAGCAAAACGCCTCACGCAATCGCGTGAGGCGTTTTGCTTTTGGAGCTCGGGGCGAGAACCCGCAGGGAGGTTGCCGCGTAATGCCGCGGCAACCGTTTTTTTCGGGCGTAGCCCGAAAAGAGCGAGCCCCGTCCCCTCGGGCGCCCTTTTTGCTTTTGGGGCGGATTACGGGTGCGAGAAATGCCGCGAATTTATTCGCGGCGGGGCAAGTTTTTCGTAGAAAAACTTCGCTTTTCAGCCGCCTGCGGCTGAAAATAACGAGCACCCGTAATTCTTTTACGTAGCCCAAAAAGAGCGAGCCCCATAATCCTTCCAATCCTATTCTTTTTCGGAGAATTGCCATGAAGCACGCACGCAAACAGTTTTTAACCCCCATCGAGTGGGCCATCTGGCTCTCGTCGGTCACCGTCACACTGGCAAGCTTTTTCCTCTCCCCTACACGCGACGCGCTCAATCTCGCCGCTTCCCTGTTTGGCGTGACCGCACTGATCTTCGTGGCAAAGGGTCGGGCGCTTGGGCATTTTTTGTGTCTCATCTTTGCCCTTCTGTACGGAGTTGCCTCGTGGCGGCTTGCCTACTACGGCGAGATGATCACGTATCTTGGCATGAGCGCGCCGATGGCGCTGTTCTCACTGATCGCGTGGGTGCGACACCCTGCCAAGGACGCGCGCGAGGTCGAGGTGGCGCGGCTCACGCGGCGCTCGCTGACGGGGCTCTTGCTTTTGACCGTTGCGGTCACCGCCGCGTTTTATTTCATTTTGCGCGCGCTGAATACCGCCGAGCTTGCCGTGAGCACGGTCTCGATCGCCACCAGCTTTCTCGCGGCGGGGCTTACCTTTTTGCGCAGTCCGTACTATGCCCTCGCCTACACCGCCAACGACGTGGTGCTGATCGTGCTCTGGATCCTCGCAGCCCTGCGTGACCCCTCGTCCGCCGTGATGGTGGCCTGCTTTGCCTTATTCTTGGTCAACGATCTGTACGGATTTTTCAACTGGTGCCGTATGCGGCAAAGGCAAGCAACCAAGGCATCATAACACAGCTGCGTTAACACCCGTAGGGGCGCGCACTCGCCCGTGTCATTCTGAGTGGAGCAAAGCGGAACCGAACTTTTTCCACCGAGATCCCGAGCGGTACAACGTACCGCTCGATCCTCGCGCCGAAGAATCGCAAAGCGATTTTTTCGATCACTCGGATTTCGACAAGCTCAGGATGACACGGTGGAAAAAGCGCACGCCGAAAGGCGTTGCGGAATCTCGGGCATGCTTTGCTGTGGATATGGGATGGAAAAACGCGCCAACCCATATGGCAACGCAAAAAACGGGCGAACGCAGTTCGCCCCTACGAAGATACTGCAAGCAACCGCATAACAAAACAGGCGCTCGCACAGCGAGCGCCTGTTTCTTTTTTACCAGTCGGTGGAGATCAGCTTCCAGCCGCCCTTGATATAGTTGAAGCCCGACCACAGCGTGAACACCAGCGTGACAGCTACGAACAGCCAGGTCAGCGGATACACCCCTGCGGCAAAGAAATCGGGGGCGAAGTGGCAGATCAACTTGTCGATCAGCGGCTCGACGAGCAGCGTGCAGATCGCCACGATCTGCGACACGGTCTTGATCTTGCCCAGGATATTGGCGGCAACCACCTGGCCCGAGGCATTCACCAGCACCAAGCGCAGCGAGGTGATGGCCAGCTCGCGAAAGATGATGGCGACCACGGTGGCGAAGTACACCGCCACCAGCGGCGTGCGGTACGAAAGGCCGTAGATCGCGGGGTTGAGCATGCGGAACAGCAGTGCCATCATGGTGCCGATGACCATGAACTTGTCGGCCACGGGGTCCATAAACTTGCCGAAATTGGTGATCAGGTTGCGCGCACGCGCGATCTTGCCGTCAAACATATCGGTAAGCGACGTGAGGATAAAGAGCACCAGCCCTGCGCCGTAGGCGATCTCCCAGCGCAGCAGCGAGGCGGGGAGCAACAAAAGCGCCATGCACACGGGTACCAGGCACAGTCGCAGCATCGTCAAGCGATTTGGAAGATTCATTTTGCTCATTTCATTCCCTCTTTTCTATGCGTTCGGCAAAATCGCACGGCCGTACAGATCGTAATCCACGACCTCGCGCACCTTCACGTCCACCATGCTGCCGGGGGCGACGCGGCGGCTTGCCTTGAAATACACCTTGCCGTCAATATCGGCGGCATCGGCCATCGAGCGGCCGAAATGTGCCTCGCTCACGGGGTCAAAATCCTCAACCAGCACGCGCACGGTCGAGCCCACCTTGGCCTCGTTTTGCTCGACGTTGATCTGCATTTGCAGCTTCATCAGGATATCCATGCGGTCCTGCTTGGTCTGCTCGTCGATCTGGCCGTCCATCTCGGCGGCGGGCGTTCCCTCCTCGGGCGAGTAGGTAAACACGCCCATATGCTCGAAGCGCGCTTCCTCTACAAAGCGGCAAAGCTCCTCAAAATCGTCCTCGGTCTCGCCGGGGAAGCCGACGATGAAGGTGGTGCGGATCACGATATCGGGGATCTCGCGGCGCAGCTTTTCAATGACCGCGCGGATGGTCGCGCCGTCGCCGTGGCGGTTCATGCGCTTCAATACGGGGTCGGAAATATGCTGCAACGGCAGGTCGATGTAGGGGAGAATACGCGGATTGTCGCGCATCTCGGCGATCAGCTCGTCGGTGATCTTATCGGGGTAGCAGTAGAGCAACCGGATCCACGGGATGCCCGTTTCCTCGGTGATGCGGTGCAAGAGCTCGTGCAAACGGTACGCGCCGTACAGATCCTTGCCGTAGCGCGTGATGTCCTGCGCGATGATGTTGAGCTCCTGCACGCCCAGAGCCTCGAGCTGCTTGGCCTCGGCCACGAGCTCGTCCATCGGGCGCGAACGGAAGCGGCCGCGGATGGACGGGATCGCGCAATAGGTGCAGCGGTTGTCGCACCCCTCGGCGATCTTCAAATAGGAATAATATTCGGGGGTGGTGAGCACGCGGTCGCCGCCAAGGCGCACCGTGTTTTTGTCCTCAAACGAGGCGTATTTCGGCAGCCTTTTGTTCGCAAGGCGCGCCGTGACGCTCTCCACTGCCTCGACGATGTTATGAATACTGCCTACGCCAAGCAGCGCATCGACCTCGGGCAGCTCGGCAAAGATCTCCTCTCGATAGCGCTCGGCCAGACACCCCGTGACGATGATGGCCGCAAGGCCGTTGTTTTTCTTGAGCCACGCAACGTCGAGAATGTTGTCAATGGCTTCTTTTTTGGCGCTTTCGATAAAGCCGCAGGTGTTGATGATGACGATGTCCGCCTCGGTCTCGTCGGGTGTGATCTCATACCCTGCGGTGAGGAGCTCGTGCAGCATGACCTCGGTGTCGAGCTGATTTTTCGAGCAACCGAGTGAAATAAATCCGATCTTCATACTTTCTGCCTTTCTGCAAACACTATACTTATCATATCACACGCGCGCGTGAAAGTCAATCTATTTCCCCATAAACGGAGATGAAAATGAAAAAGGATCGCACATTTTTCTATCGATTGCTCTACCCCACGCCCCGTGCGCTCCCGTGGCTGATCCTCCCTGCGTCCGCATCGATTCCGCTGCTTTTTCTGGCAAGGCATATTCCGCTGCCGCTGGCGGCGCTTGCCTCTCTGCTCGCGCTCTACGTGCTGCTCGTGCTCGCGCTCCGTCTCCCGATCCTCTGGCGTGCGGGGCTTCGCTATTTTCACGGTATGCGTGCGCGGCCGTGGAGCGAGAAATGGGCGGTGCTCTCGCTGTTTCTCGGTTTTGGTGCCAACTTCTTTTACGCCGTTTTCAAAATTCTGACGGGTGCACGGTACGGCTCGGTCGGGCTTGGCACCGAGGCGGTTTTTTATATCGTTTTGGGGGTTGTTCGCTATTCGCTGGTGGGAGAGGAGCGCAGGATCGCAAAAAAGGAGCACGCGGCACGCACGCGATCGGAATGGGCCGCTGTGGCGCGCTGCGGACGCTTGCTGCTACTCCTTGATCTTGCCGCCACCGCCATCATTGCCGAGATCGCGCGCGGCCGCCCGCGCTTTCCCTATTCGGCCTTCGTCATTGCCATCACAGCCCTTTATACCGCAGGGCGCATCGCGCTGGTCGTTTTTCAGCTCGTGCGCCTTCGCCATCACGCGCGCCCCTTGTTTTCAGCCATACGCGCGCTCAATCTCGCGGCATCCCTTTTTTCGATCTTCTCGCTCACGGCCGTCTGCCTCACGCGCAGCACCCTCTCCTTCTCGGCACAGCAGACGTGGAACGCCGTATCGGGCAGCGCCGTGCTGCTTGCGCTGACCGCACTGGCTGTTCTTTTGATCTTGCGCGCAAGGCGCGCACTTTCCACGCAAAAAAGTGGCGAAACGTGATTCGTTTCGCCACTTTTTATTTAATTTTCGCTCTTGCGCAGCATCCGCCGACGCACGGCAAGCAGCACGGCGATCGCCACCGCCGCCACCGCCGAGAGAATGACCACCGCCATCCAAAAGCTGCCCGCAAAGCGCTCGACCGAGAGCCCCGTGATGTCAAAATCACCGCTCTCGGGGTTCTGCATATGCCCGAAGATCAGCGACACGTCAACGGCAAGCGCCACCACCGCAAGCAGTCCCGCGATCACGGCAAGCAGATCCGCCGTGCGCGCCTCGGGGCGTGGGGCGACCAGACGTTTTGGCTGCTCCGAGCGCAGATTGAGCACCGAGCCGAGGTAATAGGCCGCCAGCACCAGCACGACCGTCTCGGGGATCATGTAGGTCGCGTTATATCCGAACGAATAGATCAGCGCGGCCTCGGTGGGGATCGAAAGCCCCGCCCAGACTGTCGCCCCCGCGATCACGTGGCAGGCGTAGCGCAGCACGCTGACGAGCAACGCGCCAAAGACCAGCGCCAGATTTTGCTGTCTCACCGTGCGACGGAACACACCGCCCAGCCCCACGAGCGCGAAGGCCAGCAGATAGTCGAGCACGATGACCGCAACGATCGACTGCCAGGTGGTGAAATACGACAGATTTTTCAGTCCCAGCAGCTGCTGGAGCACGGCGTAAACGAAGCCGCAGCCAAGTCCCCACGGCGTGCCGTGGCGGTAAGCGATCAGGACGATGGGGAGCATCGAGGCGACGGTGACCGAGCCGCCGTAGGGCATCTCAACAATGTGAAAAAGACCCAGCACCGTGGCGGCGGCAATGAGCAGTGCGCTCTCTACGAGCTTGCGTGTGTTTGCTGTGTTCTTCATAAAAAACCTCCGAGAAGAAAAAATTGCCGCACGGAAATCCTCCGTGTGGCAAAGATAGCATGCTTCTCGATCTCTTCCCTACGCCGGCATTATCCGTATCAGGTTAAAGGGTTTGAACCTTGTTCATCTCAGCCGTCGTGCGACAGCACCCCCGATTTCTATGCGGTTGTGAGAACAGTATACGCCCCAAAACGCGGTTTTGTCAAGCCCTTTCCAAAAATTCAAGCCATGTTTTTGTTTATTCTGCAGTTCCGACAGCTCAAAAACACCCGAAAATTTTAAAAAACGAACATTGACATATTATTGACAAATTGCTCCTTTTGTGATATGATATGTAATTGCAACAGTTGGAACATACTGTCAAATCATAGCAAAAGGAGTCATTATGGAAATACTATCTGTCGCCATGACCTTTGGCTGCGCCATTCTTGCTCTGCTCTTTGCAGTCCTGATGGCCTGTAAGGTCATGAAGTTTTCCGAGGGAAACGATCTGATGAAAAAGATCTCCCTCTCGATCCGAAAGGGCGCAAACGCCTTTCTGAAGCGCCAGTACAAAATCGTCATTCTGTTTTTCGCGGCAATGTTCGTGATTCTGGGTGTCATGGCACTGCTGGATCTTCTCACCCCCTTCGTTCCCTTTGCCTTCATGACGGGCGGCTTCTTCTCCGCGCTCTCGGGCTTTATCGGAATGAAGATCGCAACCAACTCGAATGCAAGAACCGCAAACGCCTGCCAGGAAGGGCTCAACCGCGGCTTGCGCGTGGCCTTCTCCGCCGGCAGCGTAATGGGCTTTACCGTGGTCGGTCTTGGCCTTTTCGACATTTCGCTGTGGTTCTTCCTTTTGAAATTCGTGTTCAAGCTTGAGGTCGCAGAGATCTCCTCTGCCATGCTCACCTTCGGCATGGGCGCGTCCTCTATGGCACTCTTTGCGCGCGTGGGCGGCGGCATCTTCACAAAGGCCGCTGACGTGGGTGCGGACCTTGTCGGCAAGGTCGAGGCAGGCATCCCCGAGGACGACCCCAGAAACCCCGCAGTCATCGCAGACAACGTTGGCGACAACGTCGGTGACGTGGCAGGCATGGGCGCGGACCTTTACGAATCCTACGTCGGTTCGATCATCTCGGCCTGCGCGCTCGGTGTGGCCGCGTTCGGAAGGATCTCTGCGATGGCTCTGCCGATGCTGCTGGCCGCCGCAGGCGTGATCTGCTCGATCTTCGGCACCTTCCTTGTAAGAACGAGAGAGACCGCCACGCAAAAGCAGCTCCTGAAAGCCCTCTCGCGCGGAACGAATTTCTCGGCGATCGTGATCGCTCTGGTGTCCTTCCCGCTGGTTTACTTCGTTTTGGGCAAGGACCACTGGCCGATGTACTTCGCCATCTTCGCGGGACTTGTCGCGGGCGTTCTGATCGGACAGGCGACCGAATACTTTACCTCTGACAGCTACCGCCCCACGCGCAATCTTGCGGGCACGTCCGAAACGGGAACCGCCACCATCATCATCGGCGGTCTTTCGGCAGGAATGCTTTCCACGCTCCTTCCCATCGTTATCATCTCGGTCTGCGTGCTGGTTGCGTATTTCGTATCGGGCGGTGCAACAAGCGCGTCTATGGGTCTTTACGGCATCGCGCTTGCTGCCGTCGGTATGCTCTCCACGCTTGGCATCACGCTTGCCACCGATGCGTACGGCCCCGTTGCCGATAACGCGGGCGGCATTGCGGAAATGGCAGGCCTTGATAAAAAGGTCCGCGAACGCACGGATGCGCTCGACTCCCTCGGCAACACCACCGCGGCCACGGGCAAGGGCTTTGCCATCGGCTCTGCCGCGCTCACCGCGCTGGCGCTCATGGCCTCCTACATCGATAAGGTAAAAACCATCGACGGCGGTGCTGCGGCGATTGCAAATCTCTCGATCACCAATCCCACCGTTCTCGTCGGTCTTTTCATCGGCGCTTGCCTTCCCTTCGTGTTCGCGGCACTTACCATGAACTCGGTCGGCCGTGCGGCACAGAGCGTTGTGAAAGAGGTTCGCCGTCAGTTCCAAAAGATCAAGGGTCTGATGCAGGGCGAGGCAGAGGCGGATTACGCCAGCTGCGTTGACCTGTGCACCAAGGCAAGCCTGCGTGAGATGATCCTGCCCACGATCGTAGCCGTGGCCGTTCCCGTAGCGGTCGGCTTGATCTTAGGCCCCACGGGCGTGGTCGGCATGCTGGCAGGTGCGACCGCATCGGGCTTCCTCATGGCGGTATTCATGTCCAATGCAGGCGGCACGTGGGATAACGCCAAGAAGTATATTGAAAGCGGTGTCCACGGCGGAAAGGGCTCGGATTGCCACAAGGCCGCGGTGGTCGGCGATACCGTGGGCGATCCCTTCAAGGACACCTCGGGCCCCGCGATCAACATCCTCATCAAGCTGCTCTCGATGGTATCCATCGTTTTCGCTTCGATCGTTGTCGGCTTCTCCATTCTTTAAGAACATCGCGCTCGGGCACCCCTCGGTGTCCGAGGTTTTTTATATAAAAAACGGTGTAACCTGTCGGTTACACCGTTTTTGATTTTAATAATAGGTATTGGCACCCACCGTGGTGATGTCCACACCGCGCAGCTGCTCCTCGTCTACCCAGACCTCGGAAAGATACTGTGCACAGCGCTTTTGCAGCATGGACTCAACGGCAAGGCCCGTGAGACCCGTGAACCACGTCTTGTTTTCTTCCTTTTCCCATGCGCCTGTATCGAGCTCCACGCGCATGATGATATAATAGCCCTGTGACGAGGAAAGCACGGCCGTTTCCTCCACGTCCAGCTTTGCAAGCTCCGCCGAGAGGGTGGAAATGATGTCGTCACCCGTATAAACGCCGGGGGTGAAATACATGCGGTTGGGCTTGCTGTCATCGCCCGTCATGAGATTGTCGCTCCACTTTTTGATATACTCGTCAAAGAGCGCCTCATCACCCATGCACGCCTCGGCGATCTGCATGGCAAGCTCCTGGCGCACCAGCATCTCGGCCTCGGTGTATTCCTCGGTTATGGGTTCTCCGTTCTCGTGGTAGTAATACCGCACAAGTCCGTTTTCCTCGTCATAGGCGACAGCCCCGCCGATGATCTCCACGTCGGCCTTATAGCGGTAGACCGTGTCGCCGTTTTTGTCGACCTCTGCGGTCGCCTCGACCTCATCGCCTGCGGGCAAATAGGCGATATGCCCCGTGTCGATGTTGCCGTTGCCATCCTTTTTGTAATAGACGGTCTGCCCCTCGTCGTCGCGGTCGTGGCGGTGATAGGTGTTCGCCAGTAGCATCTGCGTGCCCGCGTAATAGGCCGATTTGTAAAAATCCTCCTTTGCGGTGGCCGAGAGCAGGCTACCGCCCTCGCCATACAGATGCGTTTTGAGCTGATCGACCTTGGCCTCGATGATGGCGGCATCACGCAACACCGTGATATTGGCACCGTAGGCCGAGAGGACCGAGTTCAGGCCGCTCTTGGAGCCGCCGCCCACCTCGTCGATCAGCGCGTCGATCCATTCGTCAATGCTCTTCTCAACCGCCTTGTCGAGCTTGAGCCCGAGCTCGTCGTACAGAATGAGCGCCGCGGCGATCTGCTTGAGCCCCTCGAGCACCTGCCCCGTGTAATGCTCGGCATAGGTGGTGTTATCGGCATCCATATAGGTCTTCCAGAAATCGGCACTGCTCACGCGGTAGCCCGCCGCCGACAGACTGCCCTTCATGCGCGAGAGATAGAGCTGGAACACGTTGACCGAGATCTCCTCATCGCGTGCGGTGATCAGCGTTTTGCCGTGCGACGCACAGCCCGAAAGCACCGTCATGAGTGCCAGAAGCAGTGCGAGAAGCGGCAGAAAAATTTTTTTCATACAGAATTTCCCTTCGATTGGTTTCGATTGTACAAGCCGTCGTTTTATTATAACAGATTCCGTCTTATTTGTCTACCGTTATTTCCAGATACGCCGAAAACAGATCGCGCAGCTCCTCGAGCGCGCGGCCCGACTTGGCGATGTGATAGCGGATATAGGGGTTGGCCGAAAGCATCATACGCAAGCGATTCGGAAAGCGCGACGAGAGCTCCATCCACGCATCCACGTCAAGGGCGGGCGCGCAGATATGCACGTCTGCCCCGTCCTGACGGATCTGCGTGATGCCGCAGCGCTCGGCAAGCGAGCGAATGAGCGCCACGAGCAAGAGATTCGAGGCCGCGCGCGGCAGCTCGCCGTAGCGGTCCAGCAGCTCGTCGGTCATGTCCGAGAGATCGTATTGCGAGCCGATCAGCGAGATGCGCTTATAGAGCGCGATGCGCTGTGTGGCCGATTTGACGTATCGCTCGGGCAGGCAGGCATCGAACGAGAGGTTGACCACGCACTCGGTCTTTTGCGGCAGCTCCTCGCCCCGCTCGGCAAGCACCGCTTCGTTGAGGAGCTTGACGTAGAGATCGTAGCCCACGGCATCCAGATGCCCGTGCTGCTCCGCACCCAGCAGGTTGCCCGCCCCGCGCAGCTCCAGGTCGCGCAGCGCGATACGAAAGCCCGCGCCGAAGGCGGCGTACTCGCGAATGGCCTCCAGACGCTTGCGCTGGACGTCGCCCAGCGCGCGGCCGCGCGGATAGGTGAAATAGGCATAGGCGCGGCGGGGCGAGCGCCCCACACGGCCGCGCAGCTGATGCAGCTGGGATAGCCCCAGACGGTGTGCGTGATCCACGATCAGCGTATTTGCATTGGGCACGTCCACGCCGGTTTCGATGATGGTGGTGCTCACGAGAATGTCGATCTCGCCCGCGAGCATGTCACTCCAGATGCGCTCCAGCGCATCCTTGTCCATCTGCCCGTGCGCCACGGTAATGCGCGCCTCGGGAATGGCGCGTGCCAGCGTGCCCGCAACGGTGTGGATGCTATCCACGCTGTTGTGCAGATAGAACACCTGCCCACCGCGACGCAGCTCGCGGCGGATGGCCTCCTCCACGATGATGCCGTCGTCCTCGAGCACGTAGGTCTGCACGGGCAAGCGGTCACCAGGGGCTTCGTCCAAAATAGAAATATCGCGGATGCCACTCATCGCCATATTCAGCGTGCGCGGAATGGGGGTTGCCGTGAGCGTCAGCACGTCCACGTTCCCCGCCATTTGCTTGATCTTTTCCTTTTGCGCCACGCCGAAGCGTTGCTCCTCGTCCACGATGAGAAGCCCCAGATCCTTGAATTTCACGTCCGAGGACACCAGACGGTGCGTGCCCACGATAATATCGGTATCACCGCGCGCAAGGCGCGCAAGCGACTGCTGCTGCTCCTTTGGCGTGCGGAAGCGCGAGAGCATATCCGCGCGCACGGCAAAGGCGCGCATACGCGACTGAATGGTGCGATAATGCTGGAGCGCAAGGATCGTGGTGGGCACGAGGATCGCCACCTGCTTGCCCGCCAGTATCGCCTTGTAGGCCGCGCGCAGCGCGACCTCGGTCTTGCCAAAGCCCACGTCGCCGCACAGCAAGCGGTCCATGGGCGTGGCGCGCATCATATCCTGCTTGATCTCCTCGGCGGCCGCGATCTGCCCCTCGGTCTCCTCGTAGTCAAATGCGATCTCAAAATCGCGCTGGTAGTCGTCATCGGGTGGGAAGGCAAAGCCTGCGCGGCGCTCGCGCTCGGCATACAGCAAGATCAGATCCTTGGCCATATCCTTGACCGCCGCCTTGGCACGCGCCTTGGCGCGCTTCCACTCTCCGCCGCCAAAGCGCGAGAGCTTGACCATCCCGTCATCGGCATGTGCGCCGATGTATTTCGACACGGCGTCCAGTCGGTCACAGGGCAGGAACAGCTGGTCCGAGCCCGCATACTGGATGCTGACGTAATCGCGCGTTACCCCGTCAATGGTAAGCGTTTCCAGCCCCATATAGCGGCCAATGCCGTGCGCCTCGTGCACCACGAGATCCCCGACCTGAAGGTCGGCATAGGACAGCACCGCGGCGCGCGAATCGCGCTTTTTCTTGGCGTGACGCAGCTTGGTTGCGGCAAGCGATCCGCGCCGCCCCTCGGCGGTCATGGAAAGCACGGCGGTGCGCGCCGCGGGGAGCTCAAAGCCCGCGCTCTGCTCGCGCCAGTCGATCAGTACCGTGCCGTGCTCGGGCAGCTCGGCTGTCGCATCGGCCAGACACACGGTGTGTCCATGCTCTTGCAGGAATCCGTGCAAGTTTTTCGCGGCGGTCTCACTTTCCGCGACCAGCAGCACGCGCCAGTGCGTGCTTCGGTACTGCTCCAGATCCTCCTCCAACAGCGCAAAATTCTCCCCGTATGCCACCGTATGCTTGGTACGGAAGCTGTAAAGCCCCGCCAAGCGCTTGCCCGACAGGCCCTCGGTGATCGAGTCGGCGTGCAGGACGGTCGCGTCCTCCAAAAAGCGTTCCA
Organism: Clostridia bacterium; assembly: GCA_017415805.1. GTDB lineage: Bacteria > Bacillota > Clostridia > Oscillospirales > CAG-272 > Firm-07. Next base: position 42,831 of record JAFQEC010000033.1, on the reverse strand, counting down.
GTGCCGATTCCGCGCGGCCGTACTCGGCGTAGCGCGGCGCGATGGTGCCACTCTCGATCAGCTCCTCCACCGCCTGATCGCGGTGCCAGATCGCGGCCTTCAGCCGATCCTTGATGGCGTTGGTGCCGCGCAGGATCGCCAGCGACCGAGGCGGGAAATACGAGAGCAGGCACTCGCGTGCGGGGTCAATGAGCGTAAAGTATTTATCAATAAAGCGGATCTCGCCCTCGCCGTCCAGCGCGGCCAGCTCCAAGCGCAGCTCCTCGGCGGCGCGCTCATCCTTGCATTTGGAGAGCTGTGCCGCGACTGCCGCGCGCAGCGCGGCACGCCCCGTTGCATCGGGCAGGGCCTCGCGCGCAGGGGGGATCTCGCACCCCGTCACGACCGTATGGATGCGCTGACTCTCAACATCGAATATACCCATGCGGTCGATCTCGTCACCGAACAGCTCGATGCGCAAGGGCACAGCACCCGTGACCATGCGGTTCTCGGCCGAGAGCGCACGCAAATGGGGCGCAAAAATATCGACGATGCCGCCGCGCACCGCAAATTGCCCCGGCCCCTCGACCAGCTCCACGCGCGTGTAGCCCGCGGCCGCAAGCCGCGCCGCGAGTGCCGAGAGCTCCACCGAGCAATCCCCCTCCAGCGTCAGGGTGTTGGCCAGCAGACGCTCGCGCGAGACCGTGTAGCCAAGTGCCGCATCGGGCGTGGTGAGCACCACGTCAAAATCGCCGCGCGTAAGTCCGTAGAGCACGCGCAAGCGCTCGTACTCATACTCATGCGAGGCGGTAATGTTATAAAACGTAAGGTCGCGTGCCGTAAAAAAGGCAGTGCGAAGCCCGTACTGCGCCAGCACGGACGACACGCGCACACACTCCTTCTCCTCGGGCAGGAGCAGCAGTGCCGCACCCTTTTTTGTATCCCCGAGGTCGGTGAGCAGCGCGGCCAGCAGTGCATCGGCCGCACCGTCGCAAAGACCGCTTGCCGCAAAGGGCAGCGATCGGTCACGAAGGGCCTTTTTCAGATCGGCCGCGAGCGCACGGTATTCGCCGTCGGCGCGTATACACGAGGGGATGCGCATCGCGTCACTTCCCATTACACAGCTGCATGGCTGTGGCGGCATCGCCGCGCAGCAGATGCTCCACGCCCGTGGCGGCGGTATCCAGCGCGGCCGAGAGCGCATCGCGCTCCTCGGCGGTGAAGCTCGAGAGCACCCAATCGGCCAGATCGTATTCGGGGTTCGGCTTCTCTCCCACGCCGATGCGCACGCGCGCAAATGCGTTGGACTGCAATTGATAGATGATGTTTTTCAGACCGTTGTGCCCTCCGTCACTGCCCTTTGCGCGTACGCGCAGACGGCCCACGGGCAAGCAAATGTCATCCGAGAGGACGATGATATTTTCGGGGGGAATGTGGTAGTAGGCCGCCGCCTCGCGCACCGCCTCGCCCGAGAGATTCATAAAGGTCTGGGGCTTGAGAAACAGGACGCGCACCCCTGCCAGCGTGCCCTCTCCCGTCAGCGCACGGAAGCGCGCGCGGTCGATGCGCGTTCCCACACGCTCGGCCATGCGATCCACCGCAAGAAAGCCCGCGTTGTGCCGCGTGAGCGTATACTGCGCACCGGGATTGCCCAGCCCCACCACCATGTGCGTGATGGGCCCTGCGGGTGCGCTCTCTTTTTCGATTTTCTTGAACAGATCAAAAATATTTGCCATTTCAAGCTCCTTTGCGTCAAGCAGACAAACGCCGCCGCGAGAATTCCGCGCCGACGATGCTCCGTGCTGTTCACTTTTCCCCCTTATTATACACCCAAAGCGCGCCCGTGTCAAACAAAAACGTGTGCGCGTTGCGCCGTTCAAAAAAAATTTACCATTTTTTGCAGTTTTTTTGTTAGGATGCTTGTACTTTTTCACTTATTATGTTATAATATGGGATGTTGTAACCGCGTGCGCGGCTTTTTTGTGCGCGCGAGCAAAAGGAAAATCATATTCTGGAGGTATATTCAACATGGCAAAGAAGTATTGCTATCTCTTCACCGAAGGCAATGCCACGATGCGCGAGCTGCTGGGCGGCAAGGGTGCGAACCTGGCGGAAATGACCAACATCGGTCTCCCCGTTCCCCAGGGCTTCACCATCACCACCGAGGCTTGCACGCAGTATTATGAGGACGGCCGTCAGATCAATGACGCCATCCAGGCCGAGATCAACGAGTACATCGTCAAGATGGAAGCGGTGACCGGCAAGAAATTCGGCGACCTTGAGAATCCTCTGCTCGTTTCGGTTCGTTCGGGTGCACGTGCATCCATGCCCGGCATGATGGACACGATCCTGAACCTCGGTCTGAACGAGGACGTTGTGAAGGTCATGGCAGAGAAGTCCGGCAACGCACGCTGGGCATACGACTGCTACCGCCGCTTTATTCAGATGTACTCCGACGTCGTTATGGAGGTCGGCAAGAAGTACTTTGAGGAGCTCATCGACAAGATGAAGGAAGAAAAGGGCGTGAAGCTTGACGTTGAGCTGACCGCCGACGATCTCAAGGAGCTGGCAAACCAGTTCAAGGCCGAGTACAAGGCCAAGATCGGCCAGGACTTCCCCTCTGACCCCAAGGAGCAGCTCATGGGCGCGGTCAAGGCCGTGTTCCGCTCTTGGGACAACCCCCGTGCAAACGTCTACCGCCGCGACAACGACATCCCCTACAGCTGGGGCACCGCCGTCAACGTGCAGGCAATGGCGTTCGGTAACATGGGCGACGACTGCGGCACGGGCGTTGCATTCACCCGCGATCCCGCAACCGGCGAGAAGAAGATGATGGGCGAGTTCCTCACCAACGCACAGGGCGAGGACGTTGTGGCAGGCGTTCGTACGCCCATGCCCATCGCCGAGATGGCCAACAAGTTCCCCGAGGCATATGCGCAGTTCGTCAAGGTCTGCGACATTCTGGAGAACCACTATCACGACATGCAGGATATGGAGTTCACCGTCGAGCACGGCAAGCTCTATATGCTCCAGACCCGTAACGGCAAGCGTACCGCACAGGCCGCACTCCAGATCGCAGTGGATCTGGTTGCCGAGGGTCACAAGACCGAGCAGGAGGCCGTTCTGATGATCGACCCCCGCAACCTCGACACGCTGCTCCATCCCCAGTTCGACGCAAAAGCATTGAAGGCCGCCAACCCCATCGGTAAGGGCCTTGGCGCTTCTCCCGGTGCCGCTTGCGGCCAGGTCGTGTTCTCCGCCGATGACGCAGAGGCATGGAACAACGCCGGCAAGAAGGTCGTTCTGGTTCGTCTCGAGACCTCTCCCGAGGATATCACGGGCATGAAGGCCGCACAGGGTATCCTCACCGTTCGCGGCGGCATGACCTCCCACGCAGCAGTGGTTGCGCGCGGCATGGGCAAGTGCTGCGTTTCGGGCTGTGGCGAGATCGCCATGGACGAGGAGAACAAGAAGTTCACGCTGGCAGGCAAGACCTACCACGAGGGCGACTGCATCTCCATCGACGGCTCGACCGGTAAGATCTACGACGGTCTGATCCCCACCGTGGACGCAGAGATCTCGGGCAACTTCGGCACCATCATGGCATGGGCTGACAAGTACCGCAAGCTCAAGGTCCGCACCAACGCCGACACGCCGACCGACGCAAAGAAGGCGCGCGAGCTGGGCGCAGAGGGCATCGGCCTTTGCCGCACCGAGCACATGTTCTTCGAGGCAGACCGCATCGCCGCATTCCGCGAGATGATCTGCTCCGACACCGCCGAGGAGCGCGAGGTGGCTCTGGCGAAGATCCTGCCCTACCAGCAGGGCGACTTCGAGAAGCTCTACGAGGCTCTTGAGGGCACTCCCGTTTGCATCCGCTTCCTCGATCCCCCTCTGCACGAGTTCGTTCCCACCACCGAGGAGGACATCGCAGCTCTTGCAAAGGCACAGAACAAGTCGGTTGAGCAGATCAAGGCGATCATCTCTTCCCTGCACGAGTTCAACCCCATGATGGGTCACCGTGGCTGCCGTCTGGCCGTCACCTACCCTGAGATCGCCAAGATGCAGACCGCGGCCGTTATCCGCGCTGCCATCAACGTCCAGAAGAAGCACGCCGACTGGAAGGTCGTGCCCGAGATCATGATTCCTCTGGTGGGCGACGTGAAGGAGCTCAAGTACGTCAAGTCCGTTGTGGTTGCAACCGCTGATGCCGAGATCAAGGCCGCAGGCGTTGCGCTCGAGTACGAGGTCGGCACCATGATCGAGATTCCTCGCGCATGCCTCACGGCTGACGAGATCGCACAGAACGCAGACTTCTTCTGCTTCGGTACCAACGACCTCACGCAGATGACCTACGGCTTCTCGCGTGACGACGCAGGCAAGTTCCTGAACGCCTACTACGACGCCAAGATCTTCGAGAACGATCCCTTCGCAAAGCTCGACCAGACGGGTGTTGGCAAGCTGATGGATATGGCTTGCAAGATGGGCCGCGCGAACAACAAGGCTCTGCACGTCGGTATCTGCGGCGAGCACGGTGGCGATCCCTCCTCTGTGGAGTTCTGCCATAAGCTCGGCCTGGACTATGTGTCCTGCTCGCCCTTCCGCGTTCCGATCGCACGCCTTGCCGCTGCACAGGCTGCCATCTCCGAGAAGTAATTTCCAAAGCAAGATCCCCCTTGACCGCAGTCAAGGGGGATTTTTTGCGTGCAGAGCATTTGCTCGCGCGCCTTGGCATTATTTCGTTTCGGTCTTTTGGCCCTCTACCGCAACCACGGCGGTCTCGGTGCTCTCGGTCTTTTTGGCCTTCTTGCCCCTCTTGGGTAGAGCCTTGCGGTTCTGTGCCGTCACACAGCCAAAGATCGCAGCGGATACCAGCGCGGCACCGCCGATGCAAAAGATAAAGTAGCGGTCCTCGACAAGAGGGTCTACCATCTGCCACACGCCAACCGCGCTGAGCACTATGTAGCAGCACAGCTGCCAGAGCGGAATCCTTTTGGCATCTGCCGCACCGTTGAGCAAATAGGCATGGACGGTTTTGACTGCGCCGCGCAGCCACAGTGCAAGACCTAAGATCGCACAGACCTGCATTTCGGCCAGGATCGGAATACGAAAGAACTGCTGGCACGCCTGCGCCACGGCCGCGATCAGTAAAATCGCGATCTCGGCGATCAAGAACGCCTGCACCGTGCCGCGATAGGTTTTGAGCAACGGAAACAGCCCGAAGATCAGATACAGCGAGAGAACCACGGCGGCCAATATGTGCAGGATCTGCCGACCGAGATACACGTCACCCACGCCAAAGCCGTCCAGAATCATCAACACGGCGAGAATGGACAGCAGACAGCAGACGACCAGGGTAAAGATCCAATTTTTCATGAGCTTTTGCATAACTTTTCCTCCTTTTTGTCACACAGAAGTCTCAATACTCACGGTCGCGACGGGGTGCGTCGAGGCCGAATAGGGTTCGAATCAAAAACACGGCCGCGCCCAACGCCACAAGCACCACGGCAAAGAGCAGCACCGCCAAGAACAGCGCGGTCACGCCCGTGGCAAAGCTACGTAAGCCCCCCAGCGCGATGCGCGTGACGCGCTCGCCCGAGAACACCAGTATGCCCGATGCCACCAATGCGAGCACCGCGTACACAAGCAGGCCTGAAAAGGAGTCGGCCAGCTCGCGCACATCCACGTGGATGCCCAGCACGATGGCGAGCAACAGTAGTGCACCGACAACGGCCGAAAAGACCCCCGACGAGCGCTCGGTAAACATGCGGGGCAGGAAATCCCACGCAAGGCGCGCGTAATCGGCAAAGCCGCCGCCCCGCTCGCCAAGCAACGCCACCTCGTCAAAAAAGGGGGAGATCACGCCGCGAAAGCAGGCCAGCAGGATCACCAGCACCGCAAGTAGCCCGAGGATCACGGGAAAGAGTGCGTAAAACAGATTGCCCAGCAGCGCGATGGGATTGCGCGGATTGTAGGAATGCTCGACAAAGCCAAGCTCGCCGTCGGGGTCGCGCAGATCGAGCAGCTTGATATCGGTGATGCGATGAAAAAAGATCACGCAGGCGCACATATGCCCCACCTCGCGCAAGAGTGTGGAGAGTGCCGAGGCACCGAGCAAAAGCGGACGTCCCACGCCCGCGCCCACCAGATTGCAAAACAGCCGCTGGATCGCAAAGACGGCAACACCAAACACGACGGGCACCGCCAGCGTGAGCAGCAAAAGCTGCAAATAGACAAACAGAATGTTCTCCATAGTTTCCTCCGTTTTTATCCTTTTAGAGTATAACATATTTTCTTTTCACTGTCAATCGGCACACAAAAAGTGTTGCCCACAGGCGCGAAATGCTTGCAAACAGGGGTAAAATATGCTATACTGCTAATGATGACCCATAAAGGAGGCTTTCATGAACGGCTATCATGCACTCACACCCGAACAGGCAGAAAACGTATTCAAGCTGATCGGACGGGACTGGATGCTCATCACCGCGGCGGGCAAGGATGCCGCAGGGCGGGACACCGTCAACACCATGACCGCAAGCTGGGGCGGCATGGGGGTGCTTTGGAATCTGCCCGTGGCGTTCTGCTTCATCCGTCCCCAGCGCCACACCTACACCCTCACCGAGCAAAGCAAGCGCTTCTCGCTCTCGTTTTTGCCCGAGCAGTACCGCGCGGCACTGCGCCTTTGCGGCACGAAAAGCGGGCGCGACGTGGACAAATTTGCCGCCGCAGGGCTCACGCCCGTGTTTGAGGACGGCACGCCCTTCGTGGGCGAGGCGCGGCTGGTGCTGCTTTGCCGCAAGCTCTATGCCGACGACCTGAACGCCGCCAAATTCGTGGACGAGGGCCTGCTTGCCAACTACAAGGAAAACGATTACCACCGCATGTATATCTGCGCCATCGAGGCGATCTATGAAAAGGACGAGGAACAATGAACGAGATTTTTGACGGGGTGCGTGCGCTGTGCGTGGCGGCACGCGAGGCAGCGCCCAGCGTGGCACTGGCCGATCATGCGACGCGCAACCGCGCGCTTTGCGCCATGGCAGATGCCCTGGAGAGGGCAAGCGCGGCCATTCTGGATGCCAACGCACGCGACCTGGAAAACGCCGCCGCGAACGGTGTGCCTGCGGTCATGCACGACCGATTGCGATTGACCGATGCACGCATCGCCGACATCGCCGCCGCCATGCGCGCTCTGGTACAGCTCCCCGATCCCACCGACCGCCGCGAGGTCTGGCAACGCCCCTCGGGCATTACCATCACAAGGCAACAAGTACCGCTTGGTGTAGTGGCCATCATTTACGAGGCGCGCCCCAACGTCACCGCCGATGCGGCCGCGCTGTGCATCAAGTCGGGCAACGCCGTGATCCTGCGTGGCGGCAAGGAAGCCATTGAAACCAACCGCGCCATTGTTGGCGTGATGCAGGGTGCGCTTGCCGCATGCGGCATTGACCCGCGTGTGATCGGCCTTGTGACCGCCACCGCGCGCGAGAGTGCCACGGCCCTGATGCAAATGCGCGGGCTTGTGGACGCGCTGATCCCGCGCGGCGGCAAGGGGTTGATTCAAAACTGCGTGGAGAACGCCAAGGTGCCCGTGATCGAGACGGGCGCGGGCAACTGTCACGTATACGTGGATGCCGCCGCCGATTTGGAAAAGGCACTCGCCGTCACGGTCAATGCGAAGTGCCAGCGTCCGTCGGTATGCAACGCCGCCGAAACGCTGCTGGTGCACCGCGCCGTCGCCGCCGATTTCCTGCCGCGCCTCTATGATGCCACACGCGAGTGGGAGCTCGAATTTCGCGGCTGTCCCGCGACCTGTGCGATCCTGCCCGAGGCCATCCCCGCCACCGAGGACGACTATGCCACCGAGTACAACGACTATATCCTCACCGTGAAGGTGGTGGACGGCGTGGACGAGGCCATCGCACACATCAACCGCTACGGCACGCGCCACAGCGAGGCGATCCTGACCGAGGACGCTGCTGCCGCTACCGCTTTTCAAGCGCGCGTGGACGCCGCAGCGGTCTATCACAACGCTTCCACTCGCTTCACCGATGGGGGCGAGTTCGGCTTCGGCGCGGAGATCGGCATCTCCACGCAAAAGCTGCACGCGCGCGGCCCGATGGGTCTGGACGCGCTGACCACTGTGAAATATCTTGTCACAGGTGACGGAACGGTGCGAAAATAAAAAAGAAGGCATGCTGTCAAGCATGCCTTCTTTTTTTATTATTATGCGTTGAGGTCGGGGGTCTCGAGAATGATGGGCTCCTCGGCGGCCTTGAGCTGATTGTAGAAATGTGCGTTTGCGGTATACATATAGGCGCTGACCCACAGCGTACCGATACCGCAGCAAAGCGAGCCCACGATCATCCAACCGATAAACGAGAGTTGAAGCAGAAAATACTCCATCTTGTGGCCGTTCATCATACGGCGGCTCTCGTCAATGGCCTGCGTGGCGGTGTACTCGGGGTGATCGTTGCGGATAAAGGGCGCCATCGAATACGAAATGTACTTCACAATGCCCGGGATCACGAACAAGAGCGACCAGAGCGCGGTAAAGACCATCATCAGCAAATAGGTGAGCAAATTGTCGGCAAAGCCCTTGCTAAATCCAGAAAATACAGTGCCGAACTCGGGCGTGTTGTCCTTGTTGCGCACCATTGCCAGCAAAAAGCCGTACAGACCAACGATCAACGGGCCGCCCAGGATCAGCGGGCCGACAAAAACAAAGGAGCTGGCCGACAGGATCGCACTTACGACCAAGGTTGCGGCAATGACCAACAGCCAATTGGTCTGAAACAGCCCTCCTAGCGTTGCTCTCGCCCGTGCACGAAGCTCACTGCGTGTTGCCATATGTATGTCCTCCTAGAAATGATTCATAGCATTCTTCTATGTACTTTTATTATAGCATTTTTGCCGCCCGCTGTCAATAAATTTCAGCGATAATACACGTAATACACCACAACGGTGCGTATTTTACCCCCGTGCTCGAGGTCGGGCGCGGTGATCACCACACCGTCCTTGGAGAGCAGCTCGGCCGCCTCCATTTCCGCAATCTTACAGCGCATCAGCACATCGGCCGAGGCAAAGACCAGCAGCTCGTCGTCGCGGATATTGAGCCCGCCCGAGCGACCGATGACCTCGTCGACGTTGTCGATGCGCTCGGTCACGTATTTCACGTGATGCCCGCAGATCCTGCGCGCCATATCGTAGCGGTAGCGTCGGCTGTTTGGGTTCTTGCTCTGCGTCCATTTTTTCCAAATCCGCTTAAACATTCCGCTTTACACTCCAGATCTGAACTTCATCGGGCAACACGCGCACACGCCCCTTGCCGCGCTTGCCCGTGAGCAGCTCGGTGGCCTTGGCGGGCAGGTGAACGGTCATGGCATCCGTGCCGCGATTGGCGGCTACGAAGATCTGCTCGCTTTCATTCTCGCGCACGAACAGCAGTGCGTGCGGCTCTGAGCGCAGCAATCGAAATTCTCCGTCCGCCAGTGCGGAATGTGTACGCCGCATGTTGCCCAATTTGCGATAAAAGGCAAGCAAGCGCTTGTTTTCTCTGCCCCAGGGGAAGGGGCGGCGGCAGAAGGGATCATGATAGCCCTCCATCCCCGCCTCGTCACCGTAAAAGACCGAGGGAACGCCGAACACCGTGAATTGCAGTGCGGCGGCCATGCAAAGCCGCGCCTCGGCCAGCGTGCGCTCGGTGTCGGAGAGCCGCGCCTCGCGCAGCTCGGCATTGGTGCGCGTGCCGTCGTCGGGCGCGCCGCCCAGCACCGTGAGGATCCGTTCGGTATCGTGGGTGGAGAGAATATTCATCAGAGAATGGCAGACCGCGGTGGGGTAGGAGCCCCAGAGCTCGCGCAGTGTGGCGCACAGCGCAGGTGCATCCCCGTCGCGCACGAAGGAAATCAGCGCGTTGCGTAAGGGATAGTTCATCACGCTGTCCAGCTGCTTGCCCTGAAAATAGCGGCGACGCTTCCCGTAAGCGATCTTGTCGGCGGCGTTCTCCCAAACCTCGCCCAAAAGCACCCCGTTTCCGTCGGTGTTGTTCTTTACGCGCACGCGCAACTCGTCCAGAAAGGCGTTTGGCAGCTCGTCGGCCACGTCCAGTCGCCAGCCCCGCACGCCCATTTTGGTGTACGTATCCACAACGCCCCCCTCGCCCACCAGATACCGATGCAGATCGGGATTGGAGAGGTTGAGCTTGGGCAAGATCTCGATATTCCACCAGCACTCATACGAGTCGGGAAAATCCTTGAAATAATACCAGTCGGCAAAGGGGGACTCGCGGGACTCATACGCGCCCACGGTGCTGTAATTGCCGCGGCGGTTGAAGTAGCGGCTGTCGTCGCCCGTGTGATTGAACACACCGTCCAGCATCACGCCGATGTCGCGCCGCTTACATTCGGCAAGCAATGCCTCCAACGCTTCTCTGCCGCCGAACTGCGCGTCGACCTCGCCGTAGTCGCCCGTGTCGTATTTGTGGTTCGAGGCCGCGCGAAAGATCGGGCTCAGGTACAGCACGCCCACGCCCAGCGACTGCAAATAATCCAGCTTGTCGAGGATCCCCCAAAGCGTCCCCCCGAAAAACTCATTGTTCGCGACGGGCGCACCCGGGTAGGCTCCGAACTGCTCGATCTCCTCATCCCAGTGCTCATGATAGACCGCATTGGGGCGGCGCGTGCCGCCGCGCGGGGCGAAGCGATCCACGAAAATGTGGTACATGGTGCGTCCTTGAAACCACGCGGGCGTGACAAAATCATCCGACGAGATCAGCAGGCGAAAGCGCCCTGCGCTGTGCGGCAAAAGCGAAAAGGTGACGTTATCGACTGTGTCGGTAAAGAGCGTTTCCGCGCCGCGCACGAACAGATATTCGTAATAAAAAAGTCCACTCTCACCTTCGCCGCAAAGCTCCGCTAGTGAAAGCGTAAGGCAGTAGGTGTCCACACCGCGATCGGTGCGCACGAAGGTAAAGGCGCGGTCGGTGTCGTCTCCCCCGTCGGGCGCGATGCGCAGCACCACGGCCGCCGCGCCCAGCGCGCGCGGCACGCGCGCGGTGAGCGTAAGCACGTCACGACGAAAGAACGCCCCCTTAGCGGAGGCATCCTTTCCCTTTACGGTCTTGGTGATCGTTGGCAATTGGGCTGCAATCGGGCTTCGCAGCAGCATTATTTCACACCCGTAAGACGGCGAATGTGCCAGATACGATCGGCATATTCCCCGATGCTGCGGTCCGCGGCAAAGTGGCCTGCCGCCGCGATGTTGTGCAGCGACATACGGTTCCAGTGCTCGGCATCGCGGTATGCGGTGATCGCGGCGGTGTGTGCGCGGCGATAGGACTCAAAGTCGGCAAGGCACAGATACGGATCTGCCACGCCGGGGCCCGTGAGCAGGTAGGTGGCAATATCCGAGAAGGATTCGCCCGCAAAGCCCGTGTTGAGATAGTTCACGATGCGCATCAGACGCTCGTTGTTTGCGTAATAGAGCACCGAATGGTAGCCCTTGGCCCAAAGCTCGTCGACCTCGGGCGCGGTGAGACCGAAGATAAACATATTCTCCGCACCCGTTGCCGCCTGCATCTCCACGTTTGCACCGTCCAGCGTGCCAATGGTGAGCGCGCCGTTGATCATCAGCTTCATACAGCCCGTGCCGCTGGCCTCCTTGCCTGCCATCGAGATCTGCTCGCTGATCTCTGCGGCGGGAATCAGCGTCTCGGCCAGGCTCACGTTGTAATCCTCCAGGAACACAAGACGCAGCTTTTCGGCGATCTGCGGATGCGCCTCAATATCGCGCTCGATCATGCAAAGCAGCTTGATGATGCGCTTGGCCATGTCGTAGCCGGGTGCGGCCTTTGCGCCAAAGATAAAGGTCTGCGGCTGTATATCCAGATTGGGGTTCTCCTTGAGATCCAGATACAGCCCGATCACGTGCAGCGCGTTGAGCAGCTGACGCTTGTACTCGTGCAAACGCTTGATCTGCACGTCGAATACGCTGTTGGGGTCGATCTTCTTGCCGCGCTTGCGGTTGAGATAGTCGGCAAAGCGCTCCTTGTTTTGGTGCTTGATGGTGGCAAGGCGCTCGAGCACCGCCTTATCGTCTGCAAACTTCTTGAAGTTCGAGAGCTCCGTGGGATTCTTGCGATACCCCTCTCCGATGCACTCGTCGAGAAGCGACGCAAGCCCCGGGTTGGAATAGACCAGCCAGCGGCGGTGTGCAATGCCGTTGGTCACGTTTCCGAAGCGGTCGGGGTACATACGGTAAAAATCCTTGAACACGTTGTCCTTGAGGATCTGCGAGTGCAGCTTGGAGACGCCGTTGACGTAGTGCGAGCCGATGACCGAGAGATTGGCCATGCGGATCTGGCCGTAGCCGATCACGCTCATGGCCGAGATGCGATCCCAGTTTCCGGGGTAGAACTGCCAAGCCTCGCGGCAGAAGCGTTCGTTGATCTCCTTCAAGATGCTGTGGATGCGCGGGAGCTTGAGCGCAAACAGATCCTCGCGCCAGGTCTCCAACGCCTCGGGCATGACGGTATGGTTGGTATACGAGACCGTACGCGTCACCAGATCCCAGGCCTTCTCCCAGGAGAAGTGATAATCGTCCAGCATAATACGCATCAGCTCGGGGATGCACATGGCAGGATGGGTATCGTTGATGTGGATGGCCACCTTATCGGGCAGGTTATCCAGCGTGCCGTACACCGCCATATGATCGCGAATGATGCTCTGGCAGGACGCAGACACCAGGAAATACTGTTGAGAAAGGCGCAGCAGCTTGCCCTCGGTGTGATTGTCCGAGGGGTAGAGCACCTTGGTGATGATCTCGGCATTGGTGCTCTCCTGCAACGCGCGAGTATACTGACCCTGCGTGAACAGACCCATATTGAAATTCTGAATGTTGCGCGCACGCCACAGACGCAGCTGCGACACGGCGTCGCTCTCTGCACCCGAGATCATCATATCGTAGGGCACAGCCTCAATATCCTCGCCGCCCTCGTAACGGATCTCCATATGACCGTCCTGCCAGACCTCCTTGATCTGACCGCCGAAATGCACCTTATACACGCGGTCGGTACGGGGCACAAGCCAGACCTCGCCGCCCGGCAGCCACACGTCGGGGAGCTCGATCTGCATACCGTCCACGATCATCTGCTTGAACAGGCCGTAATCGTAGCAAATGGAAAAGCCCGTGGCGGGGTAATCGAGCGAGGAGAGCGAATCCACGAAGCATGCGGCAAGTCGACCAAGGCCGCCGTTGCCAAGGCCCGCATCGGGCTCGCACTCGTACAGATCGTCCAGCTCAAAGCCGAGCGAGGAGAGTGCCTTGCGGTACTCCTCCTGCACGCCCATATTGCACAGGTTGGTCTTGAGCGACCGTCCGAGCAAAAACTCCATGCACATGTAATACACGCGCTTGGAGCCCGTGCGGTTGACCTTCTTCTTGAATTCGCCGCGCTTCGCGGTCAGAATATCCTTGATCGTAAGCGCCGCGGCCTTGTATACCTGGTCGCGGGAGGCCTCTGCGGGGGTGCAGCCGAAATGACGCGAGAGCTTCTCCTCGATGGCTGTTTTGACCTCGCGCGCGTTGGGTTTGTAGTTCATATGGTTCTCCTTTGGTTCTTTTGGTAATTTTTACTTCAGTTTTTCATACATCTCGCGGTAGCTTTGTGCCGATCTTCCCCAAGAGAAGTCGGTGCGCATCACCTTGGACACGAGCTTGTCGCGCCGTTCGGGGTCGCGCCAGACACAAAGTGCCGCCTCCGTGCGCTCCAGCAGCTCATCACTGCGGTAGTTGGCAAAGGTAAAGCCGTTGCCCATCACGCGCCCCGCCTTTTCCCAGTAGCCCTTGATCGAGTCAAACAGCCCCCCCGTCTCACGCACCACGGGTACAGCCCCGTAGCGCGAGGCGATCATCTGCGAGAGCCCGCAGGGCTCGCTCTTCGAGGGCATCAGGAAAATATCCGTGGCGGCGTAAATGCGCTTGGCAAGCTCACGGTCGTAGCACAAAAGGGCTCTCACCTTTTCGGGATAGCGCGCTTCCAGCGAGGCAAAAAAGTCCTCATACACGCCCTCTCCCTTGCCCAGCACCACCAGCTGCACGTCCTGTGTGGCAAGCAGTCGGTCGGCGATGTCGGCGATCAGATCCACGCCCTTATGGGCGGCAAGACGCGAGATCACTGCCAGCAGCGGCACATCGGCGCGCACGGGCAGCCCCAGCTCCTGTTGCAATGCCTCCTTATTGCCGCCCTTGCGTGCGCGTGTGCGCCAGCTGTACGGTGCGGCGATGCCCTTGTCGGTGGCAGGGTTATAGTAGGCGTAATCAATGCCGTTGAGAATACCGCAGAGCTTGTGGCGGTTGTCGCGCAGGACTCCGTCAAGACCATGGGCGTATTCGGGGGTACAGATCTCCTCGGCGTAGCGGGGGCTCACCGTGCTGACGGTATCGGCCAGCACGATCGCGGCCTTCATCAAATTGATGCAGCCGCCGAAGTCCATGAGCGCGTGACAGCGCTCGTCAAGGGCAAATACGTCACCGAGAATGGCAAAGGAATACTTGCCCTGATACTCGATATTATGAATGGTAAAGACGGTGCGGATCGCGCCGTAGCCCGGGCGGTCGCGGAACAGGCAGTTGAGATAGACCACCGAGAGTGCCGCCTGCCAGTCGTGGGCGTGCAGCACATCGGGGTAAAAGCCGAGCTTCTCCAGCGCGACCATGGCCGCCATGGAAAAGAAGGCAAAGCGCTCGCCGTCGTCAAACTCGCCGTACAGCGTGCCGCGCTTGAAATACTGCTCGTTGTCAATAAAGTAATAGGTCACGCCGTCGCGCACGAGCGACTTGACGCCGCAATACTGCTCACGCCACGCAAGACGGACGGTAAACACCGCCTCGTCGTGCATCTCGGCGCGCCACTGATCGGCCACCTGTCCGTACAACGGCAATATCACGCGCACGTCGGTATCGGGCAGGGCGGCCAGGGCCGTCGGGAGCGAGCCCAGCACGTCGCCAAGTCCCCCCGTTGCGGCAAAGGGCATCGCCTCTGCACCCACAAACAAAATTTTCATATTTTCTCCTTTCGGGAAATGCGTCAGACCCGAACGCCCTTTCCGATATAGAAGGGCATCGTGGTATGTCCGCAGAGCTCGCGCCCCTCCTCAATGGTCACGTCCTTATCGGCGATCACACAGCCAAGGCGCACGTTGTCGCCCGTTCGGGTGTCCTGCATGAGGATCGAATTGCGCACCACGGTCCCCTTGCCGATACGCACACCGCGGAACAGGATCGAATTTTCCACCGTGCCCTCGATCACGCAGCCGTCGGCGATCAGCGAATTCTTGACCGACGCGCCCTCGAGATACCGCGTGGGCGCCGAGTTACGCACCTTGGTATAGATGGGCTGATTTCTGTGATAGAACAGCTCCTTGCGCGCGGGGGGATCGAGCAGACGCATCGAGCAGCGGAAATAGCTCGCAAGCGAGTTCACGCGGGCAAAGAAGCCCGTGTAATGATACAGGAAAATGCGGTCTCTTGCAAGATTGCGCAGCAAAACGTCCTTGTAAAACGAGGTGTACCCGCGGGAGACCGCTTCGCCCACCACGTGCTGCAAATAGGTGCGGCGCACCAGCATAATGTCGGAGCAGATCTCGACCTTACCCTGCTCACCCGCATACTCGGCGAGATCCGTAAGGCGCCCCTCGGCATCTGCTCGGAGCACGTGTGCGTTGGCGTCAATATCCTGCTCGGCGGTGTCCACGCTTGCGGTGATCAGCGTCACGTCGGCCTTACTGCGCTCGTGCTGCTCCAGCACCGCGTTCAGATCGACGTTGCAGATCACATCGCAGTCCGAGAGCACCAGCACGTCCTCGTCACAGCGGTTGATGAAATCCATCACGCCCATCAGTGCCTCCAAGCGCGTCTGGTAGACACGTCTTGCCACGGCGTTGTCGTATGCGGTGATGAAGGGGGGCAGAAGCTTGATGCCGCCCGTGCGGCGGGCAAGATCCCAGTCCTTGCCGTTTCCGATATGGTCGAGCAAGGATTGGTAGTTATAGTGCGTAATAACACCGATCTTGGTAATGCCCGAATTGACCATGTTGGACAGTGCAAAATCAATCAGGCGATAGCGCCCCGCAAAGGGGATGCTGGCCATGGTACGGCGCGCCGTAAGCTCGGGGATCGCGGCGTCGTGAATGTTCGAGAAAATAAGTCCTGCTGCAGTCATTTGCTCCCCCTCCTTATTCCGAGATCATTGCGCCGGGTGCGACGCACGCACCCTCGTCGATGCGAACACCGCCGCCGATCACGGCGATGCCGTTGCCCTTGACGTCACGCGGGCCGCCGACCCGTGCGTTCGCACAGATCTCCACGTCCTCGTCGAGAATAGCGTACTCCACGACTGCGCCCTCGCGGATCACGCAGTTGCCCATCAGCACGCAGTCCTTGACCACCGCGCCCTTCAGAATGCGCACGTTCTCGCCCAGCACGCTGTTTTGCACCGTGCCGAGGATCTCGCAGCCCTCTGTGACCGAGGAATTCTCGACCACGGCCTCCTCCCCGATGAACTGGGGCGGCGCATTATCGTGCCGCGAGAGCACGCGCCAGCCGTTTCCGCTGAGCATGAGCGCGGGATGCGCGCCGAGAATATCCATATTCGCCTCCCAGAGCGAATCAATGGTGCCCACGTCCTTCCAGTAGCCGCTGAAGGGATACGCCATCATCCGCTCGCCTGCGGCAAGCATAGCGGGAATGATATTCTTGCCGAAATCGTTGGACGAAGCGGGGTCCTTGGCATCCTCCTCCAAATACGCGCAAAGCTTTTGCGTGGAGAAGATATAAATACCCATCGAAGCCTTGGTGCTGTCGGGGTTCTTCGGCTTCTCGGTAAATTTCAGGATCTTATTCTCCGCATCGGTGGTGATGATACCGAAGCGGCTTGCCTCCTCGATCGGCACGTCGATCACGGCGATGGTGCAGTCCGCACCGCTGGCCTTGTGCGCGTCGAGCATCTTGGCGTAATCCATGCGGTAGATATGGTCGCCCGAGAGCACCAACACATAGTCGGCGTCATAACGGCGGATGAATTGCAGATTCTGATAGATCGCATTGGCCGTGCCCTTGTACCAGTCGGCACCGCGCTTGCCCTGATAGGGGGGCAGGACGGTCACACCGCCGTAGTTGCGGTCCAGATCCCAGGGCAGACCCGTGCCGATGTACTCATTGAGCACCAGGGGCTGATACTGCGTCAGCACGCCGACGGTGTCCACGCCCGACTGCACGCAGTTGGAGAGGGTGAAATCGATAATGCGATACTTCCCTCCAAAGGTCACAGCAGGCTTTGCCGTCTTCTCGGTTAGGGCGTACAGACGGCTTCCTTGGCCGCCTGCAAGCAGCATTGCTACACATTCCTTCTTACGAAACATATGGAGTCCTCCGTTCCAAAATCAAGTCTTTGCTTTGGGGTTGGGGTCGCTGGGGTTCGCTTCGGGATCATTTTCGTTTTGGGTTCTTGCGACGGCATTCCAGAATGAGTGCGCCAAGGGGCGGGAGCGTGAGCGTGGCGGACTGCGCCATACCGTGCATCCCGATATCCTCGGTGCGGATATTCCCCGCGTTGCAAATGCCCGTGCCGCCGTATGCGGCGTCATCCGAGCAGAGCACCTCGCGCCAGAGGCCACGGTGCGGTAGCCCCACGCGGAAATTCTCGCGCTGGACGGGGGTGAAATTTAAGATCACCACAAGCTCACGGCCGTCGGGCGCGATGCGGCGGTAGGAGACCACGCTCTGATCGCGGTTGTCGGCATCGATCCACGAAAACCCACTCCACCAGCCGTCGTCGCGGTACAGGGCGGGATGCGCCAGATAGAAGTGATTGAGCGCGGCGGTAAAGGCTTGCATCTTGGCGTGCATCTCGTAATCGAGCATGAACCACTCCAGCTCGTTCTCAAAATCCCATTCGCGGAAGGGTCCGTATTCGCTGCCCATAAAGAGCAGCTTTTTGCCGGGGTGCGTCATCATATAGGCAAGGAACAGTCGCGCCCCTGCGAATTTCTGCTCATAGCTGCCCGGCATACGGTCAAGAAACGACTTCTTGCCGTGCACCACCTCGTCGTGTGAGATCGGCAGCACGTATTTCTCGCCAAAGGCGTAGGTCAGTGAGAAGGTGAGGCGCTCGTGCTCATGCTTGCGGAAGATGGGATCGCACTCGGCAAAGGCGAGCGTGTCGTTCATCCAGCCCATATTCCATTTGAGCGAGAAGCCAAGCCCCCCGTTTTCAAGCGAGGTCAAATTCCCCCACGCGGTCGATTCCTCGGCGATCATCAGCACGTCGGGGTGTGCGCCGCGAATGTGCGCGTTGAGCTTGCGGAAGAAGGCCATCGCTTCCAGGTTGCGGTTGTCACCAAAGACGTTGGGCACCCATTCGTCGGGGGTGCGATCGTAGTCGAGGTACAGCATGGATGCCACCGCATCCACCCGCAGACCGTCGGCGTGATAGCGCTCGATCCAGAAGGCCGCGTTGGAAATGAGAAAGCTCTGTACCTCCTCACGTCCCACGTCAAAGCAGCGTGTGCCCCAGCCGCGGTGCTCCATGCGGTCTTTTCCCTGATACTCGTACAGCGGCTCACCGTCAAACTCGTAGAGTCCGTGTGCGTCCTTCGGGAAATGCGCGGGCACCCAGTCTAAGATCACGCCGATCCCCGCCTCGTGCAGTGCGTCCACCAGGGCCATGAAGCCCTGCGGCGATCCGTAGCGCGCCGTGGGGGCGAAATAGCCGCAGACCTGATAGCCCCACGAGCCGTCGAAGGGATGCTCCATCACGGGCATGAGCTCAACGTGCGTGTAGCCCATCTGCTTGACGTAGGGCGGCAGCTCGCGTGCCAGCTCCTCATAGGTAAAATAGCTCCCGTCTGCATGTCTTTTCCACGAGCCCAAATGCATTTCATAGATATTCAGCGGCTGCGTATAATATCCCTTGCCCATCGTGCGTGCGCGGTGGCGCATCCAGCCCGCATCGCGCCAGGCATAGCCCTCGATGCTGCGATAGACCGAAGCAGTCTCGGGCGGGAGCTCACAGGCACGCGCGAAGGGATCGGCCTTATAGCGCTCGCCGTGTGGCGTGTGAAGCTTGAACTTGTACACCGCCCCCTCGCCGAAGCGATCGGCGGACACCGTTCCCTCCCAGATGCCGCCGTCGGTCACGCGCGTGAGGGGATCGGACTCGCTCCAGCCGTTGAAATCGCCCACCGCAAACACGGCACTTGCGTGCGGCGCCCAGACGCGAAAGACGTAGCCGTCCTCGGTCGGATGCACGCCCATGTAATCGTGACTGGCAAAATTCGTGCCCTGATGAAATAAGTAAGAAGCAAGTGCATCGGTGCGTGGCATACGGCTCCTTTCCCCCGCGCGGCGGCGAGACAGTTTATTTATACCTTGATAATATTATTATACACGATATATTGTGCACTTTTCAAGTCTTTTTGCACGACTTTTTTTGTTTTTTTCTCTTATTTTTCGTGCATTTTGGTAAAATTTCCGTATTTTATCTCTTTCGAGGCCTTCAAATGCTCCATAAAACCGTGCGCAAGCTCGCCGTTCGAGAAAACACATACGCTACGCGCTTTTTCGAACGCATTGCCGTCTGCGTGCGGATGTTGCAAATATTGCACGCACCTTGCAAATACGACCATTTTGCACGCGGGGCTTGTTTTTTTACCCCTCTCATGCTATAATGACCTTGATCTTGATTTCGCGGCATTGCCGCTATAAAAGGAGAAAAAACAATGAAAATCGTATGCTTCGGTGAGATCATGGGGCGTCTGAGCCCTGTGGGATATAAGCGCTTCGTGCAGGCGGACTGCTTTGAGGTCATTTACGGCGGCGGCGAGGCCAACGTGGCTGCCTCGCTTGCAAACTTCGGCATGGATGCCTCCTATGTCACACGCCTGCCCGACAACGATATCGGTCGCAGCGCTCTGCGCACCCTGCGTGCACACGGTGTGGACGTTTCCAAGATCGCTTGGGGCGGCGAGCGTCTGGGACTTTACTACTGCGAGAAGGGTGCCTCCCAGCGTCCCTCCAAGGTCGTGTACGACCGCAAGTATTCCTCGATCTCCACGGCCTCGGCCGAGGATTTTGACTGGGATGCCATCCTCACGGGTGCGGATTGGTTCCACTTCACGGGCATTACCCCTGCCCTCTCGGACAATTGCGCCGCGATCTGCCTGGATGCCTGCCGTGCCGCAAAGCGTCTGGGGCTCAAGGTCTCGTGTGACCTGAACTTCCGCAAGAACCTCTGGACCACCGAGAAGGCGGGCCGCGTGATGGGTGAGCTTATGCCCTTCGTCGACGTGGCGATCGCCAACGAGGAGGACTGCGAAAAGGTGTTCGGCATCAAGGCCGACAACACCGACATCACGGGCGGCAAGCTCTCGCACGACGGCTACCGCGAGGTGGCAAAGAAGCTCTCGGAGCGCTTTGACATTCCCACCGTTGCCATCACCCTGCGCGGAAGCATCTCCGCCAGCGATAACAACTGGGCTGCAATGCTTTACAGCAACGGCAGATACCACTTCTCCAAGAACTACCTTGTGCACATCGTTGACCGCGTGGGCGGCGGCGACAGCTTCGGTGCAGGTCTGATCTACGCGCTGCTCTCGGGCTATGCCGATCAGGACGCGATCGAATTTGCCGTAGCGGCCTCGGCACTCAAGCACAGCATCGAGGGCGACATGAACGAGGTCAGCGTGGCCGAGGTCAAGGCCCTTGCGGGCGGCGACGGCTCGGGTCGCGTGCAGCGCTGATCCGGCCAAAGCCGACACGAAACAAAAATACCCATCCTTGCAAAAGGCCTTACGCGCCACGGCGCGTAAGGCCTTTTTTGAAAATTTCCTCTCTTTCCACACAAACTTCCCGCACGCTTCATTGACACGAAAGAGATTATCTGTTATAATGTAAGCTGTAGTGCTGTGGAAATGAGGTGAGTGTGTGCGCAAATATCTGCCTTCGGTCGCGGGCAATACCGCGTTGCGACAGCGGCTGGGTGCCGATATCGCCCAAGGTGCACTTTCACACGCCTATATTTTAGAAGGACCGCGCGGCAGCGGAAAGCGCACACTTGCGCTCGAGCTTGCCATGGCCGCGGTCTGTTCGCACCGCACCGAGAGCGCCTATGCGCTCCCCTGCGGCGAGTGCCCCGCTTGTCGCAAGATCCGAGAGGGGCTGTCGCCCGACGTCATCCGCATCGCGCGCCCCGAGGATCGCGCCACCATGGGCGTGGAGTCGATCCGTGCACTGCGCGAGGAGCTCGCGGTCGTCCCCAACGATCTGGATCGGAAGGTCTATATCATTGAGGACGCGCATACCATGACCGTGCAAGCGCAAAACGCGCTCCTGCTCTCGCTGGAGGAGCCCCCCTCGTTCGTGCTCTTTTTGCTGCTGACCGAGGATGCGAGCGCACTGCTGGAGACCATTCGCTCGCGTGCACCGATCCGGCGCATGCAGCCCTTGGACGACGGCACGCTCACCGCACATCTGTGCGAGGCGGCAGCGCCCACCGTGCGCAACGCAGCCCGAAGCCTGAAGGAAAGCGCGCCCGCACAGTTCGCGGCGTTGCTCAAAATGGCAAACGGGTGCATCGGCGTTGCCGAGGAGCTGTTGGACAGCACCAAGCGCGAGGCCATGCTGGAGCGCCGCGCAAACGCGGAGCGCATCTGTCATCTGCTTGCCGCACGTCGGCAAAACGATGAGCTGCTTGCACTCCTGATCGCACTGGGCACCAACCGCGAGGAGCTTACCGCACAGCTGCGCACCCTGCAGCTTGCCGTGCGCGATCTCGCACTTCTCACCCGCACTGAGCGCGCACCGCTTTGCTTCTTCACCGACCGTGAGGAGGCACTTGAGCTCTCATCCCGCTTTACTGCCAACCGCTTGCTCGCGGTAACCGATGCCGCAGAGCGCGCCATCGCCGCGCTGGCCGCAAACGCCAACGCGCGCCTGACCCTGATGCAGCTGCTCGGCGAGCTGATCGCCTGACACACCAAACAAACGGAGTAGATAATGGAAGAACAAAGAAAGCAACCGCCGCACAACGACGGCGGACAAAGAGAGGGCGGACAGCGCATTTCGGTCCGACCCGGCAACTTCAATCCGCCCCCGCAAAAAAATGCGGGCGGAGAAAGCAAAAAAAACCGACCCCTTGACGGCCGTAACGGTCAGGAGTCCAATGACCAAAGCCGCCATTCGGGCGGGCACGGACGGCACGGGCGCGGACGGCACAAGCACGGAAAGCCGCACCCTCAGCAGGGTAACGCACAGCCGCAGCAGGGCGCAAAGCAGGAAAAATCAAAGACGCCGCAAGCCGCGAGCGTGCCTGCCCATACCGCTCCCGTCGTGGCAAGCGAGAACAACCGCCATAAGCAAAATCACCATAACCGCCGCCGCAACGACGAGCGCCGCAAGAACGAAAAAAGTGCACCAAAATTGAGCGATACGCTGCAGCGCGAGCTGGATGAGGAATTCAACACCCCCACGCTCTCGCCCCTCGCTCCGCTCAAAAAAGAAAAGCAGGCCGAGGCAACCGCGGTGGATTCCGATGAATTCGCCGTGGATATTGCCACTGCCGCCTATCTCACCGAGGATATTCCGTGCGGCTTCCCCACGCCCGACGGCAAGGCCGTTGAGGTTGTGGGCGTGCGCTTCCGCCATGCGGGCAAGGTCTATTTCTTTGCCCCCGGTGAGTTCAAGTTCCGCATTGGCGAGGCCGCGATCGTGGACACCGCGCGCGGGCCCGAGATCGGCAACATCGTGCTGCTCAACCGCAAGGTCGCCGAAAAGAACATGGTGCAGCCCCTGCGCCCCGTTTTGCGCCGTGCCACCAAGGAGGATCTGGCCCGTCACGCCGAAAACCAGAAGAAGGAATGTGAGGCACTGCGCGTGTGCGGCGAAAAGATCGCGGCGCACAAGCTGGATATGCATCTGGTGGATGCTCAGTACACCTTTGACAACTCCAAGCTCCTCTTTTACTTCACCTCGGAGGGGCGCGTGGACTTCCGCGAGCTGGTGCGCGAGCTGGCAGGCGTCTTCCACACCCGTATCGAGCTGCGCCAGATCGGCATCCGTGACGAATCGCGCCTCATTGGCGGCCTTGGCATGTGCGGCAGACCCTTCTGCTGTACCACCTACCTCTCGGATTTCGGCCAGGTCTCCATCAAAATGGCAAAAGAACAGGGCCTTTCGATCAACACCTCGAAGATCTCGGGCTGCTGTGGGCGACTCATGTGCTGCCTGCGCTACGAGCATGCCAGCTACGCCGAGGAGATCCGCCGCACGCCCGCGAAGGACTGCGTGGTGGAAACACCCGACGGCACGGGCGTGGTCGTGGACAACGCGCCGCTTGCGGGAACGGTCAAGGTGCGCTTGAACGCCACCCCCGAGGAGCCGCCCCGTACCTATCACCGCGACACGGTGAGCGTGGTGGCAGGGAAGCGCGCACCCCGCGCCGAAAACGCGCAAAAGCCCCCCGAAAACGGAGCCGAGGGCAAAATGGAATAAATTTTTTCGGTTTTTTTGCAAAAAGTATTTGCTTTTTGCCGAAAATATGATACAATAACAATATCATGTGTAATGGAGGTATGAGAAACCATGGCATACAAGATTTCCGATGATTGCGTAGCCTGCGGCGCTTGCGCTGCTGAGTGCCCTGTCGGCGCCATTTCCGAGGGCGACGGCAAGTATGTGATCAACCCCGATCTCTGCGTGGAGTGCGGCGCTTGCGAAGGTGCTTGCCCCGTTGGAGCTCCCAAGGCTGAATAATACATACGCAGCAAAACGAAAAGCGGCGCGGAGGGCTTCCCCCGCGCCGCTTTTCTAAACTCTACAAAAGGAGCTCCTCATGCACAAAAACATCACCCTACAGCCCGACGAGCGTCTGGACGAGGTCAACGAGCATCTCACGCTCATCCAGCGCAAAAACGGCCTCACCTTCGGCACCGATGCCTTCTTGCTCTCGGCCTTCTGCCGCGGCAAGGGAAAGGGCCGTATTGCCGATCTCGGGTGCGGCACGGGCATCATCGCGCTCCTGTTGGCCGCGCGGCGGCGCTATGCACAGATCTTCGGTGTAGAGATCCAAGCCGTCTTTGCAGAGCTCGCGCGCCGCAATACGGCACTCAACGGCTTTGCAGATACACTCCCCATTCTCCGCGCCGACGTGCGCGCGCTCTCCCCTGCCGATTTCGGCGGCGAGCTGGATGCGGTGGTGTGCAATCCCCCCTATATGCGCGCCGACACGGGCTTTGCCGCACAGCATGACGAAAAGCAGATCGCGCGGCATGAGATCTGCGGCGACATCGGCGATTTCACCGCGGCCGCGGCTCGTTGCCTGCGCTACGGGGGCAGCTTTTACTGCGTCTGGCGCCCCGACCGTCTGCCCGCGCTGTTCGCGGCTATGGCGGCGGCCAAGCTCTCCCCCAAGCGCATGGTGCTCGTACACGACTCGCCCGAAAAATCCCCCGCAACGGTATTGATCGAGGCGCGGCTCGGGGGCGCGGAGGGGCTTTCGGTCCTACCGCCGCTGTTCCTGCACGCTGCAAGCGGCGCAAATCAACCGCTCACCCCACGCGCGCAAAAAATTTACGATACGGGGAGCTTTGACTAAACGCCCGTATAATCGCGTATACCCTGATATACCCCCCGTGCAAAAAGCTCGGGCTCTTCATTCATGAGGCGCGCATCGCGCGCATTGGTGATAAAGCCCAGCTCCACGAGCACCGCGGGCATGTTCGTGCGCTTGAGCACGTACAGAGACGGCCGTGTGAACATGCCGCGGTTCGGCAGCCCCGTTTCGCGCTGTAATGCCGCCAAAATGCGCTCACCCAGTGCAAAGCCGCGCGACGCACGCGAATAGGCAAACGCCTCGCTCCCCGTGGCCGCGGCAAGATCCGAGGCGTTGGTGTGCAGGCTGATGAAATAATCCGCGCCCCATGCGTTTGCATCGTTCACGCGCGCGGCAAGACTGCTTGCGTTGGACGTGCCGAGCTGTGTTTCGGCCGTTGGGCGCGAGAGCCGCACCTCAAACTCAGGATTGGCACGCAGCAGCGCGGCGGTCTCCTGCCCGATGCGGTAAACGATATTTTGCTCGCGCAATCCGTTGCCCTCTGCCCCCGCATTGGGATTGACAGGATTGTGCCCTTGGTCGATGTAAATTTTGATCGCCATGTCCGTCCCCCTTCCGATCATTCATCCTCATTCTATGCGAGTGTCCGAAAATGCGGCACTGACAAGGAGAAGCTATGCTACACGAAGAAAAAAACCGCATTGAGGGCGGCACGCTCTATCTGGTCGCCACACCCATCGGCAACCTTGCCGACCTCTCGGAGCGCGCCGTGAAGGTGCTGGGCGGCGTGGACTTCATCGCCGCCGAGGACACGCGCAATTCCCTGCGCTTGCTCACGCACCTCGGCATCTCGCGCCCGATGCTCTCGTATCACGAGCACAATAAGCGCGAGCGCGGCGAGCAGATCGTACAGCGCCTTTTGGCGGGCGAATCCTGCGCGCTGATCACCGATGCGGGCACACCCGCGATCAGCGACCCCGGTGAGGATCTGGTGGCGCTGTGCGCCGAGCGCGGCATCCCCGTGACCGCCATCCCCGGGTGCTGTGCGGGCATCACGGCCCTTACGCTCTCGGGGCTCCCCACCGCACGCTTTGTGTTCGAGGGATTTTTGCCCATGGACAAGAGCGCACGGCGCGCGCGGCTTTCCGCACTGGCGAGCGAGCAGCGCACGGTGCTTTTGCACGAGGCACCGCACAAGCTGCGCGCCACGCTGGAGGATCTTGCACGCACGCTGGGTGGTGAGCGCCGCATCTCGCTGTGTCGGGAGCTGACCAAGCGCAACGAGGAGATCCTGCGCACCACGCTGGACGGCGCACGTGCGCATTATACCGAAAACGAGCCGCGCGGCGAATACGTACTGGTGCTGGACGGCGCAAAAGAGGGCGAAACGGGTACAGAAAATCCCCTTTGCGCCCTTTCGCCCGAGGCACATGTGGCGCACTATGAGGCCTGTGGCATGAGCCGTATGGATGCCATCAAGGCCGCCGCGCGCGACCGCGGTCTGCCCAAAAACGAGCTTTACCGTAAATTGCATGCCCAAAAGGGCGAATAATTGTGAAAAGCCCTTGATTTTACACGGGAAATATGCTATAATAGCGCATATTATTTCAATGAACCACATCGAAAAAAGGAGATACTGTCATGCAAAAACGCACAGTTGGTGTCATCGGCGCAACCGGCATGGTCGGTCAGCGCTTTCTGACGCTTTTGGAGGATCACCCCTATTTTGAGGTCACGGCACTTGCCGCCTCGGCACGCTCGGCGGGCAAGACCTACCGCGAGGCCGTGGGCGAGCGCTGGAAGCTCGACATCCCCATGCCCGAAAAGTATGCCGACATGAAGATCATCGACGCGGCCAACATCGACGAGATGAAGAAGCTGTGCAGCTTCGTGTTCTGTGCCGTTGACATGAAGAAAGAGGACATCCGCGCCATGGAGGAGGCCTACGCCAAGGCCGAGATCCCCGTGGTCTCGAACAACTCCGCGCACCGCTGGACCCCCGATGTGCCCATGGTGATCCCCGAGATCAACGATGCGCACCTTGCCGTGATCGAGGCACAGCGCGCACGTCTTGGCACCAAGCGCGGCTTTATCGCCGTCAAGCCCAACTGCTCGATCCAGTCCTATGTTCCCGCCCTCACTGCGCTTCTGGAGTTTGAGCCCTATGAGGTGGTCGCCACCACCTATCAGGCCATCTCGGGTGCGGGCAAGACCTTCCGCGAGTGGCCCGAGATGATCGACAACGTCATCCCCTACATCGGCGGCGAGGAGGAGAAGAGCGAGCAGGAGCCCCTTCGCGTTTGGGGCAAGGTCGAGAACGGCGAGATCGTCAAGGCGGCTTCCCCCGTTATCACCACGCAGTGCATCCGCGTGCCCGTGACCAACGGCCACACCGCGGCTGTCTTTGTGAAGTTCCGCAAGAACCCCACCAAGGAGCAGATCCTCACAGCCTGGAAGAATTTTTCGGGTGCTCCCCAGGAGCTGGGACTCCCCCACGCTCCCGCGCAGTTCATCACCTACTTTGAAGAGGATAACCGTCCGCAGGCGCGTCTGGACCGCGACATTTACGGCGGCATGGGCGTCACCGTGGGGCGTCTTCGCGAGGACACCGTCTACGACTGGAAGTTCGTCGGCCTCTCCCACAACACGCTGCGCGGCGCTGCAGGCGGCGCAGTGCTGATCGCCGAGCTGCTGCACAAAAAGGGCTATTTTGACTGATCGGTCATAACAAAAAAAGAGAACTCGTGACGAGTTCTCTTTTTTTGTTCCGCAAGGCTCACACCTTACTTAATGGGTGTAGACAGGTTCTGCATACGCTCCATAGCGGAACGGAATACCGTCTTGTCATTCTCGTGCGTCAGGCTCTCCTCGGCGCGCTCCAGCGGGATCCACTCCACCTCGGCGATCTCACCCTCACGGGGCTTGATATCGGCGCTGGTGGTAAAGGCCAGAAAGTATACGACCTCCTTCATCACCCCGGGCGAGGGGCTGTATGTCACCGTCGCGCGGAAATCCGACACGATGGCGATCCGTGACGAGGTCTCCTCCATCACCTCACGCATGGCGGTTGCGTATTCACTCTCCCCCGCCTCCACATGGCCCTTCGGGAAGGAGCGATTGCCGCCCGCCTTGTGACGGATCATCAAAATGTAAAATTGGTCTGCATCGCGGCGCACCACCAGTGCGCCGCAGGATTTTTCCCAGATCATTTGAAAACCTCCTTTGGGATCCGCAATTACTGCTGGATCTCCTGCATAATGAAGGCCTCCAAAATGTCACCCACCTTGATATCGTTGAAGCGATCCAGTCCGATACCGCACTCGTAGCCCTCGGCCACTTCCTTGACGTCGTCCTTGAAGCGGCGAAGCGATGCGATCTTGTCCTCAAAGATCACCACGCCGTCACGCACCACACGGATCTGCGATGCGCGCGTGATCTTGCCGTCCTGCACGTACGAGCCCGCAATAAAGCCGACGTTGGGCACATGGATGGTCTGGCGCACCTCGGCGTGACCGAGCAGCTTCTCCTCAAACTTGGGCGCAAGCATACCCTTCATAGCCGCGGTGATCTCCTCGATGCACTCGTAAATGACGCGGTAGGTGCGGATCTCCACGCTCTGGCGCTCGGCCGAGTCGATGGCGGTCTTATCGGGACGGACGTTAAAGCCCACGATGATGGCATTGGATGCGGCGGCAAGCATAACGTCGCCCTCGATGATTCCGCCGACCGCTGCGTGGATCACGCGGACCTTGACCTCCTCGTTGGAAAGCTTCTCGAGCGACTGCTTGACGGCCTCGGCAGAGCCTGCCACGTCGGCCTTGACGATAATATTGAGCTCCTTAATACCCTCGGAGATCTGCGCAAACAGATCATTGAGGTTGGCGCGTGCGTTGGCGCGGAAGCCCTCCTCCTTGGCCGCATCGCGGCGCTGGTCGGCAAGAGTCCTTGCCATGCGCTCGTCCTCAACGGCGGCAAACTCGTCACCTGCCTCGGGGACCTCGGCCAGACCCACGATCTCGACGGGAACCGAGGGACCTGCCTCCTTGAGCGTACGGCCGTTGTGGTCGTTCATCACGCGCACGCGTCCAACGGCAGTGCCCGCGATCACGATATCGCCGCCGTGCAGCGTACCGTTCTGCACCAGCACGGTTGCCACAGGGCCGCGGCCCTTATCCAGCTTGGACTCGATGATGATACCCTTGGCGCGGCGGTTGGGATTGGCCTTGAGCTCCTTCATATCTGCCACAAGCAGGACGTTCTCCAACAGGTCGTCAATACCCTCGCGCTTGAGCGCCGAGATCGGCACACAGATGACCTCACCGCCCCATTCCTCGGGCACAAGATCATACTTGGTGAGCTCCTGCTTAATGGCGTCGGGGTTCGCCCCCGGCTTATCCATTTTATTGATGGCCACGATGATGTCAATGCCCGCCGCCTTGGCGTGGTTGATCGCCTCAACGGTCTGGGGCATGATGCCGTCGTCTGCCGCCACCACGAGAATGGCAATATCGGTCGCCTTTGCACCGCGGGCACGCATAGCGGTAAACGCCTCGTGACCGGGGGTATCGAGGAAGGTGATGTCCCTTCCATTGACCTTCACGCGGTATGCGCCGATGTGCTGCGTGATACCGCCTGCCTCACCTGCGGTCACATTGGTGTGACGGATGGCATCGAGCAACGAGGTCTTACCGTGGTCAACGTGACCCATTACGCACACAACGGGTGCGCGATCCATGAGATCCTCTGCGGCATCCTCGGTATCGTCGAACAGCTTATCCTCGATGCTGACCACGACCTCCTTGGTCGCCTCAACACCAAGCTCGGTCGCCACGAGAAACGCAGTATCAAAGTCGATGGCCTGGTTCAGCGTCACCATCATGCCCATCATCATAAGCTTCTTGACGACCTCGGCGGGGGCGATCTTCATGCGCGAGGCAAATTCGCTCACGGTGATCTCCTCAGGCAGCTGTACGTGCAGTGCCTGCTTGGTTGCGGGCGCGGCCGACTTTTTTGCGCCCTTGCGGCCCGCACTCATGGCGTGCGTGCCCTGCTTTTTATTGTTGAAGCGCTGATTGCCGCCGCGCGCGTCGCGCACGGCATCGGGCACGAAGGTGTCCAGGCGCTCATCGTATTTGGAAAGATCCACGCTCGAGCCACGCATATCCACCACGCGGGTGCCGCGGCTCTTTGCTGCACCGTCGCCGCCCTTGGGGGTCTGACCGCGCACGATCGGCTGAAGCTGGAATTTTTCGCGCGGCACGCGTGCGCCGCCCTCATCCTTATCCCGCATGCCGCGTCCTCCCTGCTGAGGACGTGCGCCGCCGCGCGGTGCATCGCCAAAGGGTCGCGCGCCGCCCTGCGGTGCGCCAAATCCCCCCGAACGGGGTGCAAAACGATCCTGCGGAGCGCGATCTGCACCCGGGCGGGGCGCGCGCTCAAAGCGCTCGTAATTGGGGCGCTGCGCGGGGGCCGTGGGGGCTGCGGGACGCTGTGCGTTGATGGTGGCACGCAGATTTTGCGGAATGTTATAGGTACGGGGATTCGGACGCGTGGGCTGCGCGGCGGCAGGCTTCTCTTTGGAATCGGCGGGTACGGCATTCTCCGTCTTCGGTGCGGACTTCACCTCGGGTTCTGCCTTGGCGGGCTGGGGCTTCTGCTCGGGGGCGGGCGCCTCGACCGGTTTCTCCTTTGCGGGAGCCTTGGGCGCGGCCTCCTCCTTCTTTGCGGCAGGCTGCTCCTTCACGGGTGCTTCGACTGCCTGCTCGACCTTCTTCGGGCTCTCCTTTTTCTCGGGGGCCTTGGTCGGGATATAGGTATCGCCGAACAGATAGTCGTCGATCGCGGTGATCTGCTTTGCACGCGTCAACGCCTCAAAAACGCGGGCAAACTCGACCGCGTCCAGCGTTTTTTGCGTGGTCTTGCATTCCATACCGCGCGCCGTCATCAATTCGGTGATCTCCTTGCTCTTCATGCCGAGATCCTTTGCCAGTTGTGCTACCTTAAACGCCATATTTCCTCCTCCTCGCACACGGCCGTCCGTGCCGTATGCTTTGTTCCAAAGTGTCGAATGCTGCGGTGTCAGCTCTCTGCCCCGTCTCCCACCGCAAGGAGTGCGAGGATCGCACTTGCTAATTCTGTATCGGTCACACCGACGGCGGCAACCGCACCGCCCCGTTTACCGACGGTATGCGCCAGCTCCGCGGCCGTTAACGACAGACGGAAGGTCGGCACCCCATAAAAGGCGGTGCGATCGCACACGCGCTTGTGTGTATTAACGGAAGTATCCTGTGCCTCCAGCACGACAAGGGGCACGTACGTCCCTCCCCGTTGCATAGCCTGACACAGCAGCGGGACCCCTGCTACGACCTTGCGTGCGCGTGCGGCAAATCCGAGATACGCCAGAACGCGGCGCTCTTTATCATTCCCGCTGTGCAAGCTCGGCCTCCATTGCCTCATAAACGGCATCGGGGATCTCACACTCCAGCGTGCGCGCAAGGCGACGGGTGCGGCGCGCCTGCTTCAGGCATGCCACATTCTTACAAATATATGCACCGCGACCGCTTTTCTTGCCCGTGAAGTCGAGCGATACCGTGCCGTCGGGGGCACGCACCACGCGCAGCAGCTCTGCCTTGGGGTGATGGGTGTTGCAGCCCATACACTGCCGCTCGGGGCTCTTTTTCTTTTTTTGCTCCATTTTCTGATACCGTAGCGGGGCTTATTCCGCCTTGATGTCGATCTTAAAGCCCGTCAGACGCGCCGCAAGACGTGCATTCAGGCCCTCTCTGCCGATGGCCAGCGAGAGCTGATCGGGCGCGACCAGCACGCGGCAGGCACGCTCACCCGTGAGCTCGACCGACAGCACACGCGCGGGGGCGAGTGCGCTTGCGATGTATTCCTCGGGCTGCTCGCTGTACGGAATGATGTCGATCTTCTCACCGCGCAGCTCATCCACGATGCCCGAGATACGCATGCCGCGGTTACCGATGCAAGCGCCCACGGGGTCGACATCCTCGTCGCGCGAGTAGACCGCAACCTTGCTGCGCACACCCGCCTCACGCGAGACACCCTTGATCATGACAACGCCGTCTGCGATCTCGGGGACCTCCAGCTCAAACAGGCGGCGAACCAGACCTGCGTGGCTGCGCGAAAGCGTAACCAGCGGGCCGCGTGCCTCCTTGTTGACCTCCATCACGAACACCTTGACACGGTCGTCGACGTAGAACTCCTCGCCCGGGATCTGCTCGCTCTTGAGCAGCACCGCGCGGCCCGTGCCCGTATCCAGCACCACGTTGCCGTTGACGGGATCGACCTTGCTCACGGTAGCCGTGATGATCTCCTCGCGCTGGCTCTCGTATGCGTCCTGCATCACCTTGCGCTCACCCTCGCGGATGCTCTGGATGATGACCGACTTGGCCGCGGCGGCGGAGAGACGGCGGAAGTTCTCGGTCTTGACCTTGATCTCAATGGTCTGCCCCAGCGTGTGACGGCGGCTGAGTGCCTTCGCGTCGGCAAGGGAAATCTCGTTCTCGGGGTCGGCGACCTCCTCCACCACGAGCATCTGACGGAACACGCGCACGTCATCCTTTTCGAGATTGAACTCAATGCGCACGTTGGCATTGGTGCCGTACTCCTTGTGGTACGCCGATACCAATGCCGCCTCGATCTTCTCGATCATATACTCCTTCGGAATCCCCTTCTCCTTCTCCAGGAGCTCAAGGGCATTCACAAACGATTCCTTACTGCTCTTTTTCGTAGCCATGGCTCTATCCTTTCGTATCTTTATCTGACTTGTCAAAATGCATACACGGTGCGCAGCTTTGCGACGGTATCGCGCGCAAACGCGCGCACCTCGCCGTCACATTCCAGCAGGATCGCGCCACTCTCGTCGCGCCCTGCGAGAATTCCGCCAAAGCTCTTTTTGCCCTCAACGGGGGCAAAGAGCCGAAGCTCGACCTCCTCACCCACCGAGGCATCAATGTGCGCGTCGGTGCGCAGATCGCGCTCGATCCCGGGGGAGCTGACCTCCAGATCGTAGGCGGTGTCGATAGGGTCGATCTCGTCAAGCACGGGATCAATGGCGCGGTGCATGCGCTCACAGTCGTCAATGGTGACGCCTGCCTCGGCGTCGATCGTCACGCGCAGGATGCGGCGCGCACCCTCCTTGACAAATTCCACGTCCCAGAGCAAAAGCCCCAGCTCTGCCGCGATCGGCGCGATGCCCTCACGCACGGTCTCGGCAACGTTTTTTACTGCCATAAAGCCTCTCCTTCTGTCGGTGCCCTGCGATACCGACGCTTACGGGACGGGCAAATAATAAAAGCAGGTCGTCGAACCTGCTCCCATCCAAAATCTTCATACTGCAAATAGTATAGCACGTTTTCTCCGATTTTGCAATAGAATTTCGAAAAAAATTTCAAAAAGCGTGATTTTGCGCGTTCTGTACAGAAAAATTCGCGCAGCCCTCTTGTAATTTTCACAATTCCTTCATATAGCATGTTTACAATCAACAAAAAGTATGTTATAATGTATAATGAATATTGTTTTCCAAAGGAGGGTCGACATGGCCACCGTGCAACCGACACTTTCCACAAACGACTCTGCCACCTGGCGGGGCATGCTGACCCGCCCCGAGCACGGACAAGCTACACTCACCGCGGTCTTTCTGCTTGCATCCATGCTCATCGTGCCGCTGTGCACGGTACATCAGGCAGCAACCCTGTATCTCATTGCCACCGTCTGCTTCTATTACACGCTGGTGCGCTCTATCCCCGCCATGCTGGGGCTTGGTATTCCGCTGCTTGCGGTATACGGCATCACAAGCTCCTTCTCGCTCACGGCGGTGGCGGCGGCACTGCTGCTTGGCGGCGCGTGCGGCGCGTTTTTGCTGATCCATTATCACGATTACAAGGATCTGCGTCATCTTTGCCTTTTTCTGATCCCCTTGCTTGCCTACGGTGGGGCGACGCTCGTCACGCGCGACCCCGTGCGCGGCTTGCTGGTGCTGCTTCCCTTGGCGATCTCGGCGGTGTTTGCGTGGTGCGTGCTCGGCTATCGCGCGCACACGCCCGCGGTCATCGCGGGTGCGGGCGCACTGGTAGGTGCTCTGGCCCTTGCCTTTGTGGTCACGCTTGCCGTAACGGGGCAGCTCGCGGGCGATCCCCTCGGCACGCTGGCCGCACGGCTCAACTCCGCGATCATCGAGCTGTTTTTCGATGCCCGCACACAGTATGCCGAGCTCGGCATGGAGCTGGGCATGACCGATACGGACATTATCAACACCGCGGCCATGACCGTCAATCTCATGCCCGCCATCCTGCTCTCGGGCGCCGCGATCCTTTCCTATCTCTCCTGGCGCGCGCTGCTGCGCATGCTGCTGGCCTTTGGCTCGGTCCCGCGCATCCCGTTGCGGCTGGGCGGCTTTACTATGAGCCCCTTTTCGGCAGGCTTGTTCGTGCTCTCCTTCGTGGCGGCTCTGATCGCCAACGCCGAGCAGGCGACGGTTGGCGGCGTTGTGCTGCAAAATCTTGCCACGGTGCTTGAGCCCGGCCTTGCCCTGATCGGTTTTGTCTCGCTCTTTGCCCGCAGCAGCACCCGTTCCTGCTTCACGTATATCCTCTCGTTCGGCCTTCTCTTTGTTCTCTGGAGCAACCCCGGCACCGGTCTGGCGCTGGCCGCCTTCTTTGGTGCCTTCAACATTCTGATGGCGCGGTTTCTGCCCTCGCCCAACGAAAAAGGAGACTGACTATGCAAAAAAACGCAGAGCATTCCTACCGCTCCGACTCGGGCACGCCGCTGATCGTGTGCATCGTGCTTGGCGTGCTGTTCTTCGGCTCTTACATCGCAGTCGAGCATCTCGCCGGAAGCAGCATGCCGCCGATCGCAACAGCGCTGGCTTTTCTTGGCGTGTATCTGGTGCTCGCCCTGCTGACGTATCTGTTCTTCCGACTCAAGGCGCGCAAGCAACGCGATGAGCAGATCCTGCTTGAGGCACTCAACACCAAAATGCACAACATGTTCAAATACGTGGTGGATCTGCCCTACGCCATCGTGGACGAGCAAGGGCGCGCGCGCGCGCTCAATCGGTCCCTGCAGGATCTGATCGGTGCACCCGACCCGTTCTTTCGCGGAACGGTCTCGGACATCTGCAACGGCACCACCCTGCAGGAGATCCTGGATGCGACCACCAAGCGCGAGGACACGCGCACCGAGGTCGGCAAGCTGACAAGCGAAGCCATGAGCGCCGCGGCCGAGGAGGAGGCTGACCGTCCGCCCGAGGCCCTTGCCGCCGACGGTGACGGCTGCATCGTGCAGCTGCGGGACGGCAACCGCTATGTGGCACGTGCATATCCGCTGAACCTCAACGGACGCATCAACCAGCTCGTCACCTTTACCGACGTGACCGAGCTTTGCAATCTCAAGGAAAAGACCGAGCGCGACATGCCCGCCGTGGCCTATATCGACATTGACAACCTCGAGGAGCTGACGCAGTACACCCGTGTCAACTACCGCGACGCCTCGCGCCAGGTGGACGACATCCTGCTGCAATGGGCGGCATCCATGGACGGCTTTTTGCGCGAGTACGAGCGTGACCGCTACTTCCTGCTCTTTTCACAGGAAAAGCTGCGCCAATGTGAGGAGGACAAATTCAGCGCCCTGCTTGACCGTGTGCGCGGCATCCGCCTTGGCGAGTACAGTATTCCCGTTACGGTGTCGGTGGGCGTTTCGCTGGCCGACTGCTCGATGGCCGAGCGTGCCAAGGACGCCGCCTCGGCGCTTGACATGGCGCTTCAGCGCGGCGGCGACCAGGTGGCGGTGCGCCGCAAGGACGGCATCCGCTATTACGGCGGTCAGACCCGCCCCTTCCAGCGCCGCCCGAAGGTGCAGTCGCGCGTGGTGGCGAACTACCTGCTCTCCAAGATCTCGGAATCCGACAACCTGCTGATCATGGGTCACCGCAACCCCGACTTCGACTCGATCGGCTCGTGCATCGGCGTGGCACAGCTGGGATTGCTTGCGGGCGTGCCCACCAAGATCATCGCCGATCTCTCCAACGCCAACTTCCGCATCGCGACCGAGCGCTTGGTGGCCTCGCCCGTCTATCGCGATATGTTCATCTCGGGCCACAAGGGGCTGGACCTCATCCGTCCGCGCACCCTGCTCATCCTCTCGGACGTCAACAACTTTGAGATCATCGAGGCTCCCGACGTGGCCGCCAGCGTGCGCCAGGTGTCGGGGCGCATCGCCATCATCGACCACCACCGCCAGACCGGTGAATACGACTTTGAGCCCATCATCAACCACATCGACCCCGGTGCCTCGTCGGCCTCGGAGCTGGTGACCGAGATGCTGGAGCAGATCGAAAGCGGAAACGACTCCGAGACCAACAAGATGCTCTCCGACGAGGTGGCAAGCGTCATTCTCTCGGGCATTATGCTGGATACGGGCGGCTTCACCCGTAACACGGGCAGCCGTACGCTGGATGCCGCGCGCTACCTCTACGGCAAGGGCGCAAACGCCGAGTACGTGCACACCTTCTTCAACGAGGATTATGCCGACTATGTTTGCGAGCGCAGCTTCTCGGGCTGCACGCTGCTGCACGGCAACACCGTGGGGCTGACGTGGAGCCACGGCACGGGGCGCGGCGCGGACGACCGCGTGGCCGCCGCCAAGGAGGCTGACCGCTTGCTCAACGTCAAGGGCGTGCACGCCTCGTTCGCGCTTGTGGTCATCGACAATCTCGTACACATCTCGGGCCGTTCGGACGGCACGGTCAACGTTCAGCTCATTCTGGAGCGTCTGGGCGGCGGCGGCCGCTTTGACTCGGCAGGTGCGGCGCTCAAGGGCATCGCGCTGGAGGCCGCAGTCGATGCACTGCGCAACGCCGTCAATGCGTTCTTCACCGAGCTGGAAAACAAGCATCACGCCGAATAATTTGCAATTTTTACGCGTCAGAAAGGAACACTATTATGAAGGTCATTCTCACACAAGACGTTAAAGGACAGGGAAAAAAGGATCAGCTCGTCGAGGTCTCCGACGGCTACGCAAGAAACTTTCTGCTTCCCCGCAAGCTCGCGATCCCTGCCGACAATCAGGCAATGAACGAGCTGCGCAATAAAGAGGCATCCCGCCAGCACAAGATCGACACCGAGCGCGCCGCCGCCAAGGCCGCGGCCGAAAAGCTGGACACCCTCAAGCTCGTGTTCCGCGTGGGCGCGGGCGCAGACGGGCGCCTGTACGGCTCGGTTACCTCGAAGGAGATCGCCGAGCGACTGGAAAAGGAGCACAAGATCACCGTTGACAAGCGCAAGATCTCGCTCCCCGAGCCGATCAAGGCCTACGGCAGCTACGATCTGGACGTTAAGCTCTACACCGACGTGGCAGGCAAGATCCACCTCGTCGTGACCGAGCAATAAGAGGTACGCTATGAACGAAGAATTGCTGCGTGACGGGGGGGATCTTGTGCGCAAGATGCCAAGCTCGCTTGCATCCGAGCGCGCACTGCTGGGCTCCGTGCTCATCGACCCCGCCTCGATCAACGAGATCTTATCGGTCATCGGTGCTGACGACTTTTACGTGAGCGAGCACAAGCAGATCTTTCTCGCGATGCGCGAGCTCTTTGATGCCAGCCGTGAGATCGACCCCGTAACGCTGATCGACACACTGGTGCACAAGGGCGTTTACGAAAAATCGGGCGGCGAGGATTATATCCGTTCGCTGGTCGAGGCGACGCCGAGCGCTATGAACATCCAGGACTACGCGCGCATCATCAAGGAGGAAAGCACCCGCCGCCGCATCATCGCGGCCTGTGCCGAGGTCTCGGATATGACCTTTGGCGAGCAGGAGGAGGTCACGCACGTTCTGGATTACGCGCAAAGCCAGTTCACCGAGATCGCGCAGGGGCGCGACTCGCGCAGCTTCCGCCACATCCGTGACGTGCTACGCAACGTGCTGGAAAACCTGCATCAGCTGGCCGACGACAAGGACGCCGCACAGGGCACGCCCACGGGCTTTTCGGGTGTGGATCGGTTGCTGGTCGGAATGGGTGAGGCAGATCTGATCCTGATCGGCGCACGCCCCGGCATGGGTAAGACCAGCTTTGCGCTGAACATCGCCACCAACGTGGCCTTTTCCACCAAAAAGACGGTCTGTATCTTTTCGCTGGAGATGTCGGCCGAGCAGCTGGTGTCGCGCATGATCTCAAGCGAAGCCATGGTAGACAGCTACAGCCTGCGCTCGGGCCAGCTCTCGCAGGAGGACTGGAAGAGCATTGCCGACAGTGCCGCACGCCTTTCGAGCACCAACCTGCTCATTGACGATACCGCAGGCATCACGGTGACCGCCATGAAATCCAAGCTCCGTCGGGTCGAGAATCTGGGCCTTGTCGTGATCGACTATCTCCAGCTCATGGAATCCGAGCGTCGCTCGGACAGCCGCGCCATTGAGGTGGGCGACATCTCGCGCGGTCTGAAGCTCATGGCAAAGGATCTGCGCGTGCCCGTCATCTGCTGTGCACAGCTCTCGCGCGGACCCGAAAGCCGTACCGACAAGCGTCCCCAGCTCTCGGATCTGCGTGACTCGGGCTCGATCGAGCAGGATGCCGACGTGGTTATGTTCCTGTATCGCGACGAATACTATAAACCCGACCGCTCACCCGACGAGCAGGAGGGGAACGTGGCCGAGGTCATCGTGCAAAAGAACCGCCACGGCTCCACGGGCAACGTCAAAATGGGCTGGATCGGCACCTACACCAAGTTCCGCACCATCGACACCACACGCGAGGAGTCCTGATGAAGCCGCACGCCGATTTCGTTGCACCCCACGTGCTGGCCGACCTGCCGCCCCAAACGCCGATCGCCGTTGCCCTCTCGGGCGGGGCGGATTCGGTGGCACTGCTTCACATGCTCGTACAGACGGGCTGTGCCCTGCACGCCATTCACGTGCACCACGGTATTCGGGGTGCGGAGGCCGATCGCGACGCCGCATTTTGCCGCGCACTGGCAAAAAAATGGAACGTGCCGATCACCGTGCTCACACGCAACGTCCCGCAGCTCGCACGCGAGCAGGGCGAGAGCATCGAGACCGTGGCGCGCCAGGCGCGCTACGACGCGATCGGTGCGTATATGCGCGAAAACGACCTTTGCGTGCTTGCCACCGCGCACCATGCCGACGATCAGCTTGAAACCGTGCTCCAGCACCTTCTGCGGGGCGCGGGGCTCAACGGCCTTTGCGGCATCCCCGCCTGCCGTCCCCTTTTTGAGGGCGCGGTCGTGGTGCGGCCGCTGCTGCTCGTGCCCAAGCGCGACATTCTTGCGTATTGCACCGCGCACGGGCTGGATTTTGTCAACGACAGCACCAATGCCGAGCGTTGCTGTACACGCAACCGCCTGCGGCTGGACGTATTGCCCGCGCTAAACGGCCTGCAACCGCAGGCCGCGCGCCTGGTGGCGCGCTGTGCGCGCAACCTCGCCGAGGACGAGGCGTATCTCACGGAGAAGGCC
This sequence comes from Clostridia bacterium, assembly GCA_017415805.1. Taxonomy (GTDB): domain Bacteria; phylum Bacillota; class Clostridia; order Oscillospirales; family CAG-272; genus Firm-07. The sequence continues at coordinate 3,747 of JAFQEC010000033.1, read as the reverse complement.
GACGAATTTCTCGCGCGCGAGGGACGAGAGCCCTCGATCGCGGCGCTGGATGCGCTCCCCCGTCCGATCTTTGTGCGCGTGATGCGCGCGCTCTTGCCGCAAGCCCCTGCCGAGGTGCATCTGGATGCACTCCGAGGGCTCGTGCACACGGCACGCCCGCACGCCGCGCTCTCGCTCCCGCCCCATACCGTGGCACGCATTGAGCACGGGTGCTTGGTGCTCACCGAGGACGGCGACACGCCCACACCCGATTACGAGCTCGCGCTGACCGAGGGCGAGAATCCCATCCCCGCGATCGAGGGGCTTGCCGTGCTGCTGCGCGGCGCGGCTCCCTTGGCATACACCCCCAAGCAGTCCTATCCACACTCCATATGCATCCGCTTTTCATCCGCCGCCGTACAAGGCGAGTTGTGTGTGCGTCCGCGCCGTGCGGGCGACCGCATCCGCCAAGGCGGCATGCACAAGGCGGTGCGCAAGCTGCCCGAGCTTGCCGCGCTCACGCCCTCACTGCGTGCGCGCATGCCCCTGCTCGTCGATGACGAGGGGGTACTGGCCGTGCCCTTCTCGCGCTTGCGTGACGGTGCGGCACGCGACCCCGACACCACGGTATTTCTCTTTTTCAACTGATACCAAATAACCAACGGAGAGGAACAAATGAAGAACCAACTGAAAACCATACTGTTCTACGTGCTCTTGATCGGCATCATCATTGCGATCGTGGCCACGATCTTCCACGGCACGAGCAACGCAAAGCCTGTGCTGGGTGACGTAGTGGGCTACTTTGAGGCCGACCGCGTGCAGAGCTTCACCATTGACGAGAGCTTTAATCTGACGATGAAGGTCATCAAGACCGACGGGGCAGGCGGGCTCTTGCAAAACGCCGACGGCTCTTGGCAGACCGAGGAGATCTCGTACCGCCTGCAATCGCTGGGCGTGTTTCAGGAGTATTGCGGCGACTATGTGAAGACCAACGCCAATTTGCAAAGCTACGACATTGAGCCCGAGACCGTTTACCCCTGGTGGGTGAGCCTACTCCCCTACGCGCTGATCATCATCCTATTTGTGGTGCTTTGGTTCTTTATGATGCGCTCCTCGGGCCATGGCGGCTCGCGCCTCAACAGCTTTGGCAAGGCGCGCACCAAGACCGCCGTTGACGGCAAGGATAAGGTCACCTTTGCCGACGTGGCGGGTGCAGACGAGGAAAAGCAGGAGCTTGAGGAGATCGTCGACTTCCTCAAAGCCCCCCAGAAGTTCACCACGCTGGGCGCAAAGATCCCCCACGGCGTTCTGCTCGTGGGCCCTCCCGGTACGGGTAAGACACTGCTTGCCAAGGCGGTTGCCGGCGAGGCAGGCGTTCCCTTCTACTCGATCTCGGGCTCGGATTTCGTGGAAATGTACGTCGGCGTGGGCGCATCGCGTGTGCGCGATCTGTTTGAGACCGCACGCAAGTCCCCCGCCAGCATCATCTTTATTGACGAGATCGACGCCGTCGGCCGTCACCGCGGTGCAGGCCTTGGCGGCGGACACGACGAGCGTGAGCAAACGTTGAACCAGCTCCTCGTGGAGATGGACGGCTTTGGCTCGCACGACGGCATCATCGTGATGGCCGCTACCAACCGCCCCGACATTCTCGACCCCGCGCTCCTGCGTCCCGGCCGCTTTGACCGCGAGATCACCGTGGGTGCGCCCGACATCAAGGGCCGCGCGGCGATCCTGCGCGTCCATTCGCGCAACAAGCCTCTGGAGGACGGCGTGGATCTGGAGACCGTGGCCAAGAAGACCGCGGGCTTTACGGGTGCGGATCTGGCGAACCTGCTCAACGAGGCGGCACTGCTGGCGGCACGCCGCGGCAAGCACCTGATTGGCATGGAGGACATTGACGATGCGTTCATTCGCGTGATCGCAGGCCCGAAGAAGGTCTCGCGCGTGATGAGCGAGCGCGAGCGCAAGAACACCGCCTATCACGAGGCAGGTCACGCCATCGTATCGCATATCCTGCCGCATCTGGACCGCGTGCATCAAATTTCGATCATCCCCTCGGGCCGTGCCCTTGGCTATACCATGAGCCTGCCCGCAGAGGACAAATACAGCGTTTATAAAGAGGAACTCAAGGAGAAGATCGCCGAGCTTCTGGCAGGCCGCGTGGCCGAGGCCATCGTATTCGGCGACATCTCGGGCGGTGCCTCGAACGATATTCAGCGCGCCACACAGACCGCGCGCCAGATGGTCACGCAGCTCGGCATGTCCGACGTGCTGGGGCCCGTGATGTACGGCTCGGGCGAGAGCGAGGTGTTCCTCGGGCGTGACTTCTCCAGCGACACCAAGTGCTCGCCCCAGACCGCCGCGCTCATTGATGCCGAGATCAAAAAGCTCATCGACGAGGGCTACGCCACCGCCGAAAGGATCCTTACCGAGCAGCGCGAGAAGCTGGACTTTATCGCCGAATTCCTCTTGAAGCACGAGATCATGGAGGGCGATCAGTTCGCCGCCGCCATGGACGAGGATGCCACGATGGAACAGCTGGAGGCACTGGCAGAGGAAAAGAAGCAGCGCAGTCGCGACGAAAACGAGCGCCGCGCCATGGAGAAGCGGCTGGAGGAGCGTGCCGCCGAGCTGGATGCGATGGAGCAGGCCCTTGCCCAAAATGCCGCCGCCCCCACCGCAGCTGAGGAGTCCTCACAATCCCAAGACTCCGATGAGAACGAGAACACCGAGGAATGATCCACCGTCCCATCGGGCGCGCTGCGCCCGATGGGACCCGCCTTCCTCTTCGCCGCCCACCGCGGTGGGCGGCGAACAAGAATGCGGTCTATCAGGCAAACAGAAACGGAGAACCGAAATGAGTAAATCAACCTATGCTCTTTTGGGCATCGACATCGGCTCGACCACCGCAAAGGTGGTGCTGCAGCAGGACGGTGTCCTTACATACCAGTGCTACGAGCGCCACTTCTCACAGGTACGCACCAAAACGCTGGAGATCCTGGCGCGCCTGCGCGAGCAGATCGGCAGCACCCCCGTCAAGGTCGCCATCTCGGGCTCGGCGGGTCTTGGTCTTGCGCGCGCGGCGGGGCTGCCCTTCGTGCAGGAGGTCTTTGCCACGGGTGAGACCGTCCGTCACCTTCAGCCCGACACCAACGTGGTGGTGGAGCTGGGCGGCGAGGATGCCAAGGTCATTTTCTTTGACGGCGGCACCGACGAGCGCATGAACGGCTCTTGCGCGGGCGGCACGGGTGCGTTTATTGACCAAATGGCCACACTGCTCGACCTCACGGTCGAGGAAATGGACGCCCTCTCGCTCACGGCCGAGCGCATCTATCCCATCGCATCGCGCTGTGGCGTGTTCGCCAAGACCGACGTGCAGCCTCTGCTCAATCAGGGCGCATCCAAGGCCGATATTGCGGCCAGCATCTTCCGCGCTGTGGTCAATCAGACCATCGCGGGCCTCGCGCAAGGCCGCCGCATCACGGGCAAGGTCATGTTCCTCGGTGGGCCTTTGTCCTTTAACGAGGGCCTGCGCCGCCAGTTCCTGCACGTCCTCAAGCTCGATCCCGAAAACGCCATCTTCCCCGAATACGCGCGCGTTTCGGTGGCGCTGGGCGCGGCCTTTTACGCCGCAGGGCTCTCGCAGTCCTTTACCTATGACGATCTGATCGCACGCGTCGAGGCCTCGGCCTCGGCCAAGACCGACACGGTCACCCTTGCACCGCTGTTTGCAAGCGAGCAGGAATATGAGGAGTTTCGCGCGCG
>JAFQEC010000032.1 GCA_017415805.1 Clostridia bacterium | reverse complement strand
TAGAAGGAAGCTTATCCTTTTACTCTTGCTCTTTCTGTCTGTATAAGGGTTTGGGCTTAGCCCCAAGTGCGTTTGACTAGTCAAACGCGATGCTCGCACTATGTTGAACATTCAAATTCTCCGTTAAGAGCATCACGCTAAAATCGGACTTCTTTTTTTACGTTCAAACCATTATTTACTTTGCATCAATCGCTCGCGCGAAACTGTGAGCGCAGGCGCGTTTTGCTTGATGTAATGCAGAATACGGCCCTCAAACCAGCGGCGATTTTTTGTGAAAAAGGTGGTGATGCGCGCACGCTCAAATTCGGGGTTGCGCTTCATGCGCGCGATCAGATCCGCCATTTCCTCATCCCCACACTTGGCGATGGCACGGCATGCAAAGCCCACGGCACGCTCATCGGCGGTGGCAAAGCATTCCAGCAGCGCATCCCCCTCCAACAGTGCGAGCTCGTAAAACATCTTGAAGGCGATCAGGGGCGTAAAGGCAGGCTCGGCCTGAAGCTGGATGCGCAAGGACTTCGGAACCTCCGAAAAAAGCTCGATGGGCTGCTCAATGTATTCCGACAAATAGAAATCCAGCGCATCGTTTGCCATTTCGAAGGTGAGCGCCTCGCGCGGGATGCGACACTTCCTGCGGCGGTCATAATAGAAGTAGCAAACCCGCACCTCTGCGTGCTTGGTGGCATATCCGAAAAAGCCAACGCCCATGATAAAGAAGATGAGAAAAAACACAAGCAAGGTTACAAAGCCCGCTTGGTGCGCCGCCTTATCCACGGCGGCCGCCCACAAAAAGAACAAAAAAGCGAGCGAGATCAAGCCGAGTGAAATCAGCTTGGCGTGCTTGTTTAAGAACTTGTTTTTCTTCATAATGCGACCTCGTTTTATATTTTCTGCAATTTTGCGTAGGTTCCCATCAATCTCTTGGTGCCACAGGTATCAAACGCGATCTCATACAGGTAATCGGCACCCATCTTCTGTACGCTCAGAATATCACCCTGGCCAAAGTTGGGGTGCTTCACACGATCGCCCGCCGCAAAGACCGTTCGGGGCACACCTGCGGACACGGGGCGCCTGCCCACGCTGATACGATCGGCGGCCGCCGTTTGCATCGGATCCGCAGTACGGTGTACAATGGTACGCGCGCGAGTAGCAAACGCCTCTTCGGGGGCTTGGTGCGGGCGCTCCAGCAAATGCTCGGGAATTTCGGAAAGAAAGCGCGAGGCAGGGTTGCAGGTGGTATGGCCGTAAAGCAAGCGCGATTTGGCATGCAAAATGTAGAGCCGATTTTTGGCGCGCGTGATCGCCACGTAGGCAAGGCGGCGCTCCTCCTCGATCTCGGCCTCTCCTGCCATGACGGTTTGCATCCCCGGGAAGATCCCTTCCTCAAAGCCGGGCAAAAACACCTCGGGAAACTCCAGTCCCTTGGCGCTGTGGATGGTCATCATCACCACGGCATCGGCGCTGTCGTCATAGCGGTCAACGTCGGCCACAAGGGCATTGACCTCCAAAAACTCGGTCAGCGACGGCGTTTCGGTGCTGCCTTGATATTCAATGACACCTGAAATAAACTCCTCCAGGTTGTCCAGTCGCTCGGCCTCCTCGGGGCCCATCTCGCGGATCATCTGACGGTAGCCGCTTCGGTCCAGAACCTCATCCACAAAGCGATCCAGCGGCAGCTCGCCCACGCGTGCGGAAAGCTCCTCAATCAAGGCGCAAAAGTCCTTGAGCTTATCGGCCGAGCGCGCCAGCGCAACGTATGCGTCGGCGTTCTGCATGACCACAAACAGGCTTTTTCCTTCATACGCCGCGATCTCCTGCACGGCCGCCAGGGTCTTATCACCGATCTTGCGGCGCGGCTCGTTGACGATGCGCAAAAGGCGCTCTGCATCGTCGTGATTGTTGATCAGCTGCAAATAGGCCACAAGATCACGGATCTCCTTGCGATCCGAGAAGCGCACGCCGCCAAGCATGCGGTAGGGCACGCCGCTACGTGCAAAGGCCATTTCCAGCGCGTTGGATTGCGCGTTTGCGCGATACAAGACCGCAAAATCACGGTAATGCGCCTCACCGCGCGAGACCTTTTGCTGCACGATATCCAGGATCGCGCGCGCCTCTGCATTGTGATGCTCGGGCGTGAGCACGCGGATCTTCTCCCCCGCCCCACGGTCAGTCCAGAGCTCCTTGCGCATAGCCTCGTCCTTGCTGTTGTGCGAGATGACCGCGTTTGCGGCATCGAGAATATTTTGCGTGGAGCGATAGTTCTGCTCCAAGCGGATCGCGCGCGCACCCTCAAACACCTTTACGAAATTGCGGATGTTTTCAATGGTCGCGCCACGGAATTTATAAATGCTCTGATCGTCGTCGCCCACCACCATCAGATTGCGCGAGCCGCCCGAGAGCAGGGCCGTCAGGTGGAACTGTGCCTCATTGGTGTCCTGATACTCGTCCACCGATACATAGCGGAACTGGCTTTGGTAGTATTGCAGGATCTCCTTGTTTGCACGCAACAGCTCGACCGTGCGCATGATGATATCGTCAAAATCCAGCGCGTTGGAGTCGCGCAGGCGATTTTGATAGCCCGTATAGATCTTGGCGATCTGCTGCAAGCGATAGTCGCCGCCGCAGGCGGCTGCATATTGCTCGGGGGTAATGAGCTTGTCCTTAGCCGCACTGATCTCGCGCATTACAGACTTGATCTGCAACGCCTTTTCGTCGATATTCAGCGACTTCATGGCGGCCTGAACCGCCTTTTTTGCGTCGTCGGTGTCGTAGATCGTAAAGCCTTCCTTCAGCCCTGCCGCCTCGGAAAATCGACGCAGGATGCGCATACAGATCGAGTGGAAGGTGCCCGCCCAGATGCCGTCGGGATATTCGGGATGCAAAGGAAAATTTGTTGAAAGTCTCGCCTTGATCTCGTTTGCCGCCTTGTTGGTAAAGGTGATGGCGAGAATACGCCACGGCGGGCAAGGATTTGCCGCAAAGGTGCACAGCAGCTCCTCCAGCTCACGATCGCTCAGGGCAGGATCGTTAAGGGCGCGCTCCAGCGTGGCGACCTGTCCCTCGTCGAGATCAAAGGGCACAAAATCACTGTGATACGCATTTCCAAAGCGAATGATGTAGGCGATACGGCGCACGAGCACCGTGGTCTTTCCGCTTCCCGCACCCGCTAAAATAAGCAAGGGCTGATTGATATGATAGACCGCCTTGCGCTGCTGCTCGTTGAGCGAGCGATAATAGCGGTCAAAAAGCGCGCGCTTGACGCGCTGATAGCGTTTTTCGAGCTCGGTCATACAAAATCCTCTCTTTTTCCTTATTTTTATTATACAATAACTCCCCTCAAAAAGCAACCGAAAAAAGAAAAAAGAGCCGAATAAAATCCGGCTCTTTCCGCAAGCAACCTCAGAAGTTCTGGTTCTTGTTCTGGTTCTGATTGTTGTTCTGCTGGTTCTTGTTCTGGTTCTGATTGTTGTTCTGCTGGTTCTTGTTCTGGTTCTGATTCTTGTTCTGATTCTGGTTGTTCTGGTTGTAGTTGTTATTCTGATTCTGCATGACTGCATCTCCTTTTTTTATTCGGGGTACGATCTTATTGTGCCCAAAGGAGTGCGGTCTATTCAATCAAAGCGGTAGCGCGCGCGGATCTCGCGGCGGATCGTCGCCAGCGCAAAGGCAAAGACGGCCGCCGACAAAAGTGCCAGGCAAAAATCGAAAAACCAGAAAAATTCCAAAATCCGCCAAAAGCCGTCGTACGGGATCTCCTTGATGTAATCGAACAGGAAGGATGCCAGCGCGCTGATGGCAAGTATGACATAGGAACGCATCAAGCCACGGTCCAGCTCCTCGCGAAGACCCGTCAGCGCATCAAGCTCAAACTCGCTTTTGTGTTCGGGCAGGTAGCCCGCATAGCGCAGCACCGTTGCGTGCAGCAAGAGACAAATGCAGGCAAGCAACGCGAGAAATACCAAAAATTCACCAAGCGATGAGAGCCAGAGTGAGAGATAGGCATCCTCCGCCTCGGCGCCCTTCACCTCCCCATAGGTGCTGTTAAACGCATACGCAAAATTGCTTGAGACCGTGGCGATCACACCGTAGGCCGCCGCCAGTGCCGCCGTGCCGTACTGCAAGCGCTTTTTCGGTACGTCCAAGAGCAGTACACCGAGCAAAAGGCAGCCCGCGGCCGCCGCATCGGGGATGACGTTTCGAAAATCCAGTTGAAAATCGGCAAGCAGGAACGCCCCCAAGCCAAGCAACAAAAAGGCCGCCGTATGCCGACGCTCCACGGCAATGCCGGGGTGCGCTTGGATATGCGCGCCGTAGCGTGCCCCAAACCCTTCGCAAAGCGCACGCTCGCGGCCAAGCAGGGCAAAAAATTTGCAAACACGCACCAAATAGATCACTCCAAGCACCAAAACCGCCACGCAAGCAAGCAAGCGCATCACACCGATGTGATCGTACATCGGCCTTGTGTTCAGGCCGTCCAGCGCGTTTAAGGAGAGGGCTGTAAATTCGGGCACAAGACAAATGATCTCACGCAGGAAAACGAAGAGCGTAGCAAAGCGCGCCACCTCCTTGGTGCGTGAACGGCCGCTTGGGCGGGTTTGGTAAAGAGCCACACAGTCATAGGTGACCGACAGCGAGGAAAAGCCCTCAAAGAGCGCACGAAGGGCCACGGTAAAGAAGTAAAGCCCGACGACCGCCGCCGAAAAGGCGATAATGAGCAGTGAAACCGGCTGCTCGGTTGAGCTCCCCGACCCAAAAACGACCATCAGCGCAAAGAGCTTGACAAGATCCACCGCGGCAAGCTTCAAAAAGGCGCTTCGCGCCTCCGACATAGGCACGCTCACCACCGAAGCACGGGAAAGCCCCAGCCAGATGAGCAGACACCCGATAAAATCGGGCAAAACGTCGATTACAGAGAACGCGGGGTTGAAGAAAAAGCAAAGCCCCGCCAGTACAAGTCCGAAGCGGATGGGGCGATCAGCTCTCATCATAGACATCCTCCTTTTCTGCGGCATCCTCCACGGGCTCGAACATCATACCTTCTCCCTCGGGGCAGATATGGCGGTAGCAGCGGAACAAAAGCCAAAGGTTGAGAAAAATATACAAATAACGCAACAAGATCAATGGCAACACAAAAAGTGATTGCTGCTCGGCCGGAAGTAGCCGTGCGATAAGATAAACCACCGTATAGAGCGCGATCAGCACGAGATTGCGCAGCGCGGCGCTTTGGTGACGCAGCAGCCCGAGCTCCGCGGCGAGCCCCGAGATGGCGAGCAGCAGCAGCACATGCAACAAAAAGCTATACAGGAAATAAATCCCCTCCACCACAGCATAAACGCTCCCCTGTAGGATCGGTGCTGCTGTGAGCAAGCCGAATTTTGTGATGGCGACAAGCGAAAAATAGAGCGCGAAGGGCAGCGCGGGCAACGTCACGAAAAAGCACTGATAAAAGCGCTTATGGTAAGGGGCAAGCCGCCACAGTCCGATCAGCATGAGCGGATAGCCCGCGAGCATCGCAAAGGAGAGCTCGGAGTAAAGCGACATGATATTGGCAAAGAAATATCCGACCAAAAGCCAGCCAAATCCCATACTGCTCTCCCCTTTCTGTTTAGCTGTCGTTGCCCGTAGCACCGCAGCACTTCTTGTATTTTTTACCGCTGCCACAGGGGCATAGATCGTTGCGGCCAACCTTTTCGGCCTTGCGCACCACGATCGTTTTCTTGGCGGCCGCACCCTTCGCGCCCGCAAAGGACTCCTGCAAGGGCTTTGCCACCTGCACGCGCCGGATCGGCTGTGTGCGCGGCACGACCGAGAGAACGGTGCGTACCGTTTCCTCGCGGATATTGGCCACCATCGCGTCGAACATATCCGAGCCCTGCAAGCGGTACTCGTTCACGGGGTCGCGCTGTGCGTAGGCCTGCAAGCCGATGCTCTCCTTGAGATCGTCCATCGTGTCGATGTGCTCCATCCAGTGACGGTCCACGGTCTGCAAGAGGATCGAGCGCTGAACCTCACCGAACACCTCGGCGCCAAAGAGCTCCTCCTTCTCGCGGTAGCGTGCCTCGGCCTTCTCAACGATACGCTCCACGATGTCATCGGGCTTGACGTGCTTGGCATCAAAGGTGTCGAGCGCGAGATCGCCGCTGTTGAGCAAAAAGCCCTTATAATGCCCTTCCAGCCCCGTAAGATTCCAGAGCTCGGTGTCATCCCCCGAAACGAAGGAATACACCGTCTCCTCCACCGAGCTGCGGAGCATGGCAAGAATGGTTGCGGAGATATCCTCACCGTTGAGCACCTCCAGGCGCTGGCTGTAAATGAGGTTTCTCTGCTGATTCATCACGTCATCGTAGGTCAGCACGTACTTGCGGCGCTTGAAGTTCTGATCCTCAATACGCTTTTGCGCCCCCTCAATGGAATTGGAAAGAATGCGCGCGTTGATGGGCTGGTCCTCGGGGATGCCAAGGCGCGTAACCATATTCTGAATACGCATCGCGCCGAACAAACGCATGAGATCGTCCTCCAACGACAGGAAAAAGCGCGATTCGCCGGGGTCACCCTGACGGCCCGATCGGCCACGGAGCTGGTTGTCGATACGGCGGCTCTCGTGCCGCTCGGTGCCGAGAATATACAGGCCGCCTGCGGCGCGTACGCGCTCGGCCTCGGGCGCGATCTGTTCCTTGAAATGCTTTTGGAGTTCATGGAAGCGCTCGCGCGCGGCGCGCAGCTCCCCGTCCTCGATATCGGCCGTGCCCGCAGCCATTGCAATCAGCTCCTCGGGCACGCCCTGCTTACGCATTTCGTTTTTCGCCAAAAATTCGGGGTTGCCGCCCAGCATAATATCGGTACCGCGCCCCGCCATATTGGTGGAAATGGTCACCGCGCCGAATTTACCTGCCTGTGCCACGATCTCGGCCTCACGCTCGTGGTGCTTGGCGTTGAGCACGTTGTGCGGAATGCCCTCACGGCGCAAGCGTGCCGAGAGCTCCTCGGATTTATCCACGCTCACCGTACCCACAAGAACGGGCTGTCCCTTCTCATAGCAAGCGGCCACCTGTGCCACGATGGCGTCGATCTTGGCCTTGGTGTTGATATACACCACGTCGTTGTGATCCACGCGGATCATCGGGCGGTTGGTGGGCACCTCCACCACGTCCAGCGCGTAGATCTCGCGGAACTCGGTCTCCTCGGTGAGTGCCGTACCCGTCATGCCCGAGAGCTTGCCGTACATACGGAAATAGTTCTGGAAGGTGATGGTGGCAAGCGTGCGGTTCTCCTTTTGAACCTTCACACCCTCCTTGGCCTCGATGGCCTGATGCAGACCGTTGGAGTAACGGCGGCCGGGCATGATACGGCCCGTGAAGGCATCCACGATCATCACGCCGTTCTCGTTGACCACGTAGTCCACGTCGCGGCGCATCGCGCCCCAGGCGTGAATGGCCTGATTGATGTGGTGCGCGAGCTCCGAGTTTTCGGGGTCGGAGAGGTTCTCAATACCGAAGAATTCCTCTGCGCGCTTCACGCCGCGGGGCGTGAGGATGGTGTGGCGCGCCTTCTCGTCCACCAGATAATCGGCCTCGACCTCGTCGGTGGCCTCTTTGTTGTCAACCTCCTTGCGCACCTGCTTGGTCATATTGCGCACAAGGCTGTTGGCACGGTCGTACAGGTCGGTAGGCTGCTCGCCCGCGCCCGAAATGATCAGAGGCGTGCGTGCCTCGTCGATGAGAATGGAGTCCACCTCGTCCACGATGGCGAAATTGTGGCCGCGCTGGACCATATCCTTCTTATAGACCACCATGTTATCACGCAGGTAGTCAAATCCGAACTCGTTGTTGGTGCCGTAGGTAATATCGGCATTGTAGGCCGCACGCTTCTCGGCCGACGAGAGTCCGTGCACCACAAGCCCCGTGGAGAGGCCCATGAAGGCGTAAACGCGGCCCATCTCCTCGCTGTCACGGCGTGCGAGATAATCGTTGACGGTGACCACGTGCACACCCTTTCCTGCAAGTGCGTTGAGGTAGGCAGGCATGGTGGCGACCAGCGTTTTACCCTCACCCGTTTTCATCTCGGCAATACGGCCCTGATGCAGGATGATACCGCCGAGCAGTTGTACGTAAAAGGGGCGCTTTCCAAGAATACGGTCGTCAGCCTCGCGCACGGCGGCAAAGGCATCGACCAGAATATCCTCCAGGGTCTCACCTGCGGCCAGACGCTCCTTGAGCACGACGGTTACGTGCGCCAGCTCCTCGTTGGACATGGCGGCGTATTCTTCGGCCTTTTCCTCGATGGAATTTGCAATTTTGCGTAGCTTTTTGATCTGACGGTCACTGTAAGACCCAAACATTTTGCGAAACAGACCCATAGTTTCCTCCGCATCTGAAAATAATTAAGTCTATTATACAACATTATTCTTAAAATTGCTATACGAATACGAAAAAATTTGCAATTTGTTTCAAGCCACTTGAAACATGGCGTGCAATTCGCTATAATAGAGGCAGTATATTCGGAGGTTTTGATCCATGCCCCATATTCATATCGTTCTTTTTGAGCCCGAGATCCCACAGAACACGGGCAACGTGGCCCGTACCTGTGCCGCAACGGGTGCTTCTCTGCATCTCATCCGCCCCCTTGGCTTCACCATCGACGACAAGAAGCTCAAGCGCGCGGGGCTGGACTACTGGGACAAGCTCGATATTACCTACTACGACGGCCTTGACGACTTTTTTGCACGCAACGAGGGCGCCAAGATCTATTATTTCTCCACCAAGGCACCGCGCAAGCACACCGACGTCACCTACCCCGATGAGGTATACATCATGTTCGGCAAGGAGAGCGCAGGGCTGCCCGAGGAGCTGCTGGTGCAGCACCCCGACACCGCCGTGCGCATCCCGATGCGCGATCAGCTGCGTAGCCTGAACCTCTCCAACTCGGTCGCCGTCGCGGTCTATGAGATCCTGCGCCAGCAAGACTTTGCGGGTTTGAAGGAGAACGGAAATCTCACACGCTACGATTGGAATTTGAGCCATGAATGACGCCATTTTGATCGCCATGAGCGGTGGCGTGGACAGCGCCGTGGCCGCCGCGCTCTCGGTCGAGCACCACGCGCGTGCCGCAGGTGTGACCATGCAGCTGGAGCACGCGCCGAGCCGCGATGCCGACGATGCCGCCGCGCTTTGTCACGCACTTGGCATCGAGCATTACACGGCTGACTTTGCCGATCTCTTTAACGCGCTTGTCAAGGAGCCCTTTATCCGCGCCTATGAGGCGGGGCTCACCCCGAACCCTTGCGTGACCTGCAACCGCACCGTTAAATTCGGCGCATTGTTCGATTATGCCAAGCAACGGGGCTATGACCGCCTGGCAACAGGCCACTACGCGCGCATTGAGAAAAGCACAAATGGGCGTATGCTGCTGCGCACCGCCGCCTGCGCGCAGAAGGATCAGAGCTACGTGCTCTATACACTCGGGCAGGACGTGCTCGCGCGTGTGGAGCTTCCGCTCGGTGGCCTTGACAAAGACGCGGTGCGCGCCATCGCACAGGAAAAGGACTTCCCCATGGCGGCGCGCAAGGACAGCCAGGACATCTGCTTCATTCCCGACGGCGATTACGCCGCCTTCATCCGTCGCACACGCGGCACGGATTTTGCGCACGGCAAGCTCCTTTCCTCAGACGGTCGGGTGCTGGGCGAGCACGAGGGGCACATCCGCTACACCATCGGCCAGCGCAAGGGGCTGGGCTTTGCCGCAGGGCATCCGATCTATGTCATCGCCAAGGATGCCGCCGCAAATACCGTGACGCTGGGTGAGAATGCGGAGCTGTTCTCCAAACGCCTTGTAGCACACAGCATCAATCTGATTCCGTTTGACCGTATGGACACTCCCATGCACGTGAGCGCCAAGATCCGCTACGGCACACGGACGGCCGCCGCACGCGTGGAGCAAACGGGTGATGACGAGCTCACGGTGGAATTTGAAGAAGCACAGCGCGCCGTTTGCCCCGGTCAATCGGTGGTTCTTTACAAGGACGATTATGTGATCGGCGGCGGCATCATCCGCTAAATAATGAGAGACTCCCCACGGGTTTTCCGTGGGGAGCTTTTTGCTTTACTCGATCTCAACACGCTCGCTCCAGAAGTCATCCGCCGTGTGCACGGGGCAGATGCGGTTGTAAGGCGACAGCCCCATTTCTACCCCAAAATATCGCTTGGAATCGTAATTTAGAGCATAATATGGCTCATTAGAGGAGAAATATTGTTCCCTTATTGGCATTGCACCGCCATAGGTGTAAGGTGCATCCATCACCTTGATCTGACGTGGGAACACGCGCGATACGCGCAGCAGTGCCGTTGTATGGCACTCCTCCTCCGGGCAAAAGGGCGTGGCGACTCCACCGTGATCGCAATACAGGATCTTCACGTGTCGGTCACAGGTCTCGTGCGGCTCGGTGCCTCGCTTGAAATATCCGACCTCCATGCGACTCCCGCGCGGATCAAATCGACAGGCATCACACGGGAGCTTTCCCGAATCGCGGCAATAGCGCACCGCGATCACATCCTCGGACACGGTAAAGCGTCGTGCCTTGGCGGGAGATTGCGTATAGATATCGGCGAGCACCGCATCGAAGATCGCAAGCGCGGGATTTCCCTTTATATCGGTCAGCGCTTGCGGATATTCGTGCCCATACCAAACACCCGCCAGCAGCTCGGGCGTGTACCCCACGAACCACTTATCGCAGCTCCTGCCCGAGGTGCCGGTCTTGCCTGCCACTTCGATCTGTTTTTTGAGTGTGAGTGCCTTGCCCGTGCCGTTTTCCACCACCTGCCGCAGCATCAGCGTCAGGATCGACGCGTTGGAAGCGTCCAACACACGCCTCTCTTGCGGCTCGTCGGATAAAAGCAGCTCTCCCTTGCTGTCCACCACCTTATAAAAGCTGCGTGTGCCCGTGTAAACGCCGCCGTTGGCAAGCGCCGTATAGCCGCCCACCGTCTCGCGCAGCGTGACCCCTGCGCTCTGCTGCCCAAGGGCGAGCGCCGCCGCGCCGCGATCGCCCTGCTCCGAAAGGGACACAAAGCCCAGCTCATCGTGCAAAAAGCGATAGCATACATCACCGCCTAAGCGCTCATACAGCGAAACACTGACCGTGTTTACCGAATGTGTGAGTGCGGTGTTGACATTGATCAGTCCGCGGTACACATCGGGTGAGTTGCGCGGCCAGGGCGCGCCGTTTTGCCGAAAATTCCTTGGCACATCGTCAAATACCGTGGCATAGGTTACGAGATTTTTTTCAAGAGCAGGTGCGTACACCGAAAGCGGCTTGATGACCGATCCCGATGGGCGCTTGGTGTCTGTGGCAAAATTCTGGATGCGGTTGGAGCGCTTCTCGCCGATCGCGCCCGCGACCGCCAGAATATCACCGCTTTTCGGATCAACGATCAGCATCGCGCTTTGCGCGTGCTTTCCATCTCCATGCGTCGGAAAATGCGCTTCATCCGCATAATATTCCTCTGTGATGCGTTGCATTTCGGGATTCATCGCGGTGTAGATACGAAGCCCCCCACAATACACGAGTCGGCTTGCCGTTGCCTCACTCATGCCGCGCTCGCGGCAAAGAGCGCGGATCACGTCGCTCACCACCATATCGGCATACCAGGAGTTCACTCGCCCCGAAAGCGTTTCTCGGTTGACCGTGAGCGCAAGCTCCTCGGCCACCGCGGTACGGTATTCCTGCTCGCCGATCATGCCCTGTGCATACATTTCCGAAAGAATCAGATCGCGCCGTGCGCGATTGCTTTGCGGATGACGGATGGGATTGTAGCGTGAGGGATTGTTGGTTATAGCGGCGATGCTCGCCGCCTCGGCCAGTGTGAGGTCTCGGGGCTCCTTGGAAAAATAGGCGTTCGCCGCCGTGCGAACCCCGTAGCAATTCTCCGACAGATTGACCACGTTGAGATATTGCTCTAAAATCTCCTCTTTGCCAAGCTCTTTTTCCACCTTGACCGCGCGCAACAGCTCGCTGACCTTGCGTGAAACGCTTTTTTCGCTCTCCCCCGTAAGGTTTTTGACCAGCTGCTGTGTGATGGTCGATCCCCCGAACTGTCCGTCACGTACGCGCAGATACCGCAGCACCGCCGCGGCCGTGCGCGCCCAGTCGATACCGCCGTGCTCATAGAATCGCTTATCCTCGATCGCTACAAACGCATTTTTGAGATGCTCGGGCATCTCGGATAGCGGACAGTAGAGCGCGTTCTCATAGCCGCTGATGCGGTCACTCACAAGCTCTGTGGGCCTCCCCTTTTCGTCGTAGTAATACAGCCGCGTGGTGCGGTCTGTGCTCCCAATGAGGAACAGCTCCTCGGCCACCTCGCCGTCCAGCGCCGTCGCCGCCCAGACGCCGCCTGCGGCCACCGCAACGGTTGCGGTGAGGGTTGCGACGAGAAAACACGACAGCACAAACGTCACAAATCCCCCACCGATTTTTTTGATCCACATAAAAACACCCCCGCTCTGTTCTCATTTTGAACAAGGCGGGGGTGCGTGATACTGTTGGAACAGTGGGAACGCGCGTGATTTCTGTCACTTCAGCACCACATTGTCAGTGCCGAGTATTTCTTCCAGCTCGTGCAGTGTATACGCCGTGCAGTCAAAGCCCGCTTCCTGCATTTGATAGGTCTTTGTTGCAGAATCGTAGACCGAAACAGGCAGATCGCCCTCAAAAATTTCCAGCACGTTGCGTGCGCGGTGCCAAAGAGGATCGGAGAGAGACGGCACGCGCAAATACAGAATTTTTGCGTGCTCGGGTGCAACGGCACGCACGGGCGCTATCTGCTTGGGCGCTTGTTGGACACGCGGTGCACGCGCAAGCGTCTCGTTATCGGGCAGGGGCTCGATCTTGGAGACGAGTATCTTGGCGCTTTCGTCCTCGCGAAGCGAGAGGTTGCCCTCCACGCGGATCACAGCGTCGGTGTGCAGGATATGCGAGAACTGCGCGAGGATCTTCGGGAAGGCGAGGCACTCGATCTCGCCATAGCGGTCCTCCAGCGTGAAGAAGGCCATGCGCTCGTCCCTTTTGGTGGTCTTGCCCGTCATCGCCGTCACGATCCCCGCAACGGTAACGCGCGCGCGATCAACTGCAAGCGGAGCGCCGTCCGCATCGGTCTCGCGAAGGGTGCGGATCTCGCAGATCGCGGGATCCGAGAGTGCCTTGGAGAAGCCATCGAGCATATGTCCCGAGAAATACATTCCCGCCGCATCCTTTTCCTGTGCGAGCAGATCGCGAAGATCAAATTCGGGAATTTGCGGATATTCCACCTCTGGGCGCTCCGCGCCCGGCGTGGAAAAGATATCCAGCTGACCCGAGAGCTTGCTGCGGTTACGGCTTTGCAAGCGGTCGATCATCTCCTCCAGGACCGCCATCAGACGGCTACGGTAAACGCCGAGATTGTCAAATGCGCCCGCCTTGATCAGCGATTCGATCTGCCGCTTGTTGAGATCGTATGCCGACATACGGTCCAAAAACTCGTCAAACGAACGGAAGGGTCCCGAGCGCGTGCGCTCCTCGACCACGCCGTCCAAAAACGCCTTTCCGACGTTTTTCAGGGCGAGAAGCCCAAAGCGGATGTGCGCGCCACTCACGTGAAAGACCGCATTGGATTCATTGATATCGGGGGGCAGCACGCGCACACCGCGCTTGCCGACCTCGGCAATATATTCGGTGATCTTGGGCATGTTCCCCAGCTCCGAGGTGAGCAGTGCCGCAAAATAGGCCTTCGGATAGTGCTGCTTGAGGTATGCCGTGCGGTAGGAGATCACCGCATAAGCGGCCGCGTGGCTCTTGTTGAAGGCGTAATGCGCAAAGGCGGTCATATCGTCAAAGAGCGCGTTGGCCACGTCGGCAGATATGCCGTTTTTGGCACAGCCCGCAACGAAATCGCCGCGCTCGGCCTCCATCACGCTTGCCTTCTTCTTGGACATGGCGCGGCGCACCACGTCTGCGTGGCCGAAGGTGTAGCCCGCCAGCTCGCGGAAGACCTGCATCACCTGCTCCTGATAGACCACGCAGCCGTAGGTCGAGCGCAGGATCGGCTTAAGCAGCGGCGTGCGGTAGGTCACGCCCTCGGGATGCTTTCGGTTTTCAATGAAGGTGGGGATCGAATCCATGGGCCCCGGTCGGTAGAGCGCGATGGCCGCAATAATATCGTCAAAGCGCTCTGGGGCAAGATTCATAAGCATCTGGCGCATGCCGCCTGACTCGAGCTGAAACACGCCCGCCGTCATTCCCTTACCGATCAGTCGGTAGGTCTCGGGGTCGTCCAGCGGGATCTTTTCGATGTCAAAATCAGGCTCGCTCTCGCGGATCTGCAGCACCGCGTCATTGATAATGGTCAGATACCGCAGACCGAGAAAGTCGAATTTCAAAAGTCCGAGCTCGGCGATGGTATCCATATCGTATTGCGTGAGGATCACGCCGTTGCTCGCCGCCAAAGGAACGTAATCCGAGAGCGCGCGCTCGGTGATCACCACACCCGCGGCGTGGATCGAGACGTTACGCGGCATTCCTTCCAGCGCCATCGCCAGCGTCACCAGACGCTTCACGTCGGGATTTTCGGCGCAAAGACGCTTCAGATCGGGCAATTTCAGCGCGTCGGCAATGGTGATGCCAAGCTCGCGCGGAATCGTCTTTGCTACCGCGTCCACCTCTGCGTAGGACATGCCCAGCGCACGTCCAACGTCGCGCACGGCAGCGCGTGCCGCCAACGTACCGAAGGTGATGATCTGGGAAACGTGATCCTTTCCGTAGCGCTCGCTGACATAACGAATGACCTCGTCGCGGCGGTTGTAGCAGAAATCCATGTCAATATCGGGCATGCTGATGCGCTCGGGATTGAGAAAGCGCTCGAACAGCAGATCAAAGCGCAGCGGATCCACGTCCGTGATGCCAAGAGAAAAGGCAACCAGACTTCCCGCGCCCGAGCCGCGCCCGGGGCCCACGGGGATCTTCTTGCCGCGTGCAAAATTGACGTAATCCTGCACGATGAGGAAATAGTCGGCATAGCCCATAGATTCGATCACCGAAAGCTCATAGGCAAGGCGCTCGCGATACTGCCCTTCCGTAGCAAAGGAATAGTCGATCAAGCCCGCTGCCACGCGTGCGGAAAATCCCTGCTCGGCAAGACGCCGCAAATAAACGGGGGCGGCAAGCCCCTCGGGGCACGGGAACTTGGGCAGGTGCGTTTTGCTGAAATCAAACGCAAAATTACAGCGCTCGGCGATACGGGCCGTGTTCTCGATCGCACCCTCGTAGCGCCCGAACAGCATGCGCATCTCGTCGGTGGTCTTGTAGTAAAACTCGTCGGTCTCAAAGCCGATGGGTCTGCCGTCCGCGAGCTGGGTGTTGGTCTGGATGCAAAGCAGCGTTGCCTGCATCTCGGCATCGGTGCGGCGCAGGTAGTGACAGTCGTTGGTAGCGACCACCCCAAGCTCCAGCTCCTCGGCCAGCTTCAAAAGGTCGGGCAGGATCTGTTTTTGCTCCGCTAAGCCGTGGTCTTGCAGCTCAAGATAAAAATTGTTCTTTCCAAAGATAACAGAGAGTTCTTTTGCCGCAGAGCGCGCCCCCGTA
This sequence comes from Clostridia bacterium, assembly GCA_017415805.1. Lineage (GTDB taxonomy): Bacteria > Bacillota > Clostridia > Oscillospirales > CAG-272 > Firm-07. The sequence continues at coordinate 54,066 of JAFQEC010000032.1, read as the reverse complement.
AAATCACCTCTTACCAAGAGCCTGGGGATGCGCCCTGCAAGGCAAGCCGAGAGCGCGATCAGCCCCTCGGAGTGCTCACGCAACAGCTCCATATCCACGCGAGGCTTGGAATAAAAGCCCTCGGTAAAGCTGCGCGAAACAAGGGTGAGCAGGTTCGCATACCCCACCTCGTTTTCGCAAAGCAGGACCAGATGATAGGGGTGTGCATCCGCCCCTGTTTTGTCAAAGCGCGTGCGCGGTGCCACGTAGACCTCACAGCCGATGATCGGCTTGATCCCCTCTTTCACGCACGCCTTATAGAACGCCACCGCGCCATAGAGCACACCGTGATCGGTGAGCGCAACGGCCGTATGTCCGCACTCCTTGGCGCGCAAAGGAATCTCGGCAATGCGGCACGCACCATCGAGCAGGCTGTATTCACTGTGCAGATGCAAATGAACGAAATCGGACATGGCGTTCTCCTTTCCTTTATTTTTTGCGATTTTCCTCGGCATCCTTCCCCGTGCTTGCAAATTCCAGAATTTTTTGCAGACGGTGATTGAGACCCGATTTTGTAATAGGGGGATTGTGCAGCTGCGCCAGCTCCGTGAGCGATGCCTCACTGTTTTCCAAGCGCAAGCGTGCCGTTTCCTGTAGCTCGGGCGGCATTTTTTCCAGCCTTGAGCTTCTGATAAGCTCCGAAACGGCCTCGCATTGACGCGTGGCGGCATCCACCGCACGGTGAATGTTGCGTGCCACGCAGTTTGTGGCGCGATTCTCCACGTTGCGGATCTCACGCGCAATTTTTGCGTTCATCATGGTAAAAAGTGCCTGATGCGCGCTTGTCACCGTCAACAGCTCCTCGATCACGGTGCTGTTTTTAGAATACAGCCCAAGGCCACCGCGGATCTTGCGACAGCCGAGGTGCCAGCCGCGCTCCTCAAAAAAGCGCGCCAGATACGGTACTCTTTCCGTGTTTGCAAGCCGAAGCTCCAGATGATAGGCCTTTTGCGGATCGGTGACCGAGCCGCAAACGATCAGAAGTCCGCGTAAAAAGTGTCCTGCACACTGTGCACAGGCAAGCACGGGCTCGCTGTTGCGCGTGGCATACAGCTTTTCCGAGGAAAACAGCAGTGCGCCGCCCCCGAGCAGAGCCTCGCGGCGGTATTGCTCGCGATACACACGCGCGCACTCGCGCCGTGCGACAGCGGCAGTGGGAGCAAGCGCAAGACAGCCCTCACCGATCTCCAGCGCGTCGAAAAAAAGCCCCGCCGCATAGGCCTTGCGACAGCAAAGCGCCTTGGGAACGCCCTGGATCAGCTCTTGCTTTAAGATCAATGAGTAGTTCATGCACTTACGGGACGTACCGAATCTCCGGAATCGGCAAAAATCCCCTTTCCCTTTCCACATTTTTTCGAATATGCTCGATCAGCGTCAATACGTCTGCGGCGGTTGCACCGCCGAGATTGACAATAAACCCCGCGTGCTTGTCGGAAACGGCCGCGTTGCCGCACCGAAGCCCCTTGAGCCCCAACTCCTCGATCACCTTGCCCATCGGCTCACCCGATGCGGGACGGCGAAAAACGCTCCCTGCACTGGGCTGCTGTAAGGGCTGTGATTCCCTGCGCCTTTTTGCAAGCTCCGCCATTTCGGCAAGGATCGCCGCGCGCGAGGCGCGCACGGGCAGCGCAAGCTCAGCCGAGAGCACCGTAAGGTCGCGCGCTTGCAGCAGGCTGCTGCGATACGAGAAGCACAGCTCCTCACGCGACAGGACCGTAACGCGCGCTTGGCAGATGTCTAATACCGTCACGCTTTGCACCAGTGTACCGATCTCTTTACCGTAAGCACCTGCATTCATCACAAGTGCACCGCCCAGTGTTCCGGGGATGCCTGCGGCAAACGCAAGGCCCGACAGCTCCCGGTCCGCCGCGAAGTGCGCCAGGCGTGCAAGCGAACAGCCCGCCTGTGCCGAAATTCCCACTTGTGTAGGACGCAGAGCGTCAAGCGCGGCGGCGCGGATGAGCACATGCTTCAGCTCTCCGTCCGCAAATAAAAGATTACTTCCCCGTCCGATCACGGCAAAGCGCACACCGACAAGGCGGCAGATGCGTATTGCCTCGATCAGCTCGTTCTCGCATTGCGGCTCGATCACAAGCGGACAAACACCGCCGATGCGAAAGGTGGAAAGCGTGCGTGTATCCACGTCGGTGCGGTATGGAATCGTCGTTTGCTTGAAAACGTCCCGAACCGCCCCGATCACCGCAAGACCAGAGGAAGGATCTCCTCCAGCGTGTGCACGGTATAGGTGATGGCCATGTCCTGCGGCGCACCCTTGCTGTTTCGGTCATACCAACAGGTATCAAGACCTGCGGCAATACCGCCCGCGATATCTGAGGTCAGCGAATCCCCCACGACCAACGTAGTAGCCGCATCAAAATCGGGAATTTTGCGCCTGACCGCATCAAAAAACGCGGTGCTCGGCTTCTCGTGACCGATCTCATCGGAAATAAAGGTGTCTTCAAACAAGGGATACAGCGGTGAGACGTCAAAGCGCCCGTGCTGAACGCGCGCGATCCCGTTGGTGATGATATACAGACGGCAATGGGCAGCCAGCGTCTCACACACCGCGAGTGCCCCTTCCATCAGAAAGGATTTTGTGGCAAGCGACTCCAAATAGTGATCCGCCAGCACGCGCACATCAAGCGAGAGATCAAAGCGACGGCAAAATTCGGCAAAGCGCGCCTCGCGCAGCTCACCCTTGGTGATCTCGCCGCGCTCCAGCCTTTTCCACATGGACAGATTGATCGCGCTGTATGCCGCGATCATCTCATCGCTTGCAACAACACCCATTTTCTGCAATGCCTCGGTCAGTGCCGCACGCTCGGAGCGCGCGAAATCCAACAAGGTATTATCGGCATCAAAAAGTATTGTGTGATATCGCATCCGGATCACACCTCCCTTTTTTTCATTATAACGGATTTCGGGGAAAATTTCAAGACAAAAAACACAACATCTGTAAATTCACCTTGCAATTGTTTACAAAATGTAGTATAATATATATGAATTTACTTTTATGGGGAGCAGGCGTCATGAAGATTCTTGGGATCACGGGACAAAGCGGTGCGGGAAAAGGTCTTGCCTGCCGCATTTTTGCGCGCTACGGCATCCCCTCGATCGACACCGACGGCATCTACCACGAGCTTTTACTGCAAAAGGGCACTATGACCGACGAGCTGGTGCGTGCCTTTGGACAAGAGATCCTAAACAAAACAGGCACCGTGGAGCGCGTACGGCTCGCACAGGCGGTGCTTGGGCACGCAGATACCGATGCACGGCTGCATACTTTGAACACAATTACCCATAAATATATTATGGCAAAAGCGCACGAGCTGGTGCAATCCTACAAGGACACGGGGGCCCGCGCCGTTTTGTTGGATGCTCCCCAGCTCTTTGAAGCGGGCATCGAGCACGAATGTGATCTTGTGCTGGGCGTATTGGCCAACCGTGAGACGCGCGTCGCGCGCATTTGTGCGCGCGACGGTATTGACCGTACCGCGGCCGAGCGCCGTATCAATGCACAGAAGAACGATGCCTTCTTTCGCGCACATTGCCACTGTATCCTCGAAAACGACGCGGATGAGGCGCATCTCGAATCCCAGATCCGCACGTTTCTCAAAAATTCGGAATTGGGGTTGTAGTGTTGTATGTCCTTTGCCAAACGGATCGGCCGATCACTCGCGCTGCTGCTGGCGCTCGTGCTCCTGACTTTCACGCTGGCCGAGTGCCACGCCGCACGCCGCCGCGCGCGGATGGAGCGAGAGTATTTTGACCTCGCCTGCACGGCGGCGCTGGAATACGGCGTGCCCGCGGGGCTTGTCCTTGCGGTGATCCGCACCGAGAGCGATTTTCGCGCCGACGCCGTCTCGCCCGCGGGGGCGAAGGGTCTGATGCAGCTGATGCCCGAGACCTTTGCCTTTCTGCGCGACGAAAAATTCAGCGAGGCGCTCTGTGACGCGGCGATCCTCGATCCTGCGGTCAATATCCGTTACGGCACCTATTATCTTTCGTATCTGTTTGCGCGTTTCGGGAGCTGGTCCGTAGCGCTTGCCGCCTACAACGCAGGCGAGAGCCGCGTGGCGGAATGGCTTGAATCGCGCGCATATTCCGCAGACGGAAAGACGCTTTTAGTCATTCCCTTTCCCGAGACCGATGCGTACGTGTCCGACACGCTGAAGCGCTATCGCGAATATACCGAAAAATATCAATTTCACGCATAAAAGGAGATCCTCATGTCGAACGCCAAGGAATGGAGCGAAAAGCTCTTTTACAAGAAAAAAACCGTATACGAATCTGCAAGCAAGCAGGCACTGGATGCCGCACACGACTATGCGCGCGGCTATGCGGCCTTTCTGGATGCCGCCAAGACCGAGCGTGAGGCCGTGAAGGAAGGCATCCGCCTTGCCACGGCGGCGGGCTTTGTTCCCTACACGCTGGGCGAGCGCGTGCAGCGCGGCGGAAAATACTATTACAACAACCGCGGCAAGAGCCTTATTCTCTTTACCGTGGGCAGTGAGCCCATCGAGTGCGGCATCCGCATCGCCGCCGCACACATTGATGCGCCCCGCATCGACCTCAAGCAATGTCCCCTTTACGAGGAGAGTGGCATGAGCTTTTTCAAAACGCACTACTACGGCGGCATCCGCAAGTATCAGTGGGTGGCAACGCCCCTTGCGCTGCACGGCGTGGTGGCCATGGCCGACGGCTCAGTCATCGACGTTTCGGTGGGCGAGGACGAGCGCGACCCCGTGTTTTATATCAACGATCTGCTCCCCCATCTCGGCCAGGAGCAGAGCAAAAAGCCCTTGGGCGAGGCGATCCCCGGTGAAAAGCTCAACGTGCTGGTGGGCAGCCGCCCGTTTGACGGTGCGGACGAAACCGATGCCATCAAGCTCAACACCCTCGCGCTCCTGCACGAGAAATACGGCATTACCGAAGCCGATTTCCTCTCGGCGGAGCTGTGCGTTGTTCCCGCCTTCAAGGCGCGCGACATCGGCTTTGATCGCTCCCTGATCGGTGCCTACGGGCACGACGATCGCGTGTGCGCTTATCCTGCACTGTCTGCGATCCTTGAATGTGCCGACTCGAAGCACACCCTCATGTGCATCCTTGCCGACAAGGAAGAAACGGGCAGCGACGGCAACACGGGCATGAAATCCGACATTTTTATGGATCTCATCAACGAGATCGCCCAAAGCCTTGGCGGCAATCCCGCCGTGGTGCGTGCCAACTCCAAGTGCCTCTCGGCCGACGTTTCGGCGGCCTATGACCCCAACTTCCCCGACGTGTTTGAAAAGCGCAATACTCCCCTTCTTTCCTGCGGCGTGGTGCTCACCAAATTTACGGGCTCGCGCGGCAAATCGGGCACCAACGATGCCAGCGCCGAGTATATCGGCTGGCTGCGCGGCGCGATGGAGAAGGAGGGCGTGGTCTGGCAGGCAGGCGAGCTCGGCCGCGTGGATTGCGGCGGCGGCGGAACGGTCGCCAAATATATCGCCGCGCACAATATCGAGACCGTGGACCTCGGCGTTCCCGTGATCTCGATGCACGCGCCCTTCGAGGTGATCGCAAAGGTCGATCTTTATGAGGCCTACCGCGCCTTCGTGGCCTTTTGCACGGCTGAATGAGAGAAGCGTTGGATAAGGCCGCGGCGCGCTTTGCCGAGCTGGAGGCCAAAAGCGCCGACCCCTCGGTCCTCTCGGACAGTGGGGCCTATGCCGCACTGATGAAGGAGCTGCGCGCCCTCGAGCCCTTGGTGAGCGCCTACCGTGCTCTGCAAGATGCCGAGCGCGAGGCCGCCGATGTGGAGGAGCTGGCAAACAGCGATGACACGTCGCTTGCTGCCCTTGCCGACGAGGAGCACCGTGCCTGTCTTGCGCGTATTGCGGAGCTGACCGACGAGCTGGAGCGCTTGCTCCTTCCCCGTGACCCCAACGACGAGCGAAACGTCATCGTGGAGATCCGTGCGGGGGCGGGCGGCGAGGAGGCGGCACTGTTTGCCGCAGTCCTGTACCGTATGTATACCATGTACGCCGAGCGCATCGGCTTTCGCACGGCGCGCATTGGAGCGAACGAGACCGATCTCGGCGGCTTTCGCGAGATCTCGTTTTCGGTCGAGGGAGAGGGCGCGTATTCCCTCTTTCGCTTTGAATCGGGCGTGCATCGCGTCCAGCGCGTGCCCGTGACCGAATCGCAAGGGCGCATCCAGACCTCGACCGTGACGGTTGCCGTCCTGCCCGAGGTCGACGAGGTCGAGGTCTCGATCAACCCTGCCGATATTACCATGGAATCCTGCAAGAGCAGCGGTGCGGGCGGTCAGCACATCAACAAGACCGAATCCGCCGTGCGCTTAACACATAAGCCCACGGGCATCGTGGTGGAGTGCCAGGAGGAGCGCAGTCAGTTCAAAAACCGCGACAAGGCCATGAAGATGCTGCGTGCGCGGCTCTACGATATGGAATTGCGCGCACAGCAAACCGCGATTGCCAACGAGCGCAAAAACCAAGTCGGCACGGGCGACCGCAGTGAGCGCATCCGTACCTATAACTACCCGCAAGGGCGCGTGACCGATCACCGCATCGGGCTCTCGCTCTACAACATTGAAAAAGTGCTGGACGGGGGGCTGGACGAGCTGATCGCGGCTCTGCGCAACGAGGACGCCGCCCGTAAAATGCAAGAAAAGGATAAGTAAGAAGACATATGTTGCAAACCGAGATACTCCGCGTTCCCTCTCCGATCGGCCACGAGGCCGAGATCGCGCGCGCGGCCGCGCTTTTGCGGCGCGGCGAGCTGGTGGTCTTTCCCACCGAGACGGTCTACGGCATCGGGGGCAACGCCACCGACGAGAACGCCGCACGCGCCATCTATGCGGCCAAGGGTCGTCCGTCGGACAACCCTCTCATCATCCATATCGCGCGTCCAGAGGACGCAGAGCCCTACGCCGTGACAAGCGAGACCTACTACGCGCTGGCCAAGACCTTTATGCCGGGGCCCCTGACGGTGATTTTGCCGCGAAAGGATACCGTGCCCCTCTCGGTCACAGGCGGCCTTGAAACCGTGGCGGTACGCTGCCCTGCACACCCTGTGGCCAATGCACTGATCGCCGCCGCAGGCGTGCCGATCGCCGCACCCTCGGCCAATCGCTCGGGCAAGCCCTCGCCCACCTGTGCCGCGCACGTGATCGAGGATCTGGACGGCCGCGTTTCCATGATCATCGACGGCGGCGAGTGCGAATTCGGTCTGGAATCCACCATTATCAAGCTCGACGGTGATGAGGGCACGCTCCTGCGCCCGGGTGCGGTGACCTACGACGCGCTTTGCCGCATCTGCCGCCGCGTGCAGATCGCCCCCGCCGTGCTCTCGATGCTCGCCGAGGGAGAGCGTCCGATCTCGCCCGGTATGAAATACCGCCATTATGCCCCCAATGCCGCACTCACGCTGCTGGACGGCGATGCGGATCGGGTACTGGACTACATGTTAGAGCAAGCCAAGCAACCCGACACAGGCTTTCTTTGCTACGATGAGGAGTGCGCGCACTTCCCTGCGGGCACGCCGCTGTTTTCCCTTGGGCCGCGCAACGATCTGCGCGTGCAATCCAAGCGCTTATTTGCGGCGCTTCGCCTTGCCGACGGCTGTCCCGCCATTCGCAAGCTATACGCCCATCTGCCCCCCAAGGAAGGGCTGGGGCTTGCCCTTTACAACCGCATCCTGCGCGCCGCGGCGCATCAGATACGTAAAATTTGACACGGAAAGGAACCACCCAAATGGCCAGAAAGAAGTCATCCCCCGTGACCGACCGTTCCCAGATCGTTCCTGCACCCTCGATCCCGCAGCCGATCACCGAAACCATTGAGAAGAATTACATGCCCTACGTGATGAGCGTGATCATCTCGCGCGCCATCCCCGAGATCGACGGCCTCAAGCCCTCGCACCGCAAGCTCCTGTATACGATGTATAAAATGGGACTGCTCACGGGTGAGCGCAAAAAGAGCTCGAACGTGGTGGGCCGCACCATGCAGCTCCACCCCCACGGCGACGCCGCCATTTACGAGACCATGGTGCGCCTCACGCGCGGTCACGATGCACTCCTGCATCCCCTCGTGGACTCCAAGGGTAGCTTTGGCAAGCAGTATTCCAGCGACATGAAGTACGCCGCCGCACGCTATACCGAGGTCAAGCTGGATCCCATCTGTCAGGAGCTGTTCGGCGGCATTGACAAGGACGCCGTAGAATTCGTAGACAACTTTGACAACACCATGAAGGAGCCCGTGCTCCTGCCCACCACCTTCCCCAACGTGCTGGTGACCCCGAATACGGGTATTGCGGTGGGTATGGCGTCGAACATCTGCTCGTTCAATCTGGCCGAGATCTGTGACGGAACGATCGCGCTTTTGCGCAATCCAAAGGCCGGCGTAGACAGGATCCTGGATCTGATCAAGGCCCCCGATTTTTCGGGCGGCGGTCTGATCATCTATGACCGTGAGCAAATGCGCAAGATCTATGAAACGGGTCAGGGCTCGGTACGTATCCGTGCACGCTATAAGTACGACAAGGATGCCAACTGCATTGACATTTTGCAGATCCCCTATTCCACCAGCATTGAAGCCATTCTGGACAGCATTGCCGCCCTGGTGAAGGAAAACAAGGTCAAGGAGATCGCCGATTTCCGCGACGAGATCGACCTCAACGGCTTCAAGCTCACGCTGGAGCTGCGCCGCGGCGTGGATCCCGATGCGCTGATGAACCGCCTTTATAAGCTCACGCCCCTGGAGGACAGCTTTAAGTGCAACTTCAACGTGCTGATCAACTCCACTCCCCGACAGCTTGGCGTGGTGGACATCCTCAAGGAATGGATCAGCTTCCGCACCGAGTGCGTGCGCCGTGAGCTGCGCTTTGACCTGCGCAAAAAGAGTGACCGCTACCACCTTTTGATGGCACTCGGCAAGGTGCTGCTTGATATTGATAAGGCCATTCGTATCATCCGCCGCGCCGAGACCGACGAGCAGGTCGTGACCGACCTGATGGCAGGCTTTGACATTGATCAGGTGCAGGCCGAATATATCGCCAATATCAAGCTGCGCAACCTCAACAAAAAATACATGCTCAACTGCGTGAACGAGATGAACACACTGAAATCCGAGATCGCAGAGCTGGAGGAGATCCTGGCAGATGAGCTCAAGATCCGCGCGCATATCGCCACGCAGCTGGCCGAGATCAAAAAGAAATACGGCAAGCCGCGCCAGTCGCAGCTGATCTTCGCCGAGGATCTGCCCGAGGTCGAGGACGTGGAGAATGTCGTGGAGAATTACCCCGTGCGATTGGTACTCACGCGCGAGGGCTATTTCAAAAAGATCACCTTCAAATCACTGGAAGGCAGTGCGCGCATCGGCAAGGACGAGCAAAAGGTCAAGGACGGCGACTATATCGCACAAACGGTCGACGCCGAGAACAAGGACAATCTTCTGTTCTTCACCGACAAGTGTCAGGTCTACCGTGCGGCAGTTGCCGACTTTGAAAATACCAAGGCCTCTGCGATGGGCGACTTCCTCAATGCGTATTTGAAGATGGATAAGGACGAGCGTCCGATCTATATGCGCGTGCAGAACACCTATCCTGCGGGCGAGAACATGATCTTCATTTTTGAGAACGGCAAGGGCGTGCGCGTGCCGATCTCGGCCTACGAGACCAAGGGCAACCGCAAGCGACTCACAGGGGCGTATTCCGCCGCCTCTCCCATAGTGGGAGTTTTGCACGAGGTGGAAAAGGATCCCATGGATCTGATGCTGGTCTCCGACGCGGAACGCGCCATCGTGTTCAAATCCTCGCTCATCCCCGTGATGTCCACGCGCTCGGCAAACGGCGTGACGCTGATGAGCATGGGACGGCGCGAGAAAAAGGTGGCACAGGTGCGCACCGACTTCGGTGACGACAAGGGCTACCGCAAATATAAGCTCCCCGCTATGGGTGTGCCGCTGAATGATAAAAACGTGGGCGCCACGCAGCTCTCGCTGGATGGAGAGATTTTGAGGTAAAGTATGAAAAAGACGGTAAAAAAGGATCGCTCCCGGCTGATCGTGCGCATCGTGGCGATCGTCCTCGCGGCCCTCATGGTGGCGGGCGTTGCCTACTACACCGTGGTGATGATCCGCTATGAGATCGAGCGCAAGCGACTGGAGGAGGAGATCCTCTCCCAGATCGGCGGCGACGATGACGAGGGGCACGAGCATTAAAAAAGCAAAGATCCACCGCAAATGCGGTGGATCTTTATTTATCCCAATCTGCAAGATTGAAGATTTCCTTCCTTTTTGTTTTTGCGTACTTATACATCGCATAAGCTCCGCCCCAATCATGCGATACATATGCCACAACATAGCTTGCTTTTTCTACCATATATCTGTTTCGGTAGATAATCGCAAGCTTTGTGGCCTTTTTTCAATTTCGGGATAGAGTATCGCGTCATATCTTTTCTTTTGATATTGTAAATGATTACGTTGATATTCCGCTGTTAGATACGGCGCAACAAAAACAAGAGAAACATTTGGATGCATCTTCTGATACCTTTTACAGCAATCGTATGCAAAGCGGTCAAAATCTCCATATCCGCCCAAATAGATTTCTGCCCCTTGATCTCCTACCGTTTCTTTTAAGAAATCAAGAATTTTTTGCTCTTGCTCATTTGTTCCGTGAAATTGAGCGTGTCCGCAAAATGTGATGATCATTACCAATTCTCTGTTATGTAGGTATGCCTACATAGCATATCATAAGGAGAAACAAAAATCAAGCCAATATGTAGGCGTGCCTTCTTATAATTTTTGAATTTTCTTGATACTATATTTGTGTAGGTAAAACTACGGAGTTAAATCTTCTCACAAGGAGGATATCTGCTTGACTGTAAACGACGCCGTCGCAAAGCGCATTTCCATGCTATTGAAAGAGAAAAACATGTCCCAATACCGCTTGGAGCAAGAATCGGGCATACAGCACGGAAGCATGCAATGCATCATGAACGGACGGAATAAAACCGTGACCTTGAGCACAGTTATTTTGCTCGCGCGGGGATTTCACATGCCCCTTGCCGAATTTTTGAATAATGAAATTTTCGATTCGAAAGATTTGGAGATCGAACAGTAAAAGCCACCTTATTTAGGTGGCTTTTATCTATTTCAAAAAAACACCGACGCTGTCGGTGTTTTTTACTTATGAAATATTTTTTGTATCATGCGGCGCGGGAGATAACGCAGCCAACGGTAGGGCCAGAAGCAATACAGGGCGGCATACAGGCGCTGGCGCACGGATGCCATGGAAATACGCTTTTTGCCGCGGTAATAGGCCGAAACGCGTGCGATCAGGGCGTCCGCCGCGATGCCGCGCTCCAAATAAAGCTGATTGTCACCGCAGAAGGTGAGCGTGCCGTTCTTTTCCACGCGCAAAAGACGATGTAGGACGAATTGGCCGCTTGCGCGCCGATAGAGATAGATCTCTCGCTTACGCGGTGTGTCGGGGCGCACAAGCACCACCGAATCCTTGCCCTCGCGCAGCATCGGGCGCATGCTCGTGCCGCGGGGATGCAAGCGGAATTCCCCGCCTGCCTCGGTCACCTCGGTGATTAGCGGCAGCAGCTCCTCCAGCGAGAAGTCGCGGTTCACTTCACTGTGCAAGCGCGCCGACCTCCTTCAGGGTCTCGATAAAACGACCTGCATCGGCACGGGCGGTGTCGGCATCCACCTCGTACTCTGCGGTCACAGCGTTGACCAGCTCGTCCAGCGTGATATCCTTCTCCAGTTGATCCCAGATGAAGCTGCCCGTTTCGTTGACGGTGATCATGCCGTTGAAGCGCTTGGTGGCCTCGCCGATCGCAACGATGACGAATTGCGTGCCGATCTTGCGCTTGATAAATAAATTACTGCGGATCATTCGTTTTCTCCTCTCTGCATGCCGCGGTAGGCCACGTGTGCGGCCTCGGGCGAGATATTGCACCCCAACAAATAGGTCGGGATATTGCGTACGGTTCGGTCGAGCAGGTCAAACAGCAGACCTGCTGCCTCGATGCTCTCGGGGATAAAGATCTGATGGAACAGATGCTTCACCGCCTCGGCATCGTCAATGGGTGCGATGCGGTTGACGGTATCGCGCTCCAGAAAGCAGAGTGCCGCCAAGGGTGATACGGCGTTACAGCCCTGTCGCTCCTTGCCGCACCAGGGCGTGCCGCAGGCGTAGAGCGTATCCCCAAAAAAGCGAAAGATGGGCTTGTCGCCGTTGATGATGCGCGCGCGCGCGCCGAATTCCTGCAACCAGAGTGCGGTGTGGGTGGATTTGCCCGTGCCGCTGGTGGCGGTAAAGGCGTATGCCCTGCCGTCACACTCCACCACCGATGCGTGAAACACGAACGCACCGAAGCGCGGCAGCTCGCGTGCGATGGCGCGGTAAATGCAGATGAACTCGGCGTAACCGGGTGAGCACCCCTCGACAGAGCGCTCAAACTCGCGCTTGACGTCCTCGATCGGCACGCAGACCGTAATGTCCGCGCGGTCAAACTCCGCCTCATAGCCCACACATTGCCGTGCGGTATACGGGTATCGGTTTTGGATCTCGATATTCAGCTCTGCAATACGGATCTTCAAGCCGATCCCCCCTTTTTTCTCATATGCACTTATTTTATCATAAAGGAAGCAAAAATGCAATAGAAAAAGCAAAAAGCGGCGCAACAGCGCCGCTTTTTTTGCTTAAAATGCAATTTTCTTCTCAATATAGTCCTTGAGCTCGCTGATCGGAATGCGGACCTGCTCCATGGTATCGCGGTCACGCACGGTCACGCAGTTGTCAGCGGCCTTCTCGCCGTCGCCAACCGTCTCAAAGTCCACGGTCACGCAAAGGGGCGTGCCGATCTCATCCTCGCGGCGGTAACGCTTGCCGATCGAGCCCGTCTCGTCGTAATCCACGGCAAAATACTTGGCCAGCTCGTCACGCACCTCAAGTGCCTTGTCGGAGAGCTTTTTGGAGAGGGGCAGCACCGCCACCTTGTAGGGTGCGAGTGCGGGATGCAGATGCAGCACCACGCGCACGTCGTTCTTCGCCTCGTCGATCACCTCTTCGTCATAGGCATCGACAAGGAAGGCGAGCGCCACGCGGTCCGCGCCCAGCGACGGCTCTACCACGTAGGGGGTGTAGCGCTCGTTTGTCTCGGGGTCGAAATAGGTCATATCCTTGTTGGAGTGCTTGGCGTGCTGACCGAGATCGTAGTCGGTACGGTCAGCAATTCCCCACAGCTCGCCCCAGCCAAACGGGAACAGGAACTCAAAGTCCGTGGTGCCCTTGGAATAGAAGGCCAGCTCCTCGGGGTCGTGATCGCGCAGACGCAGATTCTCCTCACGCATGCCGAGATCGAGCAGCCACTTCTTGCAAAAATCCTTCCAGTAGGCGAACCACTCCAGATCCGTGCCGGGCTTGCAGAAGAACTCCAGCTCCATCTGCTCGAACTCGCGCGTGCGGAACACGAAGTTACCGGGCGTGATCTCGTTTCGGAAGGATTTGCCGATCTGGCAAACACCAAAGGGCAACTTGCGGCGCGTGGAGCGCTGGATCGCGGGGAAATTCACAAAAATTCCCTGTGCGGTCTCGGGGCGCAGATACACGGTGTTGGTCGAATCCTCGGTGACACCGATGAAGGTCTTGAACATCAGATTGAACTTCTTGATGGCGGTGAAGTCCTTTTTGCCGCAGGTGGGGCAAACGATGCCCTTCTCCTCGATATACGCAGACATCTGCTCAAAGCTCCAGCCTGCGGGGTTGTCCTCAAGGCCGTTCTCGAAGGCATACTCCTCGATGAGCTTGTCCGCACGGTGACGCGCCTTGCAGGCTTTGCAGTCCATCAGCGGATCGGAAAATCCACCCACGTGGCCCGATGCCACCCATGCCTCGGGGTTCATGATGATCGCGCTGTCCAGGCCGACGTTGTAGCGGCTCTCCTGCACGAACTTCTTCCACCATGCCTTTTTGACGTTGTTCTTGAACTCCACGCCAAGAGGGCCGTAGTCCCAGGAGTTGGCAAGGCCGCCGTAGATCTCCGAGCCGGGGAAAATAAAGCCGCGGTTCTTGCAAAGGGCGACGATCTTATCCATTGTTTTTTCCAGGTTGTTCATAGTATCTCCTCAATTTGCTGTAATATTGTTATTTTACTCTTCTTCGCGGCTCTTGTCAAGTATTCCCCGACATTTCATCCGCACTTTTTGCGCCTTCAAGCACGCTTGGGATCGCTCATCGGTAGGCCCTGCCCTCCTCGATCATCTCGCGCGCCGCCTCGCGCTGTGCCTCGGTGACCGAAAGGCCGCCCAGAATACGCGCCACCTCGGCAACGCGTCCCTGCTCGTCCAAGCGCTCAACGGTGGTGTGCGCACGGTCGTGCTCGGCGTGCTTGACAATGCGGTAATGTGCGCTTGCAAGCGATGCGATCTGCGCCGAGTGGGTGATGGAGATCACCTGTGTAGCGCGGCCGATCTCGGAAAGCTTAATGCCGATCTTGCGCGCGGTCTTGCCCGAAATACCCGTATCGACCTCGTCAAAGACCGCCGTTGCAACGCCGTCGCGCTCGTTGAGCACGCTTTTGAGGGCCAGCATGATGCGTGCCAGCTCCCCGCCCGATGCGATGCGTGAGAGGGGCAAAAGAGGCTCACCCGGGTTGGTGGCGATGCAAAACTCCACGTCGTCGTTGCCGTGCGCGCCGAATTCCGCCGTGCGCGCAAGTGCAATATCAAAGCGCACTGCGGGCATATCCAAGAAGGAAAGCTCGGCCAGCACGCGTGCGCAAAGCTCCTCTGCCGCCCTCTCGCGTGCCTGATGCAAGGCGTCGGCCAGCAGCGTCAGCTCGGATCTTTGTGCGGCGAGCTGCTTTTGCAGCTCGGCCTCGGATCGCTCGGTATTCTCCAGCAGAGAAAGTCGCTCTGCCGCGGTACGGCGAAACTCCAGGATCTCGGCAATATCCGCGCCGTATTTGCGGCGCAGCTTGGTGATGGTATCCAGTCGAGCCTCCACGCGGTTGAGTGCCTCGGTGGGGTCGGTGTCAAAATCCTCGGCAAAGTCGCGCGCGGTGTTGGCCATATCCTCCACCTCATAGCGCATGCTCATCAGCTTTTGTGCCATTTCCTCTGCGCCCGTCATCATGCCCGAGAGCTGGTGCATGGCCTGTGAGGCGCGCTCTAAGATCAGCGCAGCACTGCCCTTTTCGCTCCCGTACAGCGCGCGGTACAAAAACGCGGTCTGCTTGGCGATGCGCTCGGCATTTTGCAGCTTCACGCGGCGCGCGAGCAGCTCCTCCTCCTCACCGCATCGGAGCTTGGCGGCATCAATATCGGCGATCTGAAATTCCAGCATATCGCGCAGACGGCTTTGCTCTGCGCTGTCACGGCGCAAGGATGCAAGACGGCGCTCTGTCTCGGTATACGCCGCAAAGGCGGCGGTGTAACGCTCCGTGGTATCCCCGAAATCGGCACAGGAATCCAAGATCCGTGCCTGCGCCGCCTTTTGCAGCAGCAGCTGATTGTCGTTTTGACCGTGGATGCTCACCAGATACCCCGAAAGGCCGCGCAGGATCGACTGTGGCACCGCGCGGCCGTTGAGACGGCAGCGCGATTTGCCGTCCGCCGTGAGCGTGCGCTGCAAAAGCAGCTCATCCTCGGCCTCAAGCCCTTGCTCGGCAAGATAAGCCGTAGCCGCCGCACCGATATTTGAGAATACCGCGCTGACCAGCGCTTGCTCGGTGCCGCTGCGCACAAGCTCGCGCTCGGGCCGTCCGCCCAGCAAAAACGCCAACGAATCCATCATCACCGACTTGCCCGAGCCCGTTTCACCGCTGATCACCGAAAGACCGCCCCCAAAATCGACATCCAGCGACCGTATGACCGCCATGTTCTCAATGTGAAGCGAATCCAGCATATCAGCCCGCCTTCATCATAATACGGATGCGCTCGCTGATGAGCTTGGCCGAGATCTCGCTGCGCGTGGCGATCAGGATGGTATCATCCCCTGCCACACAACCGAGCAGGTCCGCGAGCGACAGGTTGTCCACACCTGCCGCGACTGCCTGTGCGAGCCCCGGGTAGGTCTTGATGACGATGATGTTCTGCGCATAGTCCACGCTGGTGATCGAATCGACCAGTGCGGCGTTGAACTTCATGCCCGTCACCATGTCCTCCTTCTTGGGGGCAACGTAGCGATAGCTGCCCTTTCCCGTGAGGACCTTGGTCAGCTGGAGCTCGCGAATGTCGCGCGAGATGGTTGCCTGCGTGACCGAGTAGCCCTCCTCCATCAGGTGATAGATCAGGTCATCCTGCGTCTCCACGTGATGGCGCGCAACGATCTCCAGGATCTTCTTCTGTCTGTTGGTCTTCATCTTCTACCTCTTTTACTCATATGAATTCAGTTTTTTCTGCAACTTTTTATAAAATCCGCCACTCTGAAAGCGGATCAGGCGCGTGAGCATCGGCGCGCGCGTGATGCGCACACGGTCACCGCGATAGATCTCAAAATTGTTGCGCCCGTCCAGGGTCAGATAGAGCATCTTCTCGCGCTGACAGATGTTTTTGATATCCAGCACGGCGTCGTCGCGGAACAGAAGCGGACGCGCCGAGAGCGAATGCGGACACACGGGCGTGATGCAAAAGCAGGGCAGATGGGGATCTGTGATCGGACCGCCTGCCGACATGGAATACGCCGTAGAGCCCGTGGGCGTTGCCACGATCAAGCCGTCTGCACGGTAGGTCGAGATCAGCTCGCAGTTCTCGTAAAGCTCCAGATCCACGATTCGCG
The DNA here is from genome assembly GCA_017415805.1 of Clostridia bacterium. Lineage (GTDB taxonomy): Bacteria > Bacillota > Clostridia > Oscillospirales > CAG-272 > Firm-07. The sequence goes on along the minus strand of JAFQEC010000032.1, from coordinate 37,230 downwards.
CGACCGAGCCGTTTGAGATCACGGCGTCATTGAGGGCAAAGGACTCTGCCTTGACCGCATCGTTTTGCGCGAGGATCCGCACCGAGAGCATGGTGCGCTCGTCAACGGTAAACTCGCCCGAAAAGAGCTTGGCGAGCTGCGCAAGATCCGAGATCTCCAGCTCGGTCATATAGCCAAGCCGCCCCATATTGATGCCAAGCAAGGGCTTGCCAAGGGGCGCCGCACGCCGCGCGGCATCGAGCAGCGTTCCGTCGCCGCCCAGCACGATGATGCAATCGGCCTCGCGGTAGATCTCCTCCAAGGGGAGATAGGTATACTCCTTGCGATTGCGGCGCATGCGGAAGATCTTATCCTTGTTCACCGAAGCGATCAGGATGCGCACATCGTACTGTACCAGCTCCTCTGCCACACGCATCGCGGCATTGGCCTTGTCATAGATATTAAAATTTGTGATCAGTGCAACACTTTTGACTGTCATTGGCTCACCGCCCCTTCCAAAACTGTTTTTTCCACCGAAATGTGCAAATTGCCCCTGCAATCCGCGCTCTTTTCAAACACGGCTAAATATTCCTCGTTGCCGTCGCCCCCGCGGATCGGCGAGGGGGCAAGCCCCACGCACCGAAGCCCTGCCTCGGCCGCGGCCGACAGCACGCGCCGTACGGCCATCACGCGGTCACGCGGATGCTTCACGAGCCCCTTCTTGTTCAGAGCTGTACGCCCCGCCTCAAATTGCGGCTTCACGAGCGAGATCAATCGTCCATCCTCGGAGAGCACCGAGGGGATACGCGGCAAAATATAGGTCTGCGAAATAAAGGAAACATCCATCACAACAAGCTCGACCGTGCCGACATCGGCGGGCGCGAGCTCACGCGCGTTGTATTTTTCAATATTTCTCACACGCGCATCGGCAAGCAACCGCGGATGCAGCTGTCCCATGCCTGCGTCCAGTGCCACCACCGCGGCTGCGCCATGCTGCAAAAGGCAATCGGTAAAGCCCCCCGTGGAAGCACCGATATCCAGCGCATGAAGGCCGCGCGGATCAACCGAAAATAAGCGCAAGGCAGCATCCAGCTTCTCACCGCCGCGCCCTACAAAGCGCTCCTCGCGCACGGTGATCGCGGGCGCGCCCACCACCTCCTGCGCGGCCTTTTGGGCAAGAGCGCCGCCCACCGTAACCGCGCCCGATTCGATCAGCCGCTTGGCGCGCTCGCGGCTCTCGGCATAGCCGTTGGCTGCAAGATATACATCCAAACGCATGACGTTATACGGGCAGGATCTTCAAGAACAGCCAGCACTGGCAAAAATACGCCATTGCAAGCCCGAGCAAGCCGCCAAACAGAACCTGTAAGGGGGTATGCCCCAGCAGCTCCTGGAGATTGGATACCATAAAGCTCTTTCGCTTTTTGCTGAGCTCCTGCGAGACCTGATTGATGACCTGCGCCTGCTTTCCTGCCTCGCGGCGGATGCCTGCGGCATCACGCATCACGACCACAGCCAGCACCGCGGAGACCGCAAAGATCGCCGAGTCGTAGCCATAGATGATGCCGCACGAAAAGCAGGTGGCGCAAACCGCCGCCGAGTGTGAGCTGGGCATACCGCCACTGCCCAGCACAAAGCGCAAAAACGAAATGTTCTCGCGGTGTGAGGGCGAGGTGAAGATCTTGAGGATCTGTGCGATCAGCCACGCCACTACCGCAGCCAACAGTACGGGGTTGGTGACAAGATCGATCAGGTGATTTTTCAGTTGTATCATTTCAAACTCCATGCGTTAATTTTTTCTCTCAATCAGATGATCGGCCAGTGCCAGCAGCCGTTCGGTGCGCGGAAATACCGCGAGCGCTTGCTTGGCCGCATCGGTCACGCGGCGTGCATACGCGAGCGCCGCTTCGGGTGTATAGTAGGTTAAAAACGTGGTCTTTTCGCTTCGCTCGTCCGAGCCCGCGCTCTTGCCGAGCACCTCGGTGCTTGCGGTCGCATCCAGCACGTCATCCACGATCTGAAACGCAAGCCCGATCCCGTCGGCAAAGCGCGAAGCCGCCGCGACACGCGGATCATCCTCGCGCAAGCCCGCCGCGAGACACCCAAGCAACGCACTCGCGCGAATGAGCGCGCCCGTTTTGTGTGCGTGCAGCTTGCAAAGCGCTTGCTCGGTGAGGTGTGTGCCCTCTCCCGCCAGATCCATCACCTGTCCGCCGATCATGCCAAAGCTCCCCGCCGCGTGCGACAGCACACGCACGGCGGCCAGTGCCTGCTCAGCCGAAACGGCAGTATTGCCCGCCGCCACGCCAAACGCACGCGTCAGAAGTCCGTCCCCTGCGAGCAGTGCGGTGGCCTCGCCGAATTTCTTGTGACAGGTCGGCAAACCGCGGCGCAGATCGTCGTCATCCATGCAGGGCAGATCGTCGTGAATGAGCGAATAGGTGTGCACCATCTCGACAGCCACGGCGAACGGAAGTGCCGCGGTATCGGTGCCGCCAAGCAATCGGCAGAGCTCCAGCACCAGGGTGGGGCGGATGCGCTTGCCGCCCGCCAGCAGACTGTAACGCTCGGCAGAAAGCACAGCTTCAAAATCGGGGTCGCTGAGCGCCAATGCCTCGCGAAGCGCGGTCTCGACCAGTGCGGCGTTTTGTTCCAGTATTTGCGAAATATTCATGCCTTCGCTCCGTCAAAGGGCTCGGTCACAAGGCCCTCTTCGGTCATGCGGACCGCGGCAACGCGCTGCTGTGCGCGATCGAGCTGTGCGTTGCACAGACGAACCAGCCGCATGCCCTGCTCATAGAGCGCAAGCGACTCGTCAAGACCGACCTTGCCCGCCTCCAATCGCGCCACCAGCTCCTCCAGTGCCGCCATTGCTTCTTCAAAGCGCATTTCTTCGTTTGCCATATTTACTCGCTTTCTCGGATGCCGCTGACCGTGGCATCCGCCGTTTTGTCGGAAAATTGAATGTGGACGGTCTGCCCTGCCGCGAGCTCGGCGGCACGCGTGATCGGGCGATGCGCACCGTCAAAGACTGCCGCATAGCCGCGCGTGAGCACGTCCAAGGGGTTGAGGCCCTTCAGGCGCGCGCAGAGCGCGGTAAGCGAGCTGTGTGCCGTGTGCATCCCCTGCTCGGTCAGATGCACCAGCCGCTGCTCGGCCATCCCCAGCGCCATGCGCTTTTCGTCCAGGGTGTATCGCGGTGAGCGCAATGCCCCCGATGCGGCCAACGCATCGAGCCGCGCACGCGCATGTGAAATGCGATGCGAGAGGGTCGCGCTCATGCGCTCCGCCGTCGCCGACAGCGCACGGCGCAGCTCCGCGGCATCGGGCACGGCCAGCTCGGCCGCCGCAGAGGGCGTGGGCGCGCGCAGATCGGCCACGAAATCACAGATCGTAAAATCGGTCTCGTGCCCGACCGCACTCACCACAGGGATCGGCGATGCCGCCACGGCGCGCGCCAGCTCCTCGTTGTTAAAGGCAAACAGATCCTCGGCAGAGCCACCGCCGCGTCCCAGCAGGATCACGTCCACGGGCAGCGCGGTGGCAAACAGCCGAAGCCCTGCGATCAGGCTCTTGGGCGCATCCGTACCCTGCACCAGCGCGGGATACAGGATCACCTCGGCCGCGGGATAGCGGCGGCCGAGGATCTGGATCATATCACGCACCGCCGCGCCCGTGGGCGAGGTGATGATGCCGATGCGTGCGGGATAAGGGGGCAAGGCGCGCTTGCGCGCAGGATCGAACAGCCCCTCTCCTTCCAATTTTTGGCGCAGCTGCTCGTAAGCCAGCCACAGCGCACCAACGCCGTCGGGCTGCATATCGTCCACGTAGATCTGATACTCGCCGTTGCGCGGATAAACGCTCACGCGGCCGTGCAGGATCACCTTCATGCCGTTCTCGGGCAAAAAAGCGAGCCTTGCCGCATACGAACGGAACATCACGGCGCGCAAAGCACCGCCCTCATCCTTCAGGGAAAAGTAAAAATGCCCTGTTTTATAGTGATTGGTGAAATTGGAGATCTCACCGCGCACGAAAACGTTGCCGAGAAGCGGATTGCCGTCCATAAGCATACGCAAATACTCGTTGAGCTCGGTTACCGTCAGCAGATTGGCAGACATACGCTTCTCCTTTCGTGCTTAATTTTCCGCCATATGCCGTGCACGGCACAGCAGCGCCACACCTACCGCATTATCGGCGGAATAGGCAGGGGGCGCAAAGAAGACCTCGGGCAAGCGCGCGGCGAGCGCGGCGGTGATGCGGCGGTTGCTCATCACGCCGCCTGCAAACAGCAGCGGCAAGGGGCCGTGCTCCGCGCGAAAATTCTCTGCCATAGTGCCAAGGGTCTGTGCGATAAAATCCAGTGTATAAGCGGCGCTCAGCGCGCGATCGCCGCTTTTTTCCAGCAGTGCACGCGCAAGGTTTTCCAATCCCGAGAGATTGCAATTCATGCCTTTCACCGAAACACGCGGCTTCGGCACACGTGCCGTGTTCTCGCCCGCCAGCAGCTCCAGCGCAGGGCCGCACGGGAAATCCAGCCCCAGCATCACGCCGATGCGATCGACAGCCTGCCCCGCATTGAGATCGGCCGTTCCGCCGACCTTCTCCACCGAAAAATCAAGGCCGCGCGGGCGAACGTACAAAAGCTCTGTGGTGCCGCCCGAAACGTGAAAGGCGCCGAAGGGCCGACCGAACAGTGCTTCGCTCGCACCTGCGCCGTGCAGTGCGGCCATCAGGTGTCCGTTTTGGTGCGAGAAGCGCAGGAGTGGCACGTGCAATCCCGCTGCCATGGCCTCAGCCGCCGCAACGCCCGCGAGAAAGCAGGGCATATAGGAATCCTCGGCGTCGCGCGGCTTGGCTGATACGCCGATGGCACAGGGCGTGCGCCCTGCAAGAAGTGTCTCCAGCTCCTGCATCAGCACGGGCAGATTGCGCACATGCGCAAAGACCGCGTCGCTTTGCCGCAGACCGCACTCGCCCGATCGCACGGGAAGCGGCCGCTTGAGATTGGCAAGGATCTCGCCCTTCGCACTTACCAGTGCGACCGAGGTGGTATAATTGCTGGTGTCGATCCCGATATAGCAGGCCTCAGCCATTTCGCTCGCCTACGATCTCGTTTTTGATGCCGTTGAGTACGCCGTTGAGGAAGGGGCGCGCCTTTTCCTCGTCAAACTTCTTGCAAAGCTCGACCGCCTCGTTGAGCGAAACACTCTCGGGAATATCGGCACAGTACAGCATTTCATACACGCAAAGGCGAATGATCGAGCGTGACACGCGCGAAATGCGCGAGGTCTTCCAGCCGTTGGAATGGCGGTTGATGCGCGCATCGATTTCCTCAAGATGTGACAGCACGCCGAAATAAGCGCTGCGGATATAATCGTCCTCTGCGATCTCGCGGTTTTCCACGGCGGCGGCATAAATGGACTCCGCCCCCTCCTCCTTGCGAAACTCGGTCTCGAACAGCAGCTCAAAAACCGCCTCACGTGCTTCTCTTCTGTTGATTGCCATAACATTCTTCCCTTCGCTGTGAGAGTTTAATTTGATATTTAATATTATAACTTCTTATATAAGAAAAGTCAACCTTTTTTATACAAATATGCACAAAAAATGGATAAAGCAAGCAGGCGGTACCCAACGGCACCGCCTGCTTGCTTTATTCCTCGTCTTCGCTCTCGCTGTTTTGACGTTCAAAATCCTCTTTCGATGCGCCGCAAAGCGGGCACTCGAAACCTTCGGGCAGGTCCTCAAATTCCGTACCTTCCTCAATCCCGTTTTCGGGATCTCCGTTTTTGGGGTCGTACTCATATCCACACAATGCGCAGACATAAACAGCCATGGGTAAAAGCCTCCTGTGTTGTGGTTTGCACTATATATCATAGTCCGCTGCCGCATTCTTGTCAAGAGTTTTTTGTCGCTTGACAAATCGTGCCGTTTTGTTCAGAGCTTTTTATCCTCCTCGCTCTCGGATAAATAGACACGCACAATGTCAGCGATGGCCTGCGCCGTGCCCTCTACGCCAAGCAACGAGCTATCAATGGAGAGATGGTAATTGTCAAATTTCCCCCACTTTTTTCCTGTGTAATAGTTATAATAGCCGATGCGCCGCTTATCGGTCTTATTGATGCGGCCTATCGCCTCCTCGTGGGTGATGGCGTAACGCTGGGCGATACGGCTTGCGCGCGCCTTGATATCAGCGTAAATAAAGAAGCTCAAGCGCCCCGGATGGTTGCGCAGCACGTAATCGGCACAGCGGCCGATGAAAATGCAGGACTCCTCCTCTGCCGCCTTCTTGATGATCTCGGTCTGCGTGATAAACAGCTGGTCGTTGATCGGCACGTCCACGCCAAGGTGCCGTGCACGGTACAGCGAGCCGCCAAGCGCCAGTGTATAGAGCAGACTGTTTGTGGCCTTCTCGTCCACGCGGCGCAGATAATCGGGGTTTACGCCGCTTTTTTCCGCCGCCAATCCGATCAGCTCCTTGTCATAGACCTTGAAGCCGAGAAGCTCGCCCACGCGCAAGCCGATGTCGTGACCTCCGCTTCCGTACTGTCTGCCGATGGTGATTGCTACCGTTTTCGCCATTGTTGCCTCTCCTTCCGGGAACTGAGCCGCCTTTTTGCAAAAAGCATATGAGTGCGGCCTTGATTTCAGTATAGCATAATTCAAAAAATTTGTAAAGAGGCCGCGCGGTCTATCTTACACGCGCGGCGAATAGAATGAACACGAGGTGAAGCTATGAAAACCAAACGTCAGTATTTTTTGAACGCGCTGCTGCTCACGGCGGTCGCGCTTTTGATGCGCACCGTCTCGGTGAGCTTCAACGTCTATGTCTCTAACCGTGTGGGCGCAGAGGCGATGGGCTTGCTTTCACTGGTGGGAAGCGTGTACGGCTTTGCAACCACGCTGGCGACCTCGGGCATCCACCTCGCCACCGTGCGTACCGTGGCCGAGCGACTGGAGCGAAGCGGAGGCGCGGAAAACCGTCGGTGTCTTTTGGCGTGCCTCTCCTACGCCCTCTTTTTCGGCACGCTTTCATCGATCCTTTTGTTTGGCCTTTCCGCCCCTATCGGCCGCCTTCTTCTGCACGATGTGCGGACGGTGCGTGCGTTGCGGCTGCTCTCCTTCACGCTCCTTCCGATCGCGCTGACCTCGGTTCTAAACGGCTATTTCACCGCCGTGCGCCGTGCCTGGAAAAACGCGATCGCACAGGTGGCGGAGCAGGCAATCAAGATCTCGCTCACGGGCTATCTGCTCGTCGCGGTCGCGCCCAAAACCGTTGAGGGCTGTATGCTCGCCATTCTGCTGGGCGGTGCGGTTTCCGAATCGGTTTCCTTGGTGCTCAACCTTGTTTTGTACGTGGCGGACAAACGGCATTTTCGCCATGTCGGCACTGCAAAATACAGCGGTCCCATCCGTGTGGCGGCGGTGGCAATGCCCGTGGCGATCAGCGCATATGCGCGGTCAGGTTTACTTGCAATAGAACATATTTTAATCCCACGAGGGCTTATAGCCTTTGGAGCAGGCAGCTCGGCCGCATTGGCATCCTACGGATCGCTGCACAGCATGGCGCTGCCCGTGGTGCTCTATCCCGCCGCCATTCTCTCGTCATTTTCCGCACTTCTCATTCCCGAGGTGACCGAGCAGCAGGCGGCAGGAAACGAGGTGGAGATCCGCTATATTGCAGGGCGCGTTTACCAAATGACATTCCTCTTTTCGATCGGTGTGGCGGGTGCGATGCTCTGCCTTTCGGGGGAGCTTGGGCAGGTGCTTTATGACAGCTCTGAGGTTGCGGCCTTTATCCGCGCGCTGGCGCCGCTGATTCCCGTGATGTATCTGGATACTGCCACGGACGCCATGCTCAAGGGCATGGGAGAGCAGGTCTACTCGATGAACGTGAACATTCTGGACGCCTTCGTTTCGGTGGTCGCGGTCTGGCTGTTGGTGCCGTGCTTTGGAATTTGGGGGTATTTGATCACCATTTACATTACCGAGATTCTGAATGCAGCCCTCAGCATCGCGCGCCTGCTGCGCATCAGCCGCTATCGCCCCCGTATCTTTACGCTTTTGGTTCGTCCGCTTGCCGCGGTGATCGGTGCCTCCTGTATCCTAACCCTTTTGCACCGTTTGCTTCCCTTCGCCGTACACAGCGGCGGACTTTCGCTGACACTGCACATTCTGCTCCTTGCCGCACTGTACGTTCTGCTTCTTGCACTTACGGGAACCTTTGGAAAAAGTGATGCCACATGGCTTTTGCGCTCGCTTTTCCCCACAAAGGAGCAAATTGCACAGGCGCAAACGGCAAAAAAATAGTGCAAGCTGTCATAAATTTTCCCGTGTGCGCGTTTACATGTTAACAAAGTGTAACTTTTGCAAGTTTCTGTTGAAAATCTTGCAAAAGTGTAGTAAAATCTATACTGGGAAACGATGGTAGTACCATCCCAAATACAAGAGGAGAAAAAACTATGACCAACAACAAGTACGTTTTGTCCTGGATCGACGAAATGGCCGCTATGACGAATCCCGACAAGATCGTCTGGATCGACGGCTCCGAGGCACAGGCAGAGGCTCTGCGTGCCGAGGCCTGCTCCACCGGTGAGCTTATCAAGCTCAACCAGGAGCTGCTGCCCAACTGCTACCTGCACCGCACCGCTGTCAACGACGTTGCACGCGTGGAAAACCGCACCTTCATCTGCACCGAGAAGAAGGAAGACGCAGGCAACATCAACAACTGGATGGCTCCTGCCGAGATGAAGGAAAAGCTGTTCAAGCTCTACAAGAACTCGATGAAGGGCCGCACCATGTACGTCATCCCCTACTCCATGGGCGTTGTCGGCTCGGACTTTGCCAAGTACGGCATTGAGCTGACCGACTCGATCTACGTCGTGCTGAACATGCTCATCATGACGCGCGTGGGCACCAACGTGCTTGAGGCGCTCGGCGACAGCGCAGACTATATCAAGGGTCTGCACGCACGCGCTGACATTGACGAGGAGAACCGCTATATCACCCACTTCCCCGAGACCAACGAGATCATGTCCGTGAACTCGGGCTACGGCGGAAACGTGCTGCTGGGCAAGAAGTGCTTTGCACTGCGTATTGCATCCTACCTTGGCCGCAAGGAAGGCTGGATGGCCGAGCACATGCTCATTCTGGGCGTGAAGTACCCCAACGGTGAGAAGAAGTACGTCACCGCTGCATTCCCCTCTGCTTGCGGCAAGACCAACCTTGCCATGCTCATCCCCCCGAAGTTCCTGCGCGAGCAGGGCTACGAGGTTGAGTGCGTCGGTGACGACATCGCTTGGCTGCGCGTGGGTGAGGACGGCAGACTCTGGGCGGTCAACCCCGAGAACGGCTTCTTCGGCGTGGCCCCCGGCACCAACGAAAAATCCAACCCCAACGCACTGGCAACCACCAAGCGCGACACCATCTTCACCAACGTCGTGCACGACACCAAGAACAACACCGTCTGGTGGGAGGGCCTGGACAACAATCCTCCCCAGCCCGGTAACGCCATCGACTGGAAGGGCAATCCTTGGGACTGCACCAAGTATGATAAGAAGGATAAGTCCACCTGCGGCGCACATCCCAACTCCCGCTTTACGGCTCTGGCTGCGAACTGCCCCTGCATTTCGCCTGAGTTCAACAGCCTGAAGGGCGTGCCCGTGTCGGCCATCGTCTTCGGCGGCCGCCGTGCAAAGACTGCTCCCCTGGTTTACCAGTCCTTCAACTGGCAGCACGGCTCGTTCGTGGGCTCGATCATGGCCTCCGAGACCACCGCAGCAGCCGCAGGCGCTGTCGGCGTTGTCCGCCGCGACCCCATGGCAATGCGTCCCTTCGTGGGCTACAACATGGGTGACTACTGGAAGCACTGGCTGGATATGGGCAAGAAGATCCCCAACCCGCCCATGATCTTCCACGTCAACTGGTTCCGCACCGATGACGAAGGCCACTTCATCTGGCCCGGCTTCGGCGACAATATGCGCGTCCTTCTCTGGATCCTGGCTCGCTGCGAGGGCAAGGTGGACGCCGTTGAGACCGCTATCGGCTACGTGCCCAAGGCCGAGGACATTAACATTGAGGGTCTTTCGGATGTCACGCTTGACACCATCAAGGATCTTCTGTCGGTGGACGTCGAGTCCTGGAAGGCAGACGTTGCCAACATCAAGGAGTTCTATGCTCAGGTTGGTGACCGCGTTCCCGCTACCATGTACGAGGAGCTTGCTGCTCTCGAGAAGAGACTCGGCTAATCAAACAACGACAAAAAGAACCGCCCGTCGGGCGGTTCTTTTTTGATTTGGCACAAGAAACACAAAAAGCAACCGCCAAGCGGTTGCTTTTTGTATACGGTCTTAGATCTTCTCCTTGACCTTGGAAGCCTTACCAACGCGGTCACGCAGGTAGTAAAGCTTTGCGCGGCGGACCTTACCGACGCGGATGACATCAACTTTTGCCACGTTGGGCGAATGGAGGGGGAAGGTCTTCTCCACACCGACACCGTAAGAAACGCGTCTGACGGTGAAGGTCTCGGAGATGCCGCCGCCGTGCTTGGCGATAACGGTGCCCTCGAAAAGCTGAATTCTCTCTTTGGTACCCTCAACGATCTTGTTGTGGATGCGCACGGTGTCACCGATGCGAATAACCGGTACCTCTTCCTTCAATTGCTCGTTTGTAAAAGCCTGAATCAAGTTCATGTTTGGCCTCCTTAAAATCCGGATGTTCATGCAGAGCTTGGCAGCGGACCACCCTTATACTTCGTGTAAACACACAGATGGTATTATATCACACCTGCTTGGAAAATGCAATAGGTTTTTGCATTTTTTTCAAATTTATTTTTCTGCCGGCAAGGCCTGTTTCTTGTTCTGCACAAAGCGAATGCCAAAGAGCGTCGCCACCATCAAAACCATACCAAAGGGCAGCGAGAACCACCAGTACAGTCCCACGCTCTGTGCAACACCCGCGATGATGTAGCAAACGAAGGAAACCGCCGCCACAGTAATGGCATAGGGCAGCTGTGTGGACACGTGCTGCACGTGATTACACTGTGCGCCCGCGGATGCCATAATGGTGGTATCCGAGATGGGCGAGCAATGGTCACCGCAAACTGCACCCGCAAGGCAGGCGGACATGGCGATGATGCTAAGCTCCGCGCCGAGATCAACGGCAAGCACGATGGGAATAAGAATACCGAACGTGCCCCAAGAGGTGCCCGTTGCAAAAGCAAGGAAGCACGCGATCACAAAGATGATCGCAGGCAGGAAGAGCTTGAGCGCGCCTGCATTTTCCAACAGGCCCTCAACAAACACATCCGAGCCGAGCAGACCCGTCACATTCTTGAGAGAGGTTGCAAGCGTCAGGATCAGGATCGCGGGGACCATGGCAATAAAGCCCTTCGGGATCGCTTCCATCGAGGTCTTAAAGGTGATCAGGCGACGGGCCATCAGATACACGATAATCAAAATCAGTGCAATCAGAGATCCCCAAGGCAGTGCCACGGTGGCGTCGGTATCACCGAAGGCACCCGTCAGGCTCATATAATATTCGCTGTCCTTGGCGAAGAACCCACCCACGTAAAGCAGTGCCAAAACGCACGAAACGATCAGCGTGCAGATGGGCAGCACAAGGTCCAGCACGCGGGCACGCTCGTTTTCGCCGTGCTCCTCAGTGTTCTCCTCATGCTCCTCTGCTCCGAGGTCACCTGCTTGCGCGGCCAGCTCGGCACTTGCCATCTTGCCGTAATCAAAGCCCATCAAGGCGATGGCGATCACAAACACGATGGTAAGCAGCGAATAGAAATTGTACGGAATGGCACGGATGAAATAGGAAAGTCCCTGTCCGTCCTCCACATAGTCCACCACGGCGGCCGCCCAAGAGGAAACGGGGGCGATCATGCAAATGGGTGCGGCGGTGGCATCAATGATGTAGGCGAGCTTTGCGCGCGAGATCTTGTGCGTATCCGACACGGGGCGCATCACGCTGCCAACGGTCAGGCAGTTGAAATAGTCGTCCACAAAGATCAGCACACCAAGCACAAAGGTGGCAAGAATTGCGCCCACGCGCGTTTTGACGTGGGTCTGTGCCCACTTTCCAAACGCCTTGGAGCCGCCTGCCTTATTGAGCAGAATAACAATAGCACCAAGAATAACGAGGAATGCAAAAATACCTGCGGTGTCGGCAATGGCGGTGATCAAGCCGTCATTGGTAACGGCGTCCATCGCCTTGATCACATTAAAATCGGCGTGAAACAGTGCGCCTGCCAGCACACCGACAAACAGCGAGCTGTACACCTCCTTGGTGAGCAGCGCAAGGCCGATGGCGATGATGGGGGGCACCAGCGACATGAAGGTGGCGTAATAGGGGCTTGCGTCGGCACTGTCCGCACGCAGCGTGATGGCAAGCACCACAACCGCGATCAGTGCCAGGGCAATGATGATGAGATTTCGAAGACGACGGTCAAGCTTCATACCTTTTCTCCTTATTTTTTTGAAAGAAAAAGCGCGATCGGGTCGCGCATTCTTCTTCTCTATTATAAGACACAATTCACGCTTTGTCAATATCACCGCGCGCTTTTTTGCGCTTTTTCAACACCCCATCCAGCCGTTTTCGCAAGAAAGCAAGCAAATTTATGCCCTCGCGCCAAAAGGGTATGGGCGCAAGCAAAGCGCCGATGGCAAAAGGGCCGAGCCGTGCGCGTGCACCAAGCAACGCGGCAAAGAGCAGCAAAAGCGCGCTGGCGGCGGTTTTTTTTGCATAGCGATAAAACGGCATGGTCGCGCGCGTGTGCCATGCACGCAACACAAAAACCAAGGCATAGGCAAAGCAGGTGGCGAGTGCGGCACCCGTTGTTCCCATACGCGGGATCAGTGCAAAATTGAGCACGAGATTGAGTAATGCCCCGCCGAGCGTCGTCCAGAACACCGCGCCCGAGTGCATCTTTACGGTATACACGCTCCCAAAAAAAGAGGCCAGTGCCGCAAAAAAGCCCGCGAGCAGCAACAGCGGCACGTCACGCGCGGCAGCGGCATAATCAGCATCAAAGATCAGCCACACAAGCGGCCGTGCCGCCAGCATCAAGGCGGCGCACAGTGCCACCAGAAACGGCAGGAGCATGGCATACATTTTGCCAAAGCGCACGGCGCGCGTTTCGTTTTTTTCGCAAATAGCGGCATATTGCCATGCCTCCATAAAGATGCCCAGTGCGAAGGTCAAAAGGCTCGGTAAGCGTCCTGCCGCCGCATAGATGCCCGTGGCGACCTCGCCGTGAAAGCTCAGTAAAATATAACGGTCCGAGAGTGCGATCACCCACCAGAGCGCCGATGCGGGGATCAGCGGCACCGAATAGCGCAGCATCGCACGCGCAAGGCCTTGGCGTGACTCGTTCCCCTGCAAGAGCCGCCACGGGCGCAGGCAAAGCGCAAGCACGATCGCCGTGATCAGATCCGCCACAAGCACCGAGGCCAGATACCCGCGCACACCAAGGCGCAGAACCGTCAAAAACAGAACGCCGAGCACCGCCGTGAGCAGTGCACAAAAGATCTGCTGAAGGGCATAGAGCCCGTACTCCCCTGCCGCGCGCAGCGCATGCGCCAGCAGGCTGTGTAAATTGGCCGCCGCCACGTACAAATACAAATAAAGCAAATACGGGCGAAGCACCTGTGAAAAGCCAAAAAGCGGCAGAAAAAGCAAAAATACAAAAAGCCCGATCCCCACGCACCGCGCGCCCGCAGCAAGCACGCCGCTCGGCGCGTGCTCACCCGCGCCGAAGCGAAAGACCGCCTCGGGCGCGTTACACGAGACCAGCGGCAAAAGAAGCACCGCCGTGCTGACCAGAATATCGGATGCACCGAATTCCGCAGGACTTAAAGTTGCCGTATAAAGCGGCAGTAAAAAGAAGGAAACTGCCTTGCAAAGCGCCGAGGATGCACCGATGAGAACCGTGTGCTTGAGCAATTTCCCTTCCTTGGCCATGTCTATTCCCCCGCAATGCATTTTTTATTAATATGTGCAATTTTGCACCAAAGCAAAAAGAGAAATTTCACCAAGGCAGGCTTTGACAACAAAAAAACGGAGAAGCCAAGCCTCTCCGTCGTTTTCTTTTCAGCAGTTCTCCCAGTTGTGGTAGACGTTCATCACGTCGTCGTCCTCTTCGAGCATTTCGACCAAGAGCCCCATAAATTTGAGGTCGTCGTCGCTCGTGAGCGTCACGGTGTTCGAGGGGATCTTGTCCTTCTCGGCCGAGACAACGGGATAGCCCGCGGCCTCGATCGCTTCCTTGACGGCGTAGAGATCGTCCACCACGGTGTAGATCTCAAACACGCCCTCGCCTGCGGCAAAATCCTCTGCGCCCGACTCCAGTGCGGTCTCCATCAGCTTATCCTCGTCGATGTCACCGTCCTCATTGCTCACGATGATGACACCCTTGTCCTCAAAGAGGAACGAAACGCAGCCCGAGGTGCCCATGTTGCCCTTATACTTGTTGAAATAAGAGCGCACGTTGCCCGCGGTGCGGTTGCGGTTGTCGGTGGTGGTCTCCACGATCACGGCCACACCGCCGGGGCCGTAGCCCTCGTAGGTGACCTCCTCGTAGTTCTCGCCCGTGCTGCCCATCGCCTTTTTGATGATGCGATCAATGTTGTCGTTGGGCACATTGTTGGATTTGGCCTTCTGAATGAGGTCACGGAGCTTGGAGTTGGAATTGGGATCTCCGCCGCCCGCCTTGACGGCAACGGCGATCTCCTTGCCGATCTTGGTAAAGACCTTGGCCTTTTGCGCATCGGTCTTTTCCTTCTTATGCTTGATATTGGCCCATTTGCTATGTCCCGACATACCTGTTATCTCCTTAAATTTTTTCCATTTTCTTGAGGCAAATCAACGGGAAGGCGTTGCCCAGCACGATGTTTGCCGCACGGGTGATGGCCACACGGGTGGCGCGCACGTCCGCATCCTCGCTGCCAAGAATCGGGCAGCTGTGGTAGAAGCGATTGAAGGCGGCCGCCACCTCCAGAATATAGCGCGTGATGACCGAGGGCTCGTAATCGGCAATGGCCGAGAGCACCTTCTCGGGGAAGCGCGCGAGGGTCTTGAGCAGCGTGCCCTCCTCGGGCGCGGTGATCTTGAGCGTGCCCCCCTCGTCCTCGCCCGCCTTGCGCAGAACCGCGCAGGTGCGTGCGTAGGTGTACTGGACGTAGGGGCCCGTATTGCCGTCAAAATTGAGGGCATCCTCCATCACGAAATTGATGTCCTTGATGCGGCTGTTGGAGAGGTAGTAGAACACGATCGCGCCAACGCCCACCGCCTCGGCAACCTCGGCCTTGTTCTCGATATTGGGGTTCTTCTGCTCCATAATGGCCGCCACCTCGTCGATGGCCGCCTTGAACAGATCCTTGAGCAGCACCACGTTGCCCGTACGCGTGGCGAGCTTGGCGCCGTTGATGCTGACCGTGCCGTAGGGCACGTGCACGAGCTGATCGAACCACTCGTAGCCCATCAGCTCCACGACCTTGAACCACTGTGCAAAGTGCAGGCTCTGCCCTGCCGAGGTCACGTAGATGGCCTTGTCGAAGTCATAGGTCTCTTTGCGGTAGACCGCGGCGGCGATGTCACGCGTGGGATAGAGCGTGGAGCCGTCGCGCTTGAGGATCAGGCAGGGCGGCATGCCGTAGGGCTCAAGGTCCACGATGGATGCGCCGTCGTCGATCTTGAGAAGCCCCTGATCGCGCAGCTTTTGTACCTGGGCGGGCATTTTATCGGTATAAAAGCTCTCGCCCTTATAGCTGTCAAACTCAATGCCCAGCTGCTTGTAGGTCTTTTCATATTCAGCAAGGCTGATGTCGATAAACCAGCGCCAGAGCGCAAGATTTTCCTCGTCTCCCTGCTCGAGCTTGTGGAACTCGGCGCGTGCCTCGTCCCCGAGTGCGGGATCGGCGGGGATACACTTCTCCTCATTGCCCGAGATGGCGTTGTTGATCTGCACGTAGAGCTCGACCAGCTTGTCGATTCCCCCCTGCTCGATCATCTCGCGGTTGCCCCACTTCTTGTAAGCCACGATGAGCTTGCCGAACTGGGTGCCCCAGTCACCGAGGTAGTTGATGCCCACGCAACCGTAGCCCGCAAACTCGTGAAGCTTTTTGAGCGAGTGACCGATCACGGTGGTGCCGAGATGCCCGATATGGAAGGGCTTGGCCACGTTGGGCGAGGAGTAGTCCAGCACCACGGTCTTGCCCTTGCCCATATCGCTCGCGCCGTATTTTTCACCCTTGGCAAAAATATCGGCCAGCACGCGATCGAGCAGGTACTGCCCCGCGATGGTGATATTCAAATATCCGTTCACGGCCTCGGCCTTCTGCACACACGCCACATCCGCAAGCGCGTCAGCCAAGGCCGCTGCGATCTGCACGGGGGCGCGCCGCAGGGTGCGGCTTAATTTGAAGCAAGGCAGGGCCAGGTCGCCCATGCTTTCCTCTGGCGGATACTCCAGCATTGCCGCGATTTCCGCGGCCTCGGGCACGGTGGGTGCGCCGAGCTTGGCGATCCCGTCGGCCAGAGCCGCGGCGATCTCTTTTTTCATCGTCAGCATAACATTCCTCTTAAAGAAAATTTCGACAGTTCATTATATAACAGAACGCGAAAACAATCAAGTCCTGTCATCATTTTTTTTACAAATTATTCGCCCGCGACCGAAAGTCCACGCACGAGCAGGTCGGGTGCGGCGATGCAGGAAAGGGACGACATTCCCATTTCCACGTTATCGGCCACGCCGTCCACGGCGCGAAGCAGCTCAAAGAAATTGCCCGCGACTGTGAAGGAGTGCACGGGGGCGGCGAGCGCACCGTTCTTTACCAGAAAGCCCGCGCTCTCGATCGAAAAATCGCCCGTAACGGCATCCGCGCCTGCGTGCAGACCCTTGAGTTCGGTGATATACAACCCGTCACCAAGCCGCGCGCGCAGCTCCTCGGGCGTATATACGCCCCCTTCCACGCGCAGGCAATAGGGCGCGATCGAAATGGGGTCGGCATATGAGCCGCGCTGTGCGTTGCCCGTGGTCGCGCATCCTGCCTTTTTGGCCGTGGTGAGGTCATAGAGCAGCGTCTGTAAAACGCCCTTGTCGATCACCTTTTTTTCAAAAACGGCCACGCCCTCGGCGTCAAAGGGCAGCTGCACCGTATTCTCGGCGTAAAACGGATCGTCCACAAGCGACAGACACGGGGCGGCCACCGCACTGCCCTCCTTGCCCCTGAGCAAGGAAAGACCGAGCAGGGCGTTCTTGCCGCTGAACACGCCCGAGAAGGCCGCGAGCAGCGTGCGCACCTGACGCGCCGAGAAGATCACGTCGTATTTCCCTGTTTTCACGTTCCCTGCGCCCAGCTTGGAGAGGGCCTCGTCCACGGCCTTGTGCGAGAGCGCGCACGCGTCCGAGAGGGGCATTTTCCCAAAGGACGTGCCGTACGCGGCCTCCTCGCCCTCCTTGACCACCGCCTCGGCATAGGTGTAGGTCATGCCCATACGGTGCGAGAGCAAAAGCCCCTTGGAATTGGCGATCGAGACCTCGGTCATAGCACCCCCTGCGGCACTGGACGTGCCGTCGGTGACGCGGTCACTTGCGGCATACAGCTCCTCTTGCAGTGCGAGCACCGCGCGGCGCAGCTCAGCCGCATCGGGGATATCGGGCAGGACGGCGGTCGGTGCTTGGTAGTGTGCCGAGCCCTCGAAAAAGATCGGCTGCTCATCGGTGTCGATCACCGTGGCGTTGGCCACGGCGCGGGGTACGAGCGCACAAAGCTCCGCCTCCTGCAAGCACTGCGTTGCGGCGCTTCCAAGGCGCCCGTCGACCGTACAGCGGAAGGACACGCCCCCCACCGTGCCCGACGAGAAGCTGGAGAGCTCGCGGTTGAGTGCCTCTGCCGCGCTCTCGCTCGACATGCGGAAATACACATCAAACTCCGAAAGGCCTGCTTTTTTAGCCTCGCGGAACAAAATTTTTTTGATCTGTTCGAAGTTCATCAGCGACCTCCTACCGTGATCTTGCGCACGCGAATGAGGGGCTGGCCCACGTCGGTGGGCACGCTGCCGCTGGATGAGCCGCACATACCCTGCCCCGTGGCGAGGTTCTGCCCCACCATGTCAATGTCTTGCAGGATCTGCGCGCCCGTGCCGATCAGCGACGCGCCGCGCACGGCCTCACAGATCTTGCCGTTGCGCACCAAGTAGCCCTCCTTGACGGCGAAATTGAATTCGCCCGTCAGAGGATTGACCGAGCCACCGCCCATGTCCTTGGCGTAAAGCCCGTATTCGATCGAGGCGATGATATCCTCGTTTTTGTCGGGGCCGTTGTCAATAAAAGTGTTGGTCATGCGCGAGGTGGGCTCGTAGGTATAGCTCTCGCGGCGGCTGTTGCCCGTCATGGGAAGCCCCATGCGGCGCGCGCCGAGGCGGTCGATCATATAGCCCTTCAAAATGCCGTTCTCAATGAGCACGTTGCGCTGTGCGGGGTTGCCCTCATCGTCGATGCTGTACGAGCCCCAGCCGTTGGGGATGGTGCCGTCGTCAATGGCGGTCACCTTGGGGTTTGCAATCTGCTGCCCCAGCTTTCCTGCCATTTGCGACGCGCCGATACCCACGGACGTGGCCTCCAGCGAGTGGCCGCACGCCTCATGGAAGATCACGCCGCCAAAGCCGTTTTCGATGGCCACGGTCATCGTGCCCGCGGGGCAATAGACCGCGCCGAGATTGGTCAGCGCCTGATCGGCGGCACGCTTGCCCACAGCACGCGGAGATACGGTCTCAAAAAGCTCCATGCCCATGCCGGCACCGGGTGCAAACGAGCCCGATTGGTTCTCCCCTGCGGCCGAGGCCACGGCACTCACGGCGATGCGCGTGCGCACCTTGCGGTCGGTGCGGCACAGCCCCTCGGTGTTCGCCACCAAAAAGCGGCGATCCACGTCCAGGAACGTGCCCTGCACCTGTGCGATGCGCTCGTCGGTCTCGCGCGCGGCGGTGCACGCCTCACGCAAAAGCTCCACCTTCTCGCGCGTTGCCACGTCGTCGGGATACAGGCGAATGGCGTGACGGTCCGGGATCGCATCGGGCATCAGCGTGATGCGCGCGCCCGCGCTCTTGGCGTCGCCCACTGCGCCCGCCACAGCGGCGGCACAGGCAAGCAGCCCCTCACGCGAGGTATCCGAGGTCGAGGCATAGTAGGTCTTGGTGCCCACAAAGGCGCGGATGCCCACGCCCGCACGCACGTGATCGCGGATCGACTCGATCCTCTCTGCGACGAGGCGAATGGTGTTGGAGTGCTCGTGCTCGGCAAAGACCTCGGCAAAATCCGCACCCGTGGACACCGCGATGCCAAGCAGCTCCTCGAGGGTGTGTTTTTCGATCATAATTTCTCCTTTTCGGCAAGGCTCTTAGTCGGGATGGCGCTCGCCCAGAATATTGCGGTATTTCTGATAAAAGCTCTCGAAGTATCCGCCCTCCAGCGCCTCACGCATCCTGCGCGTGAGCTCGTTGTAGAAATAGAGGTTGTGCGTGACGGCAAAGCGCATGCCAAGCGACTCCTTTGCCTTGATGAGGTGACGGATGTAGGAACGCGAGTAATTGCGGCACGTGGGGCAATTGCAGCCCTCGTCCAGCGGACGGGGATCTCGCGCGTATTTTTCATTGAGTAGATTGATCTTGCCGTGCCATGTGAACAGATTTCCGTGGCGCGCGTTGCGGCTGGGCATCACACAGTCAAAGAAATCCACACCCAGATGCACGGCCTCGAGAATATTGCAGGGCGTGCCCACGCCCATGAGATACCGCGGCTTGTCCTTTGGCATATGCGGCTCGACCGCGTCGATGATGCGGTACATTTCGTCGGCCGTTTCACCCACGGCAAGGCCGCCGATGGCGTAGCCGTCCAGATCCAGCTCGGCGATCTGCTTCATGTGCTCCACGCGCAGATCTGCATAGGTGCTGCCTTGATTGATACCAAAGAGCATCTGCTCGCGGTTGATGGTATCGGGCAGGGCGTTCAGGCGCGCCATTTCGGCCTTACAGCGCACAAGCCAGCGGTAGGTGCGCGCGATCGACTCCTTCACGTAGTCGTAGGGCGCGGGATTTTCAATACATTCGTCAAACGCCATGGCGATGGTGGATGCAAGATTGGATTGGATCTGCATGCTCTCCTCTGGGCCCATGAAAATACGCTTGCCGTCGATGTGCGAGGCAAAGCGCACGCCCTCTTCGGTAATTTTACGCAGCTGTGAGAGCGAAAATACCTGAAATCCGCCGCTGTCAGTGAGGATCGGGCGCTTCCAGTTCATAAATTTGTGCAAGCCCCCCATGTCGCGGATGAGACCGTCGCCCGGGCGCAGATGCAGATGATAGGTGTTCGAGAGCTCGACCTGGCAGTCGATCTCCTCAAGCTCCACGGTCGAAACGCCGCCCTTGATGGCGGCACACGTGCCCACGTTCATGAAAACGGGAGTCTGGATGTCACCGTGTATGGTGTGCAGGACACCGCGCCGTGCGCGGCCCTCTTGCTTTAGCAGTTCAAATTTTGACATAGCTTTCCTTTCGGTGCCGAGAATACAGCTCGACCCTGTATGTAATTCAACCTCTGCCGAACTGGCGGTGGAGCGTCGCGCGCGTGAGCACCACGGCGATGGGTCTGCCGTGCGGACAGACTGTAATGTCGGGCAGTGCCATCAATCGGCGGCACAGCGCCTCCACGTATTCGGGGGGATACTCACGCCCCGCCTTGAGTGCGGCCTTGCACGCGCCCTGATAGAGTGCCTTTTCAAACACAATGTCACGCGCGAGCTCCGCGTTGCCCGTGCCCTCGCGCAAGCCCTCGGCCAGTGTGAGCAGCAGCTCCCCTGCCGCCGCGGGTGAGAGCCCTGCGGGGATCTCGGAGAGTCCTGCACCGTGTGCCGTCAGCGCGTAGCCGAAGCCCACGGCCTCGATCTCGGTGCGATAGAACTCCAGCGTTTCGCGCTCCTCGGCACTCACCGTTAGCGGATACGGCACAAGAAGCATTTGTGCGGTTTTGGCGGTATCGGCCTTGCGGCGGGCGTTGAGATCCTCAAAGAGCACACGCTCGTGCGCGGCGTGCTTGTCGATGAGCAAAAGCTCCTCTCCGCGCTCTACGATCACGTAGGTATGGAACGCCTCACCGATGATACGCCAGCTCTCGATAGCAGGTGCGGTCTCAACAGGCGCGACGGACGGTGCTTGGGGTGCAGACGCCGTTTTTGGCGGTGCAGCATGCGCGGTATCTGACACGCGCAGTGGCGGATGCGGAATTTCTTCTTTTTTAGGGACTGCCAAACCATCCGTGCGGTACGGCAGAGAGGCAGACGCTCTTTGGGCTTCCTTGCCCTCGGCGGTATAGCGCGCGGCATAGTCTGCGGCGCTCATGCGCGCAAAGGGCTCGGGTGCTGCCGCAGGCTTGGCAGGCATATCTCGCATTGAGATCTGACGCGCGGCCACCGACTCGCGCTTCCCCTCCTCGATCGGCACGAAGGCACGCACGGCATCGGGCACGGCATCCTTCAGCTTAAGGTCGGGGCGATCGGTATTGGCCTCCAGCGCGGCGCGCACAGCGTAATAGACCGCCTCAAACACAGGTCTTTCGTTGGAAAACTTGACCTCTAATTTGGCGGGGTGAACGTTGACGTCCACGGCCGCAGGATTGATCTCGATATGCAGCACGCAGCACGGGAATTTCTCGGGCGGGATAAAGGACGTAAACGCCTGCTCCAGTGCCGCCGCCGCGGTGCGGCAATTGATATAACGGCCGTTGATAAAGAAATTCTCAAAATTGCGCTTGGGGCGCACGTTATCGGGGCGACCGATGAAGCCGCGCACCTTGACGCTCTCGTTCCCGCCCTCGACGGGGATGGTGCGCGCCACGAAATCGCGGCCGAACACCGCGTACATCGCGGAGCGCAGATCGCCGTCGCCTGCGGTATCCAGCTTCAGATTGCCGTCCACGATCAGCCGAATGGCAATATCGGGGTGCGAGAGCGCGATCTTCTCCACATACGTGGTGACCGCGATCGACTCGGACACATCCTTTTTGAGGAACTTGCGGCGTGCAGGGACGTTACCAAAGAGGTTCTCTACGATCACCGTCGTACCCACGGGACACCCCTGCTCCACAACGTCCTTCACCTCGCCGCCGCTGGACTGGAGCATATAGCCAAACTCGTTTTGCGCGGTGCGCGTGATGATGCGCAGATCCGAAACGGCGGCGATCGCCGCCAGTGCCTCGCCGCGAAAGCCCAGCGTTGCGATCCCGTCCAGATCGTCCGCCTCGCGGATCTTGCTGGTGGCGTGGCGGCGGATGGCCACGGGCAGATCCTCCTTTTCCATGCCGCATCCGTTATCCGCTACGCGCATAAAGGTGATGCCGCCGTGCTGGATCTCCACCGTGACACGGGTGGCCCCCGCGTCAATGGCGTTTTCCAGGAGCTCCTTGATCACCGAGGCGGGGCGGTCCACCACCTCACCCGCAGCGATCAGATTGGCAACGGCAAAGGAAAGTACATTGATTTTTCCCATTTTGCGCTCCTTAATTCAGGCGTTTCTTCAAATCGAACAAAAAGCTCATGGCCTCATAGGGCGAGAGGGTGTTGATGTCCATACCGCGCAGGGCGTCAATGACCTGCGCGTTCACACAGTCGTCCATTGTAATGAGCGTGTCATCCTGTTGCTTTGTGTTCTCTGTCGGCGCGGTCTGCACGGCCTTGGCCGTGGCCTCAACCGAGGCAAGCACCTCGCGCGCACGGCGAATGACCTCGTTCGGCAGTCCTGCGAGCTTCGCGACCTCAATGCCGTAGCTGTCGTCGGTGGAGCCGCGAATGATCTTGCGCAGGAACGTGATACTGTCCCCGCGCTTCTTGGCGGCAATGTTGTAGTTCACCACCCCGTCCAGCTCCTCCTCGAGCGAGGTGAGCTCGTGATAATGCGTGGCAAACAGCGTTTTTGCGCCGATCCTGCGGCTGTGCGTGTATTCCACGATAGCACGCGCAATGCTCATGCCGTCAAAGGTACTCGTGCCGCGCCCGACCTCGTCATAGATGATCAGACTGCGGCGCGTCGCGTTGCGCAGAATGTAGGCGACCTCGTTCATCTCCAGCATGAAGGTGGACTGCCCCGACGCGAGATCGTCCGACGCGCCCACGCGCGTAAACAGCTTGTCCACGATGCCGATGCGCGCCTCGGCGGCAGGCACGAACGAGCCGATCTGCGCCATCAGCACGATCAGCGCGACCTGACGCATATAAGTGGATTTACCCGCCATGTTCGGACCGGTGATGAGCATCACGCGATTCTTGTCGGTGTCAAGCAGCGCGTCGTTGGGCACAAAATACGTGTCCTTTACGAACTGCTCCACAACGGGATGGCGGCCGTCGCGAATCACCACGGTGTCGCTCATATCGACCTCGGGGCGCACATACTTGTTCTTGGCCGCCACGTCGGCCAGCGAGAGATACACGTCCAGCTCCGCCAGACGGTTGGCCACGCGCTGAATGCGCTCGCCCTCGGCGGCGACCTTGGCGCGGATCTCCTGGAAAATTTCGTATTCGAGCGAGCAGACCTTGTCGGCCGCACCGAGAATGGTGGCCTCCATATCCTTAAGCTCCTCGGTGATGTAACGCTCGCCGTTTGTGAGGGTTTGCTTGCGAATATAGCGCTCGGGCACCTGATCCACAAAGGACTTCGACACCTCAATGTAATAGCCAAACACCTTGTTATAGCCGATCTTGAGCGTGCGGATGCCCGTTGCCTCGCGCTCCTCGGCGGCCACGCGCTCGATCCACGATTTGCCGTCCTGCATGACCGAGCGCAGATAGTCGACATCAGTATTGTAGCCCTTGCGGATCAGTCCCCCCTCGCGCAAAACGAAGGGCGGATCCTCGTCAATGGCGGCGTCGATCAGGGCGTGAATATCGCGAAGGTCGTCCAGATCCTCAAAAATGCGGCGCAATTCCCCGTCGCGGCAGTCGGCAAGCAGTCGGCGCACCTCGGGGAGCACGGCAACGGTAGCGGCAACGGCGCGCAGGTCCTTGGCATTGGCCGTGCCGTAGACGATGCGTGTGATGAGGCGCTCGAGATCCAGCACGCCCGAGAGCGTGTCGCCCAGCTCCCCGCGCAGCATATAATTGCCAAACAGCTCCTCCACGGCACCCTGGCGCGTGACGATGGCCTTATCGGAGAGCAGCGGATGCTCCACCCACGAGCGCAAGAGGCGCGCGCCGGGGGCGGTGCGGGTGCGATCGAGCACCCAGAGCAGCGTGCCGCGCTTCTCCTTGCTGCGCATGGTCTCGGTCAGCTCGAGATTGCGGCGCGTATTGATGTCCATATCCATGTACTGGCCGTCGGAGTAGACCGTGAGCTCCTTGATGTAGCCCACGTCACTGCGCTGCATTTCACCGATGTAATCCAGCAGCGCACCCACCGAGCAGACCATCGCCCGTTGCTCCTCCCAGCCTTGCGGGAGCGTATCGCCAAACTGCGCACGCAGACGCGCGCACGCGGCCGTGTAATCAAAGCGTGCCGCCTCCCCTGCCGAGATCATCGCACCCACACGGTTGGTGATGAAATCCGCAAGCTCCGCAAAGTCGGTATGCGGCAGATCCACCACGACCTCGCGCGGCTCGAAGGTGCCGAGCTCGCTTTGCAGCCGTGCCATGCGGTTGTCTCCCGCGAGTGTGGTGGCGTGGATCTGCGCCGTGGAAACGTCGGCAAAGCAAACGCCGAACGCCCCCTGCTCGATACAGATGGCGCAGACATAGTTATTCTTCTTTTCGGTGAGCATCCCGGGCTCGAGCAGCGTGCCGGGCGTGACCACGCGCACGATGTCGCGCTTGACAAGCCCCTTGGCCTTGGACGGATCCTCCATCTGCTCACAGATCGCGACCTTATATCCCTTTTCGATCAAGCGCGCGATGTAGCTCTCTGCACTGTGAAACGGCACGCCGCACATCGGCGCGCGCTCGGGCTCGCCGCAGTCGCGCCCCGTGAGGGTGAGCTCCAGCTCGCGCGAGGCGAGCCTCGCGTCGTCAAAAAACATCTCATAAAAATCGCCCAGGCGATAGAACACGAGATAGTCCTTGTATTTGTTTTTGATCTCGAAATACTGCTCCATCATCGGTGTCATGGCACAGTGCTCCTTTTCTTTTGGTTTGGTCGGATATTGAAATCAGTGGCAGCCGCCGCAGGTCGAGCAATCGTGGGTGCAGCCCGCGGACGTCTTGCCCGTGATCTGGAAGGTGATGGTGGTATTGACCATTTCCATCAGCTCATTGACCTCGTTTTGTGCCTTCTCCAGCGCGCGGTAGGTCTCGGTCTCGGTGATCTCGGTGTACAGCGCGTCGATGCGATCCTGGATCATGCGGATCAGCTCGTCGTTGCGCTCTGCCTTCATCGCCTCGTTCTGAATGGCCTTTTGCTGGACCTCGTATTCGGTCATCAAGCGACCTACGCGCTCGTCGTTCTCGTATGCGACGCGTGCCTCCTCCAATGCCACAAGTCTCTTGTCTTCCTTCAGCGTGCGGCCGAGCTCGGCCGCCAGTTCAAAAATTCCCATAACTGTATCCTTTCGTCGGTTTATTCTTCATTTCGGATTGTGCCGTAAAGCGCAAAGGCCTCGGCGCGGTCGATCTGCACGTCGACCCATTCTCCTGCGGGGATATCCCCTGCAAAAAAGACGATCTTATTTTGTGCGGTCCTGCCCTGCAGCATACCCGCGTCGGTCTTGCTCTCGCCGTCGCAAAGCACGCGCACGGTCGTGCCCACCAAGGGCAGATTTTGCGCGAGTGAGATCTCATTTTGAAGCGCGAGCAATCGGTCAAAGCGTGCGTTCTGCACGGCGCGCGGGATCTGCTCCTTCATCTCGGCCGCGGGCGTTCCCTTTCGCGGCGAGTAAATGAACGAGAAGATACTGTCAAAGCGTGCACGCGAGAGCATCAAAAGCGTGTCCTCAAAATCGGCGTCGGTCTCCCCGGGGAAGCCCACGATGATATCCGAGGTCACGGCAATATCGGGCATGCGCTCACGCATATAGTCGAGAATATCGAGATATTTGGCGCGGTCGTAATGGCGGTTCATCGCTTTCAGGATCGCATCGCTGCCCGATTGCAGCGGCAGGTGGAACTGGTGGGCGATGTGCGTGCCCGATGCCATCACGTCGACGAGCCGCCGCGTGGCATCCTTGGGGTGGCTGGTCATAAAGCGCAGGATGTAATCCCCCTCTATGCTGTCCAGCTCGGCGAGCAGGTCGGCAAAGGTGTAGCCCGTGCCGAGATCCTTGCCGTAGGAATTGACGTTCTGCCCCAGCAGCGTGATGTCGCGGTAGCCCTCAGCCACCAATTGACGAACCTCTGCAATCACTGCCTCAGGCGCACGCGAGCGCTCGCGGCCGCGCACGTAAGGAACGATGCAGTAGGAGCAGAAGTTGTTGCAGCCGTACATGATGCTGACAAAGGCGCGGTAGGTGCTCTCGCGGCGGATCGGCACGCCCTCGGCGATCGCATAGCTCTCATCGGCGCGGAAGATACGGCGCTCGCGCACGATGCACTCGGCAAGGCGCTCGGGCAGCAGATGCAGTGCCGCAGTACCCAGCACAAAGCTCACGTACGGGTAGCTGCGCTGCAATTGCGCGCGGCGATGCTCCTGCACCACCATACAGCCGCAAACGCCGATGAGCAGCGCGGGATTTTTCTCCCTGAGGTGCTTATACTGCCCCACGATCGAGAGTGCCTTGATCTCGGCATGCTCGCGAATGGCGCAGGTGTTCACAAGAATCAGCTCAGCCTGCTCGGGTGCGGAGCAGATCTCGTACCCCAGCTCCTCGGCCATGCCCGAGAGCTTTTCGCTGTCCGCGACGTTTTGCTGACAGCCGAAGGTCAGCACGAAGCAGCGCGGGCTTCGACCGTGCTGTGCCGCAAACGCCGCCGTGTGCGCGCGCACGACTGCGCGACATTCGTCAAGCGCGTGTGGCGTTGCGAAAGAATTCGGATTTGCAGACATACTGTCTCCTTTGGAAATATAATATAATATTATACAAGATAATAAAGAAAAAGTCAAGATACGCGCGCGAAAAATGCGAATTCTTATTCTCTCAAAAAGAAACTTGTTTATTTTCACAAAAGAACATATCTTTGTGTTTTATGCTGTTTCGACGCGATTTTACATGCAAAAAAGCCACGGCACACAACCGTGGCTTTTTTCAAAAACATCATCCGATCAGCGCGCGCAGATACTCCAGCGTGTGCGACCACTCGCTTTGCTCCCCGAACACCAACGGCTTCATCAGGCAGATCACGGTGTCCGCGGGCAAAATACGAACGGCACTATTCTCGCGGTAGAGGGCGGTGTCCCCCAACCGCACGCCGTAGCATTTGCCGTTCTCGTCCAAAAGTGCGCCCTCGGGCTGCTTGCCCACCACCTCGGTGATCTCCTGCAAATGGTCGGTCTTGCCTGCCAGCTCCTCATACAGCCACGGGTCAAGGAACAAAATTCCCGCATCACCCGTGGTGAGATAGTCCTTGTAGGTATCGTAATTCCCCGTGTTGGACGACGTATGGATCTCGCCGTTTGCGGCCTTGATCTGCTCCTCGGAATAAATGGTGTAGTGCATGATGTCGACCTTCTTTTGACCGTCGTCGTTGTAGTCACGCGCAAGCTCCGCCGCAAGGCACTTTTGCAGATCACCGTAAGCCGTCTCGTCGGTCGCAAGGCTATACGGGCCCGCCAACACGATATTCACGTCCCCCTCGCTCTCCTTGCCGCACATTTGCAGAATACAGACCAGGAGCACGATGGCAAAAAAGCCGCCGATGAGCACGGGCCATTTGTAATGATACCAGAAATTATCCAGCCAGCGGTAGAGCTTGCCGTGCGGTCGCTCTGCGCGCTGTGCGGCAACACCTGCACCAATGTCGTGTGCCTCAAACTTTTCTTCTCTGTTTCTGTTATTTTCTTGCATATCTTCACCTTAAAAAAGCTACCGCCAACGGCGGTAGCTTGATTTTTATCAGTCCAGCGGCTTCATCGTCGGGAACAGGAGCACGTCGCGGATCGAATCGCTGTCGGTGAGCAGCATCACCAGGCGATCCACGCCAAAGCCAAGGCCGCCCGTGGGGGCAAGGCCGTATTCCAGTGCCGTGATATAGTCGTCATCCACGCGAGCCGTGGTGTTGGGGTCCTCGGCGCGCTTGGCGGCTACCTGACGCTCAAAGCGCTCCTTTTGGTCGATGGGGTCATTGAGCTCGGAGAACGCGTTGCCAAATTCCGTGGCGTTGATGAAATACTCAAAGCGCTCGGTAAAGGCGGCGTCCGAGGGCTTGCGCTTGGCAAGCGGGCTGTTCTCCACGGGATAATCGTAAATGAAGGTGGGCTGAATGAGCTTCTCCTCCACGTATGCGTCAAAGAACTCCACGAGCACCGTGCCCTTGGTGGCATTGGCAGGCACCTCAACGTGCATGGCCTTAGCGGCGGCACGGGCATCCTCATCGGTAGCCCAGTCGTTGTAATCCACGCCTGCGTACTTGCGAACCGCCTCGACCATCGTGAGGCGCTCCCAGCTGCCCATGTTGATCTCATGCCCCTGGTACGGGATCGTGAGCGACCCGCAGATCTTCTCGGCGAGGTACTTGTACAGATCCTCGACCAGATCCATCATGCCCTTGTAATCGGTAAAGGCCTGATAGAGCTCGATGCTGGTAAACTCGGGGTTGTGCTTGGTATCCATGCCCTCGTTGCGGAAGATACGGCCCACCTCGTACACACGGTCCATGCCACCCACGATCAGACGCTTCAAATACAGCTCGGTCTCAATGCGCAGATACATGTCCATATCGAGCGTGTTGTGGTGCGTCACGAACGGACGGGCGCTGGCGCCGATCTCAAAGGGCGTGAGAATAGGGGTATCGACCTCCAAAAAGCCCTTGGAGTCCAGATAATGACGGATCTCGGTGAGAATGCGGCTGCGCTTGACAAAGGTATCCTTCACCTCGGGATTCACGATCAAATCCACGTAGCGCTGACGGTAGCGCGTATCGGTATCCTTGAGGCCGTGGAACTTCTCGGGCAGGGGCAACAGCGACTTGGCCAGCAGCTCCAGGCTCTCGGCATGCACTGAGACCTCGCCGCGACGGGTGCGGAACACCTTGCCCGAAACGCCAATGATATCACCGATATCCCACTTTTTGAACTGCTCAAAGGTCTCCTCACCCACGTCGTTGATACGAACGTAGCATTGAATACGGCCCTTGCCGTCCATCACGTCGATAAAGTTGGCCTTGCCCATATCGCGGCGGCTCATAATACGACCTGCGATGCGGACGTTCTTATCCTCGTAGCCCTCAAAATCGGCGTGGATGTCTGCGGTATAGGTATCAAAGTCGTACTTGACCTTTTCAAACGGGTTCTGCCCTGCGGCGCACAGTGCCGCCAGCTTCTCGCGACGAATGCGGAGCTGATCGCCGATGTTTTCCTCTACGGTCTCTTGCTCGACCGCGTTCTTGATCTCTTCTGCCATGATGTCTCCTTTATTTAGCTGCGCGAAACGTCCAGCACCTCGTAGGTAAAGGTGTAGCCCGATGCCTCAACGGTGCCCGTGACCACATCGCCGGCGCGATGATCAATGAGTGCCTGACCCACGGGCGAAAGATCGGAGATCTTGCCCCCGGGCACGTCGGCCTCGTTCGATCCCACGATGCGCCAGGTCAGCTCCTCTCCCGTCTCCTTATCCTTCACACGAACGGTCGCACCGATGCCGATGACACCGTGCACCGCCTTCGAGGAGTCGTGCACCTCTGCATTTTCAATATCGGATTTGAGCTGGAGAATACGCGCCTCGTTCTCTGCCTGCGCATTACGGGCGGCGTCGTACTCCGCGTTCTCGGAAAGGTCACCGAAGCCGCGCGCGGTCACGATGTCGTTTTTAATACGCTCGCGCTCCTCGCCCTCGCGCCATTTCAGCTCGCGGACCAGCTCGTCATAGCCCTCTTGGGTCATCATTTTTCTTTTTTCGTTTGCCATGATGGGTACTCCTCTGTCTTGTATAAAATTATTATTGTTTTACTTTTTCAATGGCCTTTTGCAGCTGTGCATCCTCGGCCTCGGTGAGCAAAAACAGATGCTTTTTCGCCGCCTCGTCACCAAGCTTCACGGTGGTATCGGGCACGATGCCCACACCGTCGTAATTCACGCCTGAGGGCGGATTGTAATAGCCCACGGTCAACTTGATCGCGCCGCTGTATCCGTAGGATTCCAGGCTGTAAATGCTTTGCAGCACACCCTTGCCAAAGGTCGTCTCACCAACCACGCCGGCAAGGCCGTGATCGCGCAGCGCCGCGGTAAACAGCTCGGCCGCGCTGGCAGTAGCACCGTTGGTCAGCACGGTGATTGGATAATTGCGATATTTACCAAGGTTTTCTTTTTTGATGCTGCAATCGGCGTAGCCGTCGGTATAGGCGGCCTCGACGTTCCGATAAACGGTCGTGGTGCCATCCTTATAAACTGTGCTCAGCACCGTATCGTTTTCGTTGAGAAAATAGGAGAGCACGGCTTGGATCGAGCGCAGATCGCCGCCCGGATTGTTGCGTACGTCAAACACGAAGCGCACACAGCCCATGCCGATCAGTCGCTCCATTTCGGCGGCAAACTGAACGGGGGTCTTGGTATCAAAGCCCGTAATGCGCACCACGCCGACCGTAGGATCGCTCTCGGCCGTTTTGCCTGTGACCGACACCGTCGTGACCCTTTGGCGGGTGATCGCAAACGGTATCGTCTGTTCTCCGCGCAAAACCTCGAATTCGGCAACGGTCCCCTCCTCGCCGAGCAAGGCGTCCACGGCCACGTCGTAACCGACCTCGGAAACCAAAACGCGCGCATCTCCCGTGCCGATCGCCACAATGCGATCCCCGGGAAGTACGCCTGCCGCCAGTGCGGGAGAGTCGGGCAGGACGCTGACGACCTGAATGGTGTTTGTGGCCGCGTCGTACACCACGGTAATACCCACACCGACATGATCGGCATTGTTTTCGGCGATCATCGCGGCATACTCCTCGGCCGTATAGTACGCCGCGTAGGGGTCGCCCGTAGCGGCCGCATAGGCCTTGAGCATTTCGTCCAACAGCAGCGTTCCGTCGGCGTCGTATATCGAATATTCCTTAAAGAACTGATCGATCAGTGCGATCTTGTCAGCATAGTCCTCTTGGTTCGGATTGGTGTTGCCCAGCGTGTCGTTGCCGAACGCGCCAAAAAGCGCGGAGGAAACGAAAAACACAAGCAACGAAACCACCAGTGCCACCGCCACCAGCGAGACGATAAAAACGGGCAGGCTGACCGTGCGGCCGCGCTTTTTTTCCATAT
This sequence comes from Clostridia bacterium, assembly GCA_017415805.1. Lineage (GTDB taxonomy): Bacteria > Bacillota > Clostridia > Oscillospirales > CAG-272 > Firm-07. The sequence goes on along the minus strand of JAFQEC010000032.1, from coordinate 5,886 downwards.
AGATCGGCGGCGGGGTCTGCGGTGCTTGCATCATGGGAACGGCGTGCACGCCGACCGCCAGCAGCGCAAGGCGCAGAGCCTCGCCCGCGCTCATGTCGCCATTCGGCGTTTCTACCGTGAGCACGCCTGCGCGTGCGTCAATGCGCCAGCGCGCGCCGGGAAGCACGCGCGCAACGGTCTCGTCGATCCTTGCGCGCTCGCTTTGCAGAACCGAAGGCTCGATCGAAAACAAAAATCTCATAAAAAACCTTTCTATCCACTGAAAAAGGAGCGAAAAACAGTCGACGGATCAACGCAAATAGAGCAACCATGGGTAAGCGACGCACAAAAGCCGTGCATCGCTTACCCAATGTAAAAATCAGAATTTAGCGGGCTTGGAGTTGAGGTATTTTTTCACCATCAGCGCCACCTTGAAGGTAATGGCGTGCTCGAACTCACGCAGGTCAAGCCCCGTGAGCTTACGGATCTTCTCCAGACGGTACACCAGCGTGTTGCGGTGCACGAAGAGCTTGCGTGAGGTCTCGGATACGTTGAGGTTGTTCTCAAAGAAGCACTGAATCGTCATCAGCGTCTCACGGTCGAGCGACTCCAGGCTTCCCTTCTTGAACACCTCCTGCAAGAACATCTCGCACAGGGTGGTGGGAAGCTGATAGATCAAACGGCCGATGCCGAGGTTTTCATAGCTGATGATGTTCTTCTCGGTCTCGAACACCTTGCCGACCTCAAGGGCGACCTGCGCCTCCTTGTAGGCACGCGCCAGATCCTTGATGTTATCCACCGCGGTGGAAACGCCGATGGCGACCTTGGTATAAAACTCGGTGCACAGTGTATCGGCAATATTGGTGGCGATGCGCTCGATCTCCTTGCTGTCGGTGCCGGGCTTGATGTCCTTAACCAGCACGATGTCGTGCTCGCCGACGCTGATCACATAATCCTTGGACTTGTCAGGGAACATGTTTTGCAGCATCTCAAAGGGCATCATATCGGTCTTGCTGGAGAACTTGATCAGGAACACGATACGCACCTCTTCGGTATTGAAGTGCAGCTCCTTGCTCTTGATGTAAATGTCGCTGGGCAGAATGTTATCCAAAATAATATTCTTGATAAACGAGCCCTTATCGTACTTTTCGTCGTAGAGGTTCTTGATATTGCCAAGCGAGATCGCAAGCAGCTTGGACATCTTTGCCGCCATCTTGTCCTCGCCCTCGACAAACACGATATACTCGGCCTTCACACCGCCCGACACGGGACGGTAGGTGTAACCGCCCGACGTGATCTCCTCGGCGGCGTAAACCAGCTCCTCACGGATACCCTGACGAACCTCGCCGATCTTCACCAGCTCTGAGCAGGAAATGATGACGCCGTTCTCGTCCATAACGCCGATCACGCGGTCAATCGCATCCTTCATTTGATGAATCACGCCCTGAAACAATCTGTTTGACATATGTTTAACCTCTCATCCTTCTTATATGTGTTATGACTCAGAATTACTTATATTTTACACGATTTTTAAGCAATTTGCAATAGGGTTTTGCCATTTTTCACAGAAAAAAGCATATTTTTTTGTGAACTTTATTCGCCTTGAAGCTCGTGTATACACGCAATGCAGGCCAGCGCAAAGGTCGGCGCGGTTTCAGCGCGCAGGATCCGCTTTCCAAGCCCGATGGGCACAAAGCCGCAGGAACGCGCCTGCTCGACCTCGGAGAGCGAAAAGCCGCCCTCGCTGCCGATGATCACGGCAAGCTCACTTCCCGCGCGCGGTAGATTTCGGGCAAGAAACGCTCCGATCGGCTCGGTGTTTTCCCCCTCATAGCAAAAGATCACGGTATCGGCCGCGCTTACGCGCGTCAGCATTTCCAAAAAGGACACGGTAGGCAGAACCTCGGGCAAGATCCCGCGGCCACACTGCTTGGCCGCCTCGCGTGCGATGCGACAGCGTCGCTCGGTCTTGTGCGCCTCGGCCTCGGGCTTACAGCGCACCACGCAACGCTCGCTTTCAAAGGGAACGATGCGTGCCGCACCGCACTCCACTGCCTTTTGGATGACGGTATCCAGCTTGTCGCCCTTGAGTAATGCCTGATAGAGCGTGACCGTATACGGGGGCTCGGTGTCTGCTTGCTCCTCGCGCTCCACGACGGCGAGCACGCGGTCGGGCAAAAACGCCGACAGTCGGCAGTAATACACACGGCGCTGCATATCGGAGACCGTGATGCTCTCCCCCACCGCCATGCGCAGTGAGCGCGAGATGTGGTGTGCGTCCTCCCCCAGGATCGTAACCGTGCCGTTTTCGATTTGGTCACTTCTTACAAAGAAACGCGGCATACACGATCCTCCTTTTTTAAAACGTATGATTAGTATAGCGCAAATTCAACAATTTGTCAATGCCCTTTTTGTGATTATTTACATCGTTCTCGACGAATGCTACAATTTCGACTCCCCGCATGCAGATTTTTTGCCCAAAAAAACAGCCGTGGATCGCTCCACGGCTATCTTTATACTTTTTGCACAACGAGCGCGCTCCAGCCGTTGTCGTCGTGTCGCTCGACTACACGCAGGGCGTTTGTCTCCAGCGCGGCCACGACCTCCTCGGCACGCTCGGTGATGATACCCGAGGCCAGCAGGATCGCATCGTCCTTCATGTAATTCCCAACGTCGGGTGCCATGCGAATGATGATGTCCGCCACGATGTTGGCACACACCAGATCGTACTTGCCGCCCGTGAGATCGACCTGACGCAACAGGTCGGAGACACCGCAAATGACGTTGGTCTGCCCGCTGTCCTTCACGTTCTCCTCGGCCACGCGCACGGCCACGGGGTCGATGTCATAGGCGCGGCACTCCGCCGCACCCAGCTTGGACGCACAGATGGCCAGAATGCCGCTTCCGCAGCCCACGTCCAGCACGCGCGTGCCCTTTTTGGTGTACTGCTCCAACAGCTCGATCACAAGCCGCGTGGTCTCGTGCGTACCCGTACCGAACGCCATGCCGGGATCCATACGCACGACGATCTCGCCCTCGGCGGGGGTATAATCCTCCCATGCGGGCACGATAACCATGCGCTTGCCGATATGCAAGGTCTTATAATACGCCTTCCACGAGTTTGCCCAATCCTCCTCGTTGACGCCGATCATCTCCACCTTGCCCTCCAGTGCGGCGGCGCTCATGCGCTCACGCAGGAACGACACGGCATCGGTAAAGGGGCGGTCAGCGGGCAGGAACACCGAAACCGACGCAACCGTTTTATCGGCGTTCAGAATACTCTCGTCAATCAGATCCCCGTAGCACGAGGTCAGATCAATGTCGCTGAAATCCTCGATCATCAGATTGTTCTGGATCATGCTCATAATGGCGACCAGCTCATCCAGGTGCTCGCGCTTTACGGTGACCTTCAGCTGTGTCCAGTCCTTACAATTTTCCATACTGTCCTCAATTATTTGAATTTGTCAAAAATACGCTTGAAAAAGCCCGATTTTTTGCCGTAATTCTCGGTACTGCACTCCCCCGCAAAGGCGCGTAGCTGCTCCTTTTGCTTGTCGGACAGACCGCGCGGGATCTCCACGTTCACGCGGAATACCAGGTCGCCGCGGCGCGTGCTGTTCACGTGCGGAATACCCTTGCCGCGCACGGTAAACTGCGTGCCCGGCTGTGTGCCCTCGGGAATGGTGTATTTCATGTTCCCCTCCAGCGTGGGGATCTCGATCTCGGCACCCAGTATCGCGTCGGTCACGGGAATCGGGATCTCGCAATAAATGTGGTAGCCCTCGCGCTCAAAAATGGCGTGCGGCTTGACCATCACCTGCAGGATCAGATCCCCCGCAGGGCCGCCGTTTCGCCCGTCGTTTCCCTGTCCGCGCAACGCAATACGCTCGCCGTCATCAATGCCCGCAGGGATCGACACCTCCAGCTTTTTGGTAATGCGGATAAAGCCCGTGCCACGGCAGTTGTTGCACGGATTTTTGATGATCTTACCCGAGCCGCGACAGCTGTCGCAGGTCGTGGTGCTCTGAAAGCGCATACCGCCGAGATTTTGCACCACGTTCATCTGACCCGAGCCGCGGCACTTCGTACAGGTCTCGGGCGCGCTGCCCTTGGCCGCACCGCTTCCCGCACAGTCGGGGCAGCGGCAGATGCGGTTGTAGCTGATCTCGCGTTTCACGCCAAAGGCCGCCTCCTCAAAGGAGACTGACACGCGCGCGCCGATGTCATCGCCGCGCGAGGGGCCGTTGCGGCGCGCACTGCTGCCACCGCCAAAGCCCCCACCGAAGAAGCTGCTGAAGATGTCACCGAAATCCCCAAAGCCGCCAAACCCACCAAAGCCGCCTGCACCCGCGCCTGCGGCGGGGTCAAATGCGGCGTGGCCGTACTGATCGTACTTGGCGCGCTTATCGGAGTCCGAGAGGACGTCGTAGGCCTCGTTGACCTCCTTGAAGCTCTTCTCCGCCTCGGCGTCACCCGGGTGCAGATCGGGGTGATATTTTTTTGCGAGCTGACGGTAGGCCTTCTTGATCGCGGCCTCGTCAGCGGTCTTGGCTACGCCAAGGACCTCATAATAATCGCGCTTGTCTGCCATAATTTCTCCTGCAAAGGGGCTGCCGCTTGTGCGGCAGCCCGTTTTGGTTCTTACTGTCCGTTGGTCTTATCCTCAAAGTCGGCGTTGTAGAAGCCGCCCTCGCCTGCGTTGCCGGCATCCGCACCGGGGGCTGCGCCCGCCTGTGCACCCGACTGGGCATACAGCTTCTCGGAGAGTGCGTAGAACGCCTTTTCCAGTGCCTCGGTATCGGCCTTGATGGCAGCGGTATCGCCGCCTGCCACGGTGGTGCGCAGCTTCTCGATGGCCTCCTTTACGGGTGCCTTCTCCTCGTCGCTGACCTTGTCACCGATCTCGCCCAGCGTCTTCTCGCTCTGGAAGATCAGCGTCTCGGCGTGGTTCTTGGTGTCCACGGCCTCCTTTTGCTTTTTGTCCTCCTCGGCAAAGCGCTCTGCGTCCTTCACGGCGCGGTCAATATCCTCCTGCGACATGTTGGTCGAAGAGGTGATGGTGATATGCGTCTCCTTGCCCGTGCCCTTATCCATGGCGCTGACGTTCACGATGCCGTTTGCGTCAATGTCAAAGGTAACCTCGATCTGGGGCACGCCGCGGGGTGCGGGTGCAATGCCGTCGAGGTTGAAGCGACCGAGCGTGGTGTTGCCTGCGGCCATCTCGCGCTCGCCCTGGAGCACGTGGATCTCTACCGAGGTCTGGCCGTCAGCGGCGGTCGAGTAGACCTGGCTCTTCTTCACGGGGATGGTGGTATTGCGGTCGATGATGCGGTTGAACACGCCGCCCAGCGTCTCGATACCGAGCGACAGAGGCGTGACGTCGAGCAGCAAGAGGTCGGTCTTGTCGCCGCCCAGCACGCCGCCCTGAATGGCGGCACCGATGGCCACGCACTCGTCGGGGTTGATGCCCTTGAAGGGCTCCTTGCCGATGAACTTCTTTACGGCCTCCTGCACGGCGGGGATACGGGTCGAGCCGCCCACCAGCAGCACCTTTTCGATCTCCGAGACCGACTTGCCCGCATCGGCCAGTGCCTTGCGGGTAGGCTCCATGCAACGGTCCACGAGGTCGGCCGTGATGCGGTCGAACTCGGCGCGCGTGAGCGTTGCCTCAAAGTGAAGCGGTCCTGCCGCGGTTGCCGTGATAAAAGGCAGATTGATGTTGGAGCTGGTCATGCCCGAGAGCTCGATCTTGGCCTTCTCTGCCGCGTCCTTGAGTCTCTGGAGCACCATCTTGTCGTTGCGAAGATCCACGCCGTTCTCCTTGAGGAACTTATCGGCCATCCAGTCGATGATGCGCTGATCAAAGTCGTCGCCGCCAAGGCGGGTGTCGCCGTTGGTGGCCAGCAC
>JAFQEC010000031.1 GCA_017415805.1 Clostridia bacterium | reverse complement strand
GGTGCTTTTGCAAAAAGCACCCCCACGCCCCCGCAAAACCTTCAAAAGAAGGAAAAGGGACGGTGCGAACAATGCGGCTACGGTAGCCTTCTCCTGTGGGAGAAGGCTACCGTAGCCGCTTGTCGGCTGACGGATGAGGAGTCCCGAACGCAAAGAACACCTCATCCGTCGCGTACCGCGACACCTTCCCCTCAAGGGGAAGGCAAGAGAATGTGCGAACAGGGCGCACACATCGCGGCAGCGCACAAACCTTGTAGGGGCGGAGATCAACCGCCCGCGGGCGAGCGCAGATCGCCCCTGCGGGAACGCGAACAAAAAAAAGAACCGCCGATGGCGGTTCTTTTTTTATACGGTTCAAAATCAGCCGATCTTTGCGGAGTTGACCTTGATGCCGGGGCCCATCGTCGAAGCGATGGTGCAGCTCTTGATATACTGACCCTTGGCAGCGGCGGGCTTTGCCTTGATGATCGCGCCCATGAGCGTGTCAAAGTTTGCCTGCAGCTTCTCAGCACCGAAGGATGCCTTGCCGATGGGGCAGTGGATAATGTTGGTCTTGTCCAAACGGTACTCGATCTTACCTGCCTTGGCCTCGGTGACAGCGCGTGCCACGTCGGGGGTAACGGTGCCTGCCTTGGGGTTGGGCATCAGGCCCTTGGGGCCCAGCACCTTACCGAGGCGGCCGACCACGCCCATCATATCGGGGCTGGCGATCACCACGTCGAACTCAAACCAGTTCTCCTTGAGGATCTTATCCACAAACTCCATGTCGCCGACGTACTCTGCGCCTGCGGCCTTTGCGGCCTCAACCTTGTCGCCCTTGGTCAGAACCAGGGTGCGCACCTTCTTACCGGTGCCGTTGGGCAGAACGACTGCGCCGCGGACCTGCTGGTCAGCGTGACGGGAGTCAACGCCCAGACGAACGTGGATCTCGATGGTCTCGTCGAACTTTGCCTTCGAGGTCTGGCACACCAGTGCAAGCGCCTCAGAGGGGTCGTACATCTTATTCTTTTCCAAAAGCTTTACGCTATCTGCATATTTCTTTCCCATTGTACTATCCCTCCTTCTCAGTCTTCCACAACCACGCCCATGCTGCGAGCGGTGCCTGCGATCATGCTCATTGCGGCCTCGATGGAGCCGGCGTTGAGGTCGGGCATCTTGGTCTCGGCGATCTTCTTGACCTGCTCCTTGGTGATCTTGGCGACCTTGGTCTTGTTGGGAGCCGCGGAAGCGGTCTCAATGCCGGCAGCCTTCTTGATCAGGACGGGTGCGGGAGGGGTCTTGGTGATGAAGGTGAAGGAACGGTCAGCGTAAACCGTGATGACAACGGGGATCACAAGACCGATGTCGTTCTTGGTGCGCTCGTTGAATTCCTTGGTGAACACGGGGATCGCCACACCGTACTGACCCAGAGCAGGGCCGACGGGGGGCTGGGGGGTTGCCTTGCCTGCAGGAAGCTGCAGCTTGATATAACCCATTACTTTCTTAGCCATTTTAATTTTTCCTCCTTATGTGGTACGAATACGGGAGCGCTGTGAATTTGCTCCCTCCCACGAATCGAGTCGATGCGCTCGGCTCAGGCGTTTTCGGGCGTGAGGCAGGATGCCTCCAGCTCGACCGGCATGTCGCGGCGGCCGCGCTTGACAAGTACGGTAACCATGGACAGGTCATCGGAAATGGCCTGTACCGTGCCGGTGTATCCCTCGAAGAGGCCGGAAGAAACAACCACGCTGTCGCCCACGGCGAATGCCAGCGTGACGCGCTTTTCCTCGGTGGTCTCGCCCTCGGCATCCTCCAGATGCAGGGCACGGACCTCCTCCTCGGAGATGGGGGTGGGACGCGACCCGGGACCCACGAAGCCCGTAACGCCGATGATGTTACGCACGGCGTGCCAGGTGTCGTCGTTCATGACCATCTTGATATAGACGTAGGAGGGGAAGACCTTGATCTCCACTTCCTTTTCCACGTCGCCCTTTTTCTCAATGACGGTCTCCACGGGGATGCGAATGTCAAAGAAAAGATCGCCGAGACCTCTGTTCTCGATCACCTTTTCAAGACTTGCCTTGACCTTGTTTTCATAGCCGGAGAAGGTGTGCGCCACATACCATCTGGGGCCAACGTTCATTTCGTTGATGTTGCTCATGTTCTGCCACCGCGGAGCTTACAGCTTGCTGACCAGCAGGTCTTGCAGACTGAAGAACGCGACATCCAGAAGGCCGACCAGCAGTGCAGTGGCAACGATGACCACCAGCACGAAAAGCGTGCTGCGGCAGGTCTGCTTGAAGGGATACCACGTGATCTTCTTCATCTCACTTCTGTAAGCACGCAGGCTCTCCGAAACCTTCTGTCTTTTCACGATGCACAGCACCACGATCAAAACGATCAGTGCAGCGCCGATGCAAAGCGAAACGATCGCGCCCGTGGACATCTTACCAAAGATGCCTGCGGATTCGCCGTCCTCGGCGGCAACGCCAAGGCACAGAAGGGAGCTGAGGATCAGGCAGGAGATAAGGAACAGGACGAGGCTCTTTTTTGTCTTCATTTCACTGTACTCTCCTTATCTTTCCTTACTTGGATTCTCTGTGAAGAGTGTGCTTTTTGCAGAAGCGGCAGAACTTGTTGAACTCCACACGGTCGGGATCGTTCTTCTTGTTCTTCTTCGTGTCATAGTTTCTCTGCTTGCACTCGGTGCACACCAGAGTAATCTTGACTCTTGCGTCATTAGCCATATTTTTCGGCACCTCCCATTATAATTATTTGGTTGCTTTGGGCAACCTGTGTACCTCCCTCTCGGTGGTATTGAGCCTGTCCCAAAACGGGATCGGCGCGCAGGCGCAACAAAAAAGCCCACTCGCAGAGGTAAGAAACATTATAGCACTGTGCGCGGCGTGTGTCAAGAGAAATTTTTGAATTTTTGAAAAAACCGCGCTTTTTTTGCAAAAAGGGGTTGCAAAGGGCGCACAGGTGTGCTATAATAACACCGTTGTACAGGGGTATAGCTCAGCTGGTAGAGTACTGGTCTCCAAAACCAAGGGTCGTGGGTTCGAATCCTTCTGCCCCTGCCAAAACAGAAACGGGATGGCGTTTGCCATCCCTTTTCTGTTTTGGCGGCGGCGGAGCCGCCGAAACCACGCAGCGCGAAGCGCGGCGTGGGGCAAGTTGCCGCGTTGCGGCAACTTCGCACGCAAGTCCGCAGAACTTGGCGTAACGAATAGGCGCGCAGCGGCGTCCTTCTGCCCGTAGCAGGGCGGGCGCTTTTCTGTTTGGCAGGGGCAGAAGGCGTGAGAGACCACGCAGCGCAAAGCGCGGCGTGGGGCAAGTTGCCGCGTTGCGGCAACTTCGCACGCAAGTCCGCAGGACTTGGCGTAACGAATAGCCGCGCAGCGGCGTCCTTCTGCCCGTCGAACGATGCTCCGTATCCTACACCTCATCACCCGCTTGCGCGGGAGCTTCCCCTCAAGGGGAAGCCCAAAGGGCTGAGTCCTGAGGAACAAGGGGAAGCCTTGAGGAACAAGGGGGAGCCTGCCGTTGCCGTGCTGTGTGCGCGATTACCTGCCTTCCACCTTGCTCCTCAAGAGTCGTCTTTCTTCGAAAGCCTTCCCCTTGAGGGGAAGGTGTCGCGGTACGCGACGGATGAGGTGAAGTCGCAAAGCGGCGTCCTTCTGCCCCGTAGCAGGGCGGGCTTGTTACGGGTATTACCGTATTCCGCGCGGTTTTCACGCCCATATATAATAAATGAAAGAAAAATTGCGTTTTTTCGACCCCTGCTTGACAGACATCGGTAATTCGGCTATAATAGAGCCGATGAAAAACGAAGGGAGCGCGACATGATAAAACAGATCGTGGCCGGCACAAGCAACGTGCTGTACAGCTATGTGCTGATCATTTTACTGGTTGTGGCAGGGCTTTGGTTTACGGTGCGCACGCGCGGCGCGCAGTTCCGCCTGCTTGGCGCACAGGTCAAGGCGGTGAGCGAAAAAAGCGGTGAGGGGAAGGTCTCCTCGTTCCAGGCTCTCATGGTTTCCACAGCCTCTCGCGTGGGCACGGGCAATATCATCGGTGTCTCCACGGCGCTGTGCCTCGGGGGCTTTGGCTCGGTATTCTGGATGTGGGTCATTGCGCTGGTGGGTGCGGCGAGTGCCTTTGTGGAGAGCACGCTGGCACAGATCTATAAGCGGCGCGGGCCCGACGGCTATTGCGGCGGCCCTGCGTATTACATCGAAGCGGCGCTGCGCTGCCGTCCGCTTGCCGTGGTGTTTTCGGTGCTGCTCATTCTCACCTACGGGGTGGGCTTTAATATGCTGGCCTCGTACAATTTGCAGTCGACCTTCTCGGCCTACCGCTTCTACACGCCAGCTGTGACGCCTTGGATCATCGGTGCGATCCTGGCGGTGATCGTGGGCTACTGCCTGATCGGGGGTGGCAAGCGCATCATCCGCGTGACCGAGCTGCTCGTGCCCGTGATGGGTGTTGCGTATGTGCTGGTGGCACTGATCGTGACGCTGATCAACGCGCCGCTTTTGCCCGAGGTGCTGCGCCGCATTTTTGTGGGCGCATTTGATCTGCGCGCCATTTTTGGCGGCTTTGGCGGCTCGTGCGTGATGTACGGCATCAAGCGGGGACTGTTTTCCAACGAGGCGGGCGTGGGCTCTGCGCCCAATGCGTCGGCCTCGGCAGATGTGGCACACCCCGCAAAGCAGGGGCTGGTGCAGATGCTCTCGGTGTTCATTGATACGATCCTCGTTTGCTCGGCCACGGCGTTTCTTTGCATGTGCTCGGGCGTGGAGCCCACCGCAGCGCTCTCGGGCGCGCCCTACGTGCAGGCCTCGCTCTCGGCCACGCTCGGGGGCATTGGGCCGATCTTCATTACGGTGGCCATGGTGCTGTTTGCCTTTACGACGCTGCTGGGCAATCTGTATTACGTTGACCGCTGTGTGGTGCATATTATGGGGCGCGGACTCGGCAAGCGCACGCAGATTGCCATTCACGTGGCGGCCGCTGCGGTGATCTTTGTGGGGGCAGGGCTGGATGCGGGGCTGCTTTGGGATCTGGCCGACGTGCTCATGGGCGCGATGGCACTGATCAACGTTCCCGTGATCCTGTATCTTGGCAAATACGCATTGCGCGCACTGCGCGATTACGAGCGACAGCGAAAGCAGGGCCGCGAGCCCGTGTTTCGCGCGGAGAGCATCGGTCTTGCGGGCAAGGTCGAGTGCTGGCACGGAGAGGAATAAAGCGCGTTGCGCACGGGGGGCGGAAACGGCCCCCGTGCGTTTTTTTCTCATGGCGCAGAATTTGTCGGTTTCGCCTTGACAGGTGGGTGACAAAGTGCTATAATCAGTTGGTGCAAATTTTTCAACAGAGGTATCGTTATGGAAATTCTTCTTTCTTTATCGGTTGCGCTGTTCGCGGGACTGATGCTCTCGCGTCTGGCAAAGCTCGCGCAGCTCCCCGCCGTCACGGCGTATCTGGTCGCGGGCGTACTGATCGGCCCGTACGTGCTCGGTATGCTTGGCGTACAGGGACTGGGCTTTATCAGCCATGAAAACGTCAAATCCTTCAGCATTATCTCGGACGTGGCGCTGGGCTTTATCGCCTTTTCGATCGGTAACGAGTTCCGCCTGCCCCAGCTGCGCAAGATCGGCAAGCAGGCGACCGTGATCGGCATTTTGCAGGCGCTTGTGACCTGTCTTGTCGTGGACGGCGCGCTGATCGGGCTGCATTTCATTCTCGGTGAGGACGTGTTCCCCCTCTCCGCGGCCATTATTCTGGGTGCGATCGCCACGGCTACGGCTCCCGCCGCCACGCTGATGGTGGTGCGTCAGTACAAGGCCAAGGGCCCCTTGACCGACATTCTCTTGCCCGTCGTGGCATTGGACGATGCCGTGGGCCTGATCGTGTTCGCCGTCTCGTTTGGCGTGGCAAAGGCGCTGATCCCGGGCGGCACTGTGGATGTTCTCTCCGTTCTGGTCGAGCCCGTGCTCGAGGTGGTGCTCTCGCTCTTGCTCGGACTTGTCATGGGTCTGCTCTTCACCTTCTTTGAGCGCTTCTTCCACTCGCGCTCCAAGCGACTTTCGATGTCGGTGGCCTTCGTGCTGGTGACGGTGGCGCTCTCGATGCTCAAGCTTCAGGTGGGTGAGGTACATATCGGATTTTCCTCGCTGCTTGCCTGCATGATGCTGGGCACGGTCTTTTGCAACATGTGCGACTTTTCCGAGGAGCTCATGGACCGTCTGGACCGCTGGACGGCGCCCATCTTCATTCTGTTCTTCGTGCTCAGCGGCGCGGAGCTGGAGCTCTCGGTGTTTACGAAGTGGACGGTCGTGGTGATCGGTCTTGTGTACGTTGCGGCGCGCTCGCTTGGCAAGTACACGGGTGCGTTTAGCAGTGCCAAGCTGATGAAATGCGACCCCAATATCGTCAAATATCTCGGCGTGACGCTTCTGCCGCAGGCGGGCGTGGCACTGGGTATGGCCATTAAGGTGGGTGAGACGCAGGGCCTTGGCAATGCGGGCACGATCGTGACCAATATCACGCTCATGGCGGTGCTGATCTACGAGCTGGTCGGCCCGATGCTGACCAAGATCGCGTTGCTCAGGGCGGGTGACATCAAGCCCGAGGGTGCAACCAGCGCACGCGAGATCGCCAAGCGCGAGATGGCCGCGCGCGAGCTTGCGGGCACGGCAAGCAAAAAATAAAGCCTTTTCCGCGCATCGCCCACAGGGCGGTGCGCGGATTTTTTGTGCGCTGTTGCGCAAGGGGAGCGCGCACGAAAGGGGCGCGATTGTAAAATCATACCAAAAATAGAAAAAGGTGCAATTTTTTGCTCCAAAAGGGGTTGACAAACGCGGGGAGGGGCAGTATAATATGTATAGTTAGGCAATGCTAACTTGCGAACAAAACGGTTCGTCGGTGCATCCGCCGAAAAGTAGCAGAGGAGAGAACGAAATGCGCACGTTGCGACAGATCAAGGTCGGCGGCTCAGCAAGAGTCGTGAAGGTACACGGAGAGGGAGCGATCCGTCGCCGTATCATGGATATGGGTATTACCAAGGGCGTGGAGATCACCGTGCGCCGTGTTGCGCCGCTGGGCGATCCGATGGAGCTGACCGTGCGCGGCTACGAGCTCTCGCTGCGCCTGGCAGATGCCGAGAACATCGAGGTGGAATAAGCCCTGCGGGGCTTGTTCCGCTTGCTTTTGCGGAACATGTTAGTCATTGCTAATTGAAAAAGGAGAGAACTATGAGCATTCGTATTGCCCTTGCGGGCAACCCGAACAGCGGCAAGACCACGCTGTTCAATGCGCTGACGGGCTCCAATCAGTACGTGGGCAACTGGCCCGGCGTAACGGTGGAGAAAAAGGAGGGCGCGCTGAAAAAACACGAGGGCGTGACGCTCACGGACCTGCCCGGTATTTATTCGCTTTCCCCCTACACGCTCGAGGAGGTGGTGGCGCGCAATTATCTGGTGGAGGAGCGCCCCGATGCGATCCTGAACATCATTGACGGCACCAATTTGGAGCGCAATCTGTATTTAACCACCCAGCTCACCGAGCTGGGTATCCCCGTGGTGATCGCCATTAATATGATGGACGTGGTGCGCAAGAACGGCGACGTGATCGATATGGAGAAGCTCTCACGTGCGATGGGCTGCCCGATCGTGGAGGTCTCGGCGCTCAAGGGGGACGGCATCACCGAGGCGGCGGAGCTTGCCATTGAGGCGGCAAAGAACGGCAAGACCGTACCCCAGCACAATTTCTCGGGCGCGGTGGAGCACGCCATTGCGCACATCGAGGAGGCGGCCGTGCACGGTCTGCCCGAGGAGCAGCAGCGCTGGTACGCCATCAAGATCTTCGAGCGTGACGACAAGGTGCTGGAGAAGCTGCAGATCCCAGCGGAGAAGCTGGCGCACATCGAAAAAGACATTGTTGCCGCCGAGCGCGAGCTCGACGACGATGCCGAGTCGATCATCACCAATGAGCGCTATTTGTACATCGACCGCGTGATCAAGGGTGCTTATAAGAAAAAGAGAACGGGAAAAATGACCGTGACCGACAAGATCGACCGTGTGGTGACCAACCGCTTTGCGGCGCTGCCGATCTTTGCGCTCATTATGTTTTTGGTCTACTTTATTTCGGTCACGACCGTGGGCACGTGGGTGACCGATTTCACCAACGACGGGTTGTTTGGCGACGGCTTCCATCTGTTTGGCATCGGCTCGGGCAAGTATGAACAGGCAGTTGATACATACGCCGAGGCGCACGTTTGGTCCGAGGGGCTTACTGCCACGGTCAAGACCGCGGCAAATGCCGAGGTCGTGGGTGCCGAGGACGTGCTTGCCGCCATCGAGGAGAGGGATTTTGCCGCCTTTGAGGAGGCGTGGGGCTCCTACGGAGCCGCCATTGTCGATTACTATGGCGAGGATGGCGCGGGCGGACTTTTGGACGAGGCGGTCAACGCCTTGCTTGAGGGCGCACCTGCACCCGCAGACTTTGGCGTTTGGGTGCATGGCGTTCCTGTGCTCTTTGAGAAGCTGCTTGACTCGATGCATGCGGCCGACTGGGTGCAGAGCCTGGTGATCGACGGCATCGTCGGCGGTGTTGGTGCGGTGCTGGGCTTCGTGCCCCAGATCCTGGTGCTGTTTTTGCTGCTTGCATTTTTGGAGGCGTGCGGCTATATGTCGCGTATCGCCTTCGTGCTGGATCGGATCTTCCGCAAATTCGGCCTTTCGGGCAAGTCCTTTATCCCGATGCTGGTGGGAACGGGCTGCGGCGTGCCCGGTATTATGGCCAGCCGTACCATTGAAAACGAACGCGACCGCCGCATGACCATCATGACCACCACCTTCATCCCCTGCGGTGCAAAGCTTCCCATTATCGCCCTCATTGCCTCGGCGCTGTTCGGCGGCGCATGGTGGGTGGCTCCCAGTGCCTATTTCGTGGGCATTGCGGCCATTGTGCTCTCGGGTCTGATGCTCAAGAAAACCAAAATGTTCGCGGGCGATCCCGCCCCCTTCGTGATGGAGCTTCCCCCTTACCATATGCCCACCCTTGGCAACGTGATGCGCGCGATGTGGGAGCGTGGCTGGGCCTTTATCAAAAAGGCGGGTACGGTGATCCTTGCATCCACCGTGGTGATCTGGCTGCTTTCGTCGCTGGGTGTTGTGGGGGGCAAGTTCCTGTTTGATGCCGAAATGGAGCTTGGAAACAGCCTGCTCGGCTATTTCGGCAAGGCCGTGAAGTGGCTGTTTGTGCCGCTTGGATTTGGCTCGATCGAGACGGCGGTGGCCACCTTTATGGGGCTTTTGGCCAAGGAGGAGGTCGTGGCGGTGCTGGGTGTGCTCGACTTTGTGGATATGACCAAGCTCGCGGCCTACTCGTTCCTCATTTTCAATCTGCTCTGCGCACCCTGCTTTGCCGCCATTGGCGCGATCCGTCGCGAGATGAACAGCGCGAGGTGGACGGCATTCGCCATCGCGTACCAGTGCGGCTTTGCCTATGCCGTTGCACTGATCGTGTATCAGCTCGGTATGCTCTTTACGGGCAACGGTAACGTGTTCGGCGTGATCGTGGCGTTCCTCTTGCTCGGTGGCTTTGGCTACCTGCTCGCGCGTCCGTACAAGGAAGCGACCAAGCTGGAAAAGCAGGTCCGCGTCAGCAACAAAAAATAAAATGTAGGGGGGAGAACACAAATGCTTGCTTGGTGGCAACAGAATTGGGGCACGGTCGTGGTCGTTGCGGTGATCGCGGCGGTCGTTTGTGCCATCGTGGTGTGCCGTATCCGTGCACGCCGACAGGGGAAAAGCACCTGTGGGTGCGGCTGCGCGCAGTGCGCCATGCAGGGCACGTGCCACTCCAATTCCGAGAAAAAGGAAAAATAAAGCAAGGCCGAGGATGCATCGCATCCTCGGCAATTTTTATGCGGTTGTTTCGTCAAGGGTGCACAGAAGTGCAAAAAACGGGGCAAAATATGCTTGACATTGGTAAAAAAGTGTGCTACAATAGCACCGTACAACCGTGAGGGAGTAGTTCGCACGCTTTGTGTGATAGGTCAACAGCACAGGCCGCAAGGCTTGGCCTATCTTGAAGAACGAGACTCACGCAGGGAGCCCTCTGCGTGGGTCTTTTTTCGTCCTCACGGTGCCCGAAGGGGCAGAAAGGAGCAATATGAAACACTATCTCGCACAGTCGACCGAGGTGCTCACGAAGCTGGAGACCTCTGCCGACGGTCTTTCCGTAGCCGAGGCCGAGGCGCGCCTGGAAAAGAACGGAAAGAACAAGCTGGCCGAGGGCAAGAAGGAATCGCTCTTGCGTCGGTTCCTCAAGCAGCTGGCCGAGCCCATGACCATCATCCTGCTGGTGGCCGCCGCCATCTCCGCAGGCGTGGAGATCTACAACGGCTTGCAGCACGGCTTTGAGTTCCCCGCGGACGTGGTCATTATTCTCGCCGTTGTTGTGATCAACGCCGTGCTCGGCGTGTTCCAGGAGAGCAAGGCCGAAAAGGCGATCGAGGCGTTGCAGGAGATCGCCGCGGCAACCTCAAAGGTCATCCGTGACGGCAAGCAGATCACCGTGCACAGCGAGGATCTCGTTGTGGGTGACATCATCGTGCTCGAGGCGGGCGATGCCGTTCCTGCCGATGCGCGTATCATCGAATGTGCCTCGATGAAGATCGAGGAGGCCGCGCTCACGGGCGAATCGGTCCCCGTTACCAAGCAGGAGAGCGCACTCACGGCCGCCGCCAACGGCGACGTGACGCTGGGTGACCGCAAGAACATGGTGTTCATGGGCTCGACCGTGGTGTACGGCCGCGGCAAGGCGGTGGTGACCGCCACGGGTATGGATACCGAGATGGGCAAGATCGCCGACGCGCTGGCCAACGCGCAGGAGGGCAAGACCCCCTTGCAGATCAAGCTCGCTGGCCTTTCCAAGATCCTCACGTATCTGGTCATCGGCATCTGCGTGGTGATCTTCGGCGTACAGCTCATCCGCCACGGCGTGGGCTTTGAGCCGATCCTCTCGTCCTTTATGCTGGCGATCTCGCTGGCGGTCGCGGCGATCCCCGAGGGGCTTGCCACCGTGGTGACCATCGTGCTCTCGATCGGTGTGACCAATATGTCCAAGCGAAACGCCATTATCCGCAAGCTCACCGCCGTGGAGACGCTGGGCTGTACGCAGATCCTCTGCTCGGACAAGACGGGCACGCTCACGCAAAACAAGATGACCGTGGTGGAACACTACGGCTCGGACGAGGTCCTGCTGGCCACCGCCATGTCGATGTGCTCGGATGCGGAGTTTGACCGCGAGGCGAACACCGCCGTGGGTGAGCCCACCGAGTGCGCGCTGGTCAACTACGCCGCCAAGCTGGGCTACGACAAGAACGACCAGAAGAACGAATACCTGCGCGTGGGCGAGGTTCCCTTTGACTCGATGCGCAAGATGATGACCACCGTGCACAGCAAGGACGGTGCGCTGGTGCAGTTCACAAAGGGTGCACCCGATGAGATCCTGAAGCGCTGCACCACCGCACTGGTGGACGGCAAGGTGGTGGAGATGACCGACGCGGTGCGCGCCGACATTCTTGCCGCCAACAAGGCCATGGCCGACCGGGCATTGCGCGTGCTGGCCGCCGCCAAGAAGGAGCTTTCCGCCGAGCCCGCCGTATACGAGGCCGAGGCCGTGGAGTGTGACCTTTGCTTTGTGGGCCTGGTCGGCATGATCGACCCCGTGCGCCCCGAGGTCAAGCCCGCCATCGATCAGTGCCGCGAGGCAGGCATCCGTGCCATTATGATCACGGGCGACCACAAGGACACCGCTGTGGCGATCGCGTTGCAGCTGGGCATCATTGAGAGCGCCGAGCAGGCGATCACGGGCGCGGAGCTCGACGAGATCTCGGACGAGGAGTTCGAGAGCGCGGTGGAGCGCTATTCGGTGTACGCGCGCGTACAGCCTGAGCATAAGACCCGCATCGTCAACGCCTGGCGCAAGAAGGGCAAGGTCACCGCAATGACGGGCGACGGCGTGAACGACGCACCCTCGATCAAGAACGCCGACATCGGCGTCGGTATGGGCATTACGGGCACGGACGTGACGAAAAACGTGGCCGATATGATCCTCGCGGACGACAACTTTGCCACCATCGTCTCCGCCGCAGGCGAGGGACGCCGCATCTACGACAACATCCGCAAGGCCATCCAGTTCCTGCTGGCCTCGAACCTCTCCGAGGTGCTTTCGATCTTCTTTGCCACGCTGATCGGCTTTACCATCTTCCAGCCCGTGCAGCTGCTCTGGATCAACCTGATCACCGACTGCTTCCCCGCACTGGCACTTGGCATGGAGAAGCCCGAGGCCGACGTGATGAAGCGCAAGCCGCGTGACGCAAAGGAAGGCATTTTCGCAGGCGGCCTCGGTGCCGCAGTGGTCTATCAGGGCGTGCTGGTCACGCTGATCACGCTGGTTTCCTACTTTGTGGGTCACTATCTGGAAGCAGGGAATTTTGACATTCATCAGGAGAGCGTGCATGGCACGACGATGGCGTTTTTGACGCTGGCGATGTGCGAGGTGTTCCACTCCTTCAACATGCGCTCGCTGCGCGGCTCGATCTTCACCCTCAAGGGTCAGAACAAGTGGCTCTGGGGTGCAGGCCTGCTCTCGCTGGCCCTGACCTCGGTCGTGGTGCTGATCCCCAAGGTTGCAGAGCTGTTCAGCATGACCGCTATCGATGCCAAGGAGTATTTCATCGCAATGGCACTCGGCTTTACCATCATCCCGATGGTCGAGATCGTCAAGCTCGTGCACCGTCTCATCGACCGCAAGCGCGAGAAGGCAAACGCATAAAAACCAAACAAAACCCGCCGAAACGGACTCCGTTTCGGCGGGTTTTTGTTTAGGTTCTGTTACAGCAGCGGTTGATCTTATCGTTTTTTGCGACATGCTTGCATGTCATTCTGAGCGAAGTCCCGCCAAGATCCCACATCGGCTACGCCTCGTGCTTTTGGGGGCAAGCCCCAAAAGGTCGACAAGCTCAGGATGACACTTCGTGTCGGCGGGACGCAGTCGAAATCCGACCGACAGGGAGGATCAAATGCGATTTATCGCGTTTGGAATCTTGCAAAAAAACGGTTAAAACGTGCGCTGCCCTTGATTACATCGTTGCATAGAGCGCATAGAGCTCGGCGTAGATGCCGCCCTGCCCGATCAGCTCCTCGTGCGTGCCGCTTTCGGCGATACCCTGCTCGGTGAGCACTAAAATACGGTCCGCGCCGCGAATGGTCGTGAGGCGGTGCGCGATGGTGAAGGTGGTGCGCCCCTTTGAGAGACGCTCCAGGGACTGCTGCACCAGTCGCTCGCTCTCGTTGTCCAGGGCGCTTGTCGCCTCGTCGAGAATGAGGATCGGGGGATTTTTGAGGAACACGCGTGCGATTGAGATGCGCTGCTTTTGGCCGCCCGAGAGCTTGACGCCACGCTCGCCCACGTAGGTGTCGTAGCCGTTGGGCAGCGCCGCGATAAATTCGTGTGCCCCCGCGAGCTTGGCGGCCTGCACGATCTCCTCGTCGGTGGCATTCGCCTTTCCGTAAACGAGATTCTCGCGCACCGTGCCCGAGAACAGGTACACGTCCTGCGCCACCACGCCGATGTGCTCGCGCAAGGAGCGCAGCGTCACGTCTCGAATATCGACACCGTCAATGAGGATCTTGCCTTCGCTGGCGTCGTAGAAGCGCGGGATCAGCGAGCACAGCGTGGTCTTGCCGCCGCCCGAAGGGCCTACCAGTGCGATGCGCTCGCCCACCTTGACCGACAGATCCAGATGCGTGAGCACGTTGTGCGACTCGGTCTCGTAGTGGAAGGAAACGTTGCGAAACTCCACCGCCCCCGAGACGGCCGAGAGGTCCTTGGCGTGGGGCGCATCGGTGCAGTCGGGGTCAATATCCATGATCTCGCAAAAGCGCTCGATGCCTGTCATGCCGCGCTGGAACTGCTCGGCAAACTCCACGATGCGGCGGATCGAGGTCAGCAGCGTGGTGACGAACATGAGGTACGCGATATAGTCGGGTGCGGAGATCTTGCCGTTTAGCATAAAGAGTGCGCCCGCCACCACCACGACAATGTACATCAGTCCGTCAAAGAAGCGCGTGGTGGACTGAAAGCCGCCCATGATGTGATACACGCGCTTTTTGATCGACAGAAAGCGCTCGTTGCCGCGGTCGAATTTCGCCTGCTCGTGATCCTCGTTTGCAAAGGATTTCACCACGCGGATGCCAAGCAGACTGTCCTCAATGCTTGCATTGAGCTCACCGACCTGACGGCGCGAATCGCGAAAGCCCGCGCGCATTTTGCGGTTGAAGAAGGCAAGGATCAGGATCATCGGCGGGATCACCGCGAAGACGATGAGCGTGAGGGGCACGCTCATGGTGCAAAGAATGACGAAGGCACACACGATCTTCACGCCCGCGATCAAAAACTCCTCGGGGCAGTGGTGCGAAAATTCGGTCACGTCAAACAGGTCGCTCGTGAGGCGCGACATCAGCGACCCCACCTTGGCGTTGTCGTAATAGGAGAAGGGGAGCTTTTGCAAATGGCAGAAGAAGTCGCGGCGCATATCGGTCTCGATCCGCGTGCCCATCACGTGCCCGACCGAGGCCATAAAATAGTTGGCGGCGGTGTCGATGATGCGCATGAGCAGATAGACCGCGCCGCAGCGAAGGATCAGCGATACCGTGAGGGCCATAGGCTCGGCCGAGGCCGCCTCGGTGATGCGCCGCACAATAAGGGGCAGGATCAGCTCACAGCCCGTGGTGAGCAGGGCGCAGAACAGGTCAAATACAAGGATCCATTTGTATTTTTTGTAGTAGGGAAGAAAGCGGCGGAGCAGCCGCCAGCCCTTTGTTTTTTCGTTTTTCACGGTATGTACGCTCGTTTCTTTAGGATGACATTATTATATAACAAGTTTGTATAAATTGCAAGAGTGTTGCCGCGATGTGTGCGTTTCCTTGCCTTTCCCTTTGAGGGGAAGGGGGACCGCCGCAGGTGGTGGATGAGGTGTTCTTTGCGTTCGGGACTCCTCATCCGTCAGCCGACAAGCGGCTGCCACCTTCTCCCACAGGAGAAGGCTACCGTTGCCGCATTGTTCGCACCGTCCCTTTTCCTTCTTTTGAAGGTTTTGCGGGGGTGTGGGGGTTTTTGCAAAAAGCACCCCCACGGATCGCGTCCTCGTGCCTTATTTCATCGCGCGCAGGGCGGCGAGCGCGGCGTCCAAGCCCCCCACCTCGTCGATGATGCCGTACTCCACGGCCTCCTTGCCGTCCACGATCGAGCCAACGTCGGTGGAGAGCATATCGGGGCGCATCATCAGCTCCTCGAGCACCTCAGCCTTGGCGCGCGAGTTGCGGCAGATGAAATCCACGATGCGCTGCTGCATATCGTGAAAATAGCGATAGGTCTGGGGCACGCCCAGCACAAGCCCGTTGATGCGCACGGGGTGGATGGTCATGGTGGCACTGGGCACGATGAAGGATCGCTTTGCGGCGACCGCAAGCGGCACGCCGATCGAGTGGCCGCCCCCCAGAACCAGCGAGACGGTGGGCTTTTTCATCGAGGCGATCATCTCCGCAAGGGCCAGTCCCGCCTCCACGTCGCCCCCCATGGTGTTGAGCACCACCAAAAGGCCCTCGACGTGCGGATCTTCCTCGATCGAGACCAGCAACGGGATCAGATGCTCGTACTTTGTGGCCTTCTGGCCGTCACCCAGCAGATAGTGCCCCTCGATCTGCCCGATGATCGAGAGACAGTGGATGGCGTGATCCTCGCTCCCTGCGCGCACGCCACCGCTTTTGAAAATGTCCTCTAAATCGGTTTGATTGTTTTTCTCCTTTTCTTCGCTCATAACGAACGCTCCTTTTGCCGTTTTTCCTTATTTTCCCCAAAAATCACAGCAATATGTTGGAGATTTCTTTCTTTTTTGCATTTACAAGCCGAGATTTTTATGTTATAATGTATACTTGGAAGAACGCGGTACTGCCGCAACTTGAAAAAAGAGGTTTGATCATGGAGAAAAAATTTATTGTTGAGACCTCGGCGCGCCACATCCACGTGACGGCCGAGACCTTTGTTGCGCTGTTCGGTGCAAATGCCGAGTTGCACAACAAAAAGGACTTGAGTCAGCCCGGGCAGTATGCGTGTGAGGAGCGTGTCAAGCTGGTGGGCCCCAAGGGCGAGATGGCTGTGACCATCCTTGGCCCCTTCCGCCCCGCCGACCAGGTGGAGCTGTCCTTTACCGATGCGCGTGCGCTGGGTCTCGTGGCTGTACCCGTGCGCGAGAGCGGTGATGTGGCAGGCACGCCCGGTCTTACGCTGGTGGGCCCCGTAGGCGAGGTGGAGATCGCCGAGGGCGTGATCGTGGCAAAGCGCCACATCCATATGACCCCTGCCGATGCGGCACTGTTCGGCGTGGCCGACAAGCAGACCGTGCAGGTGCGCGTAGACGGCACAAGGCCGCTGGTGTTTGACGACGTGGTGGTGCGCGTTTCCGACAAGTTCGCGCTGGCCATGCACATCGACACCGACGAGTGCAACGCCGCAGGCGCTTTCGGCGCCATCTGGGGCGAGATCGTTTGAGATTCTGTTATTAAAAAAATAAAAAAGGAGATAAAACCATGAGCAACGTAAGCCAAGCACCTTACGCACAGAGCCTTGAGGTTCAGAACATGTGCGTTGTGAAAAAGGGCCCGCATCACGGTCCCGCACCCATTCCCGAAGAGGGCAAGTGGGTCGAGGCCAAGCAGATCACCGACATTTCCGCATACACCCACGGCGTGGGATGGTGCGCACCCCAGCAGGGCGCATGCAAGCTCTCGCTGAACGTCAAGAACGGCATCATCGAGGAGGCCCTCGTTGAGACCATCGGCTGCTCGGGCATGACCCACTCCGCCGCCATGGCCGCTGAGATCCTGCCCGGCAAGACGCTGCTGGAGGCACTGAACACCGACCTTGTCTGTGACGCCATCAACACCGCTATGCGAGAGCTGTTCTTGCAGATCGTGTACGGCCGCAGCCAGTCTGCCTTCTCCGAGGGCGGCCTTGTCATCGGCGCGGGCATGGAGGATCTGGGCAAGGGCGAGCGCTCGATGGTGGGTACGATGTACGGCACCAAGGAGAAGGGCGTGCGCTACCTGGAGATGACCGAGGGCTACTGCACCCGCATGGCTCTGGACGAGAACAATGAGGTCATCGGCTATGAGTTCGTGTCTCTCGGTAAGATGACCGACTTCATCAAGAAGGGCATGGAGCCCAACGAAGCATACGAGAAGGCCAAGGGTACCTACGGCAGATTCAACGATGCCGCCAAGTACATTGACCCCCGTAAAGAGTGATAAGGAGGGAAACGTATCATGGCAAAGTTTGAAGGTTATGAAAGACGCGAGGCCAAAATCCTGGCCGCGCTGAAGGAATACGGCATCCATTCGATCGACGAATGCAAGGAGATCTGCGCCGCCAAGGGCATTGACCCCTACAAGATCGTTGAGGAGACCCAGCCCATCTGCTTTGAGAACGCAAAGTGGGCCTACACCGTGGGCGCAGCCATCGCCATCAAGAAGGGCTGCACCAAGGCCGCTGACGCCGCTGCCGCCATCGGCATCGGTCTGCAGGCATTCTGCATCCCCGGCTCGGTCGCCGAGAACCGCAAGGTCGGTCTTGGCCACGGCAATCTTGGCAAGATGCTCCTCTCTGAGGAGACCGAGTGCTTCTGCTTCCTCGCAGGTCACGAGTCGTTTGCTGCCGCAGAGGGTGCGATCAAGATCGCGCTCAACGCCAACAAGGTGCGCGTCAAGCCCCTTCGCGTGATCCTGAACGGCCTTGGCAAGGACGCCGCCTACATCATCTCCCGCATCAACGGCTTCACCTATGTGGAGACCAAGTTTGATCCCTACGCAGAGGAAGTGAACGTGCTCTCCGAGAAGGCATTCTCCAACGGCGCGCGCGCCGCAGTCAAGTGCTACGGCTCGGACAGCGTGCCCGAGGGCGTTGCGATCATGCGTCTGGAGAACGTGGGCGTTTCCATCACGGGTAATTCCACCAACCCCACCCGCTTCCAGCACCCCGTTGCAGGTACCTACAAGAAGTGGTGCCAGGAGAACGGCAAGCAGTATTTCTCGGTGGCATCGGGCGGCGGCACGGGCCGTACCCTGCACCCCGATAACATGGCCGCGGGCCCCGCTTCCTACGGTATGACCGATACCCTCGGCCGTATGCACGGCGACGCGCAGTTCGCAGGCTCCTCGTCCGTGCCCGCGCACGTCGAGATGATGGGCCTGATCGGCGCTGGTAACAACCCCATGGTAGGCATGACGGTTGCGGTTGCTGTTGCGATCGAAGAGGCAAGCAAGTAATTGCACATAAAAACAAAAAACAGAGTCGGAAATGCGTGTTATCCTTAACGGAGAACACGCAATGAATTGCAACCTCGCGGTTGCGTGAATTGAAAGCTGCGCTTTCGTGAATTGCCTGCGGCATGAATTGTGCCTTGGGCACATTGGTTGCAATTCAATTCATGTGAGCGACGAATTGCGTGGCAATTCCGCGAGCAAATCATGGCGAAGCCAATTCATGATGCCTCATTTGCGGAGCAAATAGCATCAATTCATTCATAAAAAACAAACAGAGCAAG
>JAFQEC010000030.1 GCA_017415805.1 Clostridia bacterium | reverse complement strand
ACGCGATTATCGCGTATTACGGGTATATTAAAAACTCGCACTCAAAGCGCGTCGCGGCAAAACTCGAAGTCAAACGTTTACACAACATCGCAAAAGAGGTTATTTCTCACTTTGCAAGGCTCAAAAATCTAAAAGAATATAAACGGAGGTTTTACCGCTATGTGTAAGGCAGAAAAAAACACACCTTTTAACGCCGTTGACATCGAAAGATTGCCCGACGGCAAAACTCGCGTGATTTTACACGACAACATCGCGTCCGAGGTGCGCTCCGACGAAGGCGTCGAGCATACCGTTTACACCGCCGACGAGGTCGCATTTATCACGTCCGAGGCAATCACACCCGAGTACGCCGCCGAGCATTTTGCCGACCTTTGGTATTATGCAGAGAACGGCGAAACGAGGGACGAAAAGTATGCGCGACTCGTTGACGCATACGTGCGCGAGAAATACTCGCAAAGCGCGGTCGAGGCGATTATTAACAACTATCTCTCCGACCCCGAAAACGAGAAATACAAAGCAGAATTTGCCGCCTTGCAGATGTACCGCGAGGAGTGCAAAAATAAAGCGAAAGCGGAGGTATAAAAAATGGATTGGCAGAAACTTGTAATTGACGTCGCGGTTGTTGTTTTAACCGCGCTCGGCTCTTGGGTATTGGCAAAGGTCAAGACCCTTGTAAACACGAAGGTCAAGAATGAAAAGGCGCGCGAAATCTTGGGCGCGGCAACGTCGGCGGTTACGTCGTCCGTGAAGGCGACTTTCCAAACCTACGTTGAAAGTATCAAGGGTACGGACGCTTGGACGAAGGACGCGCAGATTACCGCGCTACGCAAAGCCGCAGACACCGCAAAAGCGCAGATGTCCGAGGAAGTACGCGCATACATAGCCGCGAACTTTGGCGATATTGACGCGTGGGTCGAAAACTCTATCGAGGCGGAAATTTACACCCTTAAAAACGGCGCACCCGCACCCGCGGCAGAGGTGACAGAATGAGCAAAGTTAAAGTAATTTTGTTTTGGCTTATCTCTTGCACGTGGGGCGCGATTATGACGTCAATCGGCGCAGTTGTCGCCCTTGTCTTGATATGCACGGGACACCACCCGCACCGTTTCCACCACCTTATTTATTTTGAGGTCGGGTACGGTTGGGGTGGAGTCGAACTCGGCGCGTTTTTCGTGGTAAGCCGCGGCGCGAGCCTTCACACCAAAAAGCACGAGGCGGGACACGCGATACAAAACATTATCCTCGGCGTGTTTATGCCCTTTGTTGTTTGTATCCCCTCCGCCGTCCGTTATTGGTGGCGCGAGTGGGTAAAGCACCGCGGACGCGGCGCGACGCTCCCACCTTATGACTCGATATGGTTTGAAGGTTGGGCGTCCCGACTCGGTGAAAAATACTTTAATTAAATAGCAAAACACCCTCCACGGCGGAGGGTGTTTTTATATCAAAAATAATTGAAAATTTTTCAAAGAAATTTGCGAAAAACTATTGACAATATCATATAGATATGATATAATATATACAGTAAAGGAAAGGAGGTAAACAGTTATGAAAAACATAACAAAAGCCTTGCAAGACTTGGCAAAAGCGGTTAACAGTAACGACACCGTGGAACGTGTAAAAGTTACAATAACCCTCAAAAAGCCAAAAGCAAGCAAGGCAAATGCAAAACCCAAAGGCGATAAATAATCGCCGATAGGCAGAGCGGGCGGGTGCAACCGCCCCTCGTAAGTCCTATTATATCAAAAACAAAGTGATTTGTCAATAAGGAGGACGCAAAAAATGAAAAAGGCAAAGTATGAAATTTGGATAAACGGGCATTATCTCGAAACCCTCCCCACCGAGGAGGCGGCGAAAATGCGCGTTGCAACTTATGAGCGGTTAGACCGTTACGAAGTCGAAGTTGAGGGGTACACAAACAACCTCGCGACCTACGAAATAAAAGTCGCTTGACAACATCGCCGAGGGCGGCGGCAAAACCGCCCTAAAAAATGGAGGTTTGATATGTTTAATTTTGAAAAAGCAAAACAAAAATACAACGACATAATGTACGATTGCGCCCTTGACTTTTTGACTATCGGCACAAAGGATACCGAGGACGCAGAGAATAAAAACAAGTGGAATATACGCGACCTTGTTGCCGAGTGCGCGTATCAATTAAGTATGTATAGCACCGAAGGCACGTTGCAATATAACGACCTACACAACCCGAGCAACGGAGGGGCGCGAAATATTCATAGTCCGCAAGGCACGGCGCGATACTGCCGCGACCGTTTGAGAGGGTTTGTCAATCAATATAAAAAATACGTCGAAGGTGTAAAAGCGCACGAGTCGCATTGTAGCGACGAGTACGATTAAGGAGGTACAATATGACTATCGAGAAAAACGGGACGGTTTACACCGTCAACGAAACCGCGACGGGTTGGACGCTTACAACGTCCCTCGACAACGTCGTCGTGTCGTTCAACATCACAAAGGCGGATTGTCCGAC
This sequence comes from Clostridia bacterium, assembly GCA_017415805.1. Taxonomy (GTDB): domain Bacteria; phylum Bacillota; class Clostridia; order Oscillospirales; family CAG-272; genus Firm-07. The sequence continues at coordinate 29,425 of JAFQEC010000030.1, read as the reverse complement.
CTTTGACACGCTGAAGGAATTTGTCGCCGCGAGCGACGCAATATAAGGAGGTGCAACCGTGGCGAGGAGTGAGGCACAAAAGGCGGCGGACAAAAGGTATGCCGAGAAGGTCAAAGACAAACACAAGCAATTTGCAGTCAATCTTAAAGCGGACGAATACGAGAGAATAACCGCCGCACTCGCGGCGGCGGGAATGTCAAAAGCCGATTTTTTGCGGTGGGCGGTCGATAAATTGCAAGGCAAATAAAAACGAAAAAGGCAACCGTTTTATCGGTTGCCTTTTTCTCTTGTAATGACAATGCCCGCGACGCCGCGCACGAAAATATACCGTATTGTCGGCGTGTTCAAACATTGTCGCTCTTGGCGGAGGAGGTGGGATTTGAACCCACGCGCCGCGTTAACGGCCTACGAGATTTCGAGTCACGCCTCTTCGACCACTTGAGTACTCCTCCAAATATTCAGTTGTCGGAATTTTGATAGAAAACTGTAGAGCAACCGCTTGCATTTTCTGCGCTTCAATTCCGTAAAAGCCAGATGCCGCAAGGGGTTCGGGAAATAAAGTGTGACGAAGTCGGTTTGTTTTCGAGTCACGCCTCTTCGACCACTTGAGTACTTCTCCGTAAAATATACCGGCTTTGAACTGTGAAACGGCGTGTTTGGTTCAAAACCTCAATCATTATATCACAGGATATTCGAAAAAGCAAGGACTTTTTTGAAAAAAGGCAGAAATTTTGCGCAAGCATAAATTCGGCATATCCGTACCGTGCAATCCTGTGCTTTGAATGGAAAAGCCCGTCGCAAAAAAGACGGGCTTTTTTACCCCACGATGACACCGCAAGCGATCTTTTGCCCCGCATCACCTGCGGGTTGTGTGGTGAAATCATCGCGCGCGGAGTGAAGGATCAGCGTCCTGCCGATAATCTCGCGCACGGTAAAACGGTCGGTCAGCACGGCAAGAAACGCGCGTCCGCCTGCACCGAACAAGGGCGGCAGATCGCCTGCATGATACGGGTGTGGGCAGTTGTCGGGGTTGTAGTGAGTCCTGGCATTGGCGAAGGGATCTTGCGCGTTGCCGCTGCAAGAAGGCCCATCGTGAATGTGCAGAGCAAACACGGGAGACGCGCAGCTGCCGCGCCCCGACGGAAGGCCCAGCACCTCGATTACAAGAAGGGCACCCATGGGCGTTTGATGGAAATGCGCCTCGCCCTTGATGGTTGGATAAGCAGGGCTTCCCATGATGGCGGCGCTTGCCTGCGGGCGTTGCGAAAGATAATAAGATGGGAGAGTGGTGCGGTTGTTTGTATACAAAAGAGGGTTCCTCGCTTCTTCAGGATTCACTCAAAGCATATGCCAAACACACGGGAAAAGACAAAAATGAAAAGATGAGATCGGGAATTGTCAAAAATCAGCGTCGAAAAATAAAAAAATATATATAAAAATTGGAAAATCCGTTGTGCAAAATTGGAAACAAAGAAACCGCCGCCCGTGCTTGTCTTGGGCGGCGGTTTTTGGGAAAGAATCAAAAATAGGCTTTGGCGTGCTCAATGTCAAGGCGGATCTGCTTTTCCAGCGCTTCGATACTGCGGAAGCGGATCTCGGGGCGCAGGAAGTGCAAAAACGAGATGCGTAGCTCCCGTCGGTACAGATCCCCGTTGAAATCAAACAAAAAGGTCTCGCAGGTCACGTGTTTTCCGTCCGCAAAGGTGGGGCGGATGCCGACGTTGCTGATACCCGCATAGGTGCGCCTTCCAAGGTGCACGCGAACCGCGTAAACACCGCGGGCGGGCACGAGCGACAGCCCCGGGAAATACAGATTCGCGGTGGGGAAGCCCATCACGCGCCCGAGGTGCTTTCCCGCACGCACCTTTCCTGTGAGCGTGTACGGATGCCCCATCAGCCGCGCGGCGTCCTCGGGGTGTCCGCGCTCCAGCATACTGCGGATCAGACTGGAGCTGACGGTGTGGATGCCGTCGGTCACAGGCTCCACGATCGAGGCGGTAAGTCCATGCTCGCCCATCCATGCGGCCAGATCCTTTGCCGTGCCCGCGCCCCCCTTGCCGAAGGAATAGTTGAAGCCGCAGACCGCGACACGGCACCGACATTCCTCAATCAGGATCTTTTCCACAAACTCCCTCGGTGCGAGATCCTTGATGTCGGAAAAGCGATAGAGAATGGCAAAATCCAGCCCCGCCTCGCCAAGCAAGCGCAGCTTCTCGTGCAGAGTAGTGAGCTGCGGCGGGGGCGTTTGCCCCAGCGCAAGGGCAGGCGGCTCGGTAAAGCAAAGCGCCCCCAGCGGCAGGCGCGGCCGCAGACCCGCATTGATCTGCTTGAGCTCGCGGATCAGAGCCCGATGGCCTTGGTGAACGCCGTCAAAGTGACCGAGGCACAGGGCCGAGGGTACGGCGGGAAAGGGCTTTTCGGGGTGCTTGAGGTTCACGATCTCCAAGATGGCGCACCTCCTTTCGATATTCCACTCTATTATAGCCGATTTTTCGCCGCTTTGCAAGAGCAAAGTGCAAACGCAAGTCAGAAAATCGGCAAACCGTTGACAGCGGTTTTTTTACATGGTATAATAAAATATTAAGAAAGGCGGTGAGCGCGCGTGATGTCAAAAAAGCAAGGAGGGCAGATACTCGACGATTTTTGGGATCTTTCGTCGCTTGTGCCGCCCCGAAAAAAAGCATCGGTCACAGTCCCTGCGCAGGATACTGCCGCAACGCAGATCACACTTGTGCCGCCACAGCCAAAGGAGCCGATCGCAGACCAGCCCCTTACCGAGCACTATATTTTTCCGCACACCGCCGAGGAGCTGCGCGAGCGCCCCGAACCTGACGCGCGTTACGTGCCCGCAGGCCCGCTTTTGCACGAGGTGCGCATCTACCGCTGGCCGAGCGAATACGCCTATTACGAGCAGTTTTGCCGCCACGCGGCGCGCTTGCACGCGCGCGAGGGCACACCCTGCGCCGAGGTCGATTTCTTTTCCTATATGCCCCAGTACACACAGCTCTCGCGCGAGCAGCTGGACTACTATCTTTGGTGGCGCACGAATTTCCGCGAGGGAAAGATCCTTCCTGCCGCCTATTCCTATCTTTTGCTTTATTTGTATGAGATCATCCATCTCGACGCGCTGATTTCGCCAAGGGAAGGGCAGGAGAGCATGGTGCGGCTGTGGCTCTCGTACCGCGAACGCTATCCGCGCCTGGATGCGCTGGTGCGCGAATGGCTGCTCGATTATTCGCTGCTGCACCGACTGCCCGCACCCGACCTTCCGCGCGAATGTCAGCGCGAGCTGTTGGACGGATGCCGTCTCAAGGAGTTCTACGTCGTGTCCGACGGGGGAAGAGAGCCACTCGCACAAGCGGTGCTGCAATTCGGCAACAACTACGATTATCGAAAGAGCAAGTTTTACCGTCCCGATACCGCCGAGGATTTTGAGCGTGTACTGGGTGGCGCGGTGCGCGTGGCCCTGGATTTTCTCCAAAGAGGAAAAGGGGAAAAGCTCATGGGCGACAAGAGCTTTTGCACCGTGACGCGCGATGCCTTCTCGGGTGCGCTGTGCTCCTACCGACTCAAGCGCAAGATAGAGGTCGACTACACCTCGTTCTCACGCACGCACGAGCTACGCTACGTGATCACCGACGTGCTCAAATACGCCGAAAACGCCCTGCGCGCCGCCCTTGGCATCAAATCGCGCTTGACGGTGTACGAGGTCAGCATCTCCTTGCGCGCCGTGCTCGACGAATGGCTCAAAACAGCTGTGCCGTCGCGCCCTGCGCGACAAAAAGAGCCCAAACGGGTCGAAATTCCCGATTACGAGCGACGCTATGAGCTGCCCCGTACCGCACTCTCGCCCGAGCGTGCCACAAGGATCGAGCAGACCTCGTGGGGCACGACCGAGCGTCTGGTCGAGGCCTTTTTGCCCGAAAATGAGCAAGAAAGTGCCGAAACGGTACAAAATACGCCTGTTTTTGATACCGTTCTATCCCCAACCGTTCCGCCTGCCGAGGGGCTTGCCACCGCGCTGGGCGAGCTTGCCGAATTTGTGCGCTTGGTCGCGGCAGGGGATGCTGATGCACAGCGTGCCTTCGCACTTGCGCGCCACACCATGCCCGACGCGCTTGTGGACCGTGTCAACACACTGGCCGAGGAGCAGATCGGCGATATTGTTTTGGAACAGACCGACACGGGCCTTGCGATCATTGAGGACTACCGTGATCTTTTGCTTGAGGAAGGAGTGATTTGAAATGGAAATGCAACAAAACCGCCCCGTTCCGCGCCGTATTCTCGCATCCCTGCTGTCCTCCGTGGCGGCAGGCGTTGTGCCGCGCACGGGCGCACCTTATATTGCCATTGGGCGCGACGAGGAGATCGCCGCGATTCTAGCGGACTTGGAGCATATCAGCGAGGGGGGCGCGGCTATGCGCTTTCTCATCGGTCGCTACGGCAGCGGTAAAAGCTTTTTGATGCAGCTGGTGCGCGGCTATGCGCTGGAGCGCGATTTTCTCACGGCCGACGCCGATCTCACGCCCGAGCGTCGCTTGTACGGCACGTCGGGAAGCGGCGTTGCGACCTACCGCGAGCTGATGAAAAATTTGGCCTCGAAGGCCGCGCCCGACGGCGGCGCGCTGCCCCGCATCATCGCACGCTGGATCGGCTCCTTGCAGGAGCAGATCGGTGGGGACGGTGCAAACGCCGACGCATTGCGCTCCGCCGTTTCCGCGACGCTGCGCGACGTGGAGTTCATGGTGGGCGGCTTTGATTTTGCGCGCGTGATCGCCGCCTATTACCGCGCGTATCTGGCAGGTGAGGACGAGGCGATGTCGGCGTGTCTGTGCTGGCTGCGCGGTGAATTTGCCTCCAAGACCGAGGCGCGCCGCGCGCTGGGGTTTTCGGTATCAGTGATCATCGACGATGAAAACTGGTACGATTTTATCAAGCTTTGGGCGGTGCTTGCGCGCAAGATCGGCTATCGCGGTCTCGTGGTCTTTGTGGACGAATGCGTCAATCTGTATAAGATCACGCACCGCGTCAGCCGTGAGAACAATTACGAGAAGATCCTTTCGATGTTCAACGATGCCCTGCAGGGAAAGGCCGAGGGGCTGTTGCTGGTGCTGGGTGGTACGCCGCAGTTTTTGGAGGATCCGCGCAGGGGACTGTTCAGCTACGAGGCACTTCGCAGTCGCCTGTGCGACAGCCGCTTTGCCGATGCCGAATTCAAGAATCTCATCGGCCCTGTGATCCGCCTGCGCCGCCTTTCGGACGACGAGCTGCTGGCGCTGATCGTGCGTGTGACCGCGCTCTATGCCCAGCATTATCGGTGGGAGCCGCGCATCACGCAAGCCGAGCAGCTGCGCTTTCTCGCGCTCTGCCTTTCGCGCGCGGGTGCGGACAGCATGATGACGCCGCGCGAGATCCTGCGCGACTATATGACCGTGCTCAATATCCTCATGCAAAACGAGGACGCCGATTTCGAGCGCATCGTGTCGCGCGTGACGGCCGAGTCTGCTATGGCGGAGCAAGATCTGCAAAGTGCTGAGACGGTACGCGAAAAGCGCGATTTTTCGCCCGAGGACATTATTTTGTGAGGAGTGGATCATGACCGAAGCGGATCGCATTTTTGAGCGCTTTCCCCCCTTTATTCGGGAATATATCTTTGCTAATTCATGGGAGTCTCTGCGCGGCGTGCAGATCGCCGCGGCACGCACGCTCTTTCAAAGTGAGCATCACCTGCTGCTGACCTCGGGAACGGCCAGCGGCAAGACCGAGGCGGCCTTCTTTCCGATCCTGACACTGCTGGGGGAACGCCCTGCAAGAAGCGTGGGGGTGCTTTATATCGCGCCCCTCAAGAGCCTGATCAACGATCAGTTTGACCGCATGGAGATGCTTTTGGAGGAAAGCGGTATTCCCGTGACGCATTGGCACGGTGACGTCTCGGCCTCGCACAAGCGGCGACTTTTGGAGAGCCCGTCGGGGATCCTGCAGATCACACCCGAGTCGCTGGAATCCATGCTCATCAACCGTTCCAACGACATCGTGCGTCTGTTTGGCGATCTGCGCTTCGTGGTGCTGGACGAGGTGCATACCCTCACGGGCACAGACCGCGGCAACCAGATCCAATGCCAGCTCTCGCGCCTCTCGCGCCTGATCGGTCATCAGCCTCGCCGCGTGGGGCTTTCGGCAACGGTGGGGGACCCCGATGCGGTGGCCGCCTGGCTTGCGGGTGACAGCAATATACCCGTGGACGTGCCGCGTTTTGCACAAGAAAACCTGCGTTGGCGCTTGGGGCTGGAGCACTTTTTCTTTCAAAATGACGATGCTGTACAATCCGATGACCGCAAGAGTGCAAATCCCCAAAAAAGCGCCGAGCTGGACGTTGGCTATGAGTATATGTACGACTGCGTGAAGGATAAAAAGGCACTGGTCTTTTCCAATTCGCGCGAGGAGACAGAGTATCTTACCGCCACCTTCCGTCAGATCGCCGCACGCCGCCGTGAGAAGGACGTGTTTCTCATTCACCACGGCAATCTCTCGGCCGCATTGCGCGAGGATGCCGAGCACAAAATGAAGAATGAGGAGCAGCAAGCCGTCACCTGCGCTACCGTAACCATGGAGCTGGGCATTGACATCGGACGCTTGGAGCGCGTGCTGCAAAACGATGCCCCCGTCTCGGTCTCGGCCTTCCTGCAACGACTTGGCCGTTCGGGTCGGCGCGGACAGCCCCCCGAGATGATGATGGTTTTTCGTGAGGAGGATCCGTTGCCCAACACCCCCTTGCCCCAGCTCATGCCCTGGGGGCTTCTGCGCGCCATCGCCATCATTCAGCTCTATTTGGAGGAGCGCTTCATCGAGCCGCCGCGCGAGAAGAAAATGCCCATGAGCCTCTTATTCCATCAGACCTTGAGCCTTCTGGCCGCAAGCGGTGAGCGCACACCGCGCGCCCTTGCCGAGCAGATCCTCGCCCTGCCCCCCTTCGGCGCGATCGGTAAGGAGGATTACCGCACGCTGCTGGTTTCGATGCTCCAACACGATTTTCTGGAAATGACCGAGGAGAAGGGCCTCATTGTGGGACTTGCGGGCGAGCGTTTGCTGCGCAGCTTCCAGTTTTATGCCGTGTTCAAGGACAGCGAGGATTTCACGGTCCGTGCGGGCGATCCCGAAAAGGGAAGCGCCGAGGAGATCGGCACCATCACCACGCCGCCCCCCGTGGGTGACCGCTTTGCGCTCGCGGGCCGCGTTTGGGAGGTCGAGGAGCTCGACATCGCGCGAAGGCTCGTGTACGTGCACCCCGTTCTTGGCAAAATGGAGGTCTCGTGGCCGGGGGATTACGGAGAGATCCATACCCGCATTTTGGAGCGTATGCGCCGCGTGCTCGCCGAGGACACGGTCTATCCGTATCTCAAGCCAAACGCCGCACACCGCCTGGCGGTTGCGCGCGAACTGGCGCGCAATACGGGCGTAACACGGCACATGCTCGTGCATCTCGGGGGCTCGACGTGGTGTCTGTTCCCGTGGCTGGGCACGCGCTCGTTTCGCACCCTGCGGCGGTTCTTGCACGCCAACGCCCGTGCGCTCGGCATCTCGGGCATCGAGTTCGACGGCTGTCAGTATCTGACCTTCCGCATGGAAGGGGAGCGCGAGGAGTTTGTGCGCGCGCTGGCGCGCGTGTCCGCGGGCGGCATCCGTACCGAGACACTGGTCGCCCCCTCGGAGCTGCCGATTTTTGATAAATACGATGCCTTTATCCCGGGCGAGCTGCTGCGTCGCGCCTATGCGGTCGACCGCCTGCGCCCCGATGAGGCCGAGGCACGCATCGCGGCCTTGCTTGCAGAATAAAAAATCCCTGTGCTGGGCACAGGGATTTTTTTGCTTCATCACGCGTGACAAAAGAGTGCGCGGTGTCTCGGTTCTTTGGAATTTTTGCAAAAATCGTTGACAAGTCAACCTCAAAGGAGCTATAATAGCCTTGCGATTTGTTGAGATGTCAACGACACGCAAGATCATAAAAGCGAGGCAGCATATGCGAAACAACCGTTTTGAAATTTTTTCCACATCCATTTCTCAGCTCATCAAGGCTGTACAGTGTCTGAAAAGCCGCAAGATGGCGCAGTACGGTCTAAAGGGTACGAATGCCCTTTGCCTTTCCCAGATCCTGCACAGTCGGGATGGGCTCACCGCGACCGAGCTTGTCCAACAGGGGGAGATCGACAAGGCGCAGGTCTCACGCTGTATGCAGGAGCTGACGGCCAAGGGCTTTGTCTACCGCGAGGATGAGAGCGGACGTCGGTACAAGCAGCTCTACCGTCTGACCGCATCGGGCAGAGAGGTTGCCGAGGATATTGACCGCACCGTGACCCGCATCCAGTTGGCGGTGGATAAGAATATCACCCCCGCCGAGCTGGAGCAGTTTTACAGCACGCTGTATAAGCTTTGCACCAATTTCGGCGAATTGCTTGAGGAAGAAAAATAAAGTAAAACGCGCATTGTCGCCCCAAAGCATGGGGGGAGACAATGCGCGTTTTGGTCAGCGACGCGGATAGGGAACATCAACGTCAGTGAGCCCCAAGATATAGTCGGTGGAGACGTGATAGAACTCCGCCAAGCGCACGAGGATCTCAAGCGGCAGCTGACGCTTGTTGTTCTCATACTGGGAGTAGGTGTTTTGCTTGATGTGCAGGTAGGAAGCCAGGTCTTGCTGCGTTAAGTCCGCGTCCTCACGCAAATCCTTGATTCGCATAGCAACCTCTCTCTATATTTATTTCTATTTTCATTATAGCAAATAAAATGTCGAATTTCTTGCAAGCATCTCGCATTGTGATGCACGGGGGATTCATCCGTATCAGAAAGTATCACACCAAAAAGCAATAAAAATGCAAAAAAGCACGGGGAAAACCCGTGCTTTTTTGCGGTCAGTTGTTCATTTTTGCAAGAGCCGCCGCGACACCCGCGCGGTTCTCGATATACTTGGCCAGCTTCGCGCGCTCGCCCTCAACCACAGCGGCGGGGGCTTTTGCGGTAAAGCTCTCGTTGGCGAGCTTCTTGTTCGCGCGCTCGATCTCGCCGTCCAGGCGCACAAGCTCGGCGGTAAGACGTGCTCTTTCCTTTTCCAGATCCACAAGGTCGGCCATCGGCAGGTAGACCGTTGCGGAATCGGTCACGATCTGCACCGCATCGTCGGCACAGAACGCCGACGCATCAAAGCGCTCGGCCACCGTCAGCTCCGAGGCGGAGGCGAGACGCTGGAAAAAGGCCTCGGTGCCGTTGAAGCTATCGGCATAGTTGGTCGCGATAAAGACCTTTGCCTTGCGCGAGGGGGGAACGTTCATCTCGTTGCGGCGTGCACGGATGGCGCGGATCGCGGCGATCACGCGCTCCATAGCGGCAGACTCGGCAGGGAAGTCGAGCGCGCCGTTTGCGGTGGGATAATCGGCGATCATGATGCTCTCCTCGTCGTGCGGCAGCGACTGATAGATCTCCTCGGTAATGAAGGGCAGGAAGGGGTGCAGGAGCTTGAGAATACCGCACAGCACGTGCGCCAGCACGTTCTGCGCCACGCGGTTGGCTGCGCTCTCCTTGTCGGCCAAGCGCGCCTTGCAGAGCTCAATATACCAGTCGCAGAATACGTCCCATACGAAGTCGTACAGGTTCGAGAGTGCAATGCCGATCTCGTAGTGATCCAGCGCGTTGCGCACCTCGGCGATCACGCGGTTGTAGGCCGAGAGGATCCACTTGTCCTCGGGGGCAAGCGCATCTGCCGCAGGCAGCTCCACGCGGTCGATGGTGAGGTTCATGCGCACAAAGCGCGAGGCGTTCCAGAGCTTGTTGGCAAAGTTGCGCGCCGCCTCGATCTTCTCGTCCGAGAAGCGCATGTCGTTTCCGGGCGAGTTACCCGTGGCCAGCGCAAAGCGCAGTGCGTCCGCGCCGTACCGGTCGATGATCTGCAAGGGATCGATGCCGTTGCCAAGCGACTTGGACATCTTGCGCCCCTGTGCGTCGCGCACCAGGCCGTGAATGAGTACCGTGTCAAAGGGCTCGCGGTCGGTGTACTCCAGCGCCGAGAAGATCATGCGCGAGACCCAGAAGGTGATGATATCGTAGCCCGTCACCAGCGTGTTGGTGGGGTAGAAGTAGTCCAGATCGTCGGTCTTCTCGGGCCAGCCCAGCGTCGAGAAGGGCCAGAGAGCCGAGGAGAACCAGGTGTCCAGCGTGTCGGGATCCTGGTGCATCTGCTTGCCGCACTTGGGGCACGTTGCGCTCTCGTCCTTGGTGACGGTCAGCTCATCGCAGTCATCGCAGTAGAAGGCGGGGATGCGGTGACCCCACCAGAGCTGGCGCGAGATGCACCAGTCGCGGATGTTTTCCATCCAGTGAAAATAGTTCTTTTCAAAGCGCTCGGGCACGAATTTGGTGCGTCCCTCGCGCACCGCCGCGATGGCGGGCTTTGCAAGGGGCTCCATCTTCACGAACCACTGGAGCGAAACGCGGGGCTCCACGGTGTCGTGACAGCGGTAGCAGGTGCCCACATTGTGCGTGTAGTCCTCGACGCGAATGAGGTATCCACCCTCCTCGAGATCCTTCACAATGGCCTTGCGCGCGGTATAGCGATCCATACCCGCATACTTGGGGTATTCGTCGGTGATCTTGGCGTCGGGGGTCATGACGTTGAGCACGGGCAGACCGTGACGGCGTCCGACCTCAAAGTCGTTGGGGTCGTGCGCGGGGGTGATCTTCACCACGCCCGTGCCGAAATCGGATTCTACGTAATCGTCGGCCACAACGGGGATCTGACGGCCCACCAGCGGCAGCGTGAGCATCTTGCCCACGGCATCACGGTAGCGCTCGTCCTTGGGGTTGACCGCCACGGCGGTGTCACCCAGCAGCGTTTCGGGGCGCGTGGTTGCCAGCTCGAGATACCCCGAGCCGTCGGTGAAGGGATAGCGGATGTGCCAGAAATGTCCTGCCTTCTCCTCATATTCCACCTCGGCGTCCGAGATCGAGGTCAGGCACTTGGGGCACCAGTTGATGATGCGCTCGCCGCGGTAGATCAGCCCCTTGTCATACAGACGGACAAAGACCTCCTTCACCGCCTCGGAGCATCCCTCGTCCATGGTAAAGCGCTCACGCGACCAGTCGCAGGACGAGCCCATGCGCTTGAGCTGGGAAACGATGCGACCGCCGTATTGCTTCTTCCATTCCCAGGTGCGTGCCAAAAAGCCCTCGCGCCCCACGTCGTCCTTGGAAAGGCCTTCCTTACGCATCGCTTCCACCACCTTTGCCTCGGTGGCGATGGATGCGTGATCGGTGCCGGGGAGCCAGAGCGTGCAGAAGCCACTCATGCGCTTGTAGCGGATGAGGATGTCCTGCAGTGTGTTGTCCAGTGCATGTCCCATGTGGAGCTGCCCCGTGATGTTGGGGGGCGGCATGACAATGGTATAGGGCTTCTTGGATCGGTCGATCTTGGGTGTGAAATAGCCCTTCTCGCACCAGTTTTTATAGATGCGCTCCTCAAATTCGCCGGGGGCGTAGGTTTTGGGGAGCTCGTACTGTTCGCTCATGGTGTTGGACCTCCGCTAAACAATATAATATCACTTTAATATATCACACAAACGCACGCTTGTCAAGGCGCGCGCGCGTATTTCGCGCGAGAATTGTCAAAGGCGGCGAAAAAAGGAAAAATATTTTGACAAAACCCCTTGACAAGCACAAACGCTTTTGTTATAATATTGTTCGTCGCCGCGAGAGCGCGCGTCACGCTGCTATAGCTCAGTCGGTAGAGCACGTCATTGGTAATGACGAGGTCATCGGTCCGAATCCGATTAGCAGCTCCAAACAGAAGTACCCCACGGCGACTGCCGTGGGGGACTTCTGTTTGGAGCTGCCGATCCTATCCTCGATAGGACCGATGACAAGTTGCGATGCAGGCGTTTGGGAATTTATGCTGTACTGCGCGCAGCTTGTTCTGTCGCGCAAAGCGCGACAGGGGCGGTCACGAATCCGAATAACGTTCTGTCCTGAATCCGATTAGCAGCTCTCCCACAACTTTCCAAGTACAAAGCGGGTGTTTTTGGCATATCCTACACAGTGAAAACTTTTTGTAAGGAGAATTTGCTATGAATCCGTTTTTGGAAAAGCCGCAACCCATTGAAAAAGCCTTCCGCAACTGGCAGCAGCTTTACCCCACTCCGTACAACAAATACGAGGTATCGCCCTATACCAAAACGCGTATTATCCTCATGAACGGTACGGAATTTGAGGCAAATTGGTTCTCGCACCAGTTCGCGCGCCACACCACCGATAACGATCTGCGCCGCGAGCTTTCGCTCACTCGTGCGGTGGAAAAGCAGCAGCAGCTTCGCCTCGCACTGTTAAAGCCGCAAAACGAGTCGATCCTGGAGCACACCATCGGATACGAGCAGCTTGCTGTGGATCTCACCGCCGAGCTTGCCAAGCGCGAGAAGAACTGCTACGTGAAAAAGGCGCTGGATTTTGCACTGCTGGAGGACTTTGATCACCTGTACCGCTATGAAAATCTTCTGGAAATGGAGCAGCGCATCTGCGCCGAAAAGCTGGTCGGACGCTACACCGAGATCATGCCGGGCAGACCCACCATCGCCCACCACCGCTATCCGCTGGACAACGTCAAGCGCTTCGTGCCCGCAAAGGGCGGCGACGTGCAGACCGTGCTCTCGACGCTGATCATTACCGCGGCCGAGCAGCAAACCATGAATTACTATATGAACGTGACGAATTTCGCGCAATCCGATATGGGTCGCAGGCTCTATGAGGAGATCGCGCTCGTGGAGGAGGAGCACGTCACACAGTACGAGTCGCTCATCGACCCGAGTGCGACCTTCCTTGAAATGCTGCTCTGGCACGAGTACAACGAGTGCTACCTCTATTGGTCGTGCTATGTGACCGAGTGCGACCGCTATATCCGCGCGCTGTGGGAGGAATTTCTTTGCATGGAGATCTCGCACCTGCACAAGGCGGCGGAGCTGCTGAAAAAGTACGAGGGCAAGGAATGGCAGGAGATCATCCCGAATGCCGAGTTCCCCGCGCCGCTTTCGTTGCATGAAAACATCGAGTACGTGCGCGAGATCCTGGGCACAACGGTACAGTTCACGGGCGATCGCGAGGAATATACCAAGGTCTGTAACCTGCCCGAGCATGCCGACTTCTTCTGCTATCAAAAGACTGTTCAGCCCACCACCGAGATGGTGCCCTCGCACCGCGTCATCGAGTCCCACATCCGTCTTGGCGGCTCGGATTATCGCTTCGAGGTCGCACCAAATCCCATCCCCGCTCTGCGTGACCGACGCAACGATAATACCGCCGTCGGCCGTGTGTGCGGCGCGGCCGAAAGCACGGATTTTACCTGTAACTGCTGAATTTTGCCGCAAAAGCACCGCCGAGATTCTCGGCGGTGCTTTTTTCTGCTTTTTGCTTGACAAACCAAGCAATTACAACTATAATAAAGATGTCTATTTACCGTGAGAGGAGGAGTGCTATGATCTGCCGTATCTGCGGTACACAGTTCAACGATCGCTTTTGCCCGCGTTGCGGTGCAGAGCAGGGAGCAGCTCCCACTCCGCCCCCGCAGGAGCCCTCGCCGTCAGAGGCCGCTTCGGCAAGTGAGGGAAAGGGAAGAGCGCAAAAAAAGCAGCGAGAGCCCAAGCCCCCGATCCGCATGCGTACGGTGTTTTGGTCGGGTGTTGCGATGCTGCTCCCCCTTTTGTATTTGTTTGTGGATCTTTTCGTTTCGCTCTCGGGCGCGCTCACGCAGATCACCCCAAGCGGCCAGAGTAATCTTTCGGTGCTGTTTGCACGTCTCACCTCGCCTTCTTATGCTACCAACACCTGCGCGGAGCTCGTGGAGGGAACGCTGGGCACGGCCGATCCCCTTCTGACCACGGTCTCGCTCAAGACCGTATTCACGGGTGGCGCGGACGCCTTGTTTGTCGCACCTGTGTTCCTGGTCGCGGTCTTTGCACTGCTTTGTGCCGTTATGGGCGTTCTTGTGCTGTTTACCGCGGGTCGCATCCTGCGCAACAAATGGCTGACCGACCTTGCCGTGATCGGCGGCGTCGGTGCAACGGCGGCGCCCCTTGCGGGCATGCTGCTCATGCGTGTGGTATATTGCCTGCAAAACGGCGGCTTTGGCAAGGAAGCGCTTGCCGCCGCAGACGCACGGTTTGTGACGCTGGGGCTCTCGGTGGAGTCGATGCTGCTGCTTGCCGTGCTGACGCTGGTGCTTTTACCCGCCGTCGGTGTGCTGCGCCGTGTGGGTGCACGCGCACAGGGCAGCCGTGTGCACGTGATGCTGCCGTACCGTCTGTTTGCCGAGCGCTCCTTTGGGCTCACGCGCCTTTTGGCGATTCTTTCGGTCGTGCTCGCACTCGGCGTGCTTGTGGGCTATATGTCGCTTCCCGTGCTGACAGTGGGCGCGGTGTTCGATTTCCCCTCGGCTTATCAAAATCTGTTTCCCAATTTCATTGCCGCCGCCAAGTCCATGTGGGCGCTTATCGCGGGATCTGCTGTGTCGGAGGAGCTTCCCACACTGCTCGCACCCTTGCTTGGATTTGCGTTTCTTTTGCAGGCCATTTTGCTTCTTGTCGCGCTCTGGCGCGTGCTGGGGCTTTTGTACCGCCTTTGCCGCGTGCGTGTTTTCGCGCTCTCGGATCGCAAGAGTGATTGCCGTTCGCTCACGACCGCGGGCAAGCGCGTGCGGCGTATGATCCTCGTACCCTTTTGCTGCTTTGTGTGGGTGCAGGCGGTGCTCACCGTGCTGATCCTGCTGGCATCGGGTGTGGCCGCACATCTGGATTTTGCAAACGTGAGCGAAACGCTTGGCGTGCTCTATTTGAGTGTAGCCTTTGTGCGCGCGCTCGGGGGCGTTACCGTGGTGTATACATTACTCGCTGCCGTCGGTGCCTTGCTCTGGCACACGGCCGAGAACCTCTCGCTTGCGCTGATCTGTATTGCCGACCGTCACAAGGAACAACAATAAAAAACGCACGGGGCAGCCTGTAAAGCAGGCCGACCCGTGCGTTTTGCGCTATTGGTTGCGATAAAGCGACAGCCGATCCTCTTCGGGATGGTAAATGCCAAGATAGATCTCCTTGACATCCGCGCATCCCTGTGCCCGCAGCTGTGCTTCCAGCCAGGTCGCATCGCGCTCCATACGCGACAGATTCTCGCCCATCACGCGTCCGTCCATGATGACCTCTGTGCTGATATGGCTTGCTTTTGCGGGGATCTTCAGATCCGCGGGCGTTATGGGGCGGCTGCTTGCCCTTGGCAGGATCGAGAGCCTTCCGTTGTGCTCAAACACCGCAGTCTGTATGCTGTCAAGATCAAAATAGCCCTGCTCACGGCACAGCAGCAGAAATTCGGACAGATCCAGCTTTGCTTGCTTCATGTTTTTGCGGTAGAGCTTGCCGCC
Organism: Clostridia bacterium; assembly: GCA_017415805.1. Taxonomy (GTDB): domain Bacteria; phylum Bacillota; class Clostridia; order Oscillospirales; family CAG-272; genus Firm-07. Next base: position 13,986 of record JAFQEC010000030.1, on the reverse strand, counting down.
GTTTAGCAGAACGGTGGGCGTGCCGTTGATATACTTGCGCGTGCGCGGTATTTTGTGCGCAAGCAGATTTAAGGTCAGCGACGCGAGGCCGTAAACGGCAAGCGCGATCAGCGGCTGCTCGGGAGCTTCGAGCTCGGTGGCAAGCTCTGCCCCGATCGAGCCGATGGTGATGCCGCAAACGTAGTCAAAGAAGTCCAGCTGTGCCACCTGCTTGTGCCCCATGAGCTTTGTCACGGCAAACAGTGCCGCAACCGACAAAAGCGCCGTCAGTATGACCCTGATCACATCCATATCCTCACCCCTTCTCTTTATTTTACGGCATTTTGAGCCTATTATGTATGCGCAATGCACAAAGGAGACCCTCCGATCCTCAGGCTACGTACGGCGCTTTCTTTTATTTTCCGTGCCTGTGATCGGTTGACAATCCCGACAAAAGCGATTATAATAGAGAAGATGATGAATTTTCGCCGATTTTGACTGCCGAAAGGGAGAATATATGAAGATCCGCAACCGCGCGCTCGCGCTGTTTTTACTGTTTGCCTTGCTTTTGCCCCTGCTTGCGGGCTGTGCCTCGGTCAAGCGCCCCCTTGCTTACCTCAAGAACTCGATCGAAAAAACACTTGACCACCGCTTTGGAGGGTTCTTTACCGATCTGCTGGCCGATGCGCTGCAGGAGGGCTCGATCGCTTTGTCCTTCGGCGGCACGGATGCCGTCAATGCCCCCTTGGATGCCTTTGATGCCAAGCTCTATTTCACCCCCAATCGCGAAGAGCTGTTCGCCACGGGGAGCGTAACGCTGGAGGGCACTGCCTACGACGCCGATCTGTGGCTGGACGAGGACCGCGCGGTCCTTTCCTCGGATGCGCTGCTGGGCTCGGTCAATTTCGGCGTGGAGTTTGAGTCGCTGGAAAAGGATCTGGAGAATTCGGTGTTCCGCAACAACAGCGGCACCGCATATGCGAGCCCCTCGATCGACGGGAGCACCGCAGGCGCGATCCGCGATTGGAAAAGCGGCCTGTTCCGGCTGCTCGGCTCTGCCGAGGACTGCGCCGCCGAATATGACTACGCCATCGAGACCTTTTTGAAGATCCTGACCGAATACGCACCCAACACGCGCTATTCCGAGAACGGCCGCTACTATTTCTCGATCAAGGTGGAGAACAACCACCTCGCACGCGCCCTGCGCGATACGCACGCCACACTCACCGCCGACCGCTCGTTTTGCCGTGAGCTGCGCGCGTTGGCGCAAACGCGCGACAAAATGCAGACCGCAAAAAGCGGCGTCCTCTCGACCGAGCACACCGACAAGGTCAACTATTGGCTGGACGGAACGGGCGAGATCGAGGCGCTTTGCACCGGGATCGACAATGCCGCGCCCTTCGTGCTGGAGATCGGTGCGCGCGTGCGCCGTCTCAACGGCGTGCTGGAGACTGCCAATCTCTCCTACAAAACGGAAGGGAACGAGACCTTCGCGCTCGCGCTGGATCTGACCGATCCCGACGCGGCACACGGCACACTGCTGTATAAGGGCGTGCGCTACGCGGCCGATTATACGATAACCACCGATAAATGGCGCGCCTTTGCCGCCGAGGTGCACTTTGCGCGCGCGAATGCCGACGGAAGCGGTGCCGCCCGGTGGAGTGGAAGGCTCTCGGTCAACAAGCGCGAGCGCACCTTCTCGTTCGCGAGTGCTTGCGGTGACCTCAACCGTACCTTCACGGGCTCGTATCAAAAGAAGATGTCGAGCTTTACGCTCACGGTCGACGGATTGATCGAGAACGCTGTCGCCAAGCGCTTCTTGCTCTCCCTTACTGTCAAGGCCGAGGATCGCATCCCCGAGCTGCCCGATTACACCAATCTGTTTGCCGCCAACGAGGACCGCGTGGCCGCCGTTGCGCCCCGCTTTACCGCCGCGCGCGATCAATTCTGCGCCGCATGGCAGCGCGCCGCCATCACCAAATATACCCCTCTGTATTTCGTGGAGGATCTGATGGGGATCTAAACGCAAGCGTATACCCAACGAGAAAATAACAAAGTAACGCAAAGGCACTTGTGCGCAGCTCGCTCACAGGTGCCTTTCGATTTCGTTTGGGCGAAAAAGCCTTCCCCCACAGGAGAAGGCTTTTTGGATTCTTACGGCTCTCTAATTAAGGTTTCAAAGTTTTCGGAAGAGAAGATTGAATCATTTTTCGCGGATGCGAAAAATGAGAAAGAGGAGAGACCCGTTTTCAAAAGGGTCTCTCCTCTTTTTTGCTTTTTAATACATACCGCCCATACCGCCGCCGCCTGCCATTGCAGCGTTTGCGGCCGCCTCGGCTGCGGGGTCCTTCTTGTCGGCAACCACGCTCTCGGTGGTCAGCACCACAGAGGCGATCGACGCGGCGTTCTGAAGCGCCGAGCGCGTCACCTTGGTGGGATCGACGATGCCTGCGGTCATCATGTCGACATAGACCTCGTTGTAGGCGTCAAAGCCATAGCCGACCTTCTTGCTGTTCAGGATCTTGTCAACCACCACAGCGCCGTCAAAGCCTGCGTTGGTCGCGATCTGGCGTACGGGCTCCTCAAGCGCCTTCACCACGATCTGCACGCCCGTCTTCTCGTCGCCCTCGACCTTGGAGATCAGCTTCTTGACCTCGCCGATGACGTTGAGGTACGCCGTGCCGCCGCCCGCAACGATGCCTTCCTCAACCGCCGCCTTGGTGGCGTTGAGCGCATCCTCGATGCGGAGCTTTTTTTCCTTCATCTCGGCCTCGGTTGCGGCACCGACCTTGATCACGGCCACGCCGCCCGCGAGCTTGGCAAGGCGCTCCTGCAGCTTCTCGCGGTCGAAATCGGAGGTGGTGGTCTCAATGGCGTTGCGGATCTGGTTCACGCGCGCCTTGATGGCGGCGGAGTCGCCCGCGCCACCCACGATGATGGTGTTCTCCTTGTTGATCTTGACTTGACGTGCGCGGCCAAGCTGCATCATATTGGTGTCCTTGAGCTCAAGACCAAGCTCCGAGGAAATGACCTCACCGCCTGTGAGAACGGCAATGTCCTGCAGCATCTCCTTGCGGCGGTCGCCAAAGCCGGGAGCCTTGACGGCAACGCAGGTGAAGGTGCCGCGCAGCTTGTTGAGCACCAGAGTGGTGAGTGCCTCGCCCTCTACGTCCTCAGCGATGATGAGCAGCTTGCGGCCTGCCTGCACGATCTGCTCCAAGAGGGGAAGGATCTCCTGAATGTTGGAGATCTTCTTGTCGGTGATCAGGAGCAGCGCGTCGTCAATGACGGCCTCCATCTTATCCATATCGGTCGCCATGTAGGGCGAGAGATAGCCGCGGTCGAACTGCATGCCCTCGACCACCTCGGAATAGGTGTCGGCGGACTTGGACTCCTCCACGGTGATCACGCCGTCGGCGGTGACCTTTTCCATTGCGTCGGCAATCAGGTTGCCGATCATCTCGTCGCCTGCCGAGATGGTGCCGACACGCGCGATATCCTCGGTGCCGTTGACCTTCTTGGAGTTGGCGACCAGGCACTCGACTGCGCGGTCCACTGCCTTCTTCATGCCCTTGCGCAGAACCATGGGGTTCGCACCCGCGGTCACGTTCTTCATGCCCTCACGGATGAAGGCCTGCGCGAGCAGCGTTGCGGTGGTGGTGCCGTCGCCTGCGGCGTCGTTGGTCTTGGTTGCGACCTCGCGCACCAGCTGTGCGCCCATGTTCTCGGCTGCGTCCTCCAGCTCGATCTCCTTAGCGATGGTCACACCGTCGTTGGTGATCAGGGGAGAGCCGTATTTCTTGTCCAGCACCACGTTGCGGCCCTTGGGGCCCATGGTGATCTTGACGGTATCCGCCAGCTTGTCAATGCCGCGGCACAGGGCGTTGCGCGCCTCAATGCCGTACAGAATGGTTTTTGCCATGGTTCGTACCTCCAATTATTCTACGATTGCCAGAATGTCGCTCTGGCGCACGATATTGTACTCCACGTTGTCACACTTGACCTCGGTGCCCGAGTATTTGCTGGTGATCACGCGATCGCCGACCTTCACGGTCATCACGACCTCCTTGCCGTCCACGATCCCACCGGGACCCACGGCAACGACCTCTGCGATCTGGGGCTTCTCCTGCGATGCGGCGGTGAGAATGAGACCCGACTTGGTTTTTTCTTCTGCCTCCACGAGCTTGACAACAACGCGGTCGGCGAGTGGTTTAATGGTCATGCTTTGCCTCCTTGCGGGCGACCTTGCCCTTGAAAACTTTGTTGGAATTTGGCACTCATAGACTTTGAGTGCTAACTCATAAGATTATTGTACACCAAATATTGGAAAAATCAAGTAAAATCACTATTATTCACACAATGTTAACAAATATAGGGAGGGCGTATGGAGTCCGTCAATCAGATGCTTTCGGGGGTGGTCGTGCCCCTTCTTCTCGCGGCCGCGGGGCTGTATTTTCTGTGTGCGGTGGGGTGGCAGATCGCGGGGCATCCGCGCCGTGCGCTTTACGGTATGCTGGGGGCTGGTACAGGGCAGGGAACGTCGCCCTTGCGCGCGCTTTCGGTCGCCCTTGCGGGGACGCTGGGGGTGGGGAATATCGCGGGCGTGGCCTCGGCCATTGCGCTGGGGGGAGCGGGCGCGGTGTTCTGGATGTGGATCTCGGCCTTGCTCGCCATGCTGCTCAAATACGCCGAGATCGTGCTGGCGGTGCGCTACCGTATTTTCGATGCCGTCGGTACGCCGCACGGCGGCGCGATGTATTACATAAGGGCGATCTTTCACGGCAGACTCGGCTACGCGCTCGCGGCGGCGTTTGCCGTGCTCTGTCTTGCGCTGGCACTGACGCTGGGCGGGGTGGTGCAGACTCACGCCGCCGCCGAGGTGCTGGAGGGGGTGTTTTGCGTGCCCCGTCTTGCCGTGGGCGCGGTGTTCGCGGTGCTTGCCGCGTGGACCCTGTGGCGGGGGGCTGCGCGCGTGGAGGCCACCTGTGCGCGCTTGGTGCCCTTGGTGTGCCTGCTGTTTTCGGTGGCGTCGCTCGCCGTACTGGTTGCGCGCCGTGCGGCTCTGCCTGCGGCCTTTTCTTCTATTTTTGCCGATGCGTTTACGGTACAAAGCGGCGCGGCGGGGGTGTTTGGCTTTTTTACCTCACGCGCACTGCGCTTCGGTGTGGCGCGGGGGCTTGTCTCCAACGAGGCAGGCTGCGGCACTGCGCCCATCGCACACGCGGCGGCCGAGGTCAAAAGCCCCGCACAGCAGGGCTTTTGGGGCATTTTTGAGGTGTTTGTCGATACGGTCCTGCTTTGCACCATGACCGCGCTCGTCATTCTCGTGAGTGGCGTGCCGATCACCGACGGCGGCGTGATGCTGGCGGTCAGCGCGTACGCAAGCGTGCTCGGGCGCGTCGCCGCCCCGATGCTTGCCCTCTCGATCACCTTTTTTGCCTTTGCTACGGTGCTGTGCTGGTCGCATTACGGCGGCGAATGTCTTGCTTATCTCGCGGGCAAGCGCGCCGCCGCGCGCTATCTCATTCCCGTGATGGCCCTCGCCGTCCTCGGCGGCGCGCTCGCCGCTCCCGATCTCGTCTGGGGCACGACCGATCTTGTCATCGGCGCGATGACCGTGCTCAACCTCGCCGCGCTCCTTGCCGCGCGTCGCACCGTCGTATCACAGACACGGTGCTTTTTCGAAGCAAAATAAAAAGGATCCCGAAATGCGATTGCATTTCGGGATCTCTTGTTTTGTCAGATCATACGAATACGCGATGCAAGCGTCAGCCCCGTTTTTGCGGCGGCGGCCTCAGCCTCGGCCTCGCTCATCTCGTCCGAGATGAAGGCGATGCGCTCGCCCACCTTGACGGTCTGGACCGCACCGAACGCGGCGCGGATCTTGGCCTCGGCATCGGCGGCGGTTACGAACGAGAAGCAGCTGCGGGTACGGTACGACGCGAAGTCGGCGTAATCGGCCTCGGTCGCGGGCACGAACACGGGCGCGCGCTCCACGCCGTTCTCGTGCGCGGCAATATCAATGATATCGGCCACCACGGCACTGGCGGTGGGCAGCTTGCCCGCACCCTTGCCGTAGAACATACATTCGCCCAGCATATTGGCATCTACAAGGATGCCGTTAAAGACGTCCGAAACGCCCGCGAGGGGGTTGGAGCAGGGGATCATGCGCGGGCTGACCATGGCAAGCACGCGCTCGCCCACGCGGCGGGTATGGCCGATGAGTTTGACCGAGCAGCCAAGGGCGCGCGCCACGGCAACGTCCTCGGAGGTCAGCTTGGTGATGCCCTCGCAATGAATGGCGTCGGGCGAGAGCAGCTTGCCAAACGCGAGAGCCGCCAGAATGACGATCTTGCGTGCGGCGTCCAGCCCCTCTACGTCCGCGGCGGGATTGGCCTCGGCATAGCCCTTTGCGCGTGCGTCGGCCAGTGCACCCTCAAACGAAACGCCGTTCTCAAACATCTGTGTGAGGATATAGTTGGTGGTGCCGTTGAGAATGCCGTTGACGGTGCGGATCTCGTTGGAGGCCAGATCGTTGATCATCGGGCGAATGATCGGAATACCGCCGCCCACGCTCGCCTCAAAGAGATAGCGCACGCCGTTTGCCGCGGCGATCTCCAAAAGCTCTGCACCGAAGCGCGCGACGACCTCTTTGTTCGAGGTGACCACGCTCTTGCCTGCCTCAAGGCACGCCTTGGTAAAATCGTATGCGGGGTGCGAGCCGCCCATCATCTCGGCCACGATCGAGATCTCCTTGTCTGCAAGGATCTCCCCAAAGTCGTGTGTTACAAGATGCCCGAAGGGGCTGTTGGGGAAGTCGCGCAGGTCAAGGATACGCTTGACCGCGACCGTCTTGCCGATATTTTTTTCAATGACGCGCCGATTGTCGGCGAGGACCTCGGCAGCACCGCTGCCCACCACGCCGAATCCGAGAATTGCTACTTGAACCATCCGAAAAGTCCTTTCCGCCCCGAAAACGGGGAATTAAATTACGATGCCATATATTATAACACACTTTTTTTCAAAATGCAAATAAAACTGTTGAAAAAAATAAAGTTGTATGCTAAAATGGAAAAAGAAATTCGCGCAACAAGGAGGAATGTGCCGTGAGATCCCCTGTGGGAGGCATGAACAATGTCAAGATCTTCGTGCTCTATTTGATGCAAAACGTCAGCCGTCCGCTGGATTACGTCACGCTCAACGACATCGTGATGCAAAACGATTACGTCATGTATCTCGACTTTGCCGAGGCGTTCCATAAAATGCTGGACGACGGTCTGATCGCCCGCGCGGGCGAGGCCGAGGGCGAAACGCTCTACGCCATCACCGAAAAGGGAAGGACCGTGGCCGAGTCGCTGCACAGCGACATTCTCTCCTCGATCCTGGACAAGAGCCTTGCTGCCGCATTGCGGTATCTCGATTTTCAGCAGCGCGGCATTGAGATGAAGTGTGAGACGCGTCGGCGCGAGGACGGCCGCTACGATTTCTCCTGCGCGCTGGTCGAGCGCGGTGAGGTCATTTATTCCACCGCGCTGATCGTCGATTCCGCCGATCGCGCCAAGCGCTTGAAGGAGAATTTTTACGACCGACCCGAGGTGATCTATCGCGGCGTGCACGCCGTGCTTGCGGGCAATATGAACTTTTTGTTCGATTCGTGATCGGTGTGAACACGTTTTAACAAATTTTCTCGCAAAACGCAAAAAAATTGGAAAAAAGGGCAAATTTTTGGCAATTGTTACAAAATTTTGCCCTTTTTGTTCAAAAAAATCGAAAAAAGTGAGAAAAAATGTATTGACAAATTGTAAAATTATGTTATAATAGTTTTGTGTAGGCGGGTGTATTGCGCCGTTTCACGGAGGTGTTATGGCTAAAAAATTCACGCGCGAGGCAATTGAATCGCTCCTTCTCCGTGTGCGAGAGGAGGATCAAAAGGCGTTTGCCGAGCTTCTTTCCGTATACGAGCCGTTGGTGGGGAGTGAGGTTGCACGTCACAGCAAGGGGCTCGGTGCGCAGGACGCGGAGGATCTGCGTCAGGTCGCGCTGTTGGCCGTCTGCCGTGCCGCGCGCAATTTCGATCTCTCGCAATCCGAGGTGGAGTTTGGCCTGTATGCAAAGGTGTGCGTGACCAACGCGCTCGCCTCGCAGCTGCGCGTCATTCGCCGTCGCCTTCACGAGGTCAGTGCAGACAGCGCGTTTTTTACGCAGAACCTGCCGGACAGGGAGGACCCCGCGCGCCGCATCATGGAGGAGGAGGCACTCTCCGCCCTGCACGCACGCATCCGCGCCGTGCTCTCTCCCTACGAAAACTGCGTGTGGGCACTGCACGCCGCGGGATACCGCACGGGCGAGATTGCAAAGTGTCTTGCCAAGGACCCCCATTCCGTTGAAAATGCCGTTTACCGCATTCACCAGAAGCTCCGTCGGGAGCTTGGTAGCTGCGATTGACGGGATTCTATATGCCCCTGTAGCTTAATCCAGAGCGTTGAAGATCTCAAAGGTGTCGGTCGAAATCCGTCTAAGGGCAAAACAACCATCCAAAAGAGAGGTAACAGCAATGAACGAAGAAGTAATGATGACTGGCGCGGTCGACGAGGTCTTTGAGGACGAGACCCTGGTTTGCAAGGAATGCGGCAACGAGTTCGTATTCACTGCAGGCGAGCAGAAGTTCTACAAAGAGAAGGGCTTTATGAACAAGCCCAAGAGCTGCAAGGCTTGCCGTGATGCAAAGAAGAACGCAGGCCGTGCTCCCAGAGAGTACTTCATTACCACCTGCGCAGAGTGCGGTGGCGAGGCGAAGGTCACCTTCCAGCCCTCCAGCGACCGTCCTGTTTACTGCAGCGCTTGCTTTGAGGCAAGAAAGAACGCACAGTAAGAAAAATAGAGAAGGGGCTTGGGTTTCTTTGCAAACCCAAGCCCCTTCTCTATTTTATGGTTTCGCACAACAAGCGTCGCGATACGGCGTTGCGCCTCGACTCGGAACGCTCGACGTATGAAAATACGCCGTCGCGTCCCTCGCTCGGTGCGCCTGGTCTCGCTCGCTTCTTGCACGAAAGGGGAAGAATAAGCGTCGCGATACGGCGTTGTTCCTCGAGCGCGGCTCAACGTAGAGTACTACGCCTTCGCCTTACTTTCTGCGGTCAGAGCTTTCGGTATTTGCGTAGCAAATCGGTGTTGTTGAAACACCGAGAAAACTCCAGTTTCTCGCCGCAGGCGAGATCATTCGCCTTGTCTCGCTTGCTTCTTGCGCGAAAGGGAAAGTGGATCGTGATACGGCGTTGCTGCACCAATTCGTAGGGACGGGCGTCCTCGACCGTCCGCATTCCGCGATGTGCCGCGCGGCTATGCTTGCCTTCCCCTTGAGGGGAAGGTGGCACCGACAGGTGACGGATGAGGTGTAGCCGCCATAGGCGGCGTTATCGAAACTCGCCAATACTCTCTTGTAATCTACCATCGAATATGTTACACTAATAAAGACAACAATGAAGGGTGGTGTGCGGATGCGCTACGTAATACAGCCGTGCGACGCGGGCAAGAGCGTGCGTGCGGTTTTGGCACAGCTCGGCGTTTCGGCGGCGCTTTGCGCACGGCTCAAGCGGCACGAGCAGGGCATTTTGCTCAACGGCGTGCGTGTGACGGTGCGCGCCGCGGTTGCCGCGGGCGACGTGTTGGAGCTTGCCATCGAGGACGAGACCGCCCCCGCGCACATCCTGCCCGTGGAGATGCCACTGGATATCGTGCTGGAAACGCCCGATCTCGTGGTGGCGAACAAGCCGCCCGAGATGCCCACGCACCCTTCGCACGGCCACTATGATGACACGCTGGCCAACGCGCTGGCCTACCGCTACGCCGCGCAGGGCGTGCCCTTTCGCCCCCGCTTTATCAACCGTCTGGACCGCAACACCTCGGGGCTTGTGCTGGTGGCGCGCCACGCGCTTGCGGCCTCGGCACTCTCGCGCAGTATGGCGGCGGGCGAGATCGAAAAAACCTATCTTGCGCTGGTCTGCGGACACATCGACGCACCGCGCGTGATCGAGAGTGGCATCCGCCGCCGCGCCGAAAGTATCATTTTCCGCGAGGTCTGCGCCGTGGGAGAGGGCGATTTCGCGCGCACGGAGCTTGAGCCCCTTGCGCACCTTGACGGCCTCACGCTCCTGCGCTTGACGCCGCGCACAGGGCGCACGCATCAGCTACGCGTGCATCTGGCATCCATCGGCCACCCGATTTTGGGTGACGATCTCTACGGCACCCCGTCCCCCCGTATCGCACGCCACGCGCTCCATGCCGCCACGCTCACCTTTCCGAGCCCTGTGGACGGCAAGCCGATCACGGTGCGCGTTCCCTTACCCCCCGATATGCGAAAGGAGATCCCCGAACTTGAATTCTGCGAACACCCCTGAAAAGCAAAAAAAGAGCAGAGACTACGAGAAATTTCCGCTTCATGCGTGGATCTTTCTCGGTCTTGCTGCACTCTCGCTCGTGCTCTATCTGATCGCGGTCGCCTCACCCCGCTTTGCCGACGGCTTCAATTCCACGGTGGGGGCGGCTGTGCGCGCGCTCCTCGCGCATCTGACCTCGTGGATCCCGTTCTCGCTTGCCGAGATGTTGATCTACTGCATTCCGCTTCTGCTGATCGGGCTGGGCATTTACGTCTACCGCCGCCGCTGTGCCACCTGGCGCTCGATGTGGGTGTTCGTGGGCTGTATAGCCGCGGCATTCAGCCTTCTGTTCTCGCTTTTCGTCTTTTCCTTCGGCACGGGCTACCACACCCCCACCCTTGACGAGCGCTTGGGACTCTCGGCAGGGGAGATCACGGCCGAGGACTTGGAAAGAACCACGGCGATCCTCACCGCCATCGTAACCGAGACCGCCGACACCGTCACCTTTGGTGACGACGGCTTTTCGGTCATGCCATACGACCTGGATACCCTCAACGACCGTCTGCTTGATGCCTACGGCACGGTCTGTGCGGAGCACGGTTTTATTTCGTCGCTGAACAGCCGCATCAAGCCCGTGCTTGCCAGCAAGGCTATGTCCTACACCCACATTACGGGCGTGTATTCCTATTTCACGGGCGAGGCCAATCTCAACGTCGCATTTCCCGATTATACCATTCCGTATACCGCCGCGCACGAGCTGGCACATCAGCGCGGTATCGCACGCGAGAACGAGGCCAATTTCGTGGCGTTCCTTGTTTGTATGGCCTCGGACGATCCGTATATTCGCTACAGCGGCGCGCTCAATCTGCTCGAATACGTTTCAAGCGCGTTAGCACGCGCGGATGCCGCGCGTTACCGCGCATGGCTCAAGGGCTTGGATGCACGCGTGCGCGGGGAGCTCGTCGCTTATTCGCATTTCTTTGACACCTACCGCGATTCCTCGGCCTCGCTTGTGGCGGGCGCGGTAAACGACACGTATCTGAAGCTCCACGGCAACGAGGCGGGCACCGCCAGCTACGGCCTGGTGGTCGAGCTTGCCGTTGCATATTTCCGATAAGAAAAGCCCCCTGCGCCGCAGGGGGCTTTTCGCGTGACCGCCGTCCTCGCGATTGCATATACTGCTCCCGAGAGACTTGGATGGGAGTGGTGGCATGAATCGAATCATCGTCAACGGCGGAAAACGGCTCATCGGAGAGGTGCGGATCGGCGGCAGTAAAAACGCCGCGCTCCCGATCCTGTTCGGGGGGATCCTGACCGCCGAGGTCTGTACATTTTCCGAGCTGCCGCGCGTGAGCGACGTGCTGCGCACGCTCGAGATCCTCAAATTCCTCGGCGCACGCATCCGCTTTTTGGAGAACGGCGACGTTGAGGTCGATTACAAGGGCATCCGTCCGCGCATGCCACCCCCCGTGCTCACAGGGCGGATCCGCGGCTCGACCTATCTGCTCGGCGCCATGCTCGGCCGCTTTGGCCACGCGGAGCTGGGGGGCGTGGGGGGCTGCAATTTCGGCACTCGACCCATCGACCAGCACCTTGCGGGCTTTGCCGCGCTGGGCGCGCAGGTGACCGAGACAAAGGACGGAGTGCGGATCGCGGCACCCGAGGGACTGCGCGGCACGCACTTTTGCCTGGCGATGCCCTCGGTGGGCGCAACCGCAAATCTCATGCTCGCAGGCGTTGCGGCAAGTGGCGAGGTGCGGCTTGCGGGCGTGGCGATCGAGCCCCACGTGGTGGCCCTTGCCGAGTTTTTGACCGCCGCAGGCGCACAAATTACGATGGAATCGGGTGCGCGGCTGCGTATTCGCGGTGGCAAGCCCTTGCACGGCTGTGCCTTTCGCATGATCCCCGATATGATCGAGGCAGGCACCTATCTTGCATTCGGCGTTGCTACGCGCGGCCGCGTGACCGTGCGTGACGTGCGCCCCGCGCATCTCACGGCCACGCTGGATACACTGCGCCGCATGGGTGTGCGCGTGCTTGAGGGCAGGGATCACGTCGGCATCGACGCCACGCACGGCTATCACGGCACATCCATCGTTACAGGCCCGTATCCCGCTTTCCCCACCGATCTGCACCCCCAGTTCGCGGCCCTTTTTTGTTTGCCGCACGCACGGGGGCAGGGGAGCGTGACCGAAACCGTTTGGCGCGAGCGCTTTCGCTACACCGCGGAGCTCGCGCGCATGGGGGCGCACACCACGGTGGAGGGGAATTGCGCGCACTTTGCGCCGTCGCCCCTTCGCCACACCACCGTGCGCTCGCCCGATCTGCGCGGCGGCGCGGCACTGTTGGCCGCCGCCCTTGCCACCGAGGGGCGCAGTGAGATCCGCGATGCCGTCAACATCGGCCGCGGCTACGAGCACCTCGGCGAGAAGCTGGCGGCGCTCGGCGCACAGATCACCGTTTATTGAACATAGCCCACACGCAAAGCGTGTGGGCTGATGTTTTTTTGTTGCCCAAAATTTGCTACGGGGTTTACAAATGGGATTTTTTGTGATAGAATGAATTTGCCACACAAATGAATAAAGCCTTTACGAGAGGCGCACTTTTTACTTTGGTAAAAACGTGTGCTCTTTTCGGCGTGCTTCTTGTAAAGGAATAACCGAATCATTTGTGTGGCAACAAATCGGAGCTACGCGTTTTTCGGTGCGTGGCTTCGGCCACGCACTTTTTTCTTTTAAGGAGGACAAAAATGAAAAAGCTACTCACAATTTTACTGCTCCTGCTCGCGTGCCTTGCGCTGTTTAGCGCGTGCGATGAGGGAACAACCGAACCCCCTGCACAGCCGCCAAGCAACGCGGGTGCATCGGAGCACACGCACACGCTCACAAAGCATGCGGCGACTGAAGCCACATGCACTGCGGCGGGCAACGTCGAATATTGGGAATGTGAGGACTGCGACAAGTATTTTTCGGATGCAAACGCTACCGCGGAGATTACCGACAAGACCTCGGTTGTGATCGCGGCATCGCACGAGCTGACGCACCACGCGGCGGTTGCCAAGACCTGTACCACAGCAGGTAACATCGAGTATTGGGAATGCACCGAGTGTGACAAGTATTTCTCGGATGCCAACGCCACGAGCGAGATTACAAACAAAACCTCGGTTGTAGTTGCGGCCTCTCACGAGATCACGCATCACGTAGCGGTTGCCAAAACATGTACCACCGCAGGAAACATCGAGTATTGGGAGTGCACCGAGTGCGAAAAGTATTTCTCGGATGCGAATGCTACCGCCGAGATCACCGAAAAGTCCTCGGTTGTAATTGCGGCTTCGCATGAGCTCACGCATCACGCGGCAGCTGCCAAAACCTGCACCGCTGCAGGTAGCATCGAATACTGGGAGTGCACCGAGTGCGAAAAGTATTTCTCGGATGCCAACGCAACGAGTGAGATCACCGACAAGACCTCGGTCGTGATCGCGGCATCGCACGAGCTGACGCACCACGCGGCGGTTGCCAAAACATGTACCACCGCAGGAAACATCGAGTATTGGGAGTGCACCGAGTGCGAAAAGTATTTCTCGGATGCGAATGCTACCGCCGAGATCACCGAAAAGTCCTCGGTTGTAGTT
>JAFQEC010000029.1 GCA_017415805.1 Clostridia bacterium | reverse complement strand
GTTTCAAGCAAATCTCTTTGCTCGTCCTCCGTGAGATAGGATAGCTCCACCGCAGGGCGAAACGCGATTTTTTCCTCGTCCACCATCGTCAGCAGTTCGGGGATTAGCTCGGTTAGGCGGATATATCTTTGGATTTGTCTGCCGCTTTCTCCCGTGTCTTGACCGATAATATCTGCCGTTGAAAAATCTTCGACCAATGGTCGTGAATTTTCTTTTGGTCTGCCTGCCTTGCGTTTCATCGCATCCATTTTCATCTTGTAGGCAAATGCTTTTTCGCTCGGAAGGATGTGCTCACGTTGAAGGTTAGAGTCAACCATTTCAACGACAGCTTCATCACGGCTGAGTTCTCGCACGATGGCGGGAATACCGCTGATACCGAGCCGCAGACAAGCGTGCTTTCTGCGGTGTCCTGCGATAAGCTCGTATCTTTCGCCGTTCTTACGCAGTATAACGGGGGTGAGAACACCATTGTTCTCAATGCTCTGTATGAGCCGTTCCATATCCTCGTCATCCCTCACTTGAAAAGGGTGCTCGGCAAAATCGTCGATCAGACTTATAGGAACGGTGCAGACCGTTTCTTGACTTTTAACATCCAACTTTATCACTCCTTCTTACATATAAATTGGCATAGAAAAAGCCGACCTTTTGGTGAAAGGTCGGCTAATCGTGCCGTATGTATTAGGCTTCTTTTTTGGGAGAGCACATAGCGTTGATGTATTGTAGTGCCTCCGTCATCATTTCAAGATGTTTGTCAGATTTCTTGGAAATCAAAATGCACCTATCGCTTACCATAAAATCAATGAGATATTCTTTCGGGATTTTGAATTTGTTTAGAATGAGGAACGACCTCAATTCTTTGTTGATACACCATCTTGTAACGCTCTTGTAGGAATATCCGATGATCTTTTCAATGTCTTTGGGTGTCATAACATCCTCGCAAGCTGTAAGACGAAATTCAAGGAACATCCGAAGAAATCTTCGGTATCGTATCAAGCGGTTCGTGTTTAGGGAATAAGCATAGCTCTCGTTCTTACCTTTATTGTCTTTGTAGTAGTTGTCGGGTGCTTTGAACAGAAGCGGGTTTTCCTCTCGTTTGATTAAGAAGTCAATTACATCATCGAGCCGCATTTTATATTTCCGTGTTTTCTTGCCGGTATTAGTGCAGGGAACGAAACCATTATCAAGAAGGTAGGTTGCCGTCCGTTTGCTAACGTGGCAGATACGATAAAATTGATCCTTCGTAATAACCTCGGGATAAGTCTTTTTTAGGTAGTCAATTCTTTGCTGATCCATAGCTACACCTCATAAAATTTATTCGGTCAACGGCGTAGCCAACCCGTGCAATTCGTTGTATTTCAAGGGGATTTGTTCTCCCCGCTGTTCTCTCCTGAGTTCTCTCCAAAGGGCATTTTTTGCCCTCAGTTCTCTCCAAGTTCTCTCCAAAATGCCACGAAAAACACCCGTTTTTAGCCGTTTTTTCGTGGGTACGAATTGCTCCAAAAATTACGATTAAAATTCAAGAATGGGAACGCGGTTCTTCCAAGTTCCAAAGTTCGGTACATATATTTTTGAACCTGTTTTTGATCAAAAAACCTTGTATTATAAGGCTTTTTCAGCATTTTTAGCTTTTTGTTCTCTCCAAAGCAGAGAATCCTTTGCGACTCAAATTTGCTTTCCAAAATCGGGTGCTTTGCGGTCATTAAGTTCCATTAAGTTCCAAATCGCAACAAAGTCTTGAAATCCGATTGTCCAGACCGCTTTCGTGGGTTCGAATTAACTCATTTCAACCTTTTTTCGTATATCATATAAAGAGGTGATATGCAATGAATTCTCTTGAACTAACCTCTGCCGTAACAGCACTCGCCAACGCTCTCGCCTGCAGATTAACAACAAGCGAGATTTCCCTGCTCGCTAGCATTTTGCTTCAGCTCGGCGACACACTTGCAACGATTGTAACGCAACGAGCTTTGTGCGAAGAACTAGCAGAAAAAGGAAACAGCCGATGAGATTTCTTTCGATTCCTCATCGGCTTATTTATTACATTTAAATTTCAAATTCCACTTTTTTGTTTTGAACCATATTTAAAATCTCAAAATAAAAAATAATACATATTGCAATATCATGAAATTTGTGATATAATACTAACAACGTTGTTTAAATCGTTATTTATAACAAGGAGAACAAGTATATGACTGCTAACGAACTTTTAGATCTTGCTATTGCTGAAACTCGAAACATTAAAGAAAATGAAGTTTTTTTAGTCAAAGACTTATTTAAAGGCTACGAATGGAATCGAATATCTAGGTCAAATCGACTATTACTAGGGACACTGTTTTTAAATTATATAAACACATCAAAAACAAAAATCTCTCCGTTAGATAAAACATCGTCAGGGCAACAAAAATACACTATCAAGTCAAAATACTAAGTAGTGTGCAATTTGAGAAAATATTTATAAGGAGATAAGTAATTATGAAAGCTGAACTATATAAGCGACTCTTTAAAGCGATCTTCACAGAAGACAATGTTGCCTTGAAAAAAATTGCCACTACAATAATTCAAGATGAAAGAGATTTAGGTCACCATAATCTTGCAAATGCATTGGAAAAAATATCAATAACAGAGAAACCTAAGCATTCAATTTTTGATCCTCGCCACTCTGAAACAGGATTATCAGCATTACCTAAAAGCAAACGCACCAACACTCAATTGCTATCATATATACCTAGAGAACAATTAAAGCATCATATGATATTGCCTGATAGCATTGAAAATCGTTTGCTTTCAATTGAACAAGAATATGCTGCTCGTGAACGTTTGAAAAAATACAATCTTACACCCAAACAAAAGATTTTATTACATGGCCCTCCCGGCTGCGGCAAAACATTAAGTGCTGAACGAATTGCATGGAATTTAGGCTTGCCCTTACTGAAAGTTAGATTTGATTCACTTCTCTCTTCTTATTTTGGAGAATCCGCTTCAAATCTTAGAATGGTATTTGATTATTGTAAAACAGAACCAGTTGTGCTATTGTTAGACGAATGTGATTTTATTGCAAAATCTAGAATATCATCACAGGATGTTGGCGAAGTACCTAGAATTGTAAACATGCTCCTTACGTTGTTAGACGAATATACCGCCCCCGGCTTGGTATTAGCTACGACGAACCTCAAAGTTTCTTTGGATGAAGCTCTGTTTCGAAGATTTGATGATGTAATTGAAATACCAATGCCCGGCAAAGATGAAAGAACTCGATTATTAACAATGACTTTGTCAGCAATCACTCTTTCGCCCGAAGTCGACTTGAATATGATCGCTAGTCAAATGGATGGCTATTCCGCTGCCAATGTTGTTTTGTTGGCTCAGCGAGCTGCCAAAATTGGAGTTTTATCAGGTTCGAAAATCATAAACAACGAACACTTTACTAAGGCATTAGATGAAAGTTCAAAGTTTTAAAAACTAAGGAATAGGAGGTATACTGATGGCAGACAATCAATTTACTCACTTGCCACTTCCTTTTCAGTATCAAGGAAGACCCAAATTGCGTGGGTTTCCCAACCCTAACGAAAGAACCCAAGCCAATGTTTCTAACAGAACAGAACACGGTGGATATGTAAAAAGACGTTCGGCTGAACTGTCACGATTTTGGAGAGAGCGGCAAGCTTCTCGTCAACGAGAGAAGCTTCCTGAAATCAAATCGGGTATTCCTCTTCTATTAGAAATAGATCCAACCACCGATGTTGGCTTCTTGAAAGGGCTTGGATTTGAGGTCGTGTGCGAAATCGAAGAAGGCTTCATTATTGTAGCTACCGATGATATAGACATGAACACCTTGAATAACAAAGCCGATGGATTTATTCAAAATATTAATAATAGATGTAATACGCCAGCAAGAATCTATGCTCTATGCGAAGACAATGATCGTTTAGCAAAAGTATTATCCTCTGAATTGCGTGGCAAATGGTCTAATATCGTTCCTGAACAAACGTATATCATCGATATTGGTGTTAGTTGCTGTGGTGGAATAGAACTGCCCAAGTGTCCTGCGCAAAACGAAGGCGAATCAGAAGAACATTACTCACAGCGGCTAAGCAATTGGGAGAGAAAGTCTACAGAAGCATATATGCGTTGGGACGAGTTAAAATTAGAGCGAGAATCCACTATCGAAACCTTTGTTTCAGAATATGATGGAGAAATTCTAAATTACACGGAAGAAAATCTTGGCATTTCCCGTTTGCCTGATAGTTTTTCAGCTAGACTCAAGATTTCTGGAAAATGTCTTGTTGATCTTGTGCTAAATTTCGCTTATATTTTCGAAGTTTCTGAAGCCGAGGACATTACATTAGATTCGCAAAGTGCTACAAATGAGTTGGTTGATGAACGACTTAATATTATAGCACCCGAAGAATCAGACCCCGTAGTTTGTGTTATAGATAGTGGTGTTCAAGAAGAACACAAGTATCTTGCCCCTGCAATTGTTTCGGCCGATTCTGTAAGCCTGCTACCCAATAACGCAATCGTTGCGGACGAAGTAGCAAATGGTGGACATGGCACTCGTGTGGCTGGTGCCATACTGTATCCCAAAACAGTTCCTAACTCCGGCGACTATAAACTTCCATGTTGGATACGTAACTTTAGAGTTCTTGACGAAAGTAATAGTATGCCGCAAACGCTTTATCCTCCAATAGTTATTTCTTCGGCTGTCAACGCTTATTGGGGAGCCGAGGAAAAAAATTCAAAAATCTATAATCACTCTATTGGAACAAGACGATCTTGTGAATTAAAGCATATGTCCGCTTGGGCAGCAGAAATCGATTCACAGTCATATAACAATGACGTTTTATTTATTCAGGCCGCAGGTAATATTCCCGAAGAAATCATTGCGGCGTATTGGCAGTACGGATCGCCTTATCCCGATTATTTTGATAAAGAGCTTTGCAGAATATCCGATCCGGCGCAAAGCCTACAAGCTTTAACCGTCGGCTCTGTATCCTCCTGTGATTACGAAACAGAGGATAAGATAGCATTAGGATCTAAGGATGAAATTTCTTCGTTCTCAAGATCCGGCCCAGGAATTTGGGATGTAATTAAACCTGAGGTTGTAGAATATGGTGGCACGCATGTTTGGAACAAAGGTAGCACCCCACCACAGTTAACTACTCCATCAGATGTATGCCCAGAATTAATTAGAAAGTCTCCTGAAGGGCCTGCGTATGCAAGAGATACTGTTGGAACATCATTTTCTGCCCCAAAGGTATCGTATATCGCTTCTCAAATTCAAAAAATATTGCCTGATTCGCCAGCCCTCTTATACAGAGCATTGATTGCACAATCTGCTAGATGGCCAGCACTCCATAATACTATGACAAAAAGCCAATGCGTTTCCACATTGCGCCATATTGGTTATGGAATTCCGGATATTGATCGCGCAACCCATAATGATGAGTATAGAATAACTTTGATTACGCCGAACTTAATGGAAATTGGCGCCAATGAAGCACATATCTTTAAAATTCCAATTCCCGAAGAGTTATCCTCTGTTGGTGAAGATTTTGATGTCCTAGTTGAAATTACTTTATCCTATGCGGCTAACCCTCGAAGAACTAGACGCTATGTCAAAAGTTATCTATCTACATGGTTGGAATGGTGTTGTAGTAAAATTGGAGAAACTTCCGAATCCTTTGCTCGTCGTATCTTTGAAACGGGCTCCGCAGTAGACGATGATGGAAATTTTGACTGGGCAATCGGTGATGCAACAAATCATGGTAGAACCGGTGGCTATTCACGCAAAAACGGAACTCTTCAAAAAGATTGGTGCATTATTAAGTCCAACCAATTGAGCGATGCGTTCTGTATTGCAGTTAGAGGTCACGGCGGATGGGGAGATGTGTTCAAGGCAAAATATTCATTATCCGTAAGTTTTGAGGCTATCAATCAAGATATAGCAATTTATGAACCTATACGGACCGAAATAGAGTCTGTTATTGAAAGCCGCGAAATTGAAGTGGAACTTTCTAACCCAAGCGAACAAGTTGCTTTATCACCCTCAAACTAACAATATCTATACAACTTTAAGGCTTCGAGAAATCGGAGCCTTATTCTTTGTTTATTGCTCCCAATTATTTTGGGAGCGGAAATGAGAATTTAAGGCCTTGACAAAGCATGATTTCCAAGTTACAATACAACACCGGCGGAAGAAGAAAAAGCCCTTGAGATGGAAGTTCGCTTCCCTACTCTCAAAGGCTTTCGACCACATAGCTTGACCACGCGGTT
Source organism: Clostridia bacterium (assembly GCA_017415805.1). GTDB lineage: Bacteria > Bacillota > Clostridia > Oscillospirales > CAG-272 > Firm-07. The sequence goes on along the minus strand of JAFQEC010000029.1, from coordinate 90,691 downwards.
TCGGTTCTTCATGACCACATATTTCGGTCGGCTGCTTTCGGGCTGACCACATCGTGTTTTTCTCTGCCTGTTTTCTGCTTGCGGCTGCTACCGCGGTCGTGATGCATCGACCGATTTTTAGGTGACCACTTGTGCTTTTTAGAGGTGCGAGTTTTGACCACATTTCTGACCATAGTGCGGAGTGGACTACATGGAAACAGTAGTACACGAGAGCACGAAAACGTACGGTTTGGTTGACAGAATAGCACTAAAAAGCACTATTTTGCACTAGAAAAACATAAAAATCGGTCTTGGGGTAATGGAGACCGCAAGATTGAGTAGCGTTCTTTGAGTTTTGTCTTCGTGCTACGCGTTATTATTACACAAGAAAAAGGGATCGGCTACAGGGCCGATCCCTTTTTCTTGTGCGATTAAGCATCCTGCTTGATCACTTCTTTGCCGTCGTAAGAACCGCAAGCCTTGCAAACGTGATGAGCCAGTACGTACTCGCCGCACTTTGCGCACTTCACCATGCCGGGCATCTCGAGCTTGGAATTGTTGGCACGTCTCTTGTCTCTGCGCGCCTTGGAAACCTTTTTCTTCGGAACTGCCATTTGCCTACACCTCCTTGGGTTTGTTAAAACATAGCATTGTATATTATACTATTATTTTTCCGACTTGTCAAGCCATTTCTGCAAAACCGCCAAACGCGGATCGATCTCCTTTTCGGGGCAACCGCATTCCCCTTCTCTGCGTGGCTTGCCGCACTTGGGGCAAAGCCCGAGGCAATCCTCACTGCAAAGCAATCGCATCGGGAAGCACATCAAAAGCTCCTCGCGCAGCGGCTCGTCGACGTCGAGCTTGCCGTCACGGATCATGACGTACGCATCGTCCATCTGCTCGAGCTGCTCCTCGCTGATCGACCCCTCGGCCGCGACCGTGCGGTCAAAATCCAGCGCGAACACGCCCCCGACAGGGGCAAGACATCTTGCACACTGCCCACGGTACGGCAAGGTGGCAGTGAGATGCAAGCGCATATAACCACCCTCGTCGGTGAGCATGCCCTCGACGTGTGCCGCCTCGGGAAATGCAACGTCTGCGATCGGTTCGGGCGCGAGATCGTAACGGATCTCCATGCGGTTGATCTCGCCCCGCAGAATGGGACCCATGTTCAAAATCACGCGCACGCCCTCCCTTTGAAAACGGTTTGCAAAAAAAGCAACACAAATATTATAACGATTCGTGCCCTGCTTGTCAAGTCATTTTTTGTTTTTTCTTTGTTTTTTATATTTATTGCACCGTGTAGCGTCCCGCGGTCAGCTCAAAGATCATTTTTCCGCCCTCGATACGGCCGCCAAGCTCTGCTGCGGTGTAAGAAATACCGTTGAGCAGGATGGTGTCTTTGCCGTTCAGCAGCGGAAATTCCACGCGTGCCGACGAGCCCGTGGGGATGGTGAAGGAATACGTAAATGCGCCCTCACGCCAGTTCCATGCACTCTCGATGCGACCGTACGCGGTATCATAATGTGCGCGAATGCTCTCAATGCGCTTTTGGCCCGCAGGCAGATCGGCATCCTTTCGCGTATCGGGATGAGGAGCGAGGATAAAGTGACCAAAGCCCGGGTTCTCGGTATCCACACGGATGCCTGCCGCGCTCTCGTACATCCACTCCAGCACCGCGCCGTAGGCGTAGTGGTTAAAGGAGTTCATATGCACCTCACCAAAGCCTGTCTCCTTGGTGTAGGAGTTCCAGCGCTCCCAGACCGTGGTCGCACCCTGACGCACGCTATACAGCCACGAGGGGTCCTTGGTCTGCAAAAGCAAGGAATATGCGAGGTGATCGAGCCCCACGTCCGAGAGGGTCTGATTGAGCAGGCACGTGCCGATAAAGCCCGTGGAGAGGGTGTAATCGTTCTCCACGATCCGCTCGCCCAACAGCTTGATCACGCTATCACGAAGTGCACCGTCCACCAGCTCAAAGCGGATCGCCAGCAGGCAGGCGGTCTGCGTGGTCACGGTCAAGGCGCCGTTTTGCACGTACTGTTTTTGATATTCGGCCTTGATCTCCTCAAACAGCTTGGTGTAATATGCGGCGCGCTCCTTCTTGCCGAGCGCACGGGACATGCGGCTCATCAAAAGGGCGTCGTATGCGTAATAGCAGATCGAAATATAGGGATTGGGCGTGGGATCGTAGGCAAGCCAGTCGCCGTAGTGCTCAAGCGGGCCGTGCATGCCGAACCGGGAGAGATACTCCATATAGGCTTCCATCGAGTCGTAGTGCTCGGCAAGCGTCTCCAGATCGTTATACTTGAGGTAGAGCACATAGGGCACGATGATGCCCGCATCCGCCCAAGCGGCGTTGGCGGTGGTAATCTTTCCGTGCTTGTTGAACTTTTCAATGGCAGGGATCACGTCGCTGTAGCCGGCGCAGAAGCGCTGTCCGTCGCGTGCATCGCCCAGCCATTTCTTGAGGAAGCCGCGCGCGTTTGCGTTATAGGTCGCCGCACCGCAGAACATCTGCGTATCGCCCGACCAACCGAGACGCTCGTCACGCTGGGGGCAGTCGGTTGGGATGGAAAGATAGTTGCAGCGCTGACCCCAGTACACGTTTTCAATGAAGCGGTTGAGCTCGGCGTTGTCGGTCTCGATCTTACCCGTTTCGGTCATATCGGTGCTCATAAACAGCGCCTGCACCGAGACCAGCTCGAAATCGGTGTCGGTACGGATCTGGAAATAGCGGAAGCCGTAGAAGGCGTGCGAGGGAACGTAGGTCTCCTCATTCTCGCCTGCGGCGATGTATACGGCACGCGCCTTGGCGGTGCGGTAGTTCTTGATGTACATACTGCCCGCAGGTCCGTCGTTGCCGCGATCGGCGTCACCGCTGTCGTTGAGCAGCTCGCCGACCATCACCTCAACACGCGCGCCGCGCGGTGCACGAAGCACGAGGCGCGGTCTGCCGACCATCTCCTGCCCCATATCGAGGATCAGCTTTTCACCTGCGGCCACGCGCATGGCCTCGCATCCGTCGCCCACGCAACGCTTGAGGGGAACGATCTTACCGTAAGCCGTACCGTTGTCGGCCACATCGCGCCAAAGCACCGAGGAGATCGGGCGGCGGTGGAAGGCGGGACGGTAGCGCACAGGCTCGCCCACATGTGAAACGACCGCAGGCACAGAACCCGTATAGCGCGTTGCGGGGGTCCACTCATACGCATCGGGCTCGCTTGTAATGTCGGGCTTGGTTGCATCGAAATATTCACCGTCCCAGATGTCGGCAAACAGGATACGGCCACCGACCGTGGTCTTCCAGCCGTCATCGGCGGTGCTCCAAGCAGCAAGGCAAGAGCCGTCTGCGGCAAGCGCCTCGATCTCAGCCGCGAAGGCCAGCGTGTTCCAGCCGTATTCACCCATGGAAATGCGCCCGCTCCACCAGCCGCGCGAGACCTGTGCGACCAAGGTGTTGCTTGCCTTTGCAAATGCGAGCGCGTCATATTCAAACTCAAACACGCGGCAATGATAGTCGGTCCAGCCCGGCTTCATCTCCTCATTGCCGATGCGCGCACCGTTGAGGAAAAGCTCGAACACACCAAGCGACGTGGCCCGCAGCACAAGGCGTGCGGTGTCCCGGGGGAGCTTGAAATCAAAGCGAAAGCTCGCAAGTCCCTCCTCGGGCTCAAGCGTCAGGCCCGCGTTGGTGTAAAAGCGGCCTGCACCCCAAGGATGCTCGCGGGATTCGAACTTAATCGCAGGATTGCAAAGAAAGCAAACGTTTTTCATAAATATAATCTCCTTTTATAAGGTAATTTTATTGTAGCATTAAAAAAAATGCACCGCTACGACCTGTATTAATGCAAAAAGCGCGATTATTTAAGCGGCAACGCTTGCGCGAATACGGGAAATGTGGTACAATAAGCAGGAAGTTTCATGCACCACGGTGCGGAAAGGATGCTGTATGCTACCACTGCCGAGCGCGGCGCAGATGCGCGCCGCAGATCTTGCGACCATCGAAGGGGGCACGCCCTCGCGCGTGCTGATGGAGCGCGCGGCCTATGCCGCACTCTGCGAGCTCCAGATGCATTTCGATACCACGCGTGTGGTCTTTTTCTGCGGCGGCGGCAACAACGGCGGCGACGGGCTTGCCATGGCGCGCTTCTTTGCCGAGCAGGGCGGGGACGCGGCGGTCTGTTATTGCGGAAGGCTCCGAGAGGACGGCACGCCCGACGCCGATGCGATGAGCACCGAATGTGCGCGGCAATATTCCCTGCTCCCACCGTCTGTGCGCGTTTGCACAACGCCCGCGCTTGACGGCGTGAGCGCCGCGGTGGATGCTATTTTCGGCATCGGTCTCACACGCCCCGTCGAGGGGAGTGCCGCGGCACACATCCGTGCACTGAATCAAAGCGCCGTTCCCGTGCTTGCCATCGACATTCCCTCGGGGGTCTGTGCCGACACGGGCGGGATACAGGGCGTTGCGGTGCGCGCCACGCGCACGGTGGCCATCGCCGCACGCAAGCGCGGGCATCTGCTCTATCCGGGTGCCGAGCTCTGCGGCATCACCACCGTGGCCGACATCGGTATTCCCGTGCGGGAATGCAACGCATTTCAACTGGAGCGTGCCGATCTTGCAGCTCTCCCCTCCCGCCCTGCGCGCGCACACAAGGGCACCTTTGGCCGTGTGCTGATCATCGGCGGCTCGGTTGGCATGAGTGGCGCAGGCTATCTTGCCGCAAAAGCATCCTACCGCGCAGGTGCGGGGCTTGTGGAGATTCTCGCTCCCACCGAGAACCGCATCATCTATCAGACCCAGCTCCCCGAGGCACTGCTCACACTGTATGACCCCGCCGCGCTTGACCGCAGGTGCTTGCTCGACGCGCTGGCGCATGCGGACGCTGTCGCGCTTGGCATGGGGCTCTCGCACGGCACTTGTACCGACCGACTCGTAGCGTTGGTGCTGGAGCACGCACGCGTGCCCCTTGTGGTGGATGCCGATGCGCTAAACGCCATCGCGGCCGACAGCTCCTTACTTGCATTACTTGTGAAAACGACCGCTCCCGTGATCCTCACACCGCATCTGGGTGAGATGAGTCGCCTTACGGCAACTCCCATCGCGATGCTCACGGCCGATCTACCCGAGGCGGCACGCAAGCTCGCGGAAGCAACGGGCGCGCTTGTCGTGCTCAAGGATGCACGCACCGTCATTTCCGACGGCACAAATATCTACGTGAACGCACACGGAAACAGCGGAATGGCCACGGGCGGCAGCGGCGACGTGCTGGCAGGCGTCATCGCAGCATTTGCGGCAGGCGGCGCATCCCCTCTTATAGCCGCCACACGCGGTGTTCTGGCGCATGCACTTGCAGGCGACGAGGCACGCAAGCGTGTCGGCTCTCATTCGCTGATGGCAAGCGACATCATCGAAGGGCTTTGCACGGTTTTGGACTAAATTCCAATTTTTAATATTGTTTTTCTAAATATAAAACAAGATTTTCTATTTTCATATTTCGATATTTCCGAACGTAATGCTTTATTTTCCGCTTTGCAAAACAAAAAGAGCAGGCTTCTTTCTGTGAAGAAGCCTGCTCTTTTTTATTCGTTATCCTGCCCGTCCTCGTTGGGGATGCGGAAGATCAGCGTGAGAATGCCGTGCACAAGATAAAGTGCCGAAAGGGCAAAAAGCGCGATCGCGCCCACTAAAAACACCCATTCCTCCAGTTCTGCGAGCAAAAAGAACAGCATTGCGCCCCCCAGCGCAATACGGGGCAGCTCACGGCGAAGCTGCCGTGCATGTGCCGTGACCAAAACAATGCGCGCCAACGGAAGCACTGCGGCGAACAAAACGAGCAGTATAATCAACGCATCGCCCTTTAAGAGCGTCAGTGCCACGCCAAGCAGGATCGAGAGGATCGCAACCGTAAGATTGATCCACTCACCGCGGCGGTGAATGCTGCGCAGAGCAAGAAAAAATGCGGGTAGATTGATTACAGCGGTAAGCAATCCCATCGCGATCAGCAAAACATCAAAGATCTCCTCAGCATAGGGCCGCATCAGAAGGAGCAGCACGCCGCACGCCACACCAAACAGCGCAGACACAACGACCCGCATCAAAAAATATCGCTTATAGGCCTTCATTTTGCCCCTCCGTTCGAAATTTTCGCGCCGCATACGCCGCAACGGCGGGCGGCAGCAGCCCATCGACCGATTTCCCCTCGCGCAAGAGCTCACGCGCCCGCGTGGAATTGACGCTCTCAAAATCATCGGCTGCCTGTAAAAGCACGGTGAGTGCGCGCGGGTTGTGCGTGTGATTCCAGCTTGCCATCTGCTCCTCATACGCGCGGTCCGCCTCGTTGCGCACACCCTTGACGATGACATCCGCGCCAACGCGGTCAAACAGATCGACAAGCAGCCCGTCATCGGCAACCACACGCACGCGAGGCAGCTCTGCCACGGCAAGGCGCACCATTTCCGCGCGCTCCTCCATGTCAAAAGCATATGTTTTTTGATCATTTATCATAACCGCCACCACGACCTCATCGTAAAGCGCTGCGGCGCGCTTGATAATATCCACGTGCCCTACGGTGATCGGGTCAAAGCTGCCGGGGATCAAAGCACGGCTCATGCCAAATCCTCCTTTACCAGTGTTACAATTACAATATGCGCCGCACCGTAGCGATTGCACTTCAGCACACGAAAGCGCTTGGCAAGTGCGGCATCGTCTCCAAACACGTCCTCGGCCCTGCCCGCCTCGCAGATCACGCGCGCGCCCTCGGCAAGCAGTCCGCACTCAGCAAGCAAGGAAAGACAGCTTGGCAAAAGCCCCGATGCGTATGGGGGGTCGAGAAAAACATAATGGAACGGGGGCTCGCGGCAGGATCTGAGAAAGGAAAGCGCGTCGGATCGCACGATCTTCGTGCGGTCGGCCAGGTGTGTGCGTGCGGCATTGCGTTCAATCACACCGATCGCCTCGTGCGCCGCATCCACCACCACCGCCTCGGCCGCACCGCGGCTGAGTGCCTCCAGTGCCATCTGTCCGGAGCCCCCAAACAGATCGAGCACGCGGCGGCCCTCCCACTCGGCCATAAGCATCGAGAAAACGGCCTCCTTCACGCGCTCTGCCGTGGGGCGCGTGGCAAGCCCCGCAGGGGCCTCCAGCTTGGTTCCTCTGGCACTTCCCGTGATAATTCGCATCATGGCTCTGCCCCCTCCTGTCCGTGAAAATAGGTGTAGATCTTGTCCGCCAGCACGGGCCCGATGCCCGGCACCGCGGCCAGTGCTTCGCGCTCGGCCGTCCGCACCGCCGAAAGCGTGCCCATGTGCGAAAGCAATATCCCGGCCTTCGCCTTACCCACGCCCGGGATCTTTTCCAGCGACGAGGTCCGCAGCGTCGCGGATTTTGCGCTGCTCATCCGCTTGAGCGAGAAGCGGTGGACCTCCTCCTGCAAGCGGTATATCATCGAAAATACCCCGCGGTCGCGCGCGACCGAGATCTCCTCGGTGTCACTGCAAAGCGCGCGCGTTTTGTGAAATTCGTCCTTGACCATACCGAAGATCGGCACGTCGATGCCGAGCTCCTTGGCAAGCGCGCGCACGGTTGCGACATGTGTGCGGCCGCCGTCCAGCAAAATCAGGTCAGGCGGGATCGCAAACGCGCCCTCGGGATCCTTCAAATGGGCAAAGCGGCGCGCAAGCGCCTCACGCATGGAGGCATAGTCATCGCTGCCCTCGACCGTGCGGATCTGAAAGCTGCGATAGTCGCTTTTTTTGAATTTCCCATCCTCCATCACGACCATGCCACAGGTTTTGTGCTCGCTGCCGAGATTGGAAATATCGTAGCTCTCAATGCGCGACGGGACCACCTCAAGTGCCAGCAGCCGCGCCAGGCGCACGGCATTTTCGTCGTTTTTCTCGCTCTCGCGGCGCGCACTCTCCATGCGCTCTGCTGCGTTGCGCACGGCCAGCTCGCACAGCTGCTTGCGCGCGCCGCGCTCAGGGGTGTGAACACTGACACGTCGCTCGGCCAGATCCGAGAGCGATGTGCAAAGCAGCTCCTCATCCTCCTTTGGAATGGCAAAGGAGAGCAGCACACGGGGCGGAATATCCGTGCGATCGCGGTAATGCGCATAAAGGAAGGATAGCAGACTTTCTTCATCCACGATCTCATCCGCGCCAAACACGACCTCGCGCTTGTCCACAAGCGCGCCCTCACGGATATAAAACACCGTCATCGCGGCACCGAAATCATCGCGCCACAGGCCGAACACATCCTCATTTGTATCGGGCGAGGCCACCACCTTCTGCTTTTGCGAGAGCTTTTCCAGCGCAAAAAGCGTGTCGCGCAGAGCTGCCGCCCTTTCAAAGCGCTCCGCCTCGGCCGCCTGCTCCATTTCCTCACGCAACGCACGGCGCACAGCGGCCGTGTTGCCCCGCAGGATCTCGGCCGCGTACTGAATGAGCGCGCCGTACTCCTGCTCGCTCACCTTACCCGTGCAAACGCCGCAGCACTGTCCGAGGCGATAGTACAGACAAGGACGCTCCTTGCCGATGTCACGCGGGAAGCGGCGGTTACAGCTTGGCAAGCGCAGTGTCCGTTGCAGTGCATGCAACACCGAGCTGACCACAGACGCACCCGAATACGGGCCGAAATAACGCCCCTTGTCCGCCGTGCGGCTTCGCGTGAACTGCAAGCGCGGATACGGCTCGGCCGTGATCTTGATATACGGATAGGACTTTGCATCCTTGAGGCGGATATTGTATTTGGGATTGTACTGCTTGATCAGCGTATTTTCCAGCGCCAGTGCCTCGATCTCGGTCTCGCACAGGTAGTAATCAAACGAGGCGACCTGCGCCACCATGCGTGCGGTCTTGATGTGCTTGGTGCTGTTTTGAAAATACTGGGAAACACGGTTTTTGAGCTTGCGTGACTTGCCGACGTAGATCACGCGCCCCTCTCGGTTGCGCATGAGATAGACGCCCGGCGATAGCGGCAGGTGATTTGCCTTTTCCAGCAGCTGCCCACCAAGTGCTTCATTTTGCATGCGCCCACCTCCTCTCGAAAAAAGCGGGGCCCCTTTAGGTGCCCCGCTGCTTGGAACAGTCTCCTGTTCGGTTATTCCTGAAATCCGGACTCAACCAAATGCGTGATACCCTCCAGCGCATCGGTCTCATCGGTTCCGTCCGCGATCAGCTTGATGGTCATGCCCTGTGCAATACCCAAAGACAGCACGCCGAGCAAGCTCTTGGCGTTGACCTTGCGATCCTCCTTCTCCACCCAGATCGAGGACTTGTAGCTATTCGCCTTTTGAATGAAAAACGTGGCGGGACGCGCATGCAGGCCGATCGCATTGGTAATGGTGATATCGCGAGTAATCATAAGTCAAACGCTCCATTTCTTCTCGGCACTCCGCTACGGGCACAGTACCGATAGTTTACTACTATAGTATAGTATAGCAAACTCAAACCCAAAAATCAACTGGCATTTTTTTGGTATTTTGCACCGAAAAAGAGTGATCGCTTGTGAAAAATGACGATTATTCGACCCTTTCGATCCCCGTAATGCGGATCTCCAAATCCACCTTCTCCGAATAGATGCGGATCACCTGATTGACCGTGAGATGCACCTTTCCCTCCACGTGGAAATGCTCCTCATGCAGCGTTCCGCGGCAGGCAAGCGCACCCTTTACGTCCAGACGGTAATCGTATTCATCCTGCGGATACACGGCCTCAACCGTCTCGCCGTCATCGGGCTTCTGCAAATAGACCGTGGCCGCCGATGCGGACACATTTTCGGTCAACGTTCCCAGTGCCACAGTGTCCTCTCCGTCCACAAGGTAAAAGGCGGTATCCTTGGTGAGCAAATCGACGGTGGTGCTGCGCAGCTCGCGCACCTCAAAGGTAATGGTATATTCCTCCAGCGTTTCGCCCGATGCAAACAGCTCCTGTAGATTCTTCCTTTGCCAGACGCCCACGATGCAAAGGACGGCCAGAAGGATCAAAACGGCATCCAGAACATTGAAGCGGCGGCGTATGCCGACCTTCTTTTCCTTTTCCATATTTCTCTCCTCCTTTACTCACGCATGCCAATGCAGCTACCGCTTGCGGTATAGCTCGGGAAGCGAAGCTCATATTCGCTGCCCACCGCAATGCGGCAATCCTCTGCGGAATAGCCGAGGCCTGCACGGTACTCCGCGGTAACGCTGATGGTGACAGTAAGCGTCACATACGAATCGGGATAGGTATACGTTCCAACCACGTACACGTCCTCCCCCAGCTCCTTGTCGGGGATCGGCGTGTCGGTATAGACCTCATAGGGGCGGTTGTTGATGGCACTTACCGTGCCGATCACGCTCCCTGTTTTTACGTCCGTTACGGTGTCACCCACCTTGAGCTGGCTCACCTGTTCGCTGTCTACACCCACAAACTCCACCGTATAGGTGATGCTGCGGAGCTCATCCTCACCTGAGCCGAACAGCGAGAAGGGCGTGAGAAGCGAGACCGCGACCAAAACAGCCGCCACGATCGCCACCACCAGAAGAATGTCGACCGTCCAAAACAGCCAACGGCGGCTTTGATCCTTTTTCTCGTGATCCGATGAGGGCTGCTTACCAAAGCCGCGCTTGCGGCGCGGGGTCTGCTCGCCCTGCAAAGCGCTATCGTTCTTTTCGTGATTCATAAAAGACCTCCTTTATCAAGTGCCCGTGTGCTTGCGTGCAGCAGCACCGCCGACGTAATACTCAAATTCCACATAGGTCTCGCTGTTTTCCGCGGCATCCATAGCACAGAGTCCGCGACGGCGCTCGGCGCGCGCATCGGCCACCACCAGTGCGGCAACCACAAAGAAAAGTGCAAGTGCCGCGGGATCATACCACGCATAGCGGAAAAGGCTGACGAACAGCACACCGACCGTCATACACACACCCGCGATCGGCATGGGGGATTTGCGTGCGCCGATCGGGCTACAGAGTACCGAGAAGCAATTTTGCAGTAAGAGGAAGAAGAACAAAATCGGCCCGATCAGTCCAAATACCCCCTGCTCGAGCAGATGGTACGTCCAGAAATTACACGAGCGCGCGGCCAAGCTCGGATCGACTGCGGTGTAAAGCGAGCAGACCGTCTCCAGCCCCCCATTCCCGAGTCCAAACAGGAAATGCGAGATACCCGTGTCAAGGCTATACAGACCCGTACCGCGGCCGAAAAAGATCTCCCGCACCGTCCGCCCCATGCCCGTCCGCTGTGCAAAAGTTACGTCCGAGGTGGCGCGCAGAGCCGCGATGGTGCGCGTGCGTGCCGCACGCGTCAGCATGAGATACGCCGTAGAAAGCAGGGTCGTGCCCAAGAGAAGAACGGGGAAGGAGCGACGCTCGTAGATCAGGAAAAAGACTGCCACGATCAAAACCATGGCCATCCACACGCTCTGCACCCAGGAAAGCACCGCCGCACCCGCGATCAGCACACAGCAAAAGCCGAGCACGAAGCGATACTGCTGACGGCTCTTGACCAGCTGTGCGAGGGCAAACGGAAAGACCAGAACCAAAAAATAAGCAAAGGTGGTGCTGTCTGCAAAGCCCGCACGCACCGCCATGCCGAAGTCTGCCATGGCAAGTCCCTGTCCGCGGGCGTTCACGACCGCAAGGATAAACTGAACGATCGCCACGACCGAGGCCGCCGACGCTCCCACCAGCATAGCAATGCGACAACGCTTGCGCCAGGTAGGCGTGGCGATCACGTTCACCGCGAGAAAATACGAGCAGATCAACACCGCGGAGCAAAGTGCGCGTGCAAATGCACCGTCCCCCGAAAGCGAAACACCCGAGAGCAGGAAGAACACGACCATGAGCAGCACGGCGAAATCCTGCACCTCCAGATGGAAGGCACGGTTGCCGCGCAACAGCTTACCGATATAGCCAATGAGGGGCAGCACGACCGCGATCACCGCCCACGCAGAGGCGTTCGGCAAAAAGCCGACAAAGGGCAGGAACACGAGCAGCAGCATCACACCCGTTTCGGGAATGGCCAGAATAACCAGCACCAACAAAAGCGCAAAGAAGGCAACGAGCAACCAAAGCGGATGCGTCAACGCGCCCAGCGCACCGGTCGCCATGCCCAGCGGTATGGCCACCACGTAGCCCTGTCGGCCGCGTGCATCAATGTTCTTGAGTGTATCGTCCGAAATGCCGAGCAGGGGCATCAGCACACCATGGAAGAAAAGTCCGTTTTGCAGCGCGAAGCCAAGCGAGAGATCGGAAAACAGCAGAATGATGCCGAGCAGCAGCGCCACAAGGCTGACGGCGATATAGGTCCAGGCAATATCGTCTCCGCGCCAGATCACCTCGGAAAGCCAGTAAACAATGGCGGAATACGCACCCGTTGTGATCAAAAACAGCCCGACGGTGCGAAGACTGCAGGTGAGGAGCTGATGCGTGAGCCACCGAATACCGCGCAACAGCGGATTGCGATCCATGGCGAGTGCCACGTTTCGGCGAAATGCGCGGTGCCACCTGCCACCGCCGAGATCGGCGCGCGAAAAGCGGCCCAGATGCGAGGTGCGGAAGATGGCGTCCGATCGCTCGTAAGCAGAAAAGATCCTTCCGAGCAGACCGCCGCACAGCGCAAAATAAACGTAATTCGTCAGCAGATCAAAAAAGCGAGCAATGGCACTGTCCTTCACGATGCTTTTCTTCACGGTATCCCCCTCCTTCCTGTTTTACTTTTGGCCGATCATTTTTCCAGCAGATCGGGGCGCTGTGCGCGCGTGATCGCAAGCGATTGCTCGGCGCGCCATTTTTCAATGTTGGCATGATGCCCCGAGAGCAGGACCTCGGGCACGGTGCGCCCGCGGAACTCCACGGGGCGCGTGTATTGCGGATATTCCAAAAGCCCTGCCGAAAGGCTCTCGTTCTCATAGCACTCGGGTGCGGCCAGCACACCGTCCGTGAGGCGCGCCACGGCATCTACCAAAAGGCACGCGGGCAGCTCGCCGCCCGTGAGCACAAAATCGCCGATCGAGATCTCCTCGTCCACGATCTCCTCGATGATGCGTGCATCCACGCCCTCATAGTGGCCACACAAAAGGATCAGATGATCCAGCGCAGCAAGCTCGCGCGCCTTGCTCTGGTCAAAGACCTTGCCGCGCGGAGACAAATAGACCACACGGCGCTTTTCGCACGCGCCTGCCGCGGCCACGATCGCAGAGTAGCAGTCGTAAATGGGGGGCGCCATCATCAGCATCCCCTTGCCGCCGCCGTAGGGCGTGTCGTCCACGCGGCGGTGCTTATCCTTGGAATAGTCACGGATGTTGTGGGCGTGGATCTCGACCGCGCCACATTTCTGCGCGCGCCCGATGATGCTCTGGCCGAGCACGTGCTCCACAAGCTCCGGGAACAGCGTCATAATATCAAATCGCATCAGTCAAACATCCCTTCGATCGGTGTGAGATACACGCCGCGCTCCAGATCCGCGCTCTGCACGAATTCGGGCACCACGGGCACCATTGCCTCTCCCTTTTCGGTGTTGATCACGTAAATATCGGTATGCGCGGGATGGATCACGTCCTTGACCGTGCCAAGTCGCACGCCCGTGCGTGCATCGGTAACGGGCAGGCCGATGATCTCCGCCACCAGCAGCACACCCTCGGGGATGCCGAGATCGTCACGCGAGGCGTACAGCACCGTGCCGCGCAGGGCATCGGCCGCCTCCATGGTCTCCACGCCTGAAAGCTCGGCCACCACAAAGCGGCCCGAAACGGCGGCGCGCTGAACGCGGTACGCAACCATTTCACCGTTTTGCTTGCGGTAGACGGTTTGCAGGGCGGCCAGCACCGCGGGAGAGTCGCACCACGGGTCGATCTTGACGCCGCCGCGGCAGCCGTGTGTATTGATGATCTGCCCACATTCGGGGTATTGGATGTACGGCATGGACACGCTCCTGATTCACAAAATTATATTCCTTAACAGTATAACACAGAATCGCACTTTTTTCAACACTCACGGATAAAAAAGCCATCTTTCTAAAATATTTACAAATAAGGGGTTGTAATTATGGAAGAAAAAGGTTATAATGGTAACAATTATGTTTTGGAGGTATACAGTATGTGGACCACAATCCTTATGATCGCCGCTGTGGTTGCGGTGTTCTATTTCTTCGGCATCCGCCCGCAAAAGAAGCAGGAGCGCGCCGCCGCCGAGATGCGCAACAACCTGATGGTTGGAGACGAGGTCACGACCATCGGCGGTATCATCGGCAAGATCGTCAGCATTAAGGAAGAGACCTTCGTGCTGGAGACCACGCGTGATCACACGCGCATTCGCTTCCTCAAGACCGCTGTTCGCAACGTGGACGTGCGCGCAGAGGATGCCAAGGCCGCACGCGAGGCTGCAAAGAATCCGCCCGTTGAGGAGAAGCCCGCCGTGGCCGCCGAGGACAAGCCCGCGCTCAAGACCGACAGGCTAAAGAAAGCCAAGGCCGAGAAAAAGGCATCCGCCGAGGACGTCGCCATTGCCGACGCACCCGCCGCCGAGGATCTGCCCGAGGCCGAAAAAACCGAGAACCAAGAGGTCTAATTGCAGCCGCACTCCTCATACAATGGAATAACCGTTGTATTGAAGGAGGCGTGTATCATGACCGCAAAGCGAAAGAAAGCAGCAAGACGTGGGGGACGTTCCCCCTCCGATAGCGAGAACGCCACGGCGTTCCCTGCCCTGGCAAAGAGCGTGCTGACCGCGCTCCCGATCACGGCGGCGCTCGGCTTGCTGCTTCTTTTTCTCGCAACCGCGCTGCTCCTGCTCACAAAGGATCCTGACCGTTATCACACCGTTGCCGCGCTTGCGGTGCTCTACATCACCGCGTTTTGCGGCGGTGCGATAGCAACGCGCATCCATCACCGCCGCGCCTTCCTGCTCTGCGGACTTTTCGAGGGCGTGCTTTTGGTGCTCCTGCTTGCCCTGATCGCACTCTTCCTGCCCGACGCATGGGGGCACGGCGACACGGGCGCACGGGCGCTGGGGCTGCGTGCCGCGGTGATCCTTGCCTCACTGGTCGGCGCATGTATCTCCACACGGCAAAAAAAACAAAAAAGACGGCATCGCCGATGATGCCGAATGTAAAAACAAAAGGAGAATGAATATGATCGCAACACTTGTATTCGTTGACGTGAAGCCCGAGAACGTGGAGGCCTTCCGCGCCGTTACGCTCTACAACCACGAAAACACCCGCAAGGAAGCGGGCAACGTACGCTTTGACGTGCTGCAAAGCAACGACGACCCCACCAAGTTCGTGCTGTACGAGGTCTTTCGCGATGCGGACGCTGTGGCACACCACAAGACCACCGCACATTATCTGCGCTGGCGTGACGAGGTCGCGCCCTACATGGCATCCCCCCGCCGCGCGATGCCCACGACCCCCAATGCGTTCGATTGACCCCGAAACGGTATTAAAACAAACAAGAACGGAGCCGCACGGCTCCGTTCTTGTTTTTCTGTCCGTATCTCACGCCGTGGCGTGCTTATTTGCGATAAAGTGCGATCTCAAAATCCGCCTCGCACGAAAGGCGCGTGCAGGCGTCCAGACGCTCCCGCCCCTCGCGCGAGGTGCGGTAAAAATACGGCGTCATGGCAAACAGATTCTGTGCATCCTTGGCCGTGAGCTCCATTGGATAGGTCAGTCGTTCGCGGCACACCTCGGTCATGGCGACGGGTGCATCGGCGCGCGCCTCGTTGCGCGTGGGTGCATCGTAGAGCACGCGCTTGAGTGAGAAAAGATGATCGGCACCCGCGCCGACGGTCAAAAGCACGCCGCCGGGCTTTAGCACGCGCAAAAACTCCTGCTCAGCAACGGGGGCAAACAGGCTCACCACCGCATCCAGCGTGCCGTCGGCCACGGGAAGCGTATAGATGCCCGCAACCGCAAACAGGCAGTTTTGCTGCCCGCGTGCGGCACGCGCAGCCGAACGGATACCCCGCTTGGAGAGATCAAATCCAAGCACGTGCAGGCCGTGCGCGGCCAGATTCCGCGTATAATAGCCCTCTCCGCAGCCCGCATCCGCCACCAGTCCCCCGGGCGCGTGCTGCGACACCAGTGCGCACACCCGATCGGAAAGCGGCGCGTAATGCTCCGCCGAGAGAAAGGCGGTGCGTGCCGCGATCAGGGCAGCATCGTCACCGCCGCCCGCGGCGCGGGCAGAGGCCAGATTCACATAGCCCTCGGCTGAAAGATCAAAGCAGTGGCGGCGCACGCCGTCACACCAAAGACTCCTTTCCTCGCGGTGCATAGCACCCTCGCAGATCGGGCAACGCAGTGCCGCTTGCCACCACTCCATACCGTTTCCTCCTTCAAAGCGCCGTGTGCGGCATTTCGTACCGCACACGGCGCTGTCGCTTTTTTTATTTTAGCACATTCGGTGCAGGATTACAAGTCTTGCCCGTCCTGCTCGTTCACATCAAGCAGCGGCAGCTCAAACCAAAACACGCTTCCCACACCCACGGCGCTGTCCACACCGTAGTTCGCCCCGTGTGCCTCCAGCACGCCCTTGACGATCGACAGGCCAAGGCCCGTGCCCATCACGGCGCGCTTGTGCACCGCATCCACGCGGTAATAGCGATCCCAGATCTGCTCGATCTTATCGGGGGGGATGCCCTCGCCGCTGTCGGCCACCGAGAGGCGCACAACACCGTCGTGCAACGTCTCGGTCACCAGCACGTGGCGATTCTCACCCGTATAGTTGACTGCGTTGTTGATCAGGTTGTAGATCACCTGCAAAATCATCGTGCGGTCGGCGCGCACGAAGGCACTCCCCACCGCAGAGAAGGTAATGCGATAGCCCTCGTGACGAATGAGCTGATCGTAGCGCTGCATCGTATCGCGCACCATTTCGGTCAGATCAAAGACCGTGGGCTCGGGCTTGTGCGTGCCCGCCTGCAGCTTGGAGAGATCCATGAGATCGTTGACCAGCTCCGAGAGGCGCGTGGTCTCGTCAATAATGGCCTGCACGTTTTCGGGCGAATTTTCCCCCGGAATGTCGCGCATCATTTCGCTGTACCCTCGGATCATCGTCAGGGGAGTGCGCAGATCGTGCGAGATATTGGCGATGAGCTCCTTTTGCAAGCGGTCGGTGGAACGGATCTCGCGCGCGGCGAAATTCAACGCATCGGCCAGATCCTGCACCTCACGGTAGCCCCGCCCTGTAAAGTCGGTCTCGTAATTCCCCTCTGCGAGCCCCCGTGCCTGCTCGGTAATGGTGGCCAACGGCTTTGTGATGAGCCGCGAGAAGATAAAGGAGAGCAGAACCGTGACCGCGAGCATCGAGCCCGCGATCCAGAAAAACTGCACCTCAAGGGTGTTGACGATGGCGCGAACAGGCGTGAGCTCACAGTCCAGTGCAAAAAAGAACTCCTTCCCGTCCACATTCAGTACACGCGCGTGCACGGCGTGTACGTTCCCAAGATGCGCATCAAAGCCCGGAACGTGAAAGCCCCCCTCCTCGTCCCCGGCCGAGGTATCAAACTCCATGCGCCGCTCGTAGGTGCCGCCGCCCGCCCTTGCATCCTCGTGAAAGCGTGCAAACTGTTCGGGCGAGACGTGGTGGATGATGCAATCCAGTGTAACGTCGGCGTCGGCGACCTGGACGGCCTTTCCCCCTTCTACGCAAAACACACGAATACAGATTCCCTTATCCAGCGCGATGCGCTCGACCTCGGCGGCAAGGTTCGGGTCATTCAGATGGCCCGCGAGCTCGGCCGAGATCTGGCGCAGCTCAACGAAGCGCTCCTTCTCGTAAAAAAAGCCAAGCAAGCGGATCAAGAACACCCAGACCAGGACCAGCGTCAGCAGTGTAAAGGAGGTCAGACCCGCAAAAAGCCGCCAACGGATGCCCGAATGGCGGCGCTTGCTCGGCTTCATCTCGGCGCTTCTCATGCCTGCTTCTCCTCAAAGCGATAGCCCACGCCACGCAGCGTCACGATACAGTCGCTGTAACGCCCAAGGGTCTTGCGCAAGAGCTTGATATGCGTATCCAGCGTGCGTGCGTCACCGAAAAAGTCGTAGCCCCAGACCTCGGAGATCAGTCGCTCGCGTGTGAGGGCAATATTGCGATTACGCAAAAGATAAAAGAACAGATCGTATTCCTTGGGCGACATCTCCACCCGTGCGCCGTCGATATAGACGATGCGCGCGGTGAGATCGGCCCGCAAGCCCCCATTGTCAATCTCAACGATCTGATTTTCGGCCTTGGACGCCTCGCGCTTGCGCGAAACACGCTTCATCACAGCATCCACCCGCAGCATCAGCTCGCGGGGGGAGAAGGGCTTGACCACGTAGTCGTCAATGCCCAGCTCAAAGCCGTTGATCTTGTCGTACTCCTCGCCGCGTGCCGAGAGCATAATGATTGGGGTTTCGCTGACCTTGCGTATCTCACGGCAGGCAGAAAACCCGTCCAGCTCGGGCATCATGATATCGAGAATGATAATGTCAAATTCCTCACGGCGCGCCAAGCGCACCGCCTCCATGCCGTCGCCCGCCTCGGTGACGGTATGCCCCTCAAATTCCGCATATTTGCGCACGATGGAACGAATACGGGCCTCGTCGTCTACAACCAAAATATGATACATTTGCTTCCCTTCCCGATCTTGGATTTTTTACGTGGGGATATACTCGGTCAGCATGACTGAAACCGTGGTTTGCTCATAGGTCGATCCGTTCGGGCGGTAGACCGTCAGCGTGACGGTATCCCCTACCCTGTAATTGGCGCGCAGCACATTTTTCAGCGTGTCAAGCGAGGAGACCGAGCTGCCCGTGCCGACGGCGACCGTCGTGCCGTCCAGTGCCCAGATCAGATCGTCCTTTTGCAGTGCGGTGCTGCCCGCATCGTAGACACAGGGGGCGGTCATGAGTATGCCGTTGTTGCGCACCTGGATCTCGGTGAGCGTCACGCCGAGTGCGGGAATGCCCGGGATATACCCCTTTTCGAGCAGATGACCGACCGAGACCGCGGCGGTGTCCACGGGAATGGCAAAGCCCAGCCCCTCCACGCCGCTGGCGGCGTATTTGGCGTTGACCACACCGATCAGCTCCCCTGCAAGGTTGAACAGTCCGCCGCCCGAGTTGCCCGAATTGATGGCGGCGTTGGTTTGCAGCAGCGTCATGGTCACACCGTCGACCTCAACCTCGCGCTCCAGCGCGCTGATAATGCCGTCGGTCACCGTGCCGCCCAGCATCCCAAGCGGGTTGCCGATGGCGATCACGTCCTCACCGACCGCAAGCGCGCCGCTGTAACCAAGACGCGCAACGGTAAGTGTTTCCTGCGGCTGGATCTTGAGAATGGCGATATCGCCCGCCTCGTCACTGCCGCGCAAATAAGCCGCATAGGTGTGGCCGTTGGTGAGGCGCACGCGAACGGTGGACGCGTCGTCAATGACGTGGTGGTTGGTGACGATAATGCCGTCGGCATGGATGATCACGCCGCTGCCCGCACCTGCGGTAATGCCCTGATAGGTGGCGGTCGTGGTCATGATCTCAACCACGCTGTCCTTCACCGCGGCAGCAACCTGCATCACCGTGCCGACCGCGTTCCCTGCCGAGCCGTTGGTCGAGCCTGCCAGCGTTGAGCCGTCGTTTTTGGGAACCGTAACTGCCGTGAAATCATACGGGATCGAGGTGTCGTACGGGTAAACCCCTTCCTCGCCCTCGCCAAGAATGCCCGTCTGGCTACCGAGTCCACTGCCGCCCGCGCCGTTCTCACCGCCCCCGATCTCGGGAATTTGGGTCTGCCCGTCGGCAAAAACGCCGGCCAGCATCGCACCGCCAAAGCCCGCCAGGGCCGAGAACAGCATGCATACGGCCAAAGCCAGCGCGATCAATGCGATCTTCTTGCCGCGCTGCGGCTTTTTGTTTTGCGGCGAGCCTGCCTGCGGCGCGCCCCATGCAGGTGCACTCTCGCCCTGATAGGAGATGCTGTACCATTGCGGCTCGGACATGGGCGGCACCTCAGCCGAGATCGGCTGTTGTTCGTTTTCGTTGTTTTCGGAATGGAGACCGTTCTCGTTTTCGTTCATAGCTTCTCCTCCTTTGGATGATTCTGCACCCAGTATAGCGGTGCTTTGTGAAGATTCGATGACTGCGGTGCAAAAATCGGCTGAAATTGCGATTTCTTGCGATTTATAATTGAAAATCGCGCGCGGTTTTGCTATAATAAAAATATACATAACGAAAGGGCGGGATCTTATGGAACAGACGATCAAGGAGCTGCTGCGCGCACGCGGCATTACGGCGGTAGCGCCCATCGCGCTCTCGCACTGTACCCTGACGCGCCCGTATCTGCTGGAGCGCGCGGGAATCGCGGACGGAACCGCCTTT
Source organism: Clostridia bacterium (assembly GCA_017415805.1). Classification (GTDB taxonomy): domain Bacteria; phylum Bacillota; class Clostridia; order Oscillospirales; family CAG-272; genus Firm-07. The sequence goes on along the minus strand of JAFQEC010000029.1, from coordinate 70,375 downwards.
ATGCTTGCTGTACCCTATTATACCACAGAATGTGACGATCCCGCAAGAAATATTTCGGCCTACGCCGTCTCGCGTGATTATCACCTCTTTTTCCGCACGCTTTTTGACGAGCTTTTGCCCGTACTGCACGCACGCTTCCCCGCGCAGCGCTTTGCGGGCTTTGCCGATCACTCGCCCATAGCCGAGGCCGAGGCGGCAGTCAAGGCGGGGCTGGGCTCGTTTGGCTGCAATCACCTGTTTTTGACCGAGGAGCACTCCTCCTTCGTTTTTCTCGGCGAGATCGTCACCGACGCAGTGCTCGACGCACCGCCGCGCGAGGTGCGCACCTGCGAGGATTGCGGTGCGTGCCTTCGCGCCTGCCCCGTGGGACTTGCAGTGCACAGCTGTCTCTCGGCACTCACGCAGAAAAAGGGTGAATTGAGCGAAGATGAGGCCGCAACGGTGCTGAAAAACGGCAGCGCATGGGGATGCGACCGCTGTCAGGAGGCCTGTCCCGTCACCAAGCGTGCGCGTGCGCGCGGAACGCTGTATTCCGAAATTCCCTTTTTCCGCGAGAGCGCCATTCCGCACCTCACCGCCGCGCGCGTGCGCGAGATGAATGACGCCGAGTTTGCCATGCGCGCGTACAGCTGGCGCGGGCGCGAGGTGATATTGCGCAATCTGGAATATTTTGAGCAAGGAGGCAAAGCATGATCCGTTTTCTCTACCGTTCGGGCTCGGACCGCACCCGTTCCGTGATCGAATCAAGCATTCGTGCCGATCTGGCGGCGGGCAAGCGCGCCATTTTGCTCGTACCCGAGCAGGAGACCGTGAGCGTGGAGCGACGGATGCTGGAGGTGCTCCCTGCCGCGGCACAGCTCTCGTTCGAGGTGCTCAACTTCACACGCCTTGCCAACCGCACCTTCCGCACGCTGGGAGGACTGTCGCACCGCTATGCCACCCCTGCGACCGCCGCACTGCTCATGTGGCGCACGCTGCGCGAGCTCTCTCCCGCGCTTCGCTGCTACGGCAGCACGGCGGCTGACACGCGCCTTTGCCGTCATTTTCTGGCCACCGAGGCACAGTGCAAGGCCTATTGCGTGCGTGCGGACGATCTGCTGCGCGCCGCGGACAGCATGAAGCCGGGTGAGCCCCTTGCCGATAAGCTCACCGATCTCGGCCTTGTGCTCTCTGCCTTTGAGCGTGCCGCCGCAGATCACACGCGCCCCGAGGACGACCTTACGCGTGCAGGCGAGCTGTTGCTGGGACAGGGCAAGGCCGTGGTGGGTGACACCGCGGTGTACGTGGATTCCTTTACCGATTTCACCGCGCAGGAGTTGACTATACTACGTGCGCTGCTTCGCCACGCGCTCACCGTAACCGTGGCCTTTCCGCTTCTTTCACACAGAGACGAGGGCATTCATCTGGCCTCTGTTACCGCCGCGCACACGCGCCTTGCGCGCCTTGCACGCGAGGAGGGACGGCGCGTCTTTTTCGACGAGGAGCCCGTACCCCCTGCCACCACCGCACCCGCGTATCTCGCGCGCCATATTTTTGACATGAACGCCGAGCCCGCGCCCCTTTCGCTGTGCGACTCGGATGCGCTGTCCCTGCATGTCGCCCCCACCCCTCTTGCCGAGGCAGAGGCCGCCGCGGCCGAGATCCAGCGCCTGGTGCGCGCGGGCAGTCGCTACCGCGATATTGCGGTGACGGTGCGCGATGCCGACGCATGGATCGGTATTCTGGATGCCGTTTTTGAAAAGGAGGGCATCCCCTGCTTCCTCTCGGAAAAGACCGATATCACGGTGCGTCCGCTGATCAAGTTGATCCTGCAAGCACTGCGCATCCATGCCTACGGCTGGCGCGAGGAGGATGTGCTGGGCTACCTCAAAACGGGGCTTTCGGGCGTTTGCGCCGACGATATCAACCTGCTGGAGACCTATCTCTCGGCACGCCATCCGCGCGGTGCACGCGCCTATTCCGAGCCCTTTACCCAAAATCCCGACGGCTACACCACCGTGCGCTCGGCACGGGGTGAACGCATCTTAGAGGGTGCGAATCGCGCGCGCTCTCTCTTTGCTCCTCCTCTGCTTTCCTTCCACCGCGCATTGGACGAGGCCGAAAGTGCCGCCGCACGCGCACATGCGCTGGCCGATCTGTTGCAATCACTGGATATTTCCGCACAGCTGCGCACACAGGCTGCGGCGCGTCTGGCACACGGCGAGCGTCGCGAGGCCGAGGAGCTCTCACGCCTGTACGGCACGGTGCTTGATGCGCTGAATACCATTTCCGACACGCTGGGCAATACGCCCATCTCGGTACGCGAATTTGCCGATGCACTCACGCTCGTATTCTCGACCGTGGACATCGGAACCATTCCCACCGCGGCCGACGAGGTCACGGTCGGCTCGGCCTCGATGCTGCGCACCGATCGCGTGCGCCATATGCTGGTGCTGGGCTTGAATGCGGGCGAGTTCCCGCGCACCGTGACCGACGAGGGCCTGCTCACCTCTGCCGACAAGCTGCGCCTGGCCGAGCTCGGCATCGAGCTTGCGGCCGACCGCGCGACCGCCGCCTCGGACGAGCTGTTCTACGTATGCCGTGCGCTGGCCGCACCGCGCGAGACGCTGTGGCTCTCCTATTCCAAGACCGCCACGGATGGGCGCGCCAACGAGCCCTCGCTTGCTGTGGAGCGCATGCGTGCGCTCTTTCCTCAAAAAAAGGAGTTTTTCACCGACGCGAGCGATCCACTCGAGCGCGTCTGGTCGCCCGATGCGCTCCTGGACTGCTACCCGGCACTCTCGCCCGACCTGCAGCCGCATGCCTTGGCACTGCTGGAGCAATACGGACTTGGTGAGGCTGCCCTTAGCCTGCGTGCGGCAAAAGGCACAGATGCTGAGACATCGGCCGTTTCACGCGAGACCGCCGATGCGCTCTTTGGCGAGCGACGGTTCAGCCCCACGCAGCTGGAAAGCTACGCATCCTGCGAATTTGCCTACTATTGCAGCCGCATTTTGCACCTGCGTGAGGAGGCAAGCGACACGCCGCGCTATGCCGACACGGGCACGTTTTTGCACTACGTGCTCGAGCACACGGTGCAGGCTGTGCAGGGCATGCAGACACCGCCCGACGCCAAGGATCACGCGAGCATTGCGCGGCTGGTACAGGCGAGCTGCGACGACTACCGCCGTGATCTGATCGCCGCAGGCAACGAGCCGAGTCCCCGCACCGAGGCGCTCTTTGCACGCTTGGAAAAGCTGGCGGAGCTTGTGGTATCGGGTCTTCTCACCGAGCTTGCCGACAGCCGCTTTACGCCCGCGTTTTTGGAATTTGACCTCAAACGCCTTGGGCAAACGGGTGCGGACGTGGTGGGCGAGGGCGGACAGCGCGTCTCGCTCTCGGGCAAGATCGACCGCGTGGACGTCTGGCGCAAGGATGCGCAGACCGCTTACCTGCGCGTAGCCGACTACAAAACAGGCTCGAAGAAATTTGACATGGAGGAGATCCGTCGCGGCTTTGGCATGCAGATGCCGCTGTATCTGTACGCGCTGTGTGCAAAAACGCACCGCGCGCTCACCGAATCACTGGGGCTCTCCCCCGATGCACGACTGTTGCCTGCGGGGGTGACCTACCTTTCCACCGCGATCAAGACCGAGACCACTCCCGCACGCAAGGACGAGGCGGCGGCTCTTGCCGACGCCACACAGCGTCTTGTGCGCGAGGGCGTGGTGCTGGACGACCCCGCCGTGCTGGAGGCGCTGTCGCGATCGGGAGATCCCGATGTTGTGGGGGGCGGGCGCTCCAAGGCGCAGACGCGGCTCTCAAACGAGCAATTTGACGAGCTGTTCGCGCAAATGCAAGAGGCGATCGTGCACCTGACCGACCGCATGAAGCAAGGAAGCGCCTCGGCCACGCCGCGTCCGCGCGACGGCATTATGCCCTGTGACTACTGTGCATTCGGCGCGGTCTGCCGCGCCGCCCAAAAATCCAAAAATTAAGGAGGAAGCCATGGCACGCAATTGGACCGAGGCGCAACGCGCCGCCATCAACGAACGCAACCGCACGCTACTGGTTTCCGCCGCGGCAGGCTCGGGCAAGACCGCCGTGCTCACCGAGCGCATCATCCAGTCCCTCACCGACCCCGAGCACCCTGCCGACATCTCGCGTATTCTGGTCGTGACCTTCACGCGTGCCGCCGCAGGTGAGCTGCGCGCGCGCATCTCCAAGGCCCTCACCGAGGCACTTGCACTCCAACCGAGCAACCGCCATCTGGCACATCAGCTGATGCTGCTGGGCGGCGCCGCCATCTCGACCATCGACTCCTTTTATCTCGACCTTGTAAAGGCACATTTTGAGGCGACCGAGCTCCCCGCATCGTTCCGTATGGCGGACGACGCGGAGCTTCTGCCCTTGCAGGCCGAGCTGATGAGAGCAACGCTGGACTGCATGTACGCCGCGCACCCCGATTTTCACCGCTTGGCCGATATTTTCGGCACGCTGCGCTCCGAGGAGCCCTTTACCGAGGCCCTGCTGGAGATCTACCGCAAGCTCTCGACCTACACCGAGGGGCTCTCGGTCATTTCACGCTCGGCTCGGGAGATCGAAAACGGCGCGTACGATCCGCTTTCCACCCCCTACGGGCGCGTATTTTTGCGGGAGCTGACCGCGCTGGCAAGCGAGGGGCACACGCTCTTTGCACGCATGGCCAAGGGACTTGCACTGCAAAACGAAAAGGTCAAGAAAAAGCTGGGCGCGGTGGTTTTGGAGTGCAACGAATATTTCACCGAGCTGCTCGGCGTGATCGATCACGGCAGCTATGCCGACATCCACGCACTCTTGAACCGTCCCTTCACGCAGCGCGTCGGGGGCGGCGCAAAGCCCACCGAGCCACCCGACTTTTGTGCACTCTGGGAGCTGGCGGACGAATTCCGCAAGGGGTGGGGCACGCAGGCGGCGCGCTTTGCCGCCTTCTCCCCCGAGGAGACCGCGCAAAGTGCCGCCGAGTCTGCCGTGCTGCTGGAGCTGCTCCACGCGACGCTCACGCACTTCGACCGCGCTTACCGCGCCGAGAAGCTGCGCCGCGAGATCGCGGAATTCTCGGACGTGGCGCGCGCCGCCTATCTGCTTCTGGTAGAAAAGGACGGCTCTCCCACGGCCCTCGCTCGTGAGCTTTCGGGCTCCTTTGACGCCATTTACATTGACGAATACCAGGACGTAAACGCGATGCAGGATGCCACCTTCCGCGCGATCGCCACCGAACGCAACCGCTTCATGGTGGGTGATATCAAGCAAAGCATTTACAGCTTTCGCGGGGCGCGCCCTGCGATCTTTGCCGATTACCGCCGCGCGTTCTCGCCGCTGGACAGCGCAAGGGAATCCGACGCCCCCGAGGCCTCGGTGCAGATGTCCAACTGCTTCCGCTGCGACAGGCCCGTGATCGACTTTTCCAATACCGTTTCGGGCTTTTTGTTCGAGCGCTGTCGGGAAAGTCTGGGCTACTGCGCCGACGAGGATGACCTTGTGTTCTCCAAGAACGAGCCCGAGATCCCCTCGCCAAAATGCCGACTGGTGCTGATCGAGCCGCAGAAAAAGCCCACTTTTGACTCCCCCGAGGAGGAGCAGCGCTATCGGCTGCTGCGCCGCAACGAGCCAAACGGCGAGATGCGGTGGATCGCGTGCGAGATCCAGCGGCTTCTGGCCGAGGGACGCAAAAGCGACGGCTCGCGCATCACAGCAGGCGACATTGCCGTGCTTGCACGCAACACCGCGTTTCTCACGCGCTTGCATCAGCTTTTGGATGCGATGCATATCCCCACGGGTCTGCGTGCGAGTGGCGGCCTGTTTGAGCACCCCGAGGTGCTGTGTATGTATAGCCTGCTTTGTACCATCGACAACCCGATGCACGACATTCACCTTGCGGCCACGCTCCGTTCGCCCTTCTTCGGCTTCACGCTGGAGGATCTGGTGAGGCTGCGCAACGGCGCGGATCGCGCACTCTCGCTTTACGAAACGATGACCGAGGCCGTGCAAACAGGCCGCCTTGCGGATCGCGCACTCACGGCGCGCTGTGCCGATTTTCTCGCCCGTTTGCGGCGTTACCGTGAGCTTGCCGAGAAGTTACCCGTGGATCGCCTGCTGCGCGCGCTCTATCGCGAGACCGCCGCACTGGCCATGCTCGCGCAAAAAAAGAGCACACACGATCGCGGAGCGCTCGACCGCCTGTACGAATACGCGCGTTGCTTTGAGGGCAGTGGCTACAAGGGGCTTTACGCATTCCTGCGCTCGATGGAGAGCGTGATGCAAAACGGCAGTGGCTCGGGTGACGGCCCCGATCGCAAGGATGCCGTATCGCTGATCACCGTTCACCATTCCAAGGGGCTGGAATTCCCCGTTTGCTTTGTGGCAAATGCAGCCTCTCCCTTTAACACCGAGGATGCGGATCCCCCCTTCCTCACCGATGAGAGCATCGGCTGTGCGCTCATGCTGCCCAACGCAGGGCCCTTTTCGCGTGCTCAGACCTTCTGGCGTGCCACACTTTCCATGGAGCTCGCGCGCCGAAATCTTGAGCAGGAGATGCGCGTGCTCTACGTGGGCATGACCCGTGCGCGTGAGCAGCTTTACGTCACCGCACGCCCCACCTTCGGTGCAGAGGGCCCAAGGGAGAACGCTAAGCAACGCGCGCTTGCCGACGCGCTTTTCCCTGCGCACACGCTCTTTCCCAAGGGGCGGTGCTATCTGGATTGGATCCTCACCGCGCTTGCACTTCGGGATACAAGCACATTTCTGGAGCAATCGGTTTTCTTGGAATCCGAGCTCCCTACGCGCGAGGAGCTATGCCGCAACGCGGACTGCGTTGACACAGCCAAGCCAATACCGCACGAGGACAGCGCGGAGCCTGCCGCGATCAAGCACTTGCGCGAGCGCTTTTCCTTCACCTATCCGCACGCGCACCTCACGCGCCTGCCCGCCAAGCTCTCGGTCTCGCGCCTCACACCCGAGGTGCTGGACGTATTTGACAGCGACGGTGCGCCCTCGCCCGCCGATCAGCGTGCACCCGATGACGATGCACTGCTGGAACGCTTTTCGCGCCTACCCTTCTCGGTGGCAAGCACCCCCGATGCCGCAAGCCGCGGCACCGCCACGCACGAATTTTTGCAGTTCTGTGATTTCACAAGGGCGGCCAAAAGCGCAAAGAATGAGCTGGAGCGCTTGATCGAGGCGGGCTTTCTGCCCGAAACGGCGCGTGAAGCGGTACGCATGAACGAGCTGGAGCGTTTTTTTGAAAGTGACTTCTATCGCTCGCTCGCAGGCGCGACCGAGCTGCACCGAGAGACCCGCTTTCACATTTTTCTGCCTGCCGCGCTCTTTACCGCGAACGCCGATTTTGCAAGAGAGCTGGACGGCGAGCGGCTTGCCGTGCAGGGCGTGATCGACCTCTTTTACACCGATGCAAAAGGAACGCTGGTCTTGGCGGATTACAAGACCGACCGCCTCACGCCCGCGGAGCTGGCCGACCCTGCACTGGCGGCAAAAACGCTGGGCGCACGCCACGGCGAGCAGCTTGCCTACTATGCGCTGGCACTGCGTGAGCTCTGCGGCCGCGCACCCGACCGCGTGCAGATCTATTCTCTGCCGCTGGGTGCGGCGCTGGATATCACTCTGCCCGAGATCGGCAAGCTGCACGGGTGCTGATCGGGCTTTGAGGCAAAAAAACAGACGCAACACACTGTGTTGCGTCTGTTTTTTATGTAATTCACCGTCTGCGCAGCTTACCGATCACGCGGCCCGCGATGCGCACGTCCTCAAAATCCTTGAGCAGGATGTCGCCGTATTCCTCGTTGATGGAATACAGTCGGTCGCCGCCAAACACCTTGAAAAAGCCGTTTCCGTCGAGAATGAAGATGCCGAGCTCCCCGAACTCCAGCGTGTCGGTGTTCTGCACGAGCAGAATGTCGCCGTCGTGGTAGCGGGGCTCCATCGAATTGCCGCTGATGCGCAGGGCGAAATCCGCCTCACGCGTGCGTGTATTGTCGCGCACCGCGATCTCGTCGGTGCTATCCCCGTCCAGCATCACGCCCACGCCCGCCGAAACAGGCAGATCGTAAAGGGGGAGCATGCGGCGGCGGATGCCGTTATCGCTGTTGGCGTAAGCATCGGCCAGCTTGCTTTGCAAAGATTCCACGGGCAGCACACGCGCCTTTGGGGCGGCGGGCTTTTCTGCCCTTTCCCCGTTGCGTGCGCTCTCGTGCTCCAGGATCGCGTCCACCGTGGCGCGGCCGCGTACATCCAGCGCACGGTAGCGCTCGACCAGCACCGCCTCGTCCTCGGCCAAGGTAAAATTATTGGTATTCTCCTCAATGCCGTACATCACGTAATCCAGCGAGCAATGCAACGCCTCACAAATGGCAACGAAGTTGCACAGCTTGGGCGACTCGCTGATGCCCGCAAGGATCTTGGCCAGTGTTCCGTTCGGGATACCCGTAGCCTCCGAGAGCTCGTCGTTGGTCATTTTTCGCTCGGCCTTTATCTGCTTGATGCGCTTGATATAATCCATATCCGCACCTCCGTTTTTCCGTCTTTGGCATTATTTTAGCACACTTTTCCGATTTTGTAAAGCCCTTTTCGCAAATTTCTTTCCGATTTTGGATATTTTTCTGCTTTCGGAAGGGTCGAGGCCTGTCGGAAGCAAGTGTTCCGACCGCCGTCGACATCCCTGTCGAGAAAAAAAGGAAGTGCGCGAAAGTCCTGCTTCCGCGCACTTCTCTCATATTTCGTCAAAGGGTATTTCCCGCGCAAGGCGCACGTTTTTGTAGCGCACGTCGTCGGTGACCTCGCGGATCACGCGCAAGAACGGCGGCAGCACGACGGCCTCGCGCTCGTCGGCGAGCTCGACCTCGGCAATGGCGCGATCCTGCCAGAAGGGGTAGACGTCCACCTCTACGGTGTGGCCTGCATAGGGAAAGGCATAACGCGTTTTTTCGATGGGGCGGCGGGCGGGGTCTGCCAAGGCGAGTGCACGCTCGTAATCGGCGGCGGTCAGCGCGCGCTCGTCCTCAATGGCGGTGAGAGCACTGACGCGGTGCTTCACGGTCTCGATATAGCACACGCTGCCCTGCTCCTCGATGCGGCGCACGCGCCGCGTTTCGCCCTTTGGCGCTGTCAGATAGGTTTGAACCATGTGCCGCACGCGGCAGCCCTCGATCGCACACAGCTGTGCGACATCGGGATACGCGATCAGGTATTTTCGCTCGATCTCAAGGTGCGGAGCACCAAAGGCGCTCCACGGATAGTCGGTGGGCACTTCGGCCGTAAAACGGCAGATTTTGCCGCTTGTGGGATGCAAAAAAGCAAGCGATGCGGCAAAGAGCGCGAGGTAGCGCGCCTTGATGCGGCTGCCGTACTTGCCGTCGCCCACGAGTGGCCAGCCGCGCGAGCCGAACTGCACGCGGATCTGGTGTGAGCGACCCGTGAGCAAGCGGATCTCCACACGCGAGAGTGTGTTGTCACCCTCTTGGACGGTCTGTGTCACGCGATAGCGCAAAATTGCCTCTTTTGCACCCTTGCGCGCGTGATCGACCACAAAGGTCTTGTTCTGCCGCGCGTCGTGGTAGAGCAGATCGCGCAGCTCGCCCTCGGCGGGCTCGGGCAGACCTGCGACCACGGCAACATATTGCTTTTCCAGCTCGCCCTTGGTAACCGAGGCCGACAGCGCGGCCGCCGCGGCGCGCGTCTTGGCATAGACCATCACGCCGCCAACAGCCCGATCCAGCCGATGCACGGGAAAGACCGTTCCGCATGAGGGTGCGAGCAACGCGGGCATATTTTCGCCCTCGCCTGCCTGTGCGAGCACGCCGCGCGGCTTGACGGTCACGACGAGATCCCGATCTTGATAGAGAATATCCATACGTGCTCCTTTCCCGAGATTTCCCGACATTTAATAAAACTTTTTATTTCTGATTATAAGACACGGACAGAAAGACCGCCGAAAAACGCGCAAGACAAGACGTACCGCAAAAAGCAAGGCGAAGGCGTAGTTCCCTACGTCGAGCCGCTTTTGAGGAACAACGCGGTATTGCGCGGAATTTCAGCGGTCTCTTTCAACGAAACTCCGTAATGCCGTCCGCGAGCAACGCCCGACGGCGCAAAATACGATAACTCTCCTGCATCGGGTCGCCCGAAAGGATGCCCGTTTTTTCGCGCAGGGCGGTGATGAGCAGATCGGGGTTGAGGTAATTCCCCTCTCCCGCGGCAAGCACCGCGCGGATGATGAGCGCGCCGTCCGTTGCCTCGACCGTGAAGCGGTGCACGAAGTCGAGCAGATCCACTTCCTTCTCGCCCGACTTACTGCGCTTGATCGCGGTCAGCGGACGCGTGGAAAGCGCTTCGCGCACGCGTGCGGTAAGTGCTTCGTCAGCGCCCGCGGTGTGTACGGTATATTCATATTCCGCAAAGGCGATCTCGCAAAAATGTCGCTCAGCGGGATAGACCTCGGCCACCGCAAGCTCGTGCGTGAGCTCGGCGTTCAAGCGGTCCTTGATCTCCTCATCCGACATTTCGCGCTCGATGCGGATATCGAGATACTCGCACTCGCTCTCCGCGCCCACGGGCAACGGCATGCCGAACACCATCTTGATATGGGGATTAAAGCCCTTGGTGTACCAAAGCGGCAGTCCCGCGCGCACCAGCACACGGCTGAAGGTGCGTTGGAGATCGAGATGCGAGATATATTGCAGATTGCCGACCTTGCGAAAGCGCACGCGCGCGGTGCGCGGTGCATCCAGCATCGGCAGGCTGAATTTCAGTTCGTTGTCCTTCATTTCGCACCTCCGCAGCCCGTGGGACAGACCGCGCGCACGCCGCCCAGGCGATTCGCGCCGCAGCCCGAGCATTTCTCGCGGCAGTTGGGGGTGGTGTTCCCCTCATAAGCCCGCGCACGCTCGCGCTTCAAAAATTCCTTGGTCACGCCGCAGTCGATAACGTCCCACGGAAGGACCTCATCCAGACCAAAGGCACGGTTGGCAAAGAACGCAGGGTCAAGCCCCGTGCGTTCCAGCACCGAGATCCATTTCTCGTAATCAAAAAACTCATCCCACGCATCAAAGCAAAAGCCCTCGTTTGCGGCCAGCTCCAGCGCGGCACCAAGACGGCGGTTGCCGCGCGCCAGCACGGCCTCAATACGGCTGACCTTGGCATCGTGGTGGGTATAGCGCACCTTGCGGTCGGTCACCTTTGAGCCCAGATACGCCTGCTTCTCCTCCAGCATCTCCATCGTGTCCTGCGCCTCCCATTGGAAGGGGGTAAAGGGCTTGGGGATAAAGCACGAAACGCTGATGGTGACCTGCGGCGAGCGTCCCTTAGGGCGCTCGGGGGTCTGATAATATTCGTGCACCACGCGCGAGGCAAGGGTGGCAATGCCCTCCAGATCCTCGGCGGTCTCGGTGGGCAGGCCCTGCATGAAGTAGAGCTTGACGTTGGTCTTTCCGCCCGCAAAGGCCGTGCGCACAGCGCGCATCAGATCAGCCTCCTCGACGTTCTTATTGATCACGTCGCGCAGTCTCTGTGTGCCCGCCTCGGGGGCGAAGGTCAGCGACGAGGTACGCACCGACGCGATGCGGTCCATCAGCTCCTTGCTAAAGCTATCCACGCGAAGCGACGGGAGCGACAGGCTGACCATATTGCGGTCGGTCCACTCCAGCAGCGCGCGCGTGAGGGGCTCGAGCTGTGTGTAATCGCTGATCGAGAGTGAGGTGAGCGAGATCTCCTCATAGCCCGTGGCATCGTACAGACACCGCGCCTGCTTGTTCAGCACCTCGGGCGATTTCTCGCGCACGGGGCGGTAGATCATGCCCGACTGGCAGAAGCGACAGCCGCGGATGCAACCGCGATAGACCTCCAGCATGATGCGGTCGTGCACGGCCTCGATATAGGGCATGACCACCTGCTCGGGGAAAAAGGACTTGTCAAGGTCGTGCATGATGCACTTCTCCACGCGTGCGGGGATATCGTCGTATTTGGGGGTAATGGCGGCGATCGTGCCGTCGGCGTTGTAGGTCACCTCGTAAAGCGAGGGCACGTAGATACCGCGAATGGTGGCCGCCGCCTCGTGCAGGAAGGCGGCACGGGTATATCTTCCCTCCTCCTTCATGCGGATCTGCAGCTTGGTGACCTCCACAAGGTTATCCTCGCCCTCTCCGATCGAGAAGCAATCAAAAAAATCGGCCAAGGGCTCGGCATTGTAGGCACAGGGGCCGCCGCCGATCACGATGGGATCACTCTCACCGCGCGCATCGGCGCGCAAGGGGATATTCGCCATGCGAAGCATCTGCAGCACGGTGGTATAGCACATTTCGTATTGGAGCGTGAAGCCCACGATATCAAAATCGGTGAGGGGGTCGCCCGACTCGTGCGCCCAGAGCGGAATACTGTGCTCGCGCATCTTCTCTTGCATATCGACCCACGGCGCAAACACACGCTCGCACCAGATATCGTCCTCGCGGTTCAGAACGCCGTACAGGATCCGCATACCGAGATTGGACATGCCGATCTCGTAGGTATCGGGAAAGCAAAAGGCAAAGCGCGCCTTGACCGCGCTCTTGTCCTTGATGGTCGCGCCGTATTCCCCGCCGCAATAGCGGCCGGGCTTTTGCACCGAGCGCAGAACCTGACTGATCTTTTCATTCATAACATAACTCCTGCCGCACGCGCGGCACATTTTAATTTGCGTTCGTGTCCTTTTCCCGCAAGTAGAGGAAGGACGTAAGAGCGTGGATGCCGCAGAACAACAGCAGCCACAGCGTGACCAGCACCGAGGGGACGCTGCCGATCTTGCCGAAAACGGTGAGAAGCGCCGAGAGCACGGCACCCATCACGATCGAGCCGACCTGAAAGAGCTTGCCGAACATCGCGGCACGCCGCACGCGGCGGCAGGTAACGAAGGTGCGTGCCGCCTCCTTGCACGAGCCAAGCGCCACGACAGTGGCATCCACACGGTCGGTGCGGATATCCAGCTCGTTGGCGGTGGGCTTCATGACCCTGACGGGGTCGGGGGAATCGGGGCGGAGCTGTACGAAAAGGCCGTTGTGCACGCCGGGATCCTTGGTACGCACCAGCACGCGCACATCCTCGGCGTGCAGCTCCTCCAGGAGCGTCGCCATAGCGGCCGTGAGGCGGTAGCGCACCAAAAACAGGGCCGTGACCTTGTTGTCAATGGCCACGCACAGCAAGCGGCGGCGCAGCTCGCCAAAGGCAACGCCTGCGCGCGGACGCACGCGGATGCCGTATTTTTGCAAATATTCCACGCTTCCCATCAGCATCGGGGTCTGCGCCGCACCGACGACGGCGGCAACGCCCTGCTCGTCGATCTCGGTGAGGGTAAGCTCGGCGGGGTCCATGCGCATGCTGCGCTCCACGTCCACCGAATAAACAAGAGGACTTTGCACCTTCTCCAAAAGGGCGTGCACCAGCACCGAAACGCGCTGTACGTCTGCATCGCCCACAAACTCAAATTGCTCGTTACCCATCTCCCCAAAGGCCTCGGAATCGGGCATGACCAGTGCGGCGGGCTCACCGCAGGCATAGACCGTCTCCTCGCCCACGATCGCACCGCGGCGCTTCAGGCGCAGACAAGCGGCAAGGAACATGGGCAGCGAGGTGATCACCAGCAGAACCGTGGGCAGACAGAACAGGAAGGTGAGAAACGCGGTGTGCAGCATCGCACCCACGCTGCCGCCCGAGGCCAGCACGTAAAGACCGAGTGCCGCGCCGATCGAGACGATCAGCAAAAGCTGTGCGCCCAGCGAATGGGTGTGCTCCACGCGTCTGGCCGTATTGGCAAAATAGTTGCGCACGAAGCCCACGGGGCGCACATACCAGAGCTTTTCCTCTCTTTCGGTCTCCAGCAGCTGTGCGCGCGCACTGTTCTGCTTTCCGCCCACCGAAACGCGCGGGATCAGCGCATATTTCTGCTTGCGCGAGGAAATGACCTGGAACGCCAGCGACTCGCGGTACCACTCCAGCAGATCCGAGAGAGCAAGCAGAGCCATGCACCCTGCGGCAGGCGAGAGATACAGCGTAGGATAGCCGCTGTGCGGCAGGAACAAAAGCACGAAATGGTAGCCGAAGGTCACCAGCACCAGCACCGAGCAAAGCGAATCGTCGATGGGAGAGAAGCGCACCAGACGCAAAAAGCCGTCCAGCAGGCGCTTGTGACAAAAGACCGCGCCGATGAGCAGGATCTGCATACCGAACAGAATATAGGAAACGGGATATGCGGCACCGTCAAACGGGCCGCCGAAGAGCGCCGCCATCCAGGATGCGCGCTCATAGATAAACAGGACAACGGTCAGCACCACGGCGATCACAAGCTGCACGATGTATCCGCGCCTGCGCTCGGCGTAGGTGCGGCGCAGGCTGATGTCCTGACCCTGCGTCTCGTACTCACGGGGCTCGCCCGATCTGCGGCGGCGACGGCGCACCACCTCCTGACCGTTCATACCGAGCTCGTGATAGTCGCGGATCTTCTCAAAGCCGATGGTGTTGCCGAGCTCATCCTCGTAATCGAGCTCCAGCAAAAGCTCAAAATCCTCCTTCGAGGACTCGACCGAGCGCTTGAGCTCCATTTTTTCGGCCTCCTCCTCGGGATCGGGCGAATCGGTCGGTGCGCTCTCCCCTCCCGTCGGCTTTTCCACCGAAAAGAGCGAAAACAAATTCACCTGTGCGTCGTCGATCTGCGGGAAGATGGGCTCCTCGCCCATCTCGACCGTTTCCTCGGTCTGATCCGGCGTGCCGACCGCACCCGTTTCGGGCAAAAGCAAGCCGATCTGGCCGTCGCACGTCAGCGTGACGGTGGGGGGCTCCTCCTGCTGTGCGGCGGGTGCTTCCACCTGCTGTGCGGCAGGTGCTTCCACCTGCGGCGATGCGGGGCTCTTGCCCGTCTCGGGGCTTGCAAATCGGCTCTCGCCCGTGCCCGTGGCAGTGCCGAAGAGATCCTGCATCAGATCCTCTACGGTCTCGGCGGCGCGGCGCTCGTGCTCGGTGCGGCTCTCCTGCTCCCTTTTCGGGGACTCGGGAGAGGGCATGCGTGGCGTGGGCGCGGGTGCGCTTTTGCGCGCAGGCATCGGTGTCGGCTCGGCGGTCTTTTGCGTGCGCGGTGCGGGGCGGCGCGGCGCGACGGGGCCGCTGGTCCTCCAATCCTCCTGCTGCTGCATTTGGGCACGCCGTGCGGCGTTCTTGCTTGCGCGATCGGCAGGGGTATGCAACGGATTTTCCGCCATTTTTGCCGCCTGCATCCGTTCCCATTCCTCGGGACGGAATTTAGGTGCGCGCTTCTTGCGCGGACGCGGCTTTTTTTCGACGGCGGGAACGGGCGAGCGTGACGCTTCATCCTGTGTACCGTCCTCTTTTGCGGGCTCGGACACAGCGGTCTCGGACGCGGTGCTCTCGGCCTCGGATTGCTCCTTGGCGTCAGGGTCGGGCGCGTCGCCGTCCGCGTCAATGCGTGCCTGCAGCTGCTCCATCAAGCGGTCAGCCTCGTTCCAGTCGATCTCTTTTGCCATTGCTCACCCTCCTTTCCTTGCGGGATATGGGACATGCGTTATTTTCCTTTTCTCTGGCGGTGCGCGGTCTCGGCCAGCAGGATCGCGGCCGCCGCGGAAACATTGAGTGAATTGACCTTGCCGTAAAGCGGGATCGACACCACGAAGTCACACTTGCGCCGCACGAGCTCCGAAACGCCCTCTCCCTCGCTACCGAGCACGATGGCCGCGGCGCGGTTGAGGTCGGTCTCATGATAATCGGTGCCGTCGGCCTCGGCAGCGTAGATCCAAAGGCCTGCTTTTTTGAGGGTCTCGATCGCCGCGCTGATGTTGGGCACCTTGGCGATCGCCAGATGCTCGATCGCGCCCGCGGACGCCTTGGTCACCAGGGGCGAGAGCCCCGCGGCGTGGCGCTTGGGCAGGATCAGGCCGTGCGCGCCGCAGCCCTCGGCGCAGCGGATGATCGCACCGAGATTGTAGGGATCGGCAATGCCGTCGGCCACCACGACCAGCGGCTGCTCACCGCGTTCGGCGGCGATGGCAAGAATATCCTCAATGCTGCAATATTCCTTCTCGGCCGCCATGGCGATCACGCCCTGGTGGGGCGCAAAGCCCGCGAGCGCATCGAGCTTGCGGCGCTCGGTCTCAATGACGGGAATACCGCGCTCCAGCGCGGCCGCCACCAAAGGGACCAGTGCCCCCTCTCGCTCACCGCTTTGCACCAGCAGCTTATCCACGGCATGCCCCGAACGCAGCAGCTCGCGCACGGCGTTGCGGCCGATCACAGCGCCGTTGCCGATGCGCTCCTCGCCCTGCGGCGCGCTTCTTTGCGTTTCCTTACGGTAGGAATCCTTGGCGTGGCTCTTGCCACGGTATTGATTTTTGCTTCTGCGATCTTCCATTCAAGTTACCTCGATGTTATAATTAAATAAATTATATCATAAATTTATAGATTTGTACAGGCTTTTGTGCAAAATTCGCGAAATCGCCCACGGCGTATTGCAAAGCCCTAAAAAAAGAGGCTGCACACGCCCTTTTTGCATGATGCAGGGCATTTGCGTCCATACTATCCTCGATCCGCCGCGCCGGCGCGCGGCACAAAAGGGGGATATGGATATATGAACAAACCCATCATACAAAAAATTGCGGCGCGCGAGATCTTAGACTCGCGCGGCAATCCGACCGTTGAGGCGACCGTGGTGCTGACCGATGGCACGGTGGGCGTGGCCAGCGCCCCCTCGGGCGCTTCCACAGGCAAGTTCGAGGCGCACGAGAAGCGCGACGGTGAGCCCGAGCGCTACGGCGGCAAGGGCGTGCTAAAAGCGGTAGCCGCGGTCAACCACATCATCGCACCCGCACTGACGGGCGCGAACGCGGGGGAGCAGGGCGAGCTGGACCGCCGCCTGTGCGAGCTGGACGGGACGGCCAACAAAAACAAGCTCGGGGCGAACGCCACGCTGGCGGTATCTCTGGCGGCGGCGCGCGCCACGGCAGGCTTTTATCATCTGCCGCTTTACCGCTATATCGGGGGGGCCTTTGCGGCGAGATGCCCGATACCGATGATGAACATTCTCAACGGCGGTGCGCACGCGGCAAACAACGTGGACATTCAGGAGTTTATGATCCTGCCCGTGGGTGCGTCCTCGTTTGCCGAGGCACTGCGCTGGGGAAGTGAGATCTATCACGCGCTGGGCAGACTGTTGCGCGCGCGTGGGCTTGCCACAGCGGTGGGGGACGAGGGCGGCTTTGCCCCCGATCTGGAATCCGACGAGGCGGCACTGGAGCTGCTGGTCGAGGCGATCGGCGCGGCAGGCTACGACACCGCGCGCGTGAAGATCGCATTGGATGCGGCGGCGAGCGAATGGCAGGCCGAGGACGGCGCATACCGTCTGCCCAAGCGCGGCACGCACTATACGGCCGCGGAGCTGATCTCGTACTGGGATGCCCTCACCGCACGCTTCCCCATCGTTTCACTCGAGGACGGGCTTGCCGAGGAGGATTTTGCAGGCTGGCGCATGCTTACCGACACGCTCGGCGCGCGGGTCATGCTGGTGGGGGACGACCTGTTCGTAACCAACACGGCACGCTTGCAAAAGGGCATTTGCGAGGGGGCGGGCAATGCCATCCTCATCAAGCCCAATCAGATCGGCACGCTCTCGGAAACGCTGCGTGTGATCCGCACGGCGAAGGATGCGGGCTACCGCACCGTTCTCTCGCATCGCTCGGGCGAGACCGAGGATACCACCATCGCCGATCTTGCGGTGGGCACGAACACGCCCTTTATCAAATCGGGCGCGCCCTGCCGCAGCGAGCGCGTAGCGAAATACAACCGTCTGCTGCGTATTGAAGCGGCTCTGGGCAGCAGTGCAAAAGCGGGTGACGCATGCTTCGCCTTCCGTCAACCCGAGAGCCGACGGGTATAAAAAAAGCGCGGACTCCCGTCCGCGCTTTTTTACTGTCGTTCGTTGCTGTCCATGAGCTCCTTGAGCTCGGTGAGAAAGGTGTCCAGATCCTTGAACTCACGGTAAACCGAGGCAAAGCGCACGTACGCCACGTCGTCGCGCTGCTTGAGCTTGTTCATGATCATCTCGCCGATCTGGCGCGAGGTGATCTCCTGCACCAGTCCGTTTTGCAGCTCAGACTCGATCTCGGTGGCGATCTCCTCACCGTTGACGGGGCGCTTCTGGCACGCCTTCATAATACCCGAGAGCATTTTGGAGCGATCGAAGATCTCCTTTGTTCCATCCTTCTTGACCACCAGGATCTGCACCGATTCGAGCACCTCAAAGGTGGTAAAGCGCTTCTGGCACGCAAGGCACTCGCGTCTGCGGCGAATGCTGTTGCCCTCCTCAACAGGGCGGGAATCAATGACTTTGCTGTCCGCAAAGCCACAATTTGGACATCTCATTGTTCGTATTCCTATGCACTGGGCAATCCTTCCTGAAGTATCGGCGCTTCGGCCAACTTTAGTATATCATAAACCGACGGATTTGTAAAGGCAAAAACGAAAAAAGTGCAGAACACCTCCGCATACGCGAAGCGCCCTTACACCCGACTGTTTATGACTCACCCTTTACGGCCCGCCTTTTGCGGCACACACGCCTCAAAGGCAAGATCCTCTAAAACATCCTCCAGCGTATTGGGTGTGACCGCCCCATTTACGAGTAACGTGAAGGTTTGTGACGCGGCTGTGAGATCCCGACCGAGAAAGGCAAAGCGCGTTTCGCGTTTTGTTGCGATCTCGACCGCATATTCCATCGCACCCGTGCGACAGACCCAGAGGCGATACAAAAGCAAAATCCCTTTTGCACAGACTCGCTCCTCGCGCACCGCGGAGCATTCCGTGCAAAAGGGCGCATCTGCCAGCATCCCCGAGAAGTTGGATTCCATACTCTGCTTCCTTTCCTTGGCCGCGATGAGCGACGCAACAGCTCCCATCTTATCACGGCCAGCACCGACAAATATACAGCAAGCATACGCACACGCCTTACATTTTGTGGAAAATGCCGATCCTTGCTCATCAAAAACAAAAAAACAGAGGAAACGATCCCCTATTTTGCTTCATTTTGCATATTTATTCGTACGTTTCACCCTTTCGCCACGGGTGGGATGCAGCCAAAAGCCGTCCTTTCATGCGCCGACACCAAAGCTTTGCTTCAACCGGAAATATTTTTACATTGCTTTTGTTCACTCAGTTTGTTATAATAGAAGGCAAAGAAGCTTTCCCCCGCGCGTCGCACACTGCGCCGCGCACCATGCATACTCTACGGGAGTGAATGAATATGAGAAAAAATAGTTCTTACATACCAAATCGTGGGTGCATCCTCCCTCTTGCGCCCCTTTCCTACACCCTTTTACGCACGGGTTTGCCGTTGATCCTCGCGGTGGCACTGCGACTGCTGTTTGAGGTCTCGCTTCGTGCGCCCTTTTCCACCGCCACCGCCGCCGAGCTTGGCGCGATGCTGGAATTTCCCGTGGCGGCGATCATGCTGCTCACGGGTGCGGTGCTGATCACCGACGCGCTGTGCAAGCGAGGGGATATTAAAGAACCGTGAGGGTGCCATTGATTGCCGAGACTCCACGGGCTTTCGCCCATGGAGTGGCAGACAATAAGCACCCCCGAAACAAAAAGCCGCGCAGGTAAAAGGATTGCTCCTTCCCTGCCGCGGCATCACCTATGCGATCCGACGCCCCGCGCGCGCAACATCTGCCAGATCGGTGTCGCGGCTCGGTTTGTAGGGTACTTTCCTACCCATTCGGACTCACGGCGCGCTAACGCCGAAAGCCCTGCGGTTTTTTGCTCCGTTCGGAGAGCTTCAATGAAAAAAACAAAAATGCCCCGCGGTGCACAGAAGCACGCACGGCGCAAAAACGCGTCAGAAAAAGCCCATTCAACAAAATCCCCCTTGCGAAAACCGAAAAAGTGTGCTATAATACCCTTCGGGTGCCGGTGATCCGGTTGTATAGGAGTGCTTTCCCACTTCTGTGCAGGGCTGTCATGCGCTAACATGGCGGCCCGCCTTTTTTGTTTGTGGCTTTATTGTATCACAAGTCGGTGCGTTTGTCAACATTTTTTTGCCGAGAAAACGCAGACCCTGCAAAAAACAGTCGCGTGACAGCACGCGACTGTTTTTTTAGAACACGGAAAGTCCGAAGAAGCAGATCAGCAACACATAGACCACCAGCAGCATGGCGTTATAGGCCACACGGTGGTGCAAGCGGCGATCGAGCAGTGAGGTGACGAAAGCGAAGATGTGCCCCACCAATGCACCAAAACCGCAGAACAGCGTAACCACGGCCATTGCATCAAAGAAGGCCGAAAGCGCGGCGGTGCCCACGCTCCATGCGACCAAAAGCTGCAACAGCACGCTCAGCGCAAGCAGTGCCGTAAGGCCGTACGCCAGCGCAGAACGCAGATCTCCCCTGCGCGCACCCGTAAGCAAGCGCAGCAGCTCATACAGGCCGACCAGCAGGAAATACACCGATATACCGACCAGGAGCACGCGCAGCACCGTTGCGGGGAGCTTTGCGTAATAGAACGGCAAGGGCAAATAGGTCTCTCCCTCGGCGGTGATCAGCGCAGTGACCTCGCCCTCGGCATTGCGCAGGATCTGCACGACGGCCAGCGTGCCGTCGCCCTCGGCGTCCACGAACACGCCCGGTTGGACCTGCCGCAGTCGCTTGCCCAAAAACGAGAGCGTGCCGTCGTCGTTCTCGGTGAGCTCGGCGGCATTCTTCATGGTATGGAGCTTGCCAAGAAGGCTGTGCTGCTCCATGGTGGCAGCGGAATAAACGCCCTCAAAGACCTTGAGCTCGGGCAGTTCCCCCTCGCCCGATACTGCAACCCCCACCGACGCGCCGCAAAGCGCTTCGGGCAGCTCCAGCAGCGCGCTTGGGGCAGCGTTGGTAAGCACCAGCGCCCCCAGCCCCTTTGCAGGTGCCAAGCAAAGCGAGGCGCCGAAATACAGGGTGCTACCACGTGCGACATACGCCTCTCCTTTACAGGTAAAGGTGAGCGCACCGTGCGAAAGAAGCCCGACCGAGCAGAGCTGCTGTGTGAGCGCACTTCCATTTGCGGTCAGGTAAGAAAGAAGGCTTGCAAGATCCTCACCCGTGGAGATCGCCCCTGTGGCGGGATACAGACCCGAGTAGCTGCGCCCCTCGCGTGCGGCAACCGAAAAGCGCCCCTCGCCCACGGCAACGTGGCCGCTTGCGGGGCGATCGAAGGGGGTGCTTGCCGTTGGCTCAAGCACCGTATCGTGCATGCCAAGCGGCGTAAGGACGTTTTGCGTGATATATTCGGTGTACGAAACACCCGACACGGCCTCGATCACAAGGGCCGCGAGCGTGATCGCAAACGGGCTGCTGACGATCACGGTGTCGGGTGGGGTGACCTGACGCGGCACCTCGGCGAGCAGTGCCTCCTCGAGTGAAGCAAAACGGTGGGAGTCCTTTTCAAAAACATTCTCCAGCGTTCGCCCCTCAAAGCCCGCCGTGCCGCACAGCAGCTGGCGCACCGAGACGGGGTATGTGAGTGCAAGGCGGTCGTAAAGCGCGGCGGGAAGATAGTCGGCGATGCTTGCCCCGAGATCAAGGTCACCCTGCTCGGCCAGCGCAAGCGCGCCGAGCGTTACGAACACCGACGAGAGGTCGCCCAGCTCAAAGGCGGTATCGAGCGTAACGAGGGTGCGCTGCTCGATATTGGCGTATCCGTAGCTCTCAGAAACCGTCAGCTCGCCCCCTTGCGCGATCAGAACGATCGCCCCTGGGGTATCGACGCCAAGAGAGCTTCGGAGCTGCTCTTGCGCGGTGGCGACGCGGGGATCGGCAGGTGCCGCCGTGACCGTACACGACAAAAACGACACACAAAAACAAAGCGCAAGCAAGCACAACAGCGATCTTCGCACGCCGACACCCCCTTTCAAAAATTTCTTGCATCCAAAGTATAGCACATTTTGTCGCATTTGGCAAGTTCTGCGCGAAAATTCAGATCCGAGATACGGCGCGTGCCGTCAGATAGCGCCGTGCGTTCTCTGCGGCGTTTGCGCCGTCCGCCACGGCAGTGGTGATCTGGCGTAACGCCTTGGCGCGCGTATCGCCTGCGGCAAAAAGCCCCTCGGCACCGCACGCACCGTTCTCGTCCGCGGCCACGTAGCCGCGCTCATCCAACGGGAACAGGTTGGCAAAGGGGGCGTTTCGGGGCTCGCGCCCGATGGCAACGAACACGCCCTGCACGCGCAGCTCCTCTCCCCCCTCCAGCTCGACCGCCTCGACCGAGAGGCGGCCGCGAATGGCGCGCACGCGGCAATCGGTATGCAGCACGACCTGCGGTAGCCCCGCGAGGCGCGAGAGCAACGCGCTAGATCCACGAAATCGCTCCCCGCGATAGAGCACGTGCACCGCTGCCGCCACGCGCGAGAGGTAAAGCGCCTCGGACAGGGCACTGTCTCCTCCACCGACGACAGCTACGCGCTTGCCCCCGAAAAAGCGCCCGTCACACACCGCACAGTAGGAGACGCCGCGCCCACGCAGCTCCTGCTCTCCCTCGACGTTCAAGCGGCGCGGCTCGGCACCGTTCGCAAGGATCAGCGCACGGCCGAAAAAGCACCCGTTTGGGGTCTTTAATGAAAATCCGTCCCGCGCGCGCACAGCCGATTCCACCTGCTCGGGCACAAGCTGCGCGCCTGCCGCCAGCGCCTCGCGCCGAAAGCTTGCCGCAAGCGTCTCTCCGCGCACACGCCCCACACCGGGATAATTCTCGACCTCGGCCGCCTCCAGCAGCTGACCGCCCGAGGCGGGGTCAAATAAGCGCACCGAAAGCCCCGCACGAGCGGCATATAACGCGGCAGAGAGGCCCGCAGGCCCCGCGCCGATGATCTGTACATCCACCATGATCCACTCCTTTTCTTTTTTATATGAATTATCGCCATTTTAAGGCAAGCTCATACAGCTGCAAAAAAGACAAAGGACGGGAGATCATTGGATCCCCCGCCCTTTTTTGCGGTAAAAGCGACGCGCGTGCGCAAGCAGTAACAGGAGCGGTATCACGCCCAAATACCCGAAAACGGGGTACAAAACACTCACCAGATCCCGAAAGCCAAGCTGCCCTGCCAAAAACGCAAGCAACGACACCGCCGCGGTGATGGGGAGCGCGGCACGGCGCGCGGCGGGCACGCGATCGAGCAGGTAGGCGTTCAGCGCACTCTCGGTGGAAAGCGCCGTGCCGAAAATGCCCCCAAAGAGCAGTGCGGCATACACAAGCCCGACTGTGCGGTTGGTTGCGAGCGCAAGCTCGAGCATCGGGAGTGCCGAGGCAGTGAGCGCGTGGTTGGTAGAAAGGGCGCAAAGGATCGGTACGGCAATCGCCCCTAATGCAAGGCAGGCCAGCAAAACACCCCGACGCACGGTTTTGGAATCCGCCCCCTTTTGCGCAAGGGGTGCGAGAATGGGAATGGAGCAAACAATATTGAAATTCACATACACGGCGGCATCCAGCCACCAAAAGTTTCCCCCGATATGCACAGGTGGCTCGGGGGTGGGATCGGGTGCGCCGCCTGTCAAGAGCACAAGCAACGACACGGTAAAGGTAGCCACCACCAAAAGCGGCACAAGGCGCGCAAATACGCGCACCAGCCCCTCCACACCCGAGAGCGAGAGAAGCGTGACCAGCACGCAAAGCAGCGCGCTCCCCCACACGGCAGAGATGCCGAACAGATCGGCAAAGAGCGCGCCTGCTGCCGCCGCCATGAGGATATAGATCACAAGCAAAAACAGCCCCTCAAAGAGAAGGACAGCGGCGCGCAGGATGGGCGCGTCCTTCCCCACGATCAGCAGGTCCACGGCAGAGATGCCGCTGTCACGCGCAAAACCGAGAAGAAAGACCCCGACCGCAAAGAAAAGCACAAGTGCAAGCGTGGCACCCGCCAGTCCCCATGCGCCGTGCGCACCGAAGAACTGCCAGAGCTCCTGACCCGACACGAAGCCCGCGCCGAGCACGCAGCCCGCATAGGTCGCGGCGATGCGAAAGGCCGAAATGCGTTTCACGGCACACCTCCATGCGTTTTCTTATAATGTTTCACAAGGACATTCCCAGTATACGCCGACGCGCGAAATTTGTTGAAAGCACGCGATGCTTGCCACAAAGAAAGTGGGTGTTCCAAATGCCAAAGCATTTGAAACACCCACTCTTATTCCTCGGTCTCTTCAAAGATGACCACACTGTCCAACGTTTCCACACGCTCCAAGCGCGTGATGCGCCGTCCCATGCGATCCAGATACGCGATCTTGATCCAATCGTCATCGGCCGCCAGCACGCGGCAATCCACGTCCGCACTTCCCGTGAGATACTCCATTTCCTCATTGCGGATCAGGCACCGCTTGCCGACCAGCTCCATCAGCATTTCCGACATTGCACTTCCCCCTTTCGTTTCGCTACTTCCATTTTTTGCGTTTTGGGGTGAATTTATACACAAAAAAGAGGGCGCATGCCCTCTTTTTCTATTTCTGCTCGGTGAGCGCCTCTTTTTTCTCCTGCAGCTCACGCTCATATTGCTCGCGCTGCTGCCACTCCATCAGACGATTTGCCGTGAGGATCAGCGCCAGTGTGAGGATCACGATCACCAGAATGCGAATGATCCATCGCATCCCCTTGCTTCCGCTTTGCTTTCTTTGGCGATCCATTTCCTCGCTCCCCTTCCTTTTGAAATCCTTGCTCGGCGTATGCGAGCTGTGCGGCCGAGAGCCGCTGTGTGATCCTTGCCCGATGCCTGTGCGAAAGACGCACAAGGGGCGGCAGGATCAGCCTGCGCGCCAGCGCGCGCAAAATCCGCCACGGCAGCTGCAAAAGCGCCGTGAGGTACATCCAAAGTGCCGCGAGCAAATACGCCATCCACGCCACCAAAAGCCCCGTGACGCGCGCGACCGACACGCGAAAGGCAGCCAGCCCCGCAAAAAGCAAAAGCGGCACGGCCACGCGAAACTCGCCGTCGTTGAAGCGGTATAGGATCAGCTCAAGCGTGAGCGCGAACAACAGGCAATACAAAAGATCCCCCACGCCCTCCACGAGACCGCGCCACACGCGGCGCGCGGTACGCCCCTCACGCCACGGAACACCGCGGTGTAAAAGCGGCAACGGACGCTCGTAGCGTGCACGCAAAAACAAGGGCGCTTCGTGCGCTCCCAGCAGAACACGCACCGCAACAAGCAGCTCCCAAAGACCGCCAAGGCCCGCCCCCGCAAGGAAGGCGGTGATCAGCATGGCCAGCTGAAGATAGGGATCGATCTCCATCAGCCGAACCACCGCGCGCGCAGTCCTTGCTTCCGGGGTGCGGTGTCGTGATACAGCACGCCACTCACGCGCCCGTCGATCACGACCACGCCGCGCTCGGTATCCAGCGTGGAAACATGGAGCGACTCCCCTTCCACGGTCAGCTCGCCGCAGACCGTCACCAATTCCACGCTCTCCTCGTCAAAGCTGATGACCTCGCACACCCCCTCCACACGCGTTGCCGTGCGGGCACCGATCGTCAGTGTGTGCCGTTTTTCCTCCGTGATAGGTCTTTCCGCCATAGCGCACCTCCACCCTTTTGGTAGAATATATGCGCACGCGCGCGTCGTTATTCCAGCACCTCAAAGAGTGTGGCGGCATCGGCCTTGCCCACGGTCTCCTTGACCGAGAGCACGCGCACACGGAGCGTGCGTGCACCGAACGCCACCTCGATGATATCGTTTTCCTTGACGTCGTAGGACGCCTTTGCGGGGCGGCCGTTGACACAAATATGCGAGGCGTCACACGCCTCGTTTGCGACGGTGCGGCGCTTGATGATGCGCGACACCTTCAAATACTTATCAAGCCTCATATCTCACCCGAAAAAACGGCGCGGGAAGGTTGCCCTTACCGCGCCATGCTTTTGCCTTGATTACTGGATCGCGTCCTTGAGAGCCTTGCCTGCGGCAAAGGTGGGAACCTTGGATGCGGCGATCTCGATCTTCTCGCCCGTCTTGGGGTTGAAGCCCGATCTTGCGGCTCTTGCCTTCACAGCGAAGGTGCCGAAGCCAACGAGCTGGACCTTCTCGCCTGCCTTGAGGGCGTCGGTGAGAGAGTCAATCACAGCGTTAAGGGCAACCTCAGCCTCCTTCTTGGTCATTTCGCTCTTTGCAACGATTGCGCTGATGAGTTCTGCCTTGTTCATTGTACATACATCCTTTCTGAAATTTGAAATGAATGGACGGGGCATCCCCCCACCACTTGTGCACATTCTATCATATTTATGACAAAAAAGCAATAGTTTTTTCAAACTTTTTTGTGGTTTTTTGCGTTTTTTAAGCTTTTTTTGCGATTTTCCAGAGGTTTTCGCGCGCATCCACGCTCATTTGCGCAAGATCCGCACCTTCGGCGCGCGCCAGCCCCTCGACCTTGGCAAAGCGTGCGATAAATTTATCGGTGGCCTTTGCGAGCGCTTGCTCGGGGTCCACGCGCAGCTTGCGCGAAAGGCTTGCGGCAGTGAGCAAGAGATCCCCGATCTCCTCCTCGACGGCGGCAGCATCCCCTGCCCCCAGCGCCTGCTCGACCTCCGCGAGCTCCTCGCGCAGCTTGTCACAGACCGATGCAACGTCGGGAAAATCCAGCATCGCGGCCTTTTTCCCGACCTTGGCGGCGCGCATGAGTGCGGGAAGCTGACGCGGGATGGCACTGAGCTTATCGGTTACGCTCTCGCGCTTCTTTTCCTCGCTTTTGATGACCTCCCAGTTGGCCAGCACCGCGTCGCTGGTCTCAGCCTTGACGTCCCCGAACACGTGTGGGTGACGGTGGATCATCTTTTTGCAGATATCGTTCGCAATATCGTCAAAGCTGCACCGCCCTGCCTCGCGCTCCATCTGCGCGTGCATCGCGACCTGCAAGAGCACGTCGCCCAGCTCCTCGCGCAAGAGCGCAGGGTCGTCCTTATCGATCGCCTCGATGACCTCATAGGTCTCCTCGATCAGGTCGTTGCGAATACTCGCGTGCGTCTGCTCCATATCCCACGGACAGCCGCCCGGCAGGCGCAGCAGCTCTACTATCGTTACCAGATCCTCGGCGCGGTATGCGTTTTTTTGCAGAATTTGTTGCATTTTCTCATCACGGGTCATGTTTTTACCTCTTTAATAATTTACATTTCTTTAATATCGCGCAAAGGCGCTCGCCCTGCGGCAGATTCACAAGATCGCTCTCCTCCACGGCACGAAAGCAAAGCGCCAGAAGGGCGAACAGCACCACTGCAAGCAGCAAAACGGCTGGCATGAGCCAGCGCGGCTGGCCGCACCGACGCGCCAGAAGCAAGTAAAGCATAGCCACCGCACCCACACTGCACAGTGCCGCAAGAAACGGGCGCGCCAGATCCCGCACGGCATGGATACGGAACGGAAGAACACGCAAGAGCACCACCGCCTCTATCACTAGCACCGTGGCGTTACAGGCAAGCGTGCTCACGGGTGCGCCGTAAATATGCACGCCGGGAAGTGCGAGCAGCAGCACCTCGACCGAGAGCTTGACCGCGGCTCCCGCACCCATGGCAAGCACGGGCACAAGCGTGTGGCCCATGGCCTGCAATGCCGCACCCGCAAGTGTGATCAAGGCCGCCGACGGAACCGAGAGCGCAAGGATCGACAGAAGCGGTGCCGCCACCGAAACAGCGGCATCCTGCCCCACATAGATCAGCGAGAGGATCGGGTGCGAAAACACGGCAAGCCCCATCGCCGCAGGGATGGAAAACAGGGCCGTGAGGCGCAACGCCGAGCCAAAGGCAGCCTCTCCCCCTGTGCGATCTCCCTTGGCACAGCACGCACCCAGCAAGGGCATGAGCGCGAGCGTCAGGGGCGAGAGCAGCGAGGGCACGAGATTGTAGAGTGGGATCGCAAGATTGCCGTAGCTGCTGTACATGGCATTGGCCACCGAGGGTGCAAAGCCCGCCGCCTGCAATCTCCCCGAGATCAGGGCGGTATCGAGCAAGCTCACCAGGCTCATCACCGAGGCACTGACCGTAATGGGGAGTGCGATGCGGCAAAGCTCACAAAAAATCCCACGGCGCGTGGGAAATACACCGTGCACCTCGCGCGGTGTGCGCTCGCGCAATGCGAAATACACAAGCGTTGCACCAAGCCAGAGTGCCGAGAGCGCCATACCTGCGGTGATGCCGAAGATGGCATAGGCCGCAACCTGCGGCACGGACAGGGCGCGCGATTTTGCCAGCAGTGCAAAGGCAAGGCCGAACCCCAGCTTTCCCGCGGCCTCCAACACCTCGGAAACGGCGGTGGGGAGCATGTGCTGCTTACCCTGCGTGAAGCCGCGTGCCGCGCCGATAAAGGCGGCAAGCAAAAGTGCGGGAGCGATCGCCACGATCGAGGCCGCAGCATCCCCCATAGAAAGCCGCGCGGCCAGCGCATCGGCACCGACAACAAGCGCAAGCGTGCCGACCAGCCCAAGCGATAAAAACAGTGCCAGCGCGACACCGAATACGCGCCGAACGGCAAAGGCGCGCCCCTGTGCCACGCAGCGCGACACCTGCAAGGAAAGCGCGGTGGGCAGGCCCGTGGCCGAGAGCACGAACAGCAAGGAATAGATATGATAGGCGGCCAAAAAATAGGCCATACCCTCCACACCCACGATGGCGATCAGCGGGATCTTATAAAAAAGCCCGATGACCTTGGCAAAGAGGGCTGCCGGCATCAGAACCAGCACGCCCCCCATAAAGGTTTTTTTGTGCGAATTTTGCCCGTCGCTTTGCATCCGATCACCTCTCGCTTCGGGCACGAGGGGTCACAGCCCCCGTTCCCGATAAAACTGCACGATCTGATCGGACTGTGCGGCACCGCCGTCGGATTCCAGATACTCATACGGGTATTTGGGGTTGAACAGACGGCGAATGACCGACTTTTTGCCCGTGGCGGCAGGTGCATACTCCACCAGCTTGGTCACGGCGCCCGCGCCTGCGGCAAGGATCGAATGTACCTCCTCCATCATGTAGATGTTATACAGGCACTCGGTTCCCTCGCGCGCAAAGCCCACGTTCTCAAAGTTGCCCACCATGTTCTTCTGGCGGTACATATAGTAGGGCTGATAGCCAAGCTCGGCCGCACGGATCTGCGAATAATCCACGCACTTGCCTGCATCTCCGCCGCGCAGATTATACACACGGTTGCCCTCGCGCAGGATCTCGGCCGCGCGCTTGACGCAAAAGGTATGCACGGTGATATTCTCGGGGGCAAGCTCCAGGATCTTATCAAAGCTCTCGGCAAAGGTTGCAAAGTTATCGCCCGGCAGCCCGACGATCAGATCGGTATTGATACAGTTTATGCCTGCTCGGCGCGCAATATCATACGCGCGGTAAAAATCGTCGGTGGAATGACAGCGCCCCACACCGCGCAGCACCTCGTCACAAAGTGTCTGGGGATTCACGCAAACGCGCGTCACGCCGTATTCCTTGGCAATGCGCATCTTTTCCTCGGTGATGGTGTCGGGTCTACCCGATTCCAGCGTGTACTCCTGCAATGCCGACACGTCGGTGCACTCCTTGACCGTGGCAAGGAGCGTGCGCAGCTGATCGGCATCGAGAATCGTAGGTGTACCGCCGCCGATGTACACGGTGAGCACGCGAAGCCCCAGCTCCTTAGCGGTGGCAAACTTCTGCCGCACCTCGCGGCAAAGCAGCTCCAGATACGAGGGGATGAGCGAGAGCAAGCGCTTGGACGTGTACGAAACAAACGAGCAATACGAGCAGCGCGTGGGGCAGAACGGGATGGAGATGTAAATACTGCAATCGCGCGGATCGGGCGTGCCGATGATCGCCATTTCGCGCAGTGCCACGTCGGTCGCGAGCGCGGCCTTTTTGGGTGTGACCAGATAATCGGCGGCAAGCGCGCGACGCGTCTTGGTCTTGCTCATGCCCGCCAGCAACAGCTCGGTGGCGACCTTCGAGGGGCGCACACCCGTCAGCATCCCCCACGAGGGGCGATAGTGCAACAGCTCGCTCGCGGCGCTGACCACGGCGCGGCCCGTGACGATCTTACGCGTGCGGTCAAGCCCCAGATCCTCGCGCATGGGCGAGGATTTGGTGGCACTCGCCTCCTTGCCGCGGTAGCAAAGGCGCACCGTGGCGGTGATCTCGGCCTCGGTCTCCTCGACGCTCAAATACAGCCGAGGTGCACCCTCTTCCTCCTCCTTGGTGAACTTCTCCCCCGGGAAAAAGATCATGCACAGCGTCTGCACATAATATTCGTTGATGTTCCCTTCAATGTGCAGCTTCATGTCACTTCTCCCTTTTTTGCATTAATGCATAGCTGTCCAAAAGAATGGTCACAGGGCCGTTTGCCTGCAAGGAAACGTCCATGTGCGCGCCAAACCGCCCCGTTTGCACGGTATGCAGCTCACGCGCGAGGAGCTCGGTAAAATACTCGTAGAGTGGGCGCGCGACCTCGGACTTGGCCGCGCCCACATAATCGGGGCGGTTGCCGCGGCGGCAGTTTGCCATCAGCGTGAAATTGGAGATCACAAGCGCGCTTCCGTTCACGTCCCGCACCGACAGATTCTTTTTCTCGTCCTCGTCACAAAAGATGCGGCAGGCCAGGATCTTGCGCGCGAGCACCTCGGCGTGCTCACGGGTGTCACCCTCGGCCACGCCGAGCAGGATCAAAAGGCCCTTGCCGATCGCTCCAACGATTTCTCCGTCCACGCGCACCGATGCGGCATCAGCACGCTGTAACACTGCTATCATGAATAACCTCTCACCACGTCGATCACGTCGCGCAGACCCTTGAGGCGCGAGACGATGGAATGATAATGGTCGACGTTCTTACAACTGATCTTGAGATTGATGACCATGCGGCCATCGCTCTTTTTTTGCGTATTGATCTGCAAAAGCAGGACCTTCATATCGGCCAGCGCCATGGTGACGTCGGCAAGGATCGTCAGGCTCGAATACACGTGCATTTGGACAAGTGCCTCATAGACATCCTGCTCGGTATCCTTCCCGCCCGTTTCCCAGTGCGCCTCGACCCAGCGATCGGCGTCCTCGGGGCGCTTCATGCCGTTTTCCACGTTGGGACAGTCGACCTTGTGGATCGAAATACCGAAGCCCTTGGTGATAAAGCCGATCACGGCATCACCGGGCAGGGGGTTACAGCATTTGGCAAACTTGACCTGGCAGCCGCGCTCGCCGTCCACCACGATGCCACCGTTGCCGCGGATGGGGCGGCGAATGGCCTGTGCCACGGTGATGTGCTCGGCCTCGGTGGGCAGAACGGGAGCCTCTTGCACCTCGGGGCGTACCACACGGTCAAACTCCTCACGCAGACGCGCCGCGATCTTGGAGACCGTAATGCCGCCGTAGCCGATGGTGTTGTAAAGGTCGTCGGCCGAGGCGTAGCCCACGCGCTGGGCGGTGCTCGCCACGATCTCGGCACGCTGTGACTCGGTGGCGGGGCGGCCGTATTTCTTGAGTTCCATCTCCACCATTGCTTTGCCCAGCACGATGTTATCGGCGCGCTTTTCCTTCTTGAACCATTGGCGGATCTTACTGCGCGCTTCGCTTGTTTTGATGATCTTGAGCCAGTCGCGGCTGGGGCCCTTGCCCGCATTCGAGGTGATGATCTCCACGATCTCACCGTTTTGGGGCACGCGGTCAATGGGCACGATCATGCCGTTGATCTTGGCACCCACCATCTTATTGCCCACCGCCGAGTGAATGGCGTAGGCAAAGTCGATCACGGTGGCACCCTGCGGCAGCGTGATCAGGTCGCCCTTGGGGGTAAAGACGAAGGTCTCATCCTGAAAAATATCGGTCTTGAAGGCGTCCATGAACTCGTCGGGGTCGTGCGCCTCACCCTCGCTCTCCAACAGGCGCGAGACCCATTCGAGCTTCTTGTCCATATCCTCCTTGCTGTGTGCGCCCGACTTGTATTTCCAATGCGCGGCAATGCCGTATTCGGCGATCTGATGCATCTCCCAGGTGCGGATCTGCACCTCAAAGGGAATGCCGTAGCGACCGATAACGGTGGTATGGAGAGAACGGTACAGATTGGGCTTGGGGGTGGAGATATAGTCCTTGAAGCGCCCGGGGATCGAGTTGTACATCTCGTGGATCAGGCCCAGCGCCGTGTAGCACTCAAGCTCCGTATTCACGATAATGCGCAGAGCGTAAAAGTCATAGATCTCGTCAAAGCTCTTGTTTTGCGTGTACATCTTCTTGTAGACGCTGTACACCGACTTGATGCGCCCCTCCAGCGAGAAGGAAATATTGTTCTCGCGCATCTTTGCGTCGACCTGCTCACGGATATGCTCCACGAAATCGGTGTGCTGGCCGTAGCGGGTCTCCATGTCGTTTTTGATCTCGCTGTAGCCGTACGGGTCCAGGTATTGCAGGCTCAGATTCTCCAGCTCCTGCTTGATGCGCTGCATACCGAGGCGGTGTGCCAGGGGCGCATAGATGTGCATGGTCTCCAGTGCGGTAACGCGCTGCTTGTTATCGGGACGTGCAGCCAGCGTGCGCATGTTGTGCAATCGGTCGCAGAGCTTGATGAAGATGACGCGGATATCGCGCGACATCGCCAGCAGCATCTTGCGGATGGTCTCGATGTGCGCCTCCTCCTTGTCCTCAATGTGCAGCATCACGATCTTGGTAAGGCCATCCACGATGAGTGCGACGTCTGCGCCAAAGCGCTTTTCAATGTCCTTGAGGTTGGTCTTATCGGGGCAGTCCTCCACGGTGTCGTGCAAAAGTGCCGCACAGATCGAATCGGAATCCAGCCCCAGGGTAGCGGCGATCTCAGCCACGGCGATGGGATGCGAGATATAGGCCTCTCCGCTCTGGCGGAACTGCCCCTCGTGCAGAAGCGAGGCATATTCAAACGCACGGCGGATCTTTTCTTTGTTGTAGTTGTTCCCCGAGGCGTCGAGAATTTCAAGCAATCGGGTAATATCGGTATGAACCTCGTTTGGCATATGCTCACCTCCTTAATCGTCAGAGCATTGGCTTTTCAGCCGTTTCAGGATCGAGGAATGCTCGATACTGGTTTTGGAAGGATTGAAATAAATATCAAAGCGGTAATGGCCCGCTCCGTCCTCCTCGACGCCGCAGATATTGAGCTCGCGGAAGATGTCGAGAATGTATTTTAAGCATACGTAATTGATGTTATGCGTACCGTCGGCATTGACCAGCGAGAGCAGCGTGCGCTCGGGAAAGGCGTCGTTGCCCATACGGAACTCGCGCCGCAAAACGGTATAGACGTGGGCGCAGTCCTCGCGCGTGGGCACAAAGCACTCGCAGGCAAGAAAGGGTGCGCCGCTGCGTACCGTGCGATAACGCTCGGCCATGCGGTCACATTCGTCGGCATAGTGCGCGGAAACGCGATAATCCTGCACCACCAGCTGCACGCTTTGGACTCCGCGGTACTCGTTGACCGAGAGTGTGCACAGCAGATCGACGCGATCCCCCTCGCGCAAGCCGAAGCGCGCAAGCGAGGTGGAGAACAAAAGCGCAAACAGCGACTTCTCACCTTGCGTGACGGTGAGCTTGAGATGCTTGCCGCCGCCAAGCTCGGTGATGCGGGTCACGGTGAGATCGAACAGCACGAACTGCGGCACGGGATTGCCCGAGCCAAAGGGCTCGAGGCGCGAGAGCTCCGCCACGAACGCAAGCTCCACGTCCGAGAGGGAAAGCGCGCCGTCGGTCATCAGCGTGACCTTGGCGCCGCCCTCGGGCAAGCGATCCTTTGCATAAGCGTTGATGCGCGTACGGAACTCCGCGAGATCCGCACGGCGGATCGAAAGGCCCGCCGCGAGCTCATGGCCGCCGAATTTGACCAGTAGCTCCTCACAGGCGGTCAGTGCCTCCACGAGATTGAGCCCCTTGACACTGCGCCCCGAGCCCTTGCCGATGTCATCGGGCGCAGAAAAGCCCTCGTTGGCTTGATCGAAGGAGATGAGGATCGAGGGCAGACCGTAGCGCTCGGTAATACGCGAGGACACAATGCCGATGATGCCCTGCCGCCAGTGATCGTCCTCCAGAACCAGCACGCGCGTGTCGGCAAGGTCAAACTCCTGCTCGATGCGGTGCAGCGCCTGCTCGACGATCTGATTTTCCTCCTGCTGGCGCTCACGGTTGATGGCGCACAGCGCGGCGGCAAGCGGTCTTGCCTCGGCCTCGGTCTCGGCGAGCAGCAGCTCGGCCGCGAGTGACGCATCACGCATACGGCCCGCGGCATTCAGCCGAGGCGCAAGGCCAAAGCCCACGAACTGTGAGTTGATCTTTCTTTTTTGCGTTGTACCGCCATTTCCCGCCGAGGCCTCGGCAATCAGGGCGGTAAGGCCTGCGCGCCCGCCGCGCTCCATTTGCGCGAGCCCCAGCGTAACGATCAGGCGGTTTTCATCGACGATGGGCATGACGTCGGCGATCGTGCCGAGTGCCACGAGATCCGCATATGCGCGCGTAACGCGGCGCACACCCTCTGCCTCGCGCTCACCGCGCTCCATGCCGAGGGTACATTCGTAGGCGGTGACAAGCTTGAATACCACACCCACGCCCGCCAGCTCCGCAAAGGGATAGCGTGAGTCGGGACGGTGGGGATTGACCACCGCGGCGGCGTTCGGAAGAACGGGGCGGCACTCGTGGTGATCGGTGATCACCAGATCCATTCCCTTTTCGCGTGCGTACTCGGTCTCCTCCACGGCGGTGATGCCCGTATCGACCGTGATGATGCAACTCACGCCGCGCGCGGCCAAGGAATCCAGCGCCGCGTGCGAGAGACCGTAGCCCTCGCCCGTACGGCTGGGGATATAGTAACCAACGTCCGCGCCCTTCTCCTTGAGAAAAAGATAGAGCAGGCTGACGGCGGTCACGCCATCCACGTCGTAATCGCCGTAGATCGCGATCTTCTCTCCGCCCTCCACAGCGGCGCGCACGCGCGCCACGGCGCGGTCGATATCGGGGAGCAAAAAGGGGCTGTGCAAAAGTGTATCCTCACAGTGCAAAAAGCGCGTGATTGCCTCGGCACTGCGCAGGCCGCGCGTATACAACAAACGCGCGGTAAGGGGCAAAAGCCCCGTATCGGCCACGAGAGCGGCCACCTGCGCCTGCTCGTCGGGGGTCAGGTCCGCAGGCATTTGCCAGATCTTATTCTTGCGTTCGGGCTCCATGTGCCACTCCTTTCTGCCACGAGGCAAATTTGATTGAATTTTGTTGATCGGATAGATGTGACGGCATCGACGCGCTTTGCGGACAGTCGAGGACGCCTGTCCCTACGATTGCGGTGCGACCTTATAAGGCTTCCCCTCGAGGGGAAGCTGGCGCCGCAGGCGACTGATGAGGTGTAGGACGCGAAGCATCCGTTTCTTATCCCGAGGAAATCCCCCGAGTGACGCCGCCGTGGCGGCTATACCTCAACCGTCACACACGTGTGACACCTTCCCCACAAGGGGAAGGCTTTCCATTCCGTCGCGTCAATTCCTCTTTGGCGGTGCAAAGCGCGCCATGATGGCCAGCGCGGTGGAAAGGCCGTCCAGCGCGGCGCTGGTGATGCCGCCCGCGTAGCCTGCGCCCTCTCCTGCGGGATAGATGCGATCGTGCCCGAGCGCGGTGCGTGCCGCGCCGCGCAGGATGCGCAAGGGTGACGAGGTGCGCGTTTCCACGCCCGTGAGTACCGCGTCGGGCGCGGCAAAGCCCGCGAGCTTGCGGTCAAAGGAGTGCAGCCCCGCCGCAAGGATCTCGGTCACAAAGGACGGGAGCACCGCGTGCAGGTCGGCCGTGCGCACACGGCCGCCGCCATAGGTCGGTTGGATGCGCGAGGGCGCGGTGCCCTGCTTGCCCTCCAGAAAATCGCCCACGGTCTGCACGGGGGCGGCAAAATCGCCGCCGCCCGCCGCAAATGCGGCGCGCTCCAGTCGGCGCTGAAATTCGATCGAATCGGTGATGCTACCGCCCACGTCCGAAGGGCTCACCGACACCGCAACGGCGGCGTTGGAATTGAGCCCGTCGCGCGCGTGGTAGCTCATGCCGTTGACCACCACGCCCCCCTCCTCGGAGGCGGCGGTCACGACCTCACCGCCCGGACACATGCAAAAGGTGTAAACACCGCGCGCAAGCGTGGTATCCGAGAGCGCGTATTCGGCCGCACCCAGCGCGGGATGCCCTGCGGCATCACCCCAGAGCGCGCGGTCAATATCGGCACGCAGATGCTCAATGCGTACGCCCACCGAAAAGGGCTTGGGCTCAAGCGCGAGCGCGTGGCGCATCAGCATGGCAAAGGTGTCGCGCGCACTGTGTCCGATGGCCAGCACCAGCGCACCGACGTGCAGCTCCCCTGCCGAGGTCGCGGCGCGCACGCCGCCCGACTCCTCGGTAAATTCGTCGAGCCGCGTGCGATAGAGCACGGTGCCGCCCAGCGTCTCGATGCGTGCGAGCAGCCCTTCGACCACGCGGCGCAGAATATCGGTGCCCACGTGGGGCTTGGCGCGCGTCAGGACCTCCGCGGGTGCGCCAAATTCCACAAGACGCTGTAACACGTAGCTGCACAGCGGATCGTTCACGCGCGTGACCAGCTTGCCGTCCGAAAAGGTGCCTGCGCCCCCCGCGCCGAACTGAATATTCGATTCGGTATCCAACGCTCCGCCCGTGCGAAAGCGCTCGGTTGCGGCGGCACGCGCCGCCACACCGTCACCGCGGTCAATAAGGATCGGGCAATAGCCCTGCTCGGCGAGCAGCAGCGCACAGAACAGCCCCGCGGGGCCCATGCCCACTACCAGCGGTCGGCTGTTCAGGGGCTCGGTTCCGTGCGTGATCTCGGGTACGGCCTCGGTAAAGACGCGCACGCCCGCGCGCACAAGTGCATCCTCGCGCACGCAAACAGGCTCCTTGGCGCTTACCCTGACGGTGCAGACCTGCAGGATCGCGGATTTTTGGCGCGCATCAAAGGACTTTTTATAAAGGCGAAAATGAAGCCCCGCGGCAGAGCTGCACACGCGCTTCATTTTCGCTTTTGCTATTCGTAAAACCTCATCCTCGGGTGCATCAAAGGGGGCGCGCACGTTCGGAATGAGAAATTCGCTTGCCCGGATCATGCCTGCGGGTGCACCGTGATCGTCACGGTGAGCGGCGCGGTCAGGTGCACCCCCTCGGGCAGCACCAGATCCTCCTCGGCGAGCACGTACGTGCCCGATGCGTGGCCCGGAATGCACACGCCGATGCTCTTTGCCGCCTTGAGATCCACGGTCTTGCCCTCGACCTCAAGCTGCTCGACCGAGAGCGTATAGGTATATCCCTCTTGCGGTGCGAGCACACGGAGCGCGAGCTCCTCGGTATCCTCGGTATTCATCACCACGATCCAGATGAGCAGTGCCAGCAAAAGGCAGACGGCCAATGCAACGATATCCACAAGCCAACTGCGGTGTACGGCGTATGCGCCGCTGGTATTCGTTTCTTCCTCCTGTATGGGAAGCGTATGCTTGCGATTCACGGTCAATCCTCCTTCTCTTCCTCGGCATCCTGCTTGCGCAAAAGCTCGAACAGCTTGGCGCGAAGCGAGACCGAGGTGAAATCGCGGAAGAGCTCACCCTTATAGGCAAGCGAGATGATGCCCGTCTCCTCCGACACCACGATGATGATCGAGTCACTCTGCTCCGAGAGGCCGATCGCCGCGCGGTGACGGGTGCCCAGACCCTTAAAGATGTCGGGCTTTTCCGAAAGGGGCAGATAGCAGCCCGCCGCATACACACGGCCACCGCGGATGACCACCGCCCCGTCGTGCAAGGGGGCCTTGTCAAAGAAAATGGCCCGAACCAGCTCCGAGGAAAGGTCGGCATTGAGCGTGGTGCCCGTACGGATGTACTCGCCGATGCGCGTGGAGCGCTCGATCACGATCAGCGCGCCCGTTTTGGAAAAGTGCATTTCCTGCACTGCGTCCACGATGTGCTCCACAGCCGTCGGAGAGAGCGACAGATCGCGCGACTCCACACCGATGCTTTTGAGGCCGTGGAACGGGATCGAGCCGATGCGCTCCATCGCCGCGCGGATCTCGGGCTGAAAAATGATAAGCAGGGCGATCAGGCCGTAGCCGAAAAGGCCGCTGAAGACATAACGCAGGGCATAAATATCAAGCAGCACGCTCAGGAAATATACTGCGGAAACGACCGCAATACCCACAAAGAGCTTGCCTGCGCGGCGGTCGCGCACGAACAGGTACAACGCGAAAAAGAGCAGCGCCAGACACAGAACGTCCAGCACGTCGCGCCAACCAAAGCCCGAAAAGGCACGGTTAAAATACCCGTCGGACAAGCCACCCGAAAAAAGTCGGTCAAAAAAAGCTTTCATGTATGCACTCCTATATGTCGAGCGGCAAATCTGCCGCACAATCGTTCTCTCTCGCCCGCGGCAGAGCCGTTTTGGGCAAAATACAGTTATTTATTTTATTATAACATAGTTTTATTTGAATTGCAAATATTTTTTTCGGGATTTTGCAAGAATTTCGCAAGTTTTTTGCAAAGGTGCGAAAACGCCCCGCGCACACACATTTTGCGCACATGGGACTTGTCTTTTCCCTGCTTTTATGATACAATAATAGCAAATCTCAGCTCCGCCAAGCAGCGGGAAAGGAGTCCTTATGCAAGCATCCTTTTATCTCCCCGTCCGCGTCCTGTTCGGGCGCGGCGTCATCATGGCAAACCCCTCATATCTGACGATTGGCAAAAAGGCCATGATCGTCACGGGCCGCAACGGCGCACGCGCCTCGGGCGCGCTGGACGACGTTACACGCGTGCTGGACGGTGCAGGCGTTGCCTATGTGATCTTTGACCGCGTGACCGAAAATCCGCCCATCCTGACCTGCCTTGAGGGTGGAGCGCTGGCCGCGCGCGAGGGCGTGGACTTCGTGATCGGCATCGGCGGCGGCTCACCGCTGGATGCCGCCAAGGCAATTGCCGCCTTTGCCACAAACCCGACGCTCTCGGCCAAGGATCTTTACGACGATGCCAAGCGCATCCATCCAACCCTGCCCCTGGTCGCCGTTCCCACAACGGCAGGCACGGGCAGTGAGGCCAATCCGTACAGCGTGCTGACGCTGCCCGACGGCGAGCGAAAAAAGACCTTCAAGGCCGCCGATACCTGGTTTCGCACGGCCTTCGTCGATCCGTGCTACACCGAATCGCTCTCGCGCGAGACCACAATCAGCACGGCACTGGACGCCTTTGCACACGCGCTGGAATCCTACCTCTCACCCAAAAGCTCCGCCTTTTCCGAGGGGGCTGCGCTCTTTGCGGCGGCACGCATCTGGGACGTGCTCTCGCAATCCCCTGCCACCTTTAGCCCCGAGATGCGGGACGATCTCATGGCCGCCTCATGCGCGGCTGGCATGGCGATCAGCGTGACGGGCACGGGCTTCCCGCACCCGCTGGGCTACAGCCTAACGCTGCTCGACGGTGTGCCCCACGGGCGCGCCTGCGCGGCCTTTGCCGCCGACTATATCGACTACAACGAAAAAGCCGAGCAAGGAAAGGCACGCATCGCCACCTTTGCCGAGGCCATTGGCGCGACGCCCCGCGTGATGAAGGCTCTGCTCACGGGGCTTTCCGATGTTTCCTTCTCCTTTACCGAGCAGGAGATCGCACGGCGCGTGGAGCTGGTCAAGGGTGCGGGAAATTATACCAACAGCCCCTACGTGCTCTCGGTCGAGGAGATGTACGACATTTACCGCCGTCTGTTCTTGAAAAAGAAATAATGTGCCCACAGGCATGCAAAAGGGAGAGGATCCGTGTGGATCCTCTCCCTTTTTGTTCGGTCAGACCGCATGCACGCCGAGTGTGGCGTCCGCGGATTCGGCATCAATGCCGTATTTTTTGGCCTTTCGTGCCTCAAAGAACTTGATGGCGACCTGCTCAAAGAGCGCATAGGAGAGCACGTCCTCATCCTGCTCGATATAGCCTGTGATCTTGGCGCGCAGAGCATCCAGCTCGGGGGCAAGACGGTCTGCGGGGCGGCAGGTGATGGGCTGCTCGTCACCGATGATCTTCTTGACGAAGGCGGGGTCGATGGGCATCGGCGTTTTGCCGTACTCGCCGCGCACAACGCCCTTGAACTCCTTGGTGACCATCTTGTAGCGCTCGCCGCCGATGACGTTGAGCACGGCCTGCGTGCCCACGATCTGCGAGGACGGCGTGACAAGAGGGGGATACCCGATGTCAGCGCGCACGCGCGGAACCTCGGCCAGCACCTCGGGGAGCTGGTCGGACTTCCCTGCCTCGGCAAGCTGGCGCATCAGGTTGGAGAGCATGCCGCCCGGAACCTGGTAGAGCAGCGCGTTGACGTCCACCTTCAGCGCCTTGACGTTCAATAGACCTTCCTCGAGATATTTCTCGCGCAAGGGGGCGAAATAGCGCGTCACGGTATCGAGCTTGGCAAGGTCGATGCCCGTGTCGTACGGCGTGCCCGCAAGCGCCGCCACGATCGCCTCTGTGGGGGGCTGTGAGGTGCCCATTGACAAAGGCGAGATCGCCGTGTCGATCACGTCAACGCCCGCCTCGGCGGCCTTGAGCAGCGTCATCGACGCAAGGCCTGCGGTGGCGTGGGTGTGCAGCTGAATGGGGAGCTTCACCGACTCCTTGAGTGCCTTGACAAGATCATAGGCCTCAAAGGGCTTGAGCAGACCTGCCATATCCTTGATGCAGATCGAATCCGCGCCCATCTCCTCGAGCTGCTTGGCGTACTTCGCATAGTATTCCAGCGTGTAGCCGGGGCCCGTGGTATAGGAGAACGCCGCCTGCACGTGGCCCTTTTCGCGCTTGGTCGCGTCGATGGCGGTTTTGAGGTTGCGGGGGTCGTTGAGCGCGTCAAAGATACGGATGATGTCGATGCCGTTGGCGATCGACTTTTCCACGAAATAAGACACCACGTCATCGGAATAATGGCGGTAGCCAAGGATATTCTGACCGCGGAAGAGCATTTGCAGCTTGGTGTTCTTCACCTTGTCGCGGATCTTGCGCAAGCGCTCCCACGGATCCTCACTCAGAAAGCGCAGACAGGCATCAAAGGTCGCGCCGCCCCATGCCTCGAGCGAATGGTAGCCGACGGCATCCATCGTCTCCAGGATCGGGAGCATCTCCTCGGTGGTCATGCGCGTGGCGATCAAAGACTGATGCGAGTCACGCAAAACGGTTTCGGTAATTTTCACATTAGCCATAGCTTACCTCACTTAAAAATTCCACGACAGGAATACACCTGCCGCCACGGCAGAGCCGATGACGCCTGCCACGTTGGGGCCCATTGCGTGCATGAGCAGGAAGTTGCCCGGGTCGGCCTTCTGCCCCTCACGCTGTGCCACGCGCGCCGCCATCGGCACGGCCGACACACCTGCCGAGCCGATCAGAGGATTGATCTTTCCGCCCGTTACGATGCACATGATCTTTGCGGTCAGCAGGCCGCCGCAGGTCGAAACGCAGAAGGCGGCAAGGCCACAGGCGATGATCGCCAGCGTCTGGACGCTGAGGAAGTTTGCCGCCGTTGCCGTTGCACCCACGCTGATGCCGAGCAGGATCGTGACAATATTGATGAGCTCGTTTTGCGCGGTCTTGGAAAGGCGGTCGGTCACACCGCTGACGTTGAGCAGATTACCGAACATCAGGCATCCGACCAGCGGCACGGCATCGGGCACGATCATGGCCACGATGAAGGTGACAAGGATCGGGAAGCAGACCTTCTCCACCGTGGAAACCTTGCGCAGATTGGTCATGCGGATCTTGCGCTCGGATTCGGTGGTGAGCAGGCGCATAAAGGGGGGCTGAATGATCGGGATCAGCGCCATATAGCTGTACGCCGCGATCGCGATCGCACCCAGCAGCTGCGGCGCGAGGGTCTTGGTGACGAGAATGGCCGTGGGGCCGTCCGCGCCGCCGATGATGCCGATGGCCGCCGCCTCCTGCGGGGTGAAAAGGCCCGTCATGAGCGCGAAGGCAAAGGCCACGAACACGCCGAGCTGTGCGCCCGCACCGATGATCAGGCTCTTGGGGTTTGCGATCAGAGGGCTGAAATCGGTCATCGCACCGATGCCGATGAAGATCAGCGACGGATAGATGCCGAGCTTGACGCCCAGATACAAGAGATCGATCAAGCCACCGTGGTGCAGAACGTCACCGAAGTTGACCTCTGCCGCGCCGATGAACATGTCGGGGTGGAACAGCCCCGCACCGGGCAGGTTGGTGAGCAGCATGCCAACCGCGATCGGTAGCAGCAGCAAGGGCTCGTAGCCCTTCGCAACGGCAAGGTAGATCAGCACCGCAGAGATCACAAACATG
The DNA here is from genome assembly GCA_017415805.1 of Clostridia bacterium. Lineage (GTDB taxonomy): Bacteria > Bacillota > Clostridia > Oscillospirales > CAG-272 > Firm-07. The sequence continues at coordinate 28,057 of JAFQEC010000029.1, read as the reverse complement.
ACCGCGGTCTGCCACCAATCGCTGTTTCCAAAGAGCCGCGCGATGCCCGTGCTCTCCAAAAAGTTCTGAATACTATCGAGCATAGAGAACCTTCCTTACGTTAAGCAAGCGTCAAAAGAAGCGCGTCGGTGGTGACGGCCGCGCCCTGCGCGACCGCCACGGCCGCAACCGTGCCGTCACAGGGGGCGCAGATGTCGTTCTCCATCTTCATGGCCTCCAGCACCATCAGAACGTCGCCGTTCTTTACCGTGTCGCCGACCTTGACGTTCACACGCAGGATCGTGCCGGGCATGGGGGAGTTCACGGGCGTGCCGCCTGCGGGCGCAGGGGCGGGAGCGACTGCCGCAGGGGCGGGTGTCGCAACGGGGGCGACGGGTGTGGGAGAAACGGAAGCGGCAGGCGCGCCTGCAAGCTCCTCTACGGTGACGTCATATGCAACACCGTTCACGGTGATCTGATATCTTTTCATGGTTTTTACCTGACCTTTCTTTTATTGCTTGCCGACACGGCGGAAGGATACCACGCGGAAGGCGGGTGCGACACCGCCGTTCTCGGCGGCAAGGGTTGCGGCGACCGCCGCGGTGATGGCGGCCACAACGGCACCATCCTGCTCGGGTGCCGTCGGTTGTGCGACGAGTGTTCCCTCTTTTGCGGAAGGCGGGGTGGGGGTACTCTCTTTCTTGCTGTCGCGCGCAACGAGCAGGCGGAACAGCACGAGCGCCAGCCACAGAATGGCAAGCGAGCCAAACACCGCACCCATACCGATCAGCACCATTTTACCTGCGTACGCAGCGCGCTCACCGAAGGACATGGCGGTTGCCTGTAAAAGCGTATTCATCATTGCAGCACCTCTTTACATCGGGCGAACGGCGTGGCGACGCACGGGTGCACCGTTTGCCTTGCCTTCAAGCATATAAAGTGCGGCGATCAGGCGCGCACGCAGCTCGGCAGGGGCTACGATATCGTCGATCGCGCCTGTGGCAGCCGCGTTCTCGGGGGTTGCCACGGTGCGTGTCCATTCCTTTTCCAGATCGGCGCGGCTTATCTCCCCCGTGATGCGGTCGTTCCAGAGGAACGCCACGGCGGCAGGCGCGGTGAGTGCTGCAATCTCTGCACCGGGAAGCGCCAGTACAAGGTCTGCGCCCAGCTCCTTTGCTCCGCCAAAGAGGAACCCTGCGCCGATGGCCGCACCCACGATCGCGGTGACGCGGGGGGCTGTGCTCTTTGCAAGCACGAGTGCAAGATCGGCCATGGCTGCGGCAAGGCGCGGCTCATCCTCGGCCGAGGTGGCAAGCCCCTCGCAGTTCACAAGCGACATGACGGGAAGCGCAAAGGCATCGGCAAACGAAACGAGATTGCGCATCTTGGACAGCGCGGCAACCGTCAACTCACCGTCAATAGCAAGCACGGCCGCGGGGGCACCGCCCATACGGGCAAGGCCGATCTTGACATTGGGGGCAATTCCCTCGTACAAGGCAAGCAGAGTTCCTTGATCCACCACGGCGTTCAACGCGGTGGCGGCATCGGTGTAATCCGCGAGCGCGACGGCGCGGTTGGCATCGTCGAGGGCGGTGTTTGGCGCGCCGCTCGCACAGTGATCGGGCAGATAGGACAGCAGTGTACGTACGGCCTGAGCCGTGTCGTCCGCCACAAGGGCGACACCGCGCTTCTCGGCCGCATAGGCGGCGGTGGCTACGGCATCCCCCAGCTGCGTGGGCGAGCCGACATACAGCTTGCTTTCGTTGCTCAAGACCGTGAAATCAAAGAGTGCGGCGACGGCCGCCATCGTACCCGCACAAACACCGTCGATCACGGCGATCTGCGGGATCACGCCCGAGGCGGATGCCACGGTGGCAAGTAGCTTGCCGTAGCCCGAGAGTGCCGCAGCACCCTCAAACACAACTGCGCCCGCGCAGTCAAAAAAACCGACCACGGGTGCGCCCACGCTCAAAGCCTTGGCGTAGAGCGCGGCGATCTTCTCGGCGTGGCGGCCGTCCAGCGCGCCCTTCATGGCCGAGGCGTCCTGCGCAAAGGCAAACACCAAGCGTCCGTCCAGCGCACCGTAGCCGCAAACGACACCCTCGTTCTCGGAAATATCGCTCGCGCGGCGCATGTGGGCATTGAGCTCCACAAAGGTAGCGGCGTCAAAAAACGCGGTCAGGCGCGCCTTTCCCGCCAGGATCGTTTCCTTCATAAACAACCTCCGTTCCTGTTGCTAATGGGAGTGGAAAGAGGATTTTTGTGCAAAACATCAAATACAAAACCTTCTTCCCCAGTTTACCATAATTTTACCACAAATTGCACAGTTTTGCGCGGCTTTTCAAAAAATAGAATGTTAACATTTTGTAAACGCGCGGGCGCGCACACGCGTGAAGCGCGCTCTTTGTTAAACTTTTTTTGGAAAAAGTGAAAAAAGGGCTTGCATTTTGTCATGGGGTGTGCTATAATAGCGTTCGTGGCGCAAGTCGCTGCCAAAACGGGGGCATAGCTCAGCTGGTTAGAGCGCATGCTTGACATGCATGAGGTCATTGGTTCGATCCCAACTGTCCCCACCAGAAAAAAAGCACTGCATTAGCAGTGCTTTTTTTCAATGATGTTTGCCTGCGGCAAATGATGTTGGGCTATGCCCAATGATGCTCGCTTCGCGAATGATGCGTGGCTTCGCCACATTTTATGGCAAACATCGCATCATTGCGACACAAAGTGCAGCAACATCATATTTGCAAAGCAAATGCATCATGTCGCCACAGGCGATGCATCGTTTTGACAACCCAAACAACGCCTATAACATAGAAAAAGGAGATACTTCTGTGAAGGAAAACAAGCTTGTCGAGCTCTCAATGGATTTTTCCGTTGATATCATCAATCTGGTTAAACTCCTGAAGGCAAACCACGAAACGGTGATCGCAAATCAAATCGGTAGAAGCGGCACCTCCATCGGTGCGAACATACACGAAGCGCAATACGCACAAGGGACAAAGGATTTTATATCCAAATTTGAAATCGCCCTTAAAGAAGCAAGCGAAACGGGCTATTGGTTGGAATTGCTTTATCGAACAAAGTATATTGACGAGCAAAAATTCAAAGTGCTTTCTTCCAAATGCACTTCGTTACGGGTAATGCTGATCGCATCGTGCAAAACCGCAAAGGAAAACCGCAACGGATAAGCTACACAAGCTGCTTTAGACGCACGCTCTCATTGACGCGTCCCACTGTTTGTGCTATAATACAACCAACGATCTTTTTTGAGGTATACAATGAATCTTTGTGACATCAAAACTGTAAAAAGCCTGATGGACACCTTCTCCCTGCGCTTTCGCAAGGAGTTCGGGCAGAACTTTCTCACCAATCCCATGATCGTGGGCGATATTGCCGACGCGGCGGCCGACTCGGCCGAGAGCACGATCTTAGAGATCGGCCCAGGCATCGGCACACTGACGCGCGAGCTTTGCGCGCGCTACGCGAACGTGGTGAGCGTGGAGATCGACCGCGGCCTGATCCCCGTACTGACCTACACCCTGAACGACTTTCACAACGTGAAGGTCGTGAACGAGGACGTGATGAAGGCCGACCTTGCCGCGCTCCTCGCGCCCTATTTTGGAAAGGGGCCTGTTTCGGTGTGTGCAAATCTCCCCTATTACATCACCACGCCGATCCTGATGCGGCTGCTGGAAAGCGGACTTCCCTTCCGCTCGATCACGGTGATGATCCAATCCGAGGTGGCCGACCGTCTTGCGGCACGCGCAGGCACTGCCGCCTACGGCGCGATCACCGCGGTGCTAAACTATTACGGAACGGCCGAGCGACTGTTCAAGGTCTCGGCAGGCAACTTCCTCCCTCCCCCGAAGGTGGATTCGGCGGTGGTGCAGATCCGTCTGTACGCGCAAAAGCCCCTTGTACCGCGGGACGAGGCTCTGTTCTTCCGCACGGTGCGCGCCGCCTTTGAGCAGCGGCGCAAAACGCTGCCAAACGCCCTCTCGGCGGGCTTCCCCGAGCTTTCCAAGGAGCAGTGTGTGGCACTGGTCGAGGCAGCAGGACACCGCGCCGACATCCGTGGCGAACGGCTGAACACCGCCGATTTCGTAGCCCTCTCGGATCTGATCGCCGCAGAGATCGCAAAATAAAAAGAAAGCGCCGAGGCAGTGCCTCGGCGCTTTCGCGTTTATACGCGAACAAAATCCATCAGATCGTATTCGGTAAGACCGAGCCGTGCGGTCAGCACCTCGGTTTTGAAGATGTCGGGTGCCTCGGCGCGGGTGTGCATGTCGCTGCCGAGCGTGAATTTGCAGCCACACTCCTTAGCAATGGAAAACATGCGAAAATCGTCATCGTTGCCCGTATGAGGATTGATCTCCAGGCCGATGCCGCGTGCCGCCACCGTTTCAAACAGCTCACCGAAGGTATTGCTCGAAATGCGCTCCAGCATCGCGTGGCGCAGTTTGCCAAAGTTGACGGGCTGAAAGGGGTGCGCCACCGAAACAGGCAGACGGTCAGCGTAGCTGTTCAGAGTCTCGTTCTCCAGAAGCGACCGAAGGCTCTTGACCATAAAATCCGCGGTAAAGCCCACGAAATCAAAGCGTTCGGCAGGCATGAAGGGCTCCAGCGAGTCCTCGGGAGCCTTAGAAGCCAGCAACGCGGCGTATTCGGGCGTGATTCCCTCGGCAGTGGAAAGTCGCTCGGCCAGCGCGCGGCGCGCCACGGCAAAATCGGGATTGGCAGGCATCACAAAGCCGCGCATATGCACGTGCGTGTGGGAGATGAGCAAAAAATCCAGCTGCTCTGCCGCCTCCTTGCCCATACCAAGCACATCGTACATTCCGCAATACTCGGTCTCAGCGCCCACCAGTACCTTGATGCCCGGCACGTCCTGTGGGATCTGGGCCTTGATCTGCATCTGAAACGCCATGCTCTGTCGACTGTAAAAGCCCGAGGGCGCGGGAAACGGAATACTCTCGTCCCAGGTGTGATTGGCAAAGCCCATCAGCTTAAGACCGAGCTGCCTTGCTCCCTCAATATAGCGCTCTACTGTGGCGCCGCTGTCATTCGAGCAGCTGGAGAGGTAATTGTGAATATGAACGTCATGATACGCCTTCATTGCAATACTCCTTGCCTTTGATATGTTCAGTATAGCACAGCAGGGCGGCAATTGCAAGAAAAAAGGCGGCAAAGCCGCCTTTTTTCAAAGCAAGATGCAGATCAGTCCGTTGCTGCCCTCGTTGATGATGCGCTCCAGCGTTTCACCCAGCTTGCGGCGCGCATCCTCGGGCATATGCGCGAGCTTGCCGCGCAGGCCGTCGTTGACCAGCTCGTAAAGGCTCTTGCCGAACATATTGGACTCCCACAGCCCCTGCGGATCGTTCTCGAACTCTGCGAGGATGTTGCGCACGAACTCCTCGGACTGCTGCTCGGTGCCCACGATCGGGTTGATCTCGGTGCGGATGTCGGCACGGATCATATGGATCGACTGTGCCGAGGCGCACAGGCGCACACCGTAGCCGCCCGACTGCTTGACGATGGTGGGCTTCTCCAAGCGCAGATCGGCCACCTCGGGCATCACAATACCGTAGCCGTCGGCGTCGGCACATTCCAGCGCCTCGGCCACGCGGTCATACTTGCGCTTGGTCTCGGCCAGCGCGCGGATGAGCGAAAACAGTGCCCCCTCGTCGCGGATCTCCTCACCTGCAAGCTCACTGAGCACGTCGTAATACAGTGCGGGCTCAAGCTTGACGCCAAGGCGCGCACAGCCGTTGCCCATGTTGAGCTCCTCGGGGGTGACGCGCGCAACAGCCTCGTTTTCCTCCAACGCGGCAAACACGCGCTGCACGTCACCCATGCGGCGCACACCGCCTGCAAGGCGGCAGATATCATCGGTCAGCGAGCGACGGATGGGGTGGCTCTCCTCCAGTCCCCTTGCCCACGCAGGCAGCGCGATACGCACCGCCGTGACGGGAAACTCCCATAAGATCATCGACAGGATGCCGCGAATGTCGTCCGCCCCCAGCGTCAGGCAATTCACAAGCGCCACGGGCACGCCGTATTTTTCCTCCAGCGCGGCAGCCAGTGCCACCGAGCGCTCTGCCGTGGGATCGGCCGAGTTGAGCACCACGGCAAAGGGCTTGCCGTACGCCTTGAGCTCGGCCACAAGGCGCGCCTCCGCCTCCTCGTACGAGGCGCGCGGGATCTCCCCCACCGTGCCGTCCGAGGTGACGAGCATCCCGATGGTGGCGTGCTCGCGGATGACCTTTTTCGTGCCAAGCTCGGCAGCGTCCGAAAAAGGCATGGGCTCCTGCTGCCACGGGGTATGCACCATGCGCACCGCGCCGTTTTCCTCTGCGCCCATGGCCTCGGGGATCATATAGCCCACGCAATCAATCATTTTCACGCGCATTGAGGCACCGCCCTCGAGCGATAACCCCACCGCCTCGTCGGGCACGAACTTGGGCTCGGTGGTCATGACCGTTTTGCCTGCGGCGCTCTGGGGCATCTCGTCCCGTGCGCGCTCGCGGCTGTAATCCCCTGTCATGTTCGGCAGCACCAGCTCCTGCATAAAGCGCGTGATAAAGGTGGACTTGCCACTGCGGACGGGCCCTACCACGCCGATGTAAATATCGCCGCCCGTCCGTTCAGCGATGTCACGGTAAATTGATTGCTCTGCCATATCTTCTCCCTCCGCATTCTCGGTATCGGTGTATCGCTATATGCTATGCGCGAGGGATCTTGAATATGACGCAAAAGGACCGCCTGCTTGAAAACAGGCGGTCCTTTGTTTATCTTCGGATGCGCACCAGCGTGTCCAGCCCCTCGTGCAGGGCGGCGACGAGTGCATCGATGTCGGCGGCGGTATTTTGCGCGCAAAGGCTGATGCGCAGCGAGCAGTCTGCCTCGGCGGCGGTGAGCCCGAAGGCAAGGAGCGCGGCGCTCGGGTGCTTGGCGTGCGCGGAGCAGGCCGAGCCGCTGGAGACCATGATACCCTTGCCCGCAAGGAAGTGGAGCATGGTCTCGCTTTTGATGTCGGGCAGGGTGACGTTGCAAATGTGCGGCGCGGAGACGGCGGGGTCGTTTGCACGAACGGGCGTTGCGGCAAGCGCCGCGATCAGCCGATCGCGCAGGGCGCGCATATGCGCGGTATCGGCGGCCATGTGCGCTGCACCCTCGGCCGCGGCCGCGCCAAAGCCCGCGATCCCTACGGTGTTCTCGGTGCCCGAGCGAAGTCCGTATTCCTGCCCTCCCCCGCCGAACACGGGCACGAGGGCGCGGCGCTTTAAGATCTGCTCGATCACAAAAAGCGCACCCACGCCCTTGGGGCCGTGCACCTTGTGTGCGCTCACGGTCATGAAATCCGCACCCAGCGCGCGGGGCGTACAGGGCACCTTCAAAAAGCCCTGCACCGCATCACAGTGGCAGATGCAGTCGGGGCTTGCCGCGTGTGCGGCGGCAAAGACCTCGCGCAACGGATAGTGTGCGCCTGTCTCGTTATTGACCAGCATCATGGTGACCAGAAACAGATCGCGCGTACAGTGCGCGCGCACGGTGTCCATATCAAGCGCGCCGCCCTTGGTGGGCACGCGCACCACGGTGAAGCCCTCTTTTTCCAAGGTCTGCAAATTCTTTTCGACCGAGGGGTGCTCGGAATCGGTGGTCAGGATCGTGGCGGCGGTGCGGCGCGCCTTGGCGTGTGCCGTGCCGAGCAAGGCGAGTGCTGTGGCCTCGGTGCCCGATCCCGTGAAGATCAGCTGACCGTCCTTCAGGTGTCGCTCACCCAGTGCCGCGCCCACCTGTGCACGCGCCGTACGCAGCAGTGCTGCGGCGCGCCCGCCCGCCGCATGGAGCGACGAGGGGTTGGCGTACTGCTCCATGGCGGTGAGCATGGCGGTCTTGGCCGCCTCCGAGAGCGCGGTGGTCGCGCTGTTGTCCAGATAGATCTCGCGCATGCTCAACGGAAGGAGAAGGCAGAACGGATCTGCTCAATGGTTTCGTTGTAATTGCCAAAGGCGGTGTCCTTGGTGGTAAAGGTCATGGTGTACACAACGTCGTCGGCGACGGTGATGATCTGCATGACCTTATAAAACTGACCGTCCATGCGGTAAGTAAAGACGTAGCGCTTGGCATCCTTGCCGCCAAGGGTGGTATCGCCGCACTCGGCATCCACCATGTGAAATTCCGCAAGGGGCGAGTGCTCTGCCTTGTATTCGGGCAGGCATTTGCTCTCCCAATACTGTGCGGGGGTGAGGTTCATGGTCTCGGCAAGCGTGGCCGTGACGGTGACGTTGGCCTTATCCTCGGTGGGGGCAACACCGCCCGATACGCCGCTGTCGGCGTAGGATGTCCAGGAAAGCGGCACATAGAGATTGAATTTGGCGTTCTCGGCCGCGACGTTTTGCATGTTCGTGGGCACGTCGGACTCCTCGGCGCAGGCGACAAGACCGAGCAGCAGCACGAGCAAGAGCAGGATCGAAGCAATTTTTTTCATAACAATTCCCTTCTTTTACGATTTCACTCGCAGCATTTGGGCTGCGGCCGAGAGCACGCCGATGCGCCCACTCTCATAGGTAAGGCCGCCCTGGAAAAAGGCGGTATAGGGGGGCTTGAGAGGTCCGTCGGCCGAGAGCTCGATCGACGCGCCCTGCACAAAGGTGCCCGCCGCCATGATGACCTCGTCCTGATAGCCCGGCATCGCCCAGGGCTCGGGGGTCACGTAGGCATCCACGGGCGAGCCTGCCTGAATGCCGCGGCAGAAGGCGCAAAGCCCCTCGGCACTGCCCGTGATCACGGTCTGAATGATATCCGAGCGCTGCTCGTGCGAGGCAGGCTCGACGGCGTAGCCGAGCTGCTCGAAGATGTAGGCCGCGAAATGTGCGGTCTTGAGCGCCTGTGCGACGGTGTGCGGCGCATAAAACAGCCCACGGAACATGTTTTTGTTCTGCCCGAGCGTCGCCCCCACCTCAAGGCCGATGCCCGCCACGGTGAGGCGGTACGAGGCCAGCTCCACGGCGCGTGCCGTGCCCGCGAGATAGCCGCCCGTCTCGGCCATGCCGCCGCCCGGGTTCTTAATGAGCGACCCGATCGCCAGATCCGCGCCCACGGCGGGGGGCTCAAGCTCCTCGGTAAACTCGCCGTAGCAGTTGTCCACCACCACAAAGCAGTCGGGGCGGATGGCCTTGACGGTGCGCACGGCCTCGCCGATCTCGGCGACGGTGAGCGTGCGGCGGTTGAGATACCCCTTGGAGCGCTGAATGAAGCAGACCTTCACACGCGCGCCGTCCTCGGCACGAAGTGCCGCGGCGATGGCATCCAGATCCAGCACCTTGTTCTCCTTCATCTCGATCTGACGGTACTCCACACCGAAATCCGCAAGCGAGCCGTTCCCTGCCTCACCCGCGATGCCGATGGCCTCGCCGAGGGTGTCGTAGGGCTTGCCCGCGATCGAGAGCAGAATGTCACCGGGGCGCAAAAGACCAAACAGGCCGATGGCCAGCGCGTGCGTGCCGTTGACGATGCTGTGGCGCGCAAAGGCCTTTCCCGCGCCCATCACGTCGGCAAAGACGGCATCCAGCACGTCACGGCCGCGGTCGTCGTAGCCGTAGCCGCTGCTGGCGGCAAAGCAGGCGGTATCCACGCGATGGCGCGCAAAGGCCTCCATCACGCGCGCGGTGTTGCGGCGTGCGACCGCATCCACGTGTGCAAACTGCTCGGCCAATGCCGCATCGGCGCGATCGGCAATCGCCAGAAGCTCATTTGAAAATTCCATTATTTTTCTCCTCCAAGATAGGCAAGCGTGAGCGCGAGTGCCGCCTTGGCATCACGCAGATCGAGCATTTCCACGCCCGAATGGATATAGCGACAGGGCAGCGAGAGCGCGCCTGCGCGGCAGCCAAGCCCCGTCATCTGCACGGCCGAGGTGTCGGTGCCGCCAATGGCTAATATCTCGCTCTGTGCGGCGATGCCCTGCTCCTTTGCGGTGGCAAGCAGCTCGGAAACCAGCCCCTGATGGCAGATCACCGAGCGATCCTTGATCTTCACGGCGACCCCCGCACCGAGCTTCACGGCCATGGGCTTGGCACCCTGCTCGTCGCCCGTGGCGGTGACGTCATAGATCAGCGCAAGATCGGGTGCGATGCGCGCGGCCGCGGGCTTTGCACCCCGACAGCCGACCTCCTCCTGCACCGAGAACACGTAATAGATGTCGTCTGCAGGTGCGGTCAGCGTGCGCGCCAGCTCGATCAGACACGCACAGCCGATGCGGTCGTCCAAGGGGCGGCCCGTCACGCGGTGCGCGGTGAGTCTTGTCAGATGCGGCACGAGCGCGCAGCAATCCCCGATCCGCACGCGCCGTTCGGCCTCCTTTTTGGTGGCCGCGCCGATATCCACGTAGCATTTTTCGGCGGTGGGTGCTTCCTTGGCGGGCAGATCGCCCTCAGGCACGAGCACGCCGCGCACGCCGTTTTCAAACGCCACCTCACAATTTGCTGCGGCGGTATAATCAATGCCGCCCACAGGCGAGACGCGCAGATAGCCGTTGTCCTCAATGAAATGCACGATAAAGCCGATCTCGTCCATATGCGCCACCAGCATCACCTTGCGCGGTGCTGTGGCGCTTCCCTTCTTAAAGCAGATCAGATTGCCCATCGCGTCGGTCTCCACGCGGTCGACCAGCGGACGCATCTCGTCCGCGATCACGGCGGCAATACCGCCCTCACGCCCCGAGACCGAGGGTCTTGCGGGCAGAAGTCTTTTGAGCGTGTTATATATCATCGGGTCTCCCCCTCCTTCCAATCCTCAAGCATCGCAAGCACCAGATCGCGTATCGCCGCATAGTCCGTGAGCGACGCGACCGAGATCGGTGCGTGCAAATAGCGCGTGGCGGCCGAGAGCGCAAGGCATCGCACCCCCACACCGCTTCTTTGAATATGCCCCGCGTCGTTGCCGCCCGAAACGTATCGCTTGACCTGCACGGGGATGTTATGCGCCTTTCCTGTGGCGAGCGCAAAATCCACGAGCGCGCGGTCATAAATGGTGGAACGGTCGATCAGCGAGAGCACACCGCCATCCCCCACCTCGGCCACGCGGCGCGCAGGCGCAACGTCGGCCACGTCTGCAATCGCGGTGGTCTCCAGCACGATGGCAACGTCGGGCGCGATGCGATTGGCCGTGGGCAGTGCGCCCGAAATGCCGAGCTCCTCGCGCACGGTAAAGGCAAAATAGAGATCCAGGGGCAGCTGCTTACCCTCCAGCGCGCGGATCACCTCAATGAGCGCGGCACACCCCATGCGGTCGTCCAGCGCCTTGCATTTGATAGAGTCCCCGTCCTTGCCAAAGCACACGAACGGTGTGGAAAACGTGCCGAAATCGCCGCGTGCGAGCAGTCGCTCACTCTCGGCGCGGCTGTCAGTGCCGATGTCGATATACAGATCCTTGCCCTCGGGCACGCGGTCGCGCTCATCGGACTCCTGCAAGTGCAGGCTCTTGCCCGCAATCACGCCGCTGACCTGCTTTGTCTCGTCACCCACGGTGACAAAGCGGCCGCACAGCACCCGACGGTCGATGCCGCCGAGATTGGCAAAGCGCAGCGTGCCGTCCTCCTCAATATCGGTGATCAGAAAGCCGACCTCGTCCATATGCGCCGACAGGAGAATGCGCGGCGCACCCACGGTCCCAGGCAGATGGGCAACGAGATTGCCCATGCGGTCGCTTTCGAGTATCGCGGCCGTGTCCGCAAGCTCGTCACGGATGAGGGCCGCCACCGCCTCCTCACACCCCGAGGGGCCGAAGGCGAGTGCCAATTTTTTAATCAATTCAACGCCACATGTCATGCAAACACCTCCGCGATCTCACGGTCACACACAAACGCGCGCACCAGTGCCGCCAGCTGCTCGGCATCGGCATGATCCAGCATCTCCACGGCGGTGTGCATAGAGCGCAAGGGAAGTCCCACGTCAACCACGGGTATCCCTGTGCCCACCAGATGCAGTGCGGTGGTATCGGTGCCCGTGCCGGCGGGCTCAATGCTTCGCTGCCACGGGATACCCGCGCGCTCACACAGCGCCTCGGTCATTTTGGTAAGCGTGCGGTGCACGATCGCGCCCCGCGTGATCGAGGGGCCCTTGCCGAGCGCCACGGTCTCACACGCCTTGGTGTGCGGTGTGCGCCCGATGTTGCCGTCCAGCACCATGGCGTAATGGGGATCAACGCTCATGCCGCCCACCGCCGTGCCGCCGATGCGGTCGGTCTCCTCGTGTGCGGCAAGCACCAGATACACGTCGCCCGCAAGCTCGTGTGCGGGGATCTCGGAGAGTGCCGCGATGGCCACGGCACAGCAGGCCTTGTTGTCAAAGCTTTTGCCCGCGATGCGGCCATTTTCAAGCGGCACATAGCGCGGCACATAGCCCACGGGTGTGCCGATGCGCACCCATTGTGCAAGCTCGTCCTTGGTGTAGCCCGTATCGACCAGCAGCTCGTCCACGGGGGTGAGCGTTGGCTTGTCCGTTTTCTTTTGCAGATGGGGCGGTGTCGAGGTGATCACGCCGTCGAGCACGCGCGTGCCGTAGATTTTGACGTCTGCCGCAGGGAGCGAGCGCAGATCCTGCCCCCCGACAGGGGCAACGGCAAGAAACCCACCCTCGCGGATGTCGGTGACAAAAAAGCCGATCTCGTCAAAATGCGCGTCGATCAGAATACGGGGCGCGTTTTCCCTGCCGCAGCGGCGCACGAGAATGCGATTGCCCACGGTGTCGGTGGTGTCGGCATCAAACGCGCCCAGCCACGGCGTCAGCTCCGCCGCGGCATAGGTCTCGTATCCTGTAATGCTCATAAGCCCTGCAACGGCAGGGATGATCTCGCGAAGCTTCAAGGCGTTGGTTCCTTTCTTTTGAACTGTGAAGCACGCGCGGCAACAAGCGCGCAAAAGTACTCGCCGCGGTGCTCGAAATCACGGAATTGGTCAAAGGCGGTACAGCCGGGTGAGAGCAGGACGGTGTCACCTGCCTCGGCCGCGTCTGCGGCGGCGGAAAAGGCATCGGCAAAGCGGTGGTGGCATACCGCAGACACACGGCCCGCAAGCAAACGCTCGATCTCCCCCGCCGTCTCTCCGTAGAGAAACACCGCTTTGGCGTGTGTAGCAAGCGCGTCTGCCAAGGGCGTGAGTGAGATCCCCTTCCCCTGCCCGCCCGCGATCACAAGGGGCGCGCCGCCCAGCCCCGCCAGCGCGGCCGCGGTGCGGGTGGGTGAGGTATCGATCGAGCTGTTATAGTATTTTACACCGTTCACGGTGTCCACATACTGCAAGCGGTGCGGCACGCCGCGAAATTCGCGCGCGGCGCGCGCGATGGCCTCGGGCGGCACAAGGTCGTGCACCGCGCCCACGGCGGCCATCAAATTTTCCAAGTTGTGCCGCCCCGGCAGGCGAAATTCATCAAGACAGTCGATCGCGCGCTCGCCCGTGGCATCCGCCAGAACCAGCGCGTTGCCACGTGGGAAAACGCGCGTGTCTCCAAGCGGTGCGCCGCCGTGCGAAAAGCAGGTCACGGGCAGTGCCGCACGCGCGGCAATGGCGGCGGTCGCGGCACAGTCGGCGTTGGTAACAAGTCGCCGTGCGCCGTGGAAAATGCGGCATTTTGCGGCGGCGTATTCGTCCACGTCGGTGTGCCAGTTCAGGTGATTGGGGGTGAGGTTGGTCAGCACCGCCACCTCGGGTGCGCGCGTACAGGTCATGAGCTGAAAGCTGGAGAGCTCCAGCACGGCAATATCGTCGGCGCGCATCTCCCCCACGTGGGGCAAAAGCGGATACCCGTTGTTACCGCCCTGCCACACGGTAGAACCCGCCGCCGACAAGATGGCGGCGATCAGCGCCGTGGTGGTGGTCTTGCCGTCGCTCCCCGTCACGCCGATGACACGGCAAGGCGCGTGCGCGAGCGTGAGCTCGGTCTCGCTTGTGAGCTGTGCGCCCCTTGCGAGTGCGGCGCGAATGGCGGGATAATCGGGGCGAAGCCCGGGGGATCGGACGAGCACCACCCCCTCAAACACATCGGGAAACGGTCCCACACGAAATTGCACGCCCCGCGCGGAAAATTCGGCCGCATACGTGGGAGTGATGGGCGTCTCGGTGTAGGCCGTCACGCGCGCTCCGCGCGTAAGCAGCCACTCGGCCGCGGCGCGCCCCGCGCGCCCGAAGCCCAGCACGGCACAGGGTAAATTCTTGAAATCGGTTTGCATAGCGGATACCTCAAAAAACTTGTATCCATAGTATATTATACCGATTCGGGCGCGCGTGTGCAAGAGGAAGTGCGCTTTTTTTCGCGATCTGCAAAAAAAACTTTACAAAATCCACAAGATATGGTATAATGTCATATCAGGAAACCACAATATACCCGATTTCAAAAAACAGGGAGGCCCACAAATGTCCGCCAAGAACACCGCAAAATCCTACGGAAATGCCAGTATCACCGCGCTCAAGGGTGCCGATCGCGTGCGCAAGCGCCCCGCGGTCATTTTCGGCTCGGACGGACTGGAGGGCTGCGAGCATTCCTTTTTTGAGATCCTTTCCAACTCCGTGGACGAGGCGCGCGAGGGGCACGGCAAGGTCATCACCGTGACGGTGTTCCGCGATCTGTCGATCGAGGTGGACGACCGCGGCCGCGGCATTCCGCTTGGCTACAACGAAAAAGAGGGCCGCTGGAACTGGGATCTCATTTTCTGCGAGCTCTATGCGGGCGGCAAGTACAACAACAACAAAAGCGACGGCTCGTATGAGTATTCCCTCGGCCTCAACGGCCTTGGCGCGTGCGCTACGCAGTATTCCTCGGAATACATGCACGTGGCCTCATACGACGGACAGAGCGTACACACCGTTTCCTTTGCCAAGGGCAAGGTCAAGGGCGAGCTGGAGACGCGCCCGTTGGAGCGCGGCGAGCGCCGCACGGGCACGGTCATTCGCTGGAAGCCCGATCTGGAGGTCTTTACCGCCATTGATATTCCCCACGAGAACTTCCGCGCCACCATGAAGCGCCAGGCGGTGGTCAACCCCGGCATCTCCTTTGTGCTGCGTTTGGAGCAGGAAAAGAACAAGTTTGAGACCGAGACCTTCGTGTACGAGAACGGCATCTCGGACTATGTGCTCGAATGTGCTGAGGGAAGCGCAAAAACCGAGCCCGTTCTCTGGCATTTGGAGACAAAGGGGCGCGACCGCGAGGATCAGGAGGAATACAAGCTCAAGGCAGACATCTCCTTTTGCATCACGGGCACGCATACCAGACTGGAATACTATCACAACTCCAGCTTTCTGGAGCACGGCGGCTCGCCCGACAAGGCCGTACGCTTGGCCTTCGTGTCCTCGCTGAACAAATATCTCTCGGACAAGGGTAAGTATAAAAAGAACGAGAGCAAGATCACCTTTCAGGACGTGGCAGATTGCCTCTTGCTGGTGATCAACAGCTTCTCCACCCTGACCTCTTATGAAAATCAGACCAAAAAGGCGATCACCAATCCCTTTATTGCCGACGCGCTCAAGGATTTTCTCAACGAAAATCTGGCCATTTATTTTGTGGAGCACCCCGCAGAGGCCGAGAAGATCGGCGATATGGTGCTGCTGAACAAGCGCAGCCGCGAGCACGCCGACAAGGTGCGTCTGGACATCAAAAACACCGGCATTAACAAGCCCGTGGACTCCATGAACCGCGTGGAGAAATTCGTCAGCTGTCGCTCCAAGGACCCGAGCGTCCGCGAGCTGTATATCGTGGAGGGCGATTCGGCACTTTCCTCGTGTAAGCTGGGCAGAGCCGCCGAGTTTCAGGCCATTATCCCCGTGCGCGGTAAAACGCTCAACTGCGTCAAGGCCACCTATGACCGCATTTTCAAGAGCGAGATCATCATTGACCTTCTGCGCGTGATCGGCTGCGGCGTGGAATTTGAGGGCAAGAGCCGCGGCGACATCAAGAGCTTTGATCTTGCCAAGCTCTCCTGGTCCAAGATCATCATTTGTACCGATGCGGACGAGGACGGCTTTCAGATCCGCACCCTGCTGCTGACGCTGTTCTACCGTCTGCTCCCCACCCTTCTCAAAGAGAAAAAGGTGTTTATTGCAGAGTCCCCCCTGTTTGAGATCACCACCAAGGACGAGACCTTCTTTGCCTATAACGAGTTTGAAAAGGCCGAGATCCTCAAAAATCTGGAGGGCAAGAAATACACCCTGCAACGCTCCAAGGGCTTGGGCGAGAACGAGCCCGAGATGATGTGGCAGACCACCATGAACCCCGCCACGCGGCGACTCATTTCCATTGAGCCCGCAGACGTGGAGCGCACCGAGTATATGTTTGACGTGCTCATGGGCGACAACCTGGCCGAACGCAAGGTGTTCATCGCCGAGAACGGCAGTAAATACGCCAAGGACGCGGATATTTGATCAAAAGCCCCCGAAACGGCATACCGTTTCGGGGGTTTTGCGTTGATGGGGTTATTCGCGCGTTCTTTTTGCCTTCCCCGGCGGGGGAAGGCTACCTTAGCCGTATTGCGCCGCAGATCGCGTAAAAACAGGCCTCCCCTTGAGGGGAGGCTCCCGCGAAGCGGGTGGTGAGGTGTAGGATGCGAGGCATCCGTAAAAAAGAACGCCGCCAAAGGGCGACTACACCTCATCCGTCAGCCTTCGGCTGACACCTTCCCCTCAAGGGGAAGGCAAGTAACGCCGTATCGCGCCGCCAGATTACAGGCGCAAAGGAAAAGGCGGTGGCCGAAGCCACCGCCCTTATTGTTTGCGCACAGTGTGCGCGATTGCTTGTTGTGGATTATGCCACAGACAGACGGATCACAACGTCCTTGTCGTCGGACTCAAGGCCCGTGAGGACGATGACGTTGTTGGAAGCGTAGTAAGCATTTGCGTAGCCGCTTGCCTTCTCAACGGCGTAGAGCAGGGTGCCCACATCGTTGTAGATCTCGTACTTGGTGTCGTCGCCGGTGTTATCCTCAACGATGAAGTAGTTGTCTATCACCGCGATGACCTCACGGTCGGCATCCTTTGCGACAATGGTCTTGCTCTCGCCGTTTGCGAACAGCGTGATCACACCGTCCTCATCCTCGAAGAAGATGCCGCGTGCAGTTGCATAGTTATTATACCGCTCAAGATCAGCCGCCTCATAGTCATAGACCATCTCGCCGTCCATGTTGAAGAGCTTGCCGTCGGCAATCAGGTAGCCACCACGAATGGAAGCGTTGCCGATCTCGGCAACGATCTTGCCCTTCTCGTCAACCAGATACTCCTCACCGGTGAAGGTCTCGATGACCCAACGGTTCTCGGCAACCAGTTCGGGGAGCCAAGCCTGTGCAACAACGGTTCCATCCAGAATGCCCTTATCCTTGCCCTTGTTGGAAAGCGAGATGATGCTGGTGTTCATGAACAGCTCGTCTTCGTCGCTTACATCGTTGACGCAGTCAACACCAAGCACGCGGCCGTCCTCAATGTAGGAAACGAGTGCGACGTTCTCAATCTTCTCGTTGAGCTCGTCGTAATCGAACCAGCCGCTGTTATTGCGGCTGTCAGCCACCAGAACAACGAAATCAAGATCAAGATCCTTGATCTTGCCGTTCTTGGCGGTGATCAGCTTGGAAACAAGGGTGATCTTGCTGCCCTCGTCGTCCAGATAGGTGTACTCCTCAGCCGTCCAAGGCTCGTAGACCTTGTACTGAACCAGAACGTTGCCGTTGTTCAGCGCGAAGAATGCGCCCTCGTATGCATATTCGGGAAGCTCGTAGTAGCAAATAGCATTGAGCTCATCGTCATAGATTGCAATCGAGATGTACTCGGGCATCATGTCGCCGCTATTTTCCTCGGGCACGATAAACTCAACATCATAGTAGTAGCCGTTGTTCATAGCGCTAACATCGGGGAGCTCGCGCAGGGGGCTGACCTCGAAGGCCTCGGCAATGGTGCCGTCCTCTGCGATGCGGTAAGCCTTGGTGTCAACGATGATAAGATCGGCCACACCGGACATGGATGCGTCCTCGGTATCGAACGAGGTGACCTTGTTACCCTTCTGGTCGTAGATCTCCTTGGTGATGGTGTCCTCTTCCTCGCCGTCCTCGGTAACGGTAACCACGAACCAAGCAACGTCGTCGTAGTAGCCGTATCTCAGCTCAACGCTATAGGACTTGGTGTCGGTCGCGGTAGCCTCGAAGACCTTCTTGTTCTCGGCCATGTTGTAGACCGTGGTGACAGCCTTGCCGTCGTCATTCAGGCCTGCAAAATAGAGCAGATCTTCTGCCTGATCCAGGCAATCGCCGGTCAAGGTCACAGCCTCGGCCTTGGTGAGGGTGGGGTTCTGGTCGACATACTCATCTGCAACGATCTTCTTGAACTTGACGGTCTCGCCGCAAGCCGAAAGAACGGTCACGATGCAAAGGAGCATGGCCACAAGAACCAAAAGCTTCTTTTTCATGAGAAATTCCTCCTGAAATTTAATTTACAAGGTAAAATTACCTTGTTTACTATATAATAGCACAACAAAACCGATTGCGTGACTACATTTGTGTTCACGGAAATATTTTTTTCATGATTTCGTAATAAATATATAATGTAGCAACTACAAATCCGAAAATTTGGGAAATATTTACAAGATATTTGTGGGGGTGCGGTGCGAGGGTATAGAGTCTCCCTTGTGTAAAGGGGGGGCTGAGCGAATGCGAGGCGGAGGGATTGTGAAGGTTTGTTTCAGAAAAGAACAACCCCTCCGACACCTATCGGTCTCACCTCCCCTTGCACAGGGGAGGTCTTTTTGTGCGTTTTCCCTTTGCATGTCGCGGATGTGCGCTGTTTGCGCGTTCCCTGCCTTCCCCAGTGGGGGAAGGTGGCGGCACAGCCGACGGATGGGGTGTAGCCAAGCGCAAACAAGCATAAAGAACCTCCTCATCCGTCACCCTGTGGGTGACACCTTCTCCCACAGGAGAAGGCAAATGTAGCCGCATGGTTTGCACAAGCCTCGTAGGGGTGCGTAACCGCAGCAAAAGGCGTTGCCGCGCGATCAATCGGGCAGATTTTTTTGCAGATAGCGCAGCCAATTTTCGCCCGCGAGCTTGGCGATCAGGCACGCGGGATAGTTACGGCGCGCCATTTCCTCTATCAGGGTGTCGTGGATCGAGCACGATTCATCCAGCGGTGCGGGATACACGCGGTCCGTGCCGTCGATGTCGCCACCGAAGCCGACCGCATCCTCGCCCAGCAGGCCAAGGGCGTGCTCAATATGCGCAAAATAGTGCGAAACGGTGCAATTTTCGCCGTTTTTTGTAAGAAATGGCGGATAGAGGTTGACACCGATCATCCCGCCGCGCGCCACCAATGCGCGTGCCATTTCATCGGTGAGATTGCGCGGATGCGCGCACAGAGCACGCATGCACGAATGGGTGGCAACGGGTGGCGTTTTTGCCGTTTCCAGCAGCTGCCAGAAGCTCGCGTCCGAGAGATGCGAGACATCAAAGATCATACCACAGGCATTCCCTGCCCTGACCGCGGCGCGCCCCAGGGGCGTAAGGCCTGTGTCGGGGATACCCTCGGCTTGGTGACGGCTGGAAACGGCCAGCGCATTGGAGTGCCAGGCAAGCCCCAGCACGCGCACGCCAAAGCCGTACATTTCGCGCACCGTTTCGGGGGTTGTGATGCCAGCACCCCCCTCTACCGTCAACAGCGCCGCGTGCTTGCCCGCGCCTAGCGTGCGTGTGATCTCCCGTGCGGTACGCACCTGCACGATGCGCTTGCTCTCCTGCGCGAGCGCGGCGTGAAAATCCCGAAAAAGCGTATCAAAGCGCGCGCGGTCCTCGGCGAACACGGCGGTCATTTGCAATTGCGGATATTTTGCGCTGAAATTGTGCACGCCGACCAACGGTGCGCCCGTGGCAAGGCACAAAATGCTGTCACAGTGTCCGTCCGCGATCCACATACGCTCACTCCCCTTCAAGCAACGATATGCAAAAGGACGCGCCGACATGCGGCGCGTCCTTTGATTTTTTGTTTTTCGGTCAGAGCAGTGTGCGGCGCAGCTCCTCGCCCGATTTGGGCGAGAGGTATGCGGGGGGAACGTCGAGCACGGTCTTACAGCCGCACGCGCCCTCTGCCGCCAGGCGATAGGCGGCACGTGCGTATGCCACCAGCACCGACGAGGTGAACTCGGGGTTGGAATCGAGCTTCAAGCGATACTCGACGATGTGCCTGTGCTCGAGATCGAGCCCCGTTTTGCCGCTGCGGATCACAAATCCGCCGTGCGGAATGCCACTGTGCTTTTCCTTGAGCTCCTCAGCCGAGATAAAATGCACCGTGGTGTCGTAATCGGCAAAATAGGCGGGCATGGTCTTGATCTCGTGCTCGATGCGTGCACGGTCGGCACCCTCGGCAGCCACCACGAAGCACTCGCGCGTATGCTTTTCACGCGTGGCGAGGGTGGGATCCTTGCCTGCGCGCACCGCTTCCAGCGCGGCCTCTACGGGAACGGTATACTGCTTGGCGTCCAACACGCCCTCGATGCGGCGAATGGCATCGGAGTGGCCTTGACTCACACCCTTGCCCCAGAAGGTATAGTCCTTGCCGTCGGGCAGGACGGCGTTGCCCATCAGGCGTGCAAGCGAAAACAGGCCCGGATCCCAGCCCACCGAGATCATTGCCACCTTGCCCGACGTGCGCGCGGCGGCATCGACACGGGCGAAGTGCTCGGGGATCTTGGAGTGGTTGTCAAAGCTGTCCACCACGTGGAACAGCGCGGCCATGGCGGGGGTCTGCACGGGCAGGTCGGTGGCACTGCCGCCGCACAGGATCATCACGTCAATGCGATCGGCCATTTCGGCCGCCTTGTCGATATGCACCACGGGCACGCCCTTTGTGCGGATCTTCAATGTGGCGGGATCGCGCCGCGTAAAGACTGCGGCAAGCGTGAGATCCTCATTTTGGCGGATCGCCGCCTCCACGCCTCGGCCAAGATTGCCGTAGCCGTAAATACCAATACGAATGCTCATATTTCCCCTCCTTCGGGTCTTGCGCGCCCGCGCGGAATTTCACGCTAATATTGTAGCACACACGCCCCCCGATTGCAACGGGTTTGCGCAAAAAAAATCCGCACCGCGCAAAAAACACACGCGGCTATGCCCACTTGCCAACCGAGAAAAAGCCGAAAAACACAGCGAAACACCTTGACTTTGCGCGCGATATCTTATATAATATCTTTGTATATTTTGTCAAAGGAGCTTACCATGGTCAAATTAACCGAAACGGGCGTGTTCTTGGTAAACGGCAAGCCTGCCTCCACTGCATCCGTCTCCCCCGAGGAAGCACGGAAGAACACCATTGCCCACTCCATTCTCGCCGCACACAACACGGCCGCAGACGAAAAAAATCTCAAGATCCGCTTTGACGCCCTGATCTCGCACGACATCACCTATGTCGGCATCATTCAGACGGCACGCGCCAGCGGCCTTACCGAGTTCCCCATCCCCTACGCCATGACCAACTGCCACAACTCGCTGTGTGCCGTGGGCGGCACCATCAACGAGGACGACCACGTGTTCGGTCTCTCGGCGGCAAAGAAATACGGCGGCATCTACGTGCCCGCCAACCAGAGCGTCATTCACTCCTACGCACGCGAGGAGCTGGCGGCCTGCGGCAACATGATCCTGGGCTCGGATAGCCACACGCGCTACGGCGCGCTTGGCACGATGGGCGTGGGTGAGGGCGGCCCCGAGCTTGTCAAGCAGCTGCTGAAGAATACATACGATATCCCTGCGCCCGAGGTGGTGCTGGTGTATCTGACGGGCAAGCCCCGTCGCGGCATCGGCCCGCACGACGTGGCGATCGCGCTTGTGGGTGCGACCTTTGAAAGCGGCTTTGTGAAAAACCGCGTGCTGGAATTTGTGGGCCCCGGTGTGAAGGAGCTGCCCATCGACTTCCGTAACGGCATTGACGTGATGACCACCGAGACCACGTGTCTTTCCTCAATCTGGGAGACCGACGAGGTGGTCAAGGCGCACTACGAGGCGCACGGCCGCCCCGAGTGCTACCGTGAGCTGAAGCCCGGCAACGTGGCGTACTACGACCGCATGGTGGAGATCGACCTCTCCAAAATGGAGTCGATGATCGCGCTCCCCTTCCACCCCTCGCGCGCTTACACCATTCATTACTTCAACGAGCATGCCAAGGAGCTGCTTGCCGAGGTCGAGGCCGAGGCAAAGGCGAAATTCGGCAACAAGGCGTCGCTGGATCTGGTCTCCAAGGTGCGCGACGATGGCGTAATGGCCGATCAGGGCATTATTGCGGGCTGTGCGGGCGGCATGTTTGACAGCATTGACGAGGCGGCCTCGATCCTCGCGGACGGAAACGTCGGCAACGGCTATTTCTCGCTTTCGGTCTACCCCACCAGCATCCCCGTCTCGCTGGAGCTGACGCGCATCGGCGTTTCCGCCGACCTGCTTGCCGCGGGTGCGGTGATCAAGCCCTCGTTCTGCGGCCCCTGCTTCGGTGCGGGCGACGTGCCTGCCAACAACGGCCTGTCGCTGCGTCACACCACCCGTAACTTCCCCAACCGCGAGGGCGCGAAGCCCGGTGAGGGACAGCTCTCGGGCGTGGCACTCATGGACGCACGCAGCATCGCGGCCACCGCACGCAACGGCGGCATCATCACCGCCGCCACCGACGTGGACTACGACCACACGCCGCATACCTATCACTTTGACCGTTCGGTCTACCAAAAGCGCGTGTATTACGGCTTTGGCAAGGCCGATCCCGATGCCGAGCTGATCCTGGGCCCGAACATCACCGACTGGCCCAAGCAATACGAGCTTGCCGACAACCTGCTGGTCGAGCTTGCGGCCGTCATCCGCGACCCCGTGACCACCACCGACGAGCTCATTCCCTCGGGCGAGACCTCGTCCTATCGCTCCAACCCCTTGCGCCTTTCCGAGTTCGCGCTCTCGCGCCGCTGCCCCGCATATGTAGGCAAGTCCAAGGCGGTTGCCGCTGACGAGGCCGCACGCCGCGAGGGTAAGCTCTCCGACAAGCTGCGCGCGGCACTCTCGGCCGTGGGCAACGCGGACGAGCTTGCAAAGAACACCCAGTTCGGCTCGTGCGTGTTTGCCAACAAGCCCGGTGACGGCTCGGCACGCGAGCAGGCGGCATCCTGCCAGAAGGTGCTGGGCGGCTTTGCGAACATCTGCTATGAGTTCGCCACCAAGCGCTATCGCTCCAACTGCATCAACTGGGGCATTCTGCCCTTCACGCTTCCCGCCGATGCGGAGTTCCCCTTTGACGAGGGCGATTTCGTATTCGTGCCCGACGTACGCGCCAAGATCGCGGCAGGCATTGAGACCTTTGAGGCAAGGGTGATCCGTGCGAGTGGTGAGGTGTGTGACATCACGCTCCACGTCAAGGGCCTGACCGCCGACGAGAAGGAGATCATCCTTTGCGGTTGCCTGATGAACTACTACGCCGCACACAGCAAATAAACCAAATTGTATTTTCCAAGATTCGGAGGTATTGAAGATGGAAAAGATCAAAATGACAACGCCGCTGGTCGAAATGGACGGCGACGAAATGACCCGTGTTCTCTGGCAAATGATCAAGGACGAGCTCCTGCTCCCCTTCGTGGATCTCAAGACCGAGTACTATGACCTCGGCCTCCCCGAGCGTGAGCGTACCAAGGATCAAGTGACGGTCGATTCTGCCATGGCCAACAAAAAGTACGGCGTGGCCGTGAAGTGCGCCACCATCACCCCCAACAAGCAGCGTGTGGAGGAATACAACCTCTCCGAAATGTGGAAGTCGCCCAACGGCACCATCCGCGCGATCCTGGACGGCACGGTGTTCCGCGCGCCGATCCTGATCGACTCGATCCGCCCCGCCGTGCGCAACTGGAAAAAGCCCATCACCATCGCCCGCCACGCCTACGGTGACATCTACAAGGCGACCGAGTACCGCGTCCCCGCCGAGGGCAAGGCCGAGCTGGTTTTCACCGACAAGGGCGGCAACGAGACCTTCCGCCAGACGGTGTACGACTTTGAGTGCCCGGGCGTTTTGCAGGGCTCGTACAACAAGGACAGCTCGATCCGTTCCTTTGCACACTCCTGCTTCCAGTACGCGCTGGACACCAAGCAGGATCTGTGGTTCTCCACCAAGGACACCATCTCCAAGCAGTACGACCAGACCTTCAAGCTCACCTTCCAGGAGATCTTTGAAAACGAATACAAAGAAGCGTTTGAGAAGGCAGGCATCACCTACTTCTACACCCTCATTGACGACGCGGTTGCACGTGTCATTCGCTCCGAGGGCGGCTTCATCTGGGCGTGCAAGAACTACGACGGCGACGTGATGAGCGATATGGTCTCCACGGCCTTTGGCTCGCTTGCCATGATGACCTCGGTGCTGGTCTCGCCCGACGGTAACTACGAATACGAGGCGGCGCACGGCACCGTGACGCGCCACTACCACCGCTACCTCAAGGGCGAAGAGACCTCGACCAACCCCATGGCGACCATCTACGCCTGGTCGGGCGCGCTGCGTAAGCGCGGCGAGCTGGATAACCTCCCCGCACTCGTGAATTTTGCCGATGCGCTGGAGGGCGCGTGCATCGACACCCTCAACGACGGCATTATGACCAAGGACCTCACGGGTCTGGTCGTGCCCGGCACGAAGGTCGAGGCCGTGACCTCTCACAGCTTCATCCTTGCCATCCGCGAGCGCCTCGAGAAGCGGCTTGCGTAATGGAATAACAAAAAGGACGGGAACCCCTTTTGCAAAAGGGGTTCCCGTCCTCTTACTTTTCGCATCCGCGAAAAGTAATTCACCTGCCCTCCCGAAAATCCGAAAAAGATGGGCATATACCAAGACGCACCAATTCCTCGCGGTAGGCGCGCAATAAAGCAACGCACCATTCCACACATCTGCGATACCGTTCTGTGTCCTGCTCGCTTACAATAAGACTACGCTTTGGAAATCCTTTTGGCATACGCGCTTCACTTTGTTCACGAGCAAAGGTGCAAAGAAATCTTGCATATGCATCCTTCAACTCCTCTGAATGCAAGCAGTAATGCGATAATATCCATGTTTCCATATACTTGTCTACATTTCGCGCAACCCATAAAATTGAGTCCTTGATGATCTCGAAATCATCGTTTTGTTCTTTCTGCAACCGTTCCATAACACTTCTCCTATAAAATTTAGTATACTTAATTTAAGTATACTCACAACATTATATCATAAAATAATCTTAAAATATACTTAAAATAAGATATTTTGAGGAAATGTTATGAGAAATAAGGATAACAAGCATTTAGGGATAGAAGTAGACCCCGAGCTGCACTTTAAGCTACACTATATTTCCAAGTACGAGGGGCGGTCTGCAAACGCACAGATTTTATATTTGATTCGCAAATGCATCAAAGAATTTGAGCAAGCCGAAGGAACGATCGAACTCCCGTCCGACATCAAAAAACAGGCTTAACGCAAAGCGTTAAGCCTGTTTTTCTTTTCTTTTTTTCTGAAAGAATGTCTGCAAAATCGTGCGGCATTCCTCTTCCAGCACGCCGCCTGTGACGGCAGGGCGTGCACCGAGGGGATAGCGCGGCAGGTTGAGCACGCTGCCCATCGCACCTGCGGTGGCATCCTTTGCGCCATAGACCACGCGCCCCACACGCGCGGCAAGGATCGCGCCCGCACACATCGGGCAGGGCTCAAGCGTGACGTAAAGCGTGCAATCGCCAAGTCTCCAGTCGCCGATCGCCTCGCCTGCCGCGCGCAGAGCCATCAGCTCGGCGTGGGCGGTGATGTCGTGCGTTTGCTCGCGCGCGTTGTGCGCACATGCCACGACCGCACCGCCACGTACCACCACCGCACCGATCGGCGTTTCGCCCTTTTGGGCGGCCTTCTGCGCCTCGGCAAGTGCCAGACGCATCCAATCCGTATCGGCCGTCAAAAGCCCGTTTTTCACATCCATAAGCACCTCAATAAAAGAACACGGCAAGCAAAATATAGAGCACCATTTGCACCGCACAAAGCGCAAGGAAGAGGACCATGGGCACCGAGCAAAAGAGCGTGAGCTTGCGGTGCGGTGCGATCGGGCACTCCTCAAAGTCGGGATGCGGCGGCACGGTGCTCTCAAACACGCCCTGTGCACGCACAGCCTCGCGCGGATCGCGCGCGCGGTGCATCAGGATCACGGCCGAGACAAGACCCGCTGCCAGCAGCGTGCAGTCCATGATCAACAGCACAAGCGAGCCCGTATGATTGGGCATTCGCTCGGCGATCGCCATTTGCAAAGCCGAGAAAAAATTGTTGCAAAAATGCAACAGCACGCAGCACCAGAAGGATTTGGTCTTTGTATAAATGAGCCCCAGCACCACACCTGCCGCCGTGGCGTAAAAGAATTGCCCTGCATTCTGGTGCATCGCACCGAACAACAGCGCACTGGCAACGATCGCCGCCGTGCGCCCGTAGGGGAGCAGGTTTTTGAGCACAAGCCCACGGAACAGCAGCTCCTCGACAAAAGCGGGAA
Source organism: Clostridia bacterium (assembly GCA_017415805.1). Taxonomy (GTDB): domain Bacteria; phylum Bacillota; class Clostridia; order Oscillospirales; family CAG-272; genus Firm-07. The sequence goes on along the minus strand of JAFQEC010000029.1, from coordinate 1,556 downwards.
CGACCGCCATAACAAAGACCTGTAGCACGAGCTGATAATGAAAGGTAACGCTTTGATTCCAAATGACCTCGTCGGTGAAGGACGCGTAATCAAAGAGCCCCACGATGAGCGAATTGATATAGACCGCCGCACAGATCACAGCAACGCCGACAAACAGATACAGCGGCGTTTCACGCGGAAGCTCGAGCGCAAGCTCCAGCGGCTGCTGCTCTTTGCCGCGCGAGATCAGTCGGAAGAAAAAGACAGGGAGCACAAACACCGCGGCATACAGCAGACCGTGGATCAGCTCATACACAATGTCGGCCGTACGCATACTCATATTGTTCAAAAATACGGGCAAAAAGGTGAGGATCACGCCCATGATCTGAGACAGACCGAGAAAGAGCAAAAGTGAGGCCGCAATGCGGTTCACCACGCTTCGGTATTGCTGCTCTACAGGTGTCATTGTGCGTTCCCTCCCCTCGTTACTTCATATGTATATTTTACCGCAAAAAGCCGCATGTGTCAATCATATGCACCTTTTTTCACAAGTTTACAATTTGAGCCGCGTTTGTGCGTGTTTGGAAAAGACCGATGCGGATCGGTCGCAGATTTGAGAGCAGAATTCATTTGCGCGAGGTGAAGGTGTAGTACGCCTACTCCGATCCTCGCGCAAATGAATAGTCCCCCCACGACCAGGTCGTGGGGGGACGTTCTGACTCAAATATGCACCGATCAGTGGACGATGCAGCGCTCGGTATCCTTATCAAAGATATGGATACGGGACACGTCCAGCGCCACCTTGATGGTGTCGCCTGCGCGGCTGGTGGAGCGCGAGGAAACGCGTGCGATCAGGCGGGTGGGATCATCCGAAATATCCTTGTTGCTCGAAACGCCTTCCTTGGGGGTTCTGTCGTAGCTGTTGAGGTAGAGGTAGATCTCAGCACCCATCAGCTCGGTAACGTCAACGTCAACCTCAATGCAGCTCTCGGGGAATGCGGCCAGCTGCATGGGAGCATCGTGGATGCACTCGGGACGAAGGCCTGCAACAACTTCCTTATCAATATACTCGTTGAGCTGGCCGTCTGCATTCTTCTCTGCGGGAAGCTTGATGGCGTTGCCCTCAAAGTTGAAATACACATCGTTCGAGCCCTTAGCCTTGGTCAGCGTGCCGTTGATGAAGTTCATCTGGGGCGTGCCGATGAAGCCTGCAACGAAGATGTTGACGGGCTTGTCGTACAAATTCTGGGGAGTGTCGACCTGCTGGATCAAACCGTCCTTCATAACCACGATACGGGTTGCCATGGTCATAGCCTCGACCTGGTCGTGCGTAACGTAGATAAAGGTGGTCTCGACTCTCTTATGGAGCTTGGTCAGCTCGGTTCTCATGGTTGCGCGCAGCTTTGCATCCAGGTTGGAAAGCGGCTCGTCCAAAAGGAAGACCATGGGGTTACGCACGATGGCGCGGCCGAGTGCCACACGCTGCTTCTGACCGCCCGAGAGAGCCTTGGGCTTACGGTCGAGCAGGTGGGTGATGTCCAGGATACGGGCAGCCTCCTCTACGCGGCGCTTGATCT
>JAFQEC010000028.1 GCA_017415805.1 Clostridia bacterium | reverse complement strand
TAGAAGGAAGCTTATCCTTTTACTCTTGCTCTTTCTGTCTGTATAAGGGTTTGGGCTTAGCCCCAAGTGCGTTTGACTAGTCAAACGCGATGCTCGCACTATGTTGAACATTCAAATTCTCCGTTAAGAGCATCACGCTAACGGCTCTGTTTTTTTGCTTGATGAGAATGATACGCTTTCAAAAAATGTGAGAAGGGGTGCTTTTGCTTTGGGGGAAAGAGGCGGTGCGACGTTGGCGCTTTTCTTTTTTGCCCCGTATGCGAGGATGAAAAAAGAGCAAAAAACGAAAAATCGCACTTTTTGACCGAAGTCGTGCTGTGTTTTTGACACCCGTTCCCGCACATTTGTACACAACCCCCCCTACGGGGGCAATTTTTTGGTGAATTTTTCAAAAAATATCAAGCTTTATTGTTGCACATGCTTGACAATTGTTTCCTTATATTATACAATGGTGTTGCAACGGGGTATGGAACCGCCCGTGATGCATTCATTTTTATGAAAAGGAGAAAAAACATGAAAAAGAGAAGATTAGCGATTACCTGCTTTATTCTCGCCGCTTGCCTTGTGATGGGCATCGGTTACGCCGCGATCCAGAAGTCTCTGGAGGTTGACAACTACGTTGCGCTGGGCTTTGATTCCACCGCGTACAATGCGGTTTTCAGCAACGTGGAGATCGACGGGGCGAACACCCATGTCAACAACGCGGCTGTGGCGGACACCAACTACACGGCAAAGGTGAACAGCGCAAACGCTGCCATCCTGGACGTCAACATTGACGCAACCACCCTGACCCAGGTTGGCCACAAGATCACCATCGTGGCAACCATTCAGAACACCAGCGCCTCCTACTGCGTGAACCTGCAGACCCCTGCGGTCGAAGCAAACGCGGCAATCGACAGCTTTGTATCGGTTGAATGCACACTTGGCGAGGGCGCTGCTGCTCCGATCATTCCCGGTGGCACCGTCAAGTGCACCATCGTGGTGACCCTGGAGGCACTGCCCACCGAGACCATCACCCGCCAGAACATCAAGATCACCATTCCTCACACCGCTTCGACCTATACCGCATAAGCACCCACGGGGAATTTGAGAAACAACACCTAAGCAAAACAGAAAGGAGGTGCGGCAGTGACACGGGACAAAAAAATACTCTATGCGGTATCGCTTGTACTGACTGCCGCCCTCCCCGCATTTTTGCTTGTTGGGCAAGACAGCGGCAGATACCTTGCCGCTGTGTTTCTTCTGCTTTCCTGCCTGCTTTTTGCAAAAGCGGTTAAAAAGCGAAGCATCTATTCCATTCATCACAAGCAAGTCACGCTGCTGCTCGGTGCGGCGGCGTTGCTTGCCATCACGGTCTTTTATCTCACGGGTATTTACTTCGGATATAGAAGAGCATCGGTTCCATTCTCCCCGCGCGCAATTCTTACGCACATCCTGCCCATCACCGTGCTGATCCTTTCGTGCGAAATGCTCCGCGCGATGATGCTGGCACAAAAAAAGGCGGCCGTTTCGGTCTGTGCTTTTTTGATTGGTGTACTGATCGAGCCGCTGTGCTCCTCGGTCAGTCTGACCGTGACCAGCGTGTACGCCCTGATGGACCTTGTGGGCATGACGCTTTTTCCTGCCATCGTAGCAAATCTGCTGTACCACTATTTGTCCGCTCGCTACGGGCCGCGCCCCACCGTCCTTTACCGTCTGCTGATCACGCTTTACCCCTATGTGATACCGTATTTTCCCAATCTACCCGATGCGCTACGCGCCTTTGCGCGCTTGCTTCTGCCCTTAGCGGTGCTTGGCTTTGTCTTCGTTTTGTACGAAAAAAAGCCGCGCAAGGCAAGAAAAAGGGCAAGCAAGTGGCGCTTTGCGTGGCTGGGTGCGGCACTGGCGGCCTGCATACTCTTTGTGATGCTGATCTCCTGTGACTTCCGCTTCGGGGCGATCGTGATCGGGTCAGAGAGCATGACGGGGGCCCTCAACGTGGGGGACGCCGTGATCTTTGAGAAGTACGGCGGTCAACAGATCCGCGAGCAGGATATCATCATCTTTCAGCGTCAAAATCAGCGCGTGATCCATCGCGTTGTGAAAATTGAATGTATCAACGGGCAAAACCGTTATTATACAAAGGGTGACGCAAATGAGCAGCCCGACACCGGCTACGTCACCGACAGCGAAATTATGGGTGTCACCGATTTCAAGATCGCATACATCGGCTATCCCACCGTGTGGCTGCACCGTGTATTTGCGATCGGATCGTGAGGTTTTACTATGTCAGAAACAGATAAGAGAAAACGGGCGGAATACAAACGCAACCGAAAAGCGTGGATCGCGGCGCTCGCCGTCCTGGTGGCACTGCTGACCGTTGCCTTGGTCGCTCTGCTCGGCATTTATTATCGATTAAATAAGACCTTCTATATCAACTACGCCGAAACGGGCGAGGTGGATTATAAGGTCAAGCTCAAGCCAAACAGCTTTTATGAGCAGGAGTATCTGCCCGCAGGGCAGGCCTATGTTGCAAGTCTGATCGACGGCGTGGTTGCGGATTTTTCCTATGCGCTTGCCACCGAAAGCAGTAATGTGCGATACGATTATTCGTATAAGATCGACACCCAGCTTCTGGTGACCGATGCCCAAACGGGCAACGCGCTCTTTTCCCCCGTCTATGACACACTGCCTGAGAAGAGCTTTACGCAAAGCCGCGCCGATCGCCTTGCAATCCGCGAGCAGGTCGTCATTGACTACGCGCACTACAACGCCATTGCCGAGAATTTTATCGACACCTATCAGCTCACGGCCACCTCGTCCTCGCTGCTTGTGCGCATGCACGTGTTCGTGGTGAGCTCCTGCGAGGAATTCAATGCCGATAACGTCAACGAATACGTTGTTTCGCTGAGCATCCCGCTTACGGGAAAAACGCTGAACATCGAGATGTCCACCGGTGTGCCTGCCGCCGAAACCAAAATTCTCGCCTGTGATCGTGCCGAAAACAAGAATCTGTTTTTGCGTGCGGGGCTTGGCGTTGCGGGCGGCGACCTTGTGCTTGCTCTCGTGCTGGTTCTGGTGATCTTCCTTACCCGAAACACCGACATCAACTATGAGATCAAGGTGAAAAAGCTTCTCTCGGCCTATCGCTCCTACATTCAGAGGATCAATAATGAGTTTGATACGCGTGGCTATCGCGTGCTGCTGGTCAACAGCTTCAACGAGATGCTGGAGATCCGCGATACCATCAGCGCACCCATTCTGATGCACGAAAACGAGGATCAGACCTGCACGCAGTTCCTGATCCCCACGGATTCGCAGTTCCTGTATTTGTTTGAGATCAAGGTGGAGAACTACGACGCCATTTATGCAGGGGCACAGGATGCTACCGAGCAACCCGTCGCCGTTGCTACACAGACGGTGGAGACGGCTGAGCAAACCGTGGACGAGACAAAGCCCGTTGCAGCGGAGCCTGCTCCTCTTGACGTGCAGACCGAGGAGGCGGAAGAGGAGGATGCATTTGGCTTCGCCTCGAAATACGATTACAGCTTTGCGGCAAAGCTTGCGCTGGCGGACGATGACGTCAAGGACTTTTATCGCCGCGTGGTATCCTTTGCGCGCTCGTACGGCGTCAAGGTTGCCCGCAGCTGGAAGCGCGAGCGCATTTATCTGGGCAGAAATCTGTTCGCCCTGCTGGTCTTTAAGGGCAAAAAGCTGGCCATCGCGCTGGCGCTGGACCCTGCCACCCACGGCGACCCCAAATATCACGCGTTCGATGTGTCCGACGTGAGCAAATACGCCCGCACACCCATGCTGATGCGCATTACCTCGGCGCGCAAGGTCAAATACACCACCGAGCTGTTGGGCGAGATCTTCGCCACCGCGGGCCTTGCGGACAAGCAGCTGGGCATTGAGGAGCCCGCCGTTGCACACAAAACACGCAAAATGCTGATTGCAGAGGGGCTGATCAAAACCGATCTGCACCCCGATGAGGTGGAGGATACCGTTCTGCCCGTCGCACCCGTGACGGAGGAAGCCCCCGCGCTGCCCGTCGAAGAGACGGCAGATGCCGCTGCAAACAGCTTTGATTTCGGCCCGAAGCTGGACTACAGCTTTGAAGCCAAGCTTTCCCTCGCACCCCCCGACGTGCGCGATTACTACCGCGAGGTGTCGGATTTTGCGCGTCGGTATGGCGTAAAGGTGGTAAGAAGCTGGGCGCGTGAGCGCATCTATCTGGGCAGAAGCCTGTTCGCCCTGCTGACCTTTAAGGGCAAAAAGCTGGCCATCGCGCTGGCACTGGACCCTGCTACGCACAACGATCCCAAATATCACGCCCTTGACATGTCCGGCTCGCGCAAATATGCACGCACGCCCATGCTGATGCGCATCACCTCGGCGCGCAAGGTCAAATATGCCATCGCGCTACTGACCGAGCTGTTCGCTGCGGCGGGTCTTGCGGACAAGCAGCTTGCCATCAAGCCCGTATCGGTGCCTGCAAAAACCAAAAAGGCGCTGATAAAGGCGGGCCTGATCCGCATGGAGGGCAGCGAAAAAAAGTCTTAATTCCAATCCTTCACGCAATCGTACATCAAAAGAAAGGAGGGCATTGCGATGAAAACATCCATCAAAACAATTCTTTGCATCGTGCTCTCCTTGATGTGCGTGCTTTCCGGCATCGGCTATGCCGCCGTGAGCAGCACGCTGGAGGTCCACGCGAATCTGGACATCCCTGCCGCCCTGCCCGACGTGTATATCACCGAGGTCACGCCCGCTGCCAGTGCAGGTGTTTCGGTCACGGGTACGTCGGGAACGCTGCTTTCCGCCAAGGTGACGGGGGCCGGTACGGCCACCTTTACCGTAGAGGTCAAAAACATCTCGGAGAAGATCTATGTTTTTGAGCGTGTCATGGGCGGAGCAGAGGCAAATATCGAGGGCGTTTATACAGGCACCGATATCACCTGTACACTCAGTGACATCACCGCGCTGGATGAGGTCGCACCCAACGGCGGCACGCGCACCTTCCGCGTGCAGATCACCGTGCCCCGAAACGTTACGGCCGATCATTACGTGTTGTTGTTTAAGTTTATCGAAAAGCAAGGAACCGAGATCCTTCCCGGTAACGATGCGTTTGACGTGACCTTCAAGTACAACAACGGGCATCCCGATACGGTGCTCAAGGTTCGCGAAAAAGAATTTATCCCAAGGCCCGAAACACCCGTGCGAGCCGGCTACAGCTTTATCGGCTGGTATACCGACAGCGCATGCTCTGTTGCTTGGAACTTTGATACCCAAACCGTAAGCGGCAATCTCACGCTCTATGCCGGCTGGGAAGCGATCGGCCCCACCGAGTACACGGTTGCGTTCCGACCGAATAACGGTGATCCCAATACCGAGAGGATCGTTCCTGCAAATACGCTGCTGGAGCCGCCGACCTCTCCCACATTGGAAGGGTACTCCTTCATCGGCTGGTATATCGACCCCGACTGTACGCTCCCGTGGAACTTCGATACAGACAGGGTTAACCGAAGCCTGACTCTTTACGGCGGATGGGAGATCTATGTTCCGCCCGTTCCGCCCGAGCTGTATATCACGTTTCAGCCGAACAACGGAGAGCCCGCTAACACGGTCATGGTCTTGACCGGGAACTTTCTCCAACGCCCTGCCACCCCCGAAAGGTCCGGCTATATCTTCCTTGGCTGGTATATAGACCAAACCTATACAACCGCTTGGAATTTTGAGGTCAACAGGGTCGAGCAAGATATGACGCTCTATGCAGGGTGGCGGGAAATTGTAGAATATACCGTCATCTTCAAGACAAATAACGGTGCGCCCGACCAAACCGTAACGGTGAGCGAGGGCATGCGGATCCCTCACCCCGAGATGCCCGTCAGGGAAGGCTTTACCTTTATCGGATGGTACACGGACGAGGACTGTACCGCGGCCTGGAACTTTGATACCGATCTGCCTACGAGTGACATGACGCTCTATGCGGGGTGGGAGGAGAACGATGATTCGGGCACGGACAACGAATTCCATTCCGACTTTTTGGGCCTTGTGGAGGCCTTGCTTCATAAGGATATCAACAATTCCCTGAACAACTCGGACGAGATTTACAACAACGTGATCGACGTAGAGGTGCCAAAGCAATACGCAGACCACGCGCCGATCTTCCACTGTGGCGTTCCCAGCATTTCGGGCGGCACGATGTCCGATCTCGCGGACGAGGTCAACGAGGGACTCAAGGAGCAGGTGGAGTTTGTCTTTATGGCGGATGCGAACGACCCGGACAGACTGTTCATTTATATGTATTACAAGGCAGACTGCACGACCGAGGCGATCGGCAGCGATATTCTGGTGTATTTTCAGGTGGTCTCCCGTGACAGCAACGGCGTTTGGTACGAGAACGGCACGTATCAAGGCGTTGCCACGGTCGGCATGTTCTGCTGTGGCTATAAGAACAAGAAGCCGCAGCTGACCATCGACGTATATTCTTGGAGAGCTGTGACGACCTTTATAGAAAGAGCGAGCTGAATCGCCCGCAACGAGCGCAAACGCGTGGACGTTGCCGTTGCTTCGGAATATGCAAGCGGAAATCATCCATAACAAATTCGGACACACCGCGGGGGCAACCCGTTGGTGTGTCCTTTTTGTTGCTGCAAAAATGAAAAGCCCACGTTTTCGACCGATTTTGCGCGGCTACGGTGCAAAAATATTGACAAATACCGCGAGATGTACTATAATAATCAAAGGGCAGACCGAGAGCCGCTGTGTGCGGCGTGGCGGTCGGTCTGTATCGGTCGTGTGCGCGATCGAGTAATTTTTCAAAGCGAATTTGGGAGAGGGGCGGACAACGCGCGCTTTACCCATGAATAAAGGAGCAGATTATGAAGATCAAGGTTATTACCGACTCTACGGCAGAGATCTCGCCCGAGCTCGCCGCCAAGTACGACATCACGGTCGCCTCGCTTGAGGTGATCATGAACGGCGAGCCCCGTAAGGCGGTCGACGTTTCAAATGAGGAGTTTTACGCGCATCTGAACGATTGCCTGAAAAGCAAAAAGCCCCTGCCCACCACCTCGCAGGTCACGCCCTACGGCTTTGAGCAGGTGCTCGCCCCCTATGCCAACAAGGAGGACACCTTTGTGGCGGTGATCACCATTGCCAAGGAGATGAGCAGCACCCATCGCAGCGCGCAAATGGCCATTGAGAATCTTGGGATGAAAAACGTGCACCTGTTTGACACGTATATCGTGACCTACGGCCTTGGTCACTTGGTGCTGGAGATCGCCAAGCTCGCACAAAAGCCCGACATCACCGTTGAGCAGTTTATCGAGCAAGCCGAGGATCTCAACAGCCGCATCTGGATGTATATGTCGATCGGCGATCTGCGGTGTCTTCGTGCGGGCGGTCGCCTGTCGGCAAGCTCCATGGCGCTGGGCGCACTGATGCACGTCAAGCCCGTTGCATACATTTACAAAAAGGTCGAGGTCTGCGCCAAGGTCATGGGGCAGGGCAAGGCCAACAAGCTGATGGTCGAGCGTGTGGCCGCCGAGCGCGATGAGTCGCTGCCGATCTGCTTTGGCAACGCGCAGGCCGAATACATTGTGGAGAAATACAAGTCGCAGTACGCCAAGGAGCTGAAGCTCACGGGTGACGAGGTCAATTTGTCGATGGGCCCCGTCGTGGCGACCCATTCGGGCCCCGATTGTGCGGGTATTGCATTCTTCAAAAAGAAATAAGAACCAAAAAGACGAAGAAACGGCGTTTCTTCGTCTTTTTTATTCCTTGTGCTTGGTGCCGATGTCAGCGTTGTCGTAGCAGCCAAAGCGGATGCTCCCGTGTCCGAAGCGCGCGCGGATCTGTGCCATGGTGCTCTCCACCGTCTCCTGCTGGCTCTCACCCGTTTGCACGGGGGTGAAGATGTCCAGCTGCTCCTCGGCCTCGGTAGGGGCGACCAGCCCCGATGCCGTGAGCGTTAGCGAACGGATCGCACTGCCAAAGCCCACGCTCGCGCGGATGAGGTCCATCGCGTGCGCGGTGAGCTCCTGCTGGAGCCACGTGGCGCGCTTGAGCGTGCATTGACGCTGCACGGTGTGAAAGCTCGGGTCCTTGATCTGTACCTGTACCACTGTGCTCTTGCGGTTCTCGGCGCGCAAGCGTGCCGCCACCGAATCGGCCAGAGCCATCACCCCTGCGCGGATCTCGCTCTCGCCCGCAATATCGCGGCGAAAGGTCATGCCGTTGCCCACCGATTTTGGGGCGGGGCGGTCAAAATACGAGCGCACGGGTTCGGTGTCCTGCCCGTTGGCATACCGCCAGAGCGTGTCGCCCTGCTCCCCGAGGCGCTGCGAGAGGCGCAGTCGGTCGGCCGCGGCCAGATCCCCGATGGTGAGGATCCCCATGCTGCGCAATATCTCGGCTGTGCGCTTGCCCACAAAAAGCAGGGCCGAAACGGGCATTGGGTACGCCACGGTGCGAAAATTGGTGCGGTCGATCACCGTGGTGGCATCGGGCTTTTTGTAGTCACTGCCCAGCTTTGCAAGCACGCGACAAAAGCTCACCCCCACCGAGACCGTGATGCCGATCTCGCGCCGCACGCGCGCGCGGATGGTGTCGGCCAGCTCCGCGGGCGTTCGGCCGAACAGGTGGATGCTGGCCGTGACGTCCAAAAAGGATTCGTCGATGCCAAAGGGGTCGACCAGATCGGTATAATCCAGATAAATGGCGTTCACACGCTCCGAAATTTCGCTGTATATGCCGTGATGGGGCGGAACGCAGACCAGCTGCGGGCATTTTTGCTTTGCCTGCCAAATGGTCTCGGCGGTTTGCACGCCGAATTTCTTGGCGTGCTCATTTTTGGCCAGAATAATGCCGTGTCGGTTTTCGGGGTCGCCTGCCACCGCCATCGGGATATGCGCGAGCGAAGGATTGAGCAGAGTCTCCACCGAGGCAAAAAAGCTGTTGCAGTCACAGTGCAGGATGATGCGGTCGCCTTGCAAGCACAGCCCCCCCTTCGGTTCTGAAAAATTTAGTCAAGCGCGAGCAAAAAGGATGCGTCGCTCGGCACGCCTGCGCCCACGGCAAAGGGCTCGCCGTTTGCGTCCGGAACGCGCGCTTCAAATCGCTCCGCGCCCAGAAACGCCGCCACACGGGGCGCGTTTTTGGGATCGCCCAGAAGCTCCTTGATGCAAAGTCGGCTGTCCACGTACTCGTACAGCGCACAGAACACGCCCGCCTCGCCAACAGCTCCCCCTGTGGGGAAGGCCAGGTGCAGATAGTCGGCGGTGGGCTGGCAGTAGGGCTCGTTCAAAAAGCGCGCACGCGCCGCGCGGTAGCCGTTGGCGTCCAGCTCGCAAAGCCCCTCGACCACACCGCCTGCTTGTCCGCTAACGGTGCGATAGGGTGCAAAGGGCACAAGGCCCGCGCGGCGGTAAAAATCAAAGAGCGAGGGCTGCATGGGGCGCAGGAACACGGGCAAGCCCCGTGCCATCTCCTCGGCAAGCAGTGCACGCGCAAGCCCCTGCCCGCGGTATTCGGGCGCGGTCGCCACGGCGTACAGATAGCGTGCGTCCAGCACACCGTCCTTGGTTTGGATGGGATACGGTATCGAAAACAGCATAGAGGCCACGTTGCCCCCCACGCGTTTCACGCGCAGGCACTCGGGCGCGTAGCAGGCAAACAGCGTATCGAGAAAGGCCGCATCCTCATCGGGGAAGGCGGTCTCGTAGAGCGCGCGGCAGGCCGCAACGGTTGACGGATCCATGCAAAAACCTCTTTTCGGCGAATTTGTATACAGTATACCCCATTTTATCTATTTCGTCAATACAAAGGGTGGCAACATTGTGCGTGTTATCCTTAACGGAGAACACGCAATGAATTGCAACGGGGTTGCATAAATTGACACTACGTGTCATGAATTGCAGCAAACTGCGTGAATTGCCCTACGGGCATGATATTCGTTGCAATTCAATTCATGGAGCAACGCGAGAAATCATGGCGGAGCCGATTCATGATGCGTCAGCATCAATTCACTCATAAAAAACGAACAGAGCAAGAATAGAAGGATTGTTTCCTTTTACTCTTGCTCTTTCTGCTCGTATATGGGTTTGGACTTAGCCCATTTGCGTTTGATAGTCAAACGCGATGCTCGCACTTAACGGTGTTTTTCAAATTCTCCGCTAAGAATATCACCCTTGTCGTTGCCACCCTTTGTATTACGAGGATTTTTCGCCCTCGGGCAGTGTCGCGCGTGCGCGCCGCACCGTCTTGCGGGAGCGATTGAGTGCACTCACCGCCTGCGTGAGCACCTCGCGCATCTCGGGGTCGAGCCCTACGAAGGAACGGAGCGCGTTGCGCAGGCTCTGCATCTTGTTGCCCGCGATCCCCGAGAGCGTTTCTTGCTTGGTGCTTTCCAGCACGGTAAAGAGCGCCTCGCTGAACCGTCGCTTGCGCTCGGGGCTCAGCTCGTTAACAAAGCCGTCAATGATCGCCTCGGTCTGCTCGCCGAAGGCGGTGCGCTCGGCGGCATAAACGAAATCCGCGCCGCAGATCTCCCAGGAGAGCGCGTCGTGCTGGAGCAGCCCCTTGGCCGAGCTTTTGACGATCTTATAGTTGGTATCGTGCTCGAGCAGCACGCCCACGACCGAGGATTGCGGCACGAAGGTTTGGATGCGGTCGCGCAGCTCCAGATACTCGGCCGAGGAGAGCGTGTCGTCGCAAAAGCCGGGGCCGTCGTTGTTGAAAACGGTGCGGATGCGATAGCGGAAGGCAGGACCGCTGTGCACGGCGGCATACATGGCAAGATTGCCGCCCTTGGAGTGGCCGCCCACGTAGATGCGCCGCAACGGGTGTGCCGCCGCCACTGCACGCAGATATTCCACAGCGCGCAGCTGTGCGGGCACGGGACATTCGTAGCTCATGCGGAAGTCCTCCTCCCAGCCCACGAGCGTGTCATCCGTGCCCTCAAAGGAAACAAAAATGTTTTGCCCGGGCAGCAGCACCGAAATGGCGGCAAACTGGATCCCGTCCTCGCGATCCAGCTCCTTTTGTGCACCGATCAGGCGCAGTGGGCCAAAGCGCGCAGAGTCGGCCATCGCCCGAAAAAAAGAAAGGTTTTGTGCCGTAGTGTGATCCCCCGTAACGGGGCGCGAAAAGTAGGCCTTTGCGGCATCCGAGAGCCGCACGGGCTCTGCACGAGGATCGCGAGGAACGATGCCCTCCAGCCGTATGTACGAGAGCAGGGAAAGTGCCAGCGCGTCCACGGCGCAAAGCGGCGCGTTCCCAAACGAGAGGTCGCCGCGCCAGGCGAGATAATCAAACAAATTGCTCATGCCGTTCCCCCTTTCCCACAGTCTATGCGCGCGTGCGCTTTTCTGCCTTTATGATACCATAAAAAAAGCGCCCCGTCAAGCAAAGGCTGCGGAACGTGTCGTGGAAAATGCAGGGGAACGGGTACGCTTTTGCAAAAGCGTACCCGTTCAACGAACCCTCATACGCGGTCCACGGTGATGACCGCAAAATAGTTGGGTGCCTCGCGGCCGATCGCCTCGGCCAGCTGCGCCTTGAGTGCGCTGTCGGGTATCTTGATCTCAAACGGCACAGCCAGATCAAAGATCAGATTGGTGTGCGTGGTGCCGGGCACCATGCGAAAATCGTGGATGTCAATGCGCGGATCAATGGCGGCGGCCATGCTCCGTACGCGGTCACGCCATTCGGTCAGGTGTGGGTCGTCGGTGAGGATGGGATCAAGGTGAATGGTGCACTCGATCCCGTGTGTAAAGCGCAGCTCGCGCTCGATCCGGTCAATGGTGTCGTGCGTTTCAAAGACATCACGACTGCCGTCTACCTCTACGTGCAGCGAGGCGAGCGTGCGCCCCGGGCCATAGCTGTGTACGGCGAGATCGTGGATGCCAAGCGCGTCGGGATAGGACGCGACCACGCGGCGGATGGTATCCACGGTCTCCTTTGCGGGCGCTTCACCCAAGATGGAGTTTTTGGTATCGTTCAGCACGCGAAGCCCTGCCACGAAGATCAGCACCGCCACCAAAAGGCCCATAACGGGGTCGGTATAGCGGCTGATGTGCGCAGGCAGCACCAGTGAGGAGAGGGTGGCCAGCAGCACCGCGGTCGTCGCGCCCGCGTCCGAAAGACAGTCCACGGCAGTGGCACACATCACCTTGGAGTCGATGCGCCGCCCGATGCTGCGATTGAACAGCGCAAGCCAGAGCTTGAGCAGGATCGAGACCGTGAGGATCGCCACGGTCAGCCATGAAAAGACGATCCCAACGGGCGAGAGAAGCTTTTCAAACGAGCTGCGCACCAGCTCCACGCCGATGAACAGGATCAGGAACGACACGATCATGGACGCGATATATTCGATGCGCGCGTGGCCGAAGGGGTGGTCGCGGTCGGCGGGCTTTGCGGCGATCTTGAAGCTGATCAGCCCGATGACCGAGGAGAGCGCGTCCGAGAGGTTGTTGACCGCGTCGGCGCGGATCGAGATCGAGCCCGAAAGCGTGCCCGCCACCAGCTTGATGGCAAAAAGCAAAAGGTTGAGCAATATTCCAACCACCGAAGCCAGCGTGCCAAAGGCACGGCGCACAACGGGGTTGGAAAGGTCGTCACGGTTGCGAACCAAGCGCGTGAGAAGTCGGATCATACTGTCACCTCAAATCAGAATCGGAAATACAAAAAGGGATTAAAGCCCGCGTCCGAGAGCTCGATCACGGCGAGCAAAAGGGCGCAAATCGGAAGGACGGCGGTGAGCCACGCGGCGCGTGCAGCACATCTCGCGTAGAGCTTGCGTGGGAGTGGCGTTGCACCGAGGGCGCAGAGCGCAAGCAGCGGCAAATGGCGCAAAAGGTCGTAGAGATCCGCGCCGATCACAAGGCCGTTTTGGCCCACGAGCGCGCCAAGGAAGCGACCGAGCGCCGCGAAACAAAGCGCGGCGGTGCTGCCGTCAAAGGCAAAGAGCATCCAGCCAAGGGAGATCGCGAGCAGCGTGAGCGCGTGGCGCAAAAACAGGGGCAAACGGGGCAGAAAACGCGCCAAAACGAATTTTTCCAGTGCAAGCAAAACGAAGTAGTAAACGCCCCACAGCACGAAGCTCCACGCCGCCCCGTGCCACAGCCCCGTGAGCGTCCACACCACGAATAGGTTGAGGACGGTGCGCGCCCTGCCGCGGCGGTTGCCGCCAAGGGGAATATACACGTACTCGCGAAAGAACGAGGAGAGCGTGATGTGCCAGCGCCGCCAGAAATCGGTGATACTCTTGGCAATATAAGGGTAACGGAAGTTTTCGGGAAAATCAAAGCCAAAGATGCGCCCCAAGCCGATGGCCATATCCGAATAGCCCGAGAAATCGAAATAGATCTGGAACGAGAAGCCAAGCAGCGCGCCCAGGGCCCCGACAAGCGAGAGCTCGGGCAGGGCGGTGAAGTGCGTGAACAGTGCCCCCATGGGGTTGGCCAGCAGCACCTTTTTGGCAAGCCCTGCGGAAAACCGCCGCGCGCCGTCGGCCGCACCTGCCACGGTATGCGTGCGCTCGTGCAGGGCGCGGTCCACGTCGGTGTAGCGCACGATCGGCCCTGCGATCAGCTGGGGGAAAAGCGCGAGATAGACCCCGAACGTGGCGGGGTTTCGCTCGGGGAGCACGTCACGGCGGTAGACGTCCACCAGATACGAGAGCGCTTGAAAGGTGTAAAACGAGATGCCGATGGGCAAGCGGGGCGCTGTGAGCGACAGCCCCACGAGCCCTGCGAAAAAGGAGAGATATTTGAAAAGGATCAGCAGCCCCACGTGCCCCGCCACCGCGAGTGCGAGCAGTGCGCGGCTGTGCGTGCGCGCCAGGAGCACGCCCGTGAGCGTGTCGGCCGCGATCAAACCGATCATCAAAAAGACGTAAAGAGGCTCGCCCCACGCATAAAACAGAAGGCTCGCCACCAGCAGCACGCCGTTTTGCCACGCCAGCGACCGCCGCCCCGGCAGCAGTGCAGGCAGAAAATAGAGCGCGAGCACTGTGGGCAAGAACCAAAAAAGAAAGGAAAACGAGGAAAAAAGCATACATCCCTCCCCAAGCGTTATGTAAAAGGACATATGCTTGACCGCTGTTTGAGGGGATGCGCGTGCAAAAAAGCATCGGTGCGCCGTTTTTTATTATTATACCACTTTTTTGCACAAATGCAAGAATGTTCGGCGCGGTGACGCGAAAACACGCAAAAGATTATAATAATAATGATATTTTGTGCAACATGACTATTGAAAAATTGCAAAAGCATATGCTATAATCGAAAATGACATCCGATTTCGGGTATCAAAACAACTTTTTGTAAGGAGACTTCATCATGAAAAGAATTCTTGCTCTTGTGCTGGCAGTCCTGATGATCGCAGGCTGCTGTGCTGCACTTTCCTCGTGCAGCAAGACCACCAAGACCATTAAGATCGGTCTTTCGGGCCCCCTCACGGGCGGTGCCGCCGTTTACGGCCAGGCCGTGAAGAACGCGGCACAGATGGCAGTTGACGAGATCAACGCCGCAGGCGGCCTCAACGGCATTCCGTTGGAGCTCAAGGCGCTGGACGACGTGCACGACTCGTCCAAGATCGCAACCAACTACGCAGAGCTCATGGACTGGGGCATGCAGGTGTCGCTCGGCTGCGTGACCTCCGCACCCTGCCTGGAGTTTTTGAAGTACGCCAAGGACGACAGCGTGTTCTTCCTGACCCCCTCGGCCTCCAACGACGGCGTGCCGAACGGCGAGAACTCCTACCAGATGTGCTTTGCAGACGGTAACCAGGGTAAGGTTGCGGCAGACTACGTCAACAGCCTGTACACCGCAGGCAACCTTGGCAAGCTCGGCATCTTCTACAAGTCCGACGACAACTACTCCAAGGGCATCTACGACCAGTTCGTGGCCAACCTCAATAGCGCCATCGACGAGAAGGTCATGAGCTTTACCGATGCAAACGCCACTGACTTCACCACGCAGATCGGCGCGCTCGCCGAGTGTGACTTCATCTTCATGCCCATCTACTACGAACCTGCTGCGCAATTCATGATCCAGGGCAAAGACACCATTAGAGATACCGCTGTTTACTACGGCTGTGACGGCTTTGACGGTCTTGAGGGCCAGCTCGGAGACGATATGGACGAGATCGACCAGGCCATCAGCATGCTCTCGCACTTCAACTCGAAGGCAACCGAGGGCAAGGCCAAGGAATTCATCGACAAGTACACCGCCAAGCACGGCACCGACACCCTCAACCAGTTCGGCGCTGCCGCATACGACTGCATCTATGCGCTCCATAAGGCCATGACCGAGCTCATCGCTGAGGGCAAGGAGATCGACCACAAGACCGACGCGGCTGACCTTTGCGAGATGCTCAAGGGCAAGTTCAACGGCGGCTTCACCTATAGCGGTGCCACCGGCTCCAATATGAAGTGGGAGGGCGGCTTTGTGAACAAGGGCGCCATCGCCTACGAGATCAAGGCACGCGCAGCTGCCTGATCCGCACGCTTATAGTCAACGGTTTGCTGGCGCGGAATTCCGCGCCAGCATATTGTTCTCCATGGGCAAGGGTGAGTGATTCGAGATCTGCTCGGATGATGCACCCTTGCCTGTGGCAAATTTTTGAAGTAAGGAAACAAAAATGAATTTTCTTTCAGTTCTAATCAGCGGACTCGGCGCAGGCGCGACCTATGCCATCATCGCCATTGGCTATACGATGGTGTACGGTATCGCCAAAATGCTGAACTTCGCACACGGTGATATCATCATGGTGGGCGGCTACGCCATGTTCGTCACGCTGGCGCTCGTGGGGCACCCCGTTGCCGCCGTGGCCGCCGCCATTCTGGCTGCCGTGTTGGTCTGCGTGCTCATGGGTGTGTCGGTGGAGCGCTTTGCGTACAAGCCCTTGCGCGGTGCATCCCCCCTTGCGGTGCTCATCACGGCCATCGGCGTGAGCTATCTGCTCCAGAGTCTGGCGCAGATCATCTTCGGCTCGGCATCCAAGATGCTCTCGGGGCTTCAGATCGCGGGACACGTGATGCTGGGCACGCTGCGCATCAACTATGTAACCCTTGTGACGCTGGCCGTCACCGTCGTTTTGATGGTGGCGCTCACGCTCTTTATCAAATATTCCAAGACGGGGCGCGCCATGGTCGCCGTTTCGGAGGACCGTGACGCAGCCCTTCTCATGGGCATCAACACCAACGCGATCATTGCCATCACCTTTGCCATCGGCTCGGCTCTGGCCGCCATCGCGGCCTACCTGATGCTGGCTAAGGGTGCCAGCCTTGCCAACACGCTGGGCGCAATGCCGGGCATCAAGGCCTTTACCGCGGCCGTCATCGGCGGCATCGGCTCGCTGCCGGGCGCGGTGCTGGGCGGTATTTTGCTCGGTGTGGTGGAAAGCCTTTCGTACAGTATTCCTGCGCTTGCACCCTTTACGGATGCGGTGGAGTTCGGCATTCTGATCGTGATCCTGCTGGTCAAGCCCGCCGGACTTCTTGGAAAAGCAAGGAGGGAGAAGGTATGAACGCCGTTTTGGAATTTTTCAAAAAGCCCTTTTTGCGCAAATATACGAACTATATTGTGGTGGCCCTGTTTACCGTGATCTTTGCGATCCTCTCGCTCACGGGCGGGCTCAAGATGGGCACGCAGTTTTTGCTCGAGCAGATCGGCATTGCCGTCTTGCTGGCTGTCTCGCTTGGCATGGTGGTCGGCTTTCTTGGTGAGCTCTCTCTTGGCCACGCGGGCTTCATGTGCGTGGGCGCATACGTCGGCGGAAAGCTCTCCTCGCTGCTGGTGGGCGCGATGGGCGGCAACGAGGACAGCATCGTGGCCCTGCTTCTCGCACTTTTGGTGGGTGGACTTGTCGCGGCGGTGTTTGGCATCATCATCGGCCTTCCCGCACTGCGTCTGCGCGGCGACTATCTGGCCATCGTGACGCTGGCCTTCGGCGAGATCGTGCGCTCGGTGTTCATGAACATGCCCGAGCGGCTCTTTGGCGGCACCACGGGTCTGGAGACCCCGCGCTTTGACCGCAAGTACCTTTTTGTGTTTGCCTTTTTGCTGGTGCTCGCCTGCCTTGCCGTGACGCAGAACCTGATGCGCTCCAAGCATGGCCGCGCCATCGTGTCGATCAAGGATAACGAGATCGCCGCGCGCGCAACGGGCATTGACGTGACCAAGTATAAGCTCTTCGTGTTCACCATCTCGTCCTTCTTTGCAGGTATCGCGGGTGTGCTGTACAGCTACAGTAACGTCCGTTTGCAAAGCGTCAATTTCGATTACAACTACTCGACCGAGATCCTTGTGATGGTGGTGCTGGGCGGTATGGGCTCGATCAACGGCTCCATGATCGCGGCGGCACTGATCACGTTCCTCAACGTGAAATTGCAGACCATGCTCACGGGCAATCTGGCCGTGCTGCAAAAGCTGTTCTATGCCATCATCCTGATCCTGATCGTGATCTACAAGAACGCCCCCGGTCTCAAGGGCTTCCGCGAGAAGTACAATCTCAAGGCGCTGTTTGACAAGCTGTTCAAGAAGAAGCCTGTGGCCGAGGACATGGCCGACGGAAAGGAGGGCGACGATGCAGAATAACGATATTGTATTGCGCACCGAGCACCTTTCGATCCAGTTCGGCGGCCTGCGCGCCGTGGACGACGTGAATTTGGAGATCCGCCGCGGCGAGCTCTACGGCCTGATCGGCCCCAACGGTGCGGGTAAGACCACGGTCTTCAACCTGCTCACGGGTGTGTATAAGCCCACCGCGGGCCGCATCCTGCTTTGCGGCGAGGACATCACGGGCAAGGCCCCTGCCGAGATCAACCGCAAGGGTATTGCGCGCACCTTCCAGAACATTCGTCTGTTCCACAACCTCACGGTCATCGAGAACGTGATGGTGGGGCTCTCCAACCAGATCCCCTGCTCGATCGCAGAGTCGATCTTCCGTCTGCCCCGTCACATGCGCTCCGAGCGCGAATACTACGAGCGTGCGCTGGCGCTGCTCGAGGTGTTCCAGCTTGCGGAGTATAAGGACTATCTCGCGGCAAACCTGCCCTACGGAAAGCAGAGAAAGCTGGAGATCGCACGCGCCATGGCCACCAATCCCACGCTGCTCCTGCTTGACGAGCCTGCCGCAGGCATGAACCCCAGCGAAACGCAGGAGCTCATGGACGACATCACCTTCGTGCGCGAAAAATTCGGCATGACCATTCTGCTCATCGAGCACGACATGCGCTTGGTCAGCGGCATTTGCGAAAACCTCACGGTGCTCAACTTCGGCACCGAGCTTGCCAAGGGCGCAACCGCTGAGGTTCTTTCGAACCCCGCGGTCGTCACGGCGTATCTCGGCGAGTAAGAAAGGAGACGCAAATGGCAGAAACATTATTGAAGGTTGAGGATCTGCACGTCTATTACGGCATAATCCAGGCACTCAAAGGCATCTCCTTTGAGGTGGGCCGCGGCGAGATCGTGTCCTTGATCGGCGCGAACGGCGCGGGTAAGACCACCACGCTGCACACCGTTACGGGTCTGATCCACCCCAAGCAGGGCTCGGTGGTCTATAAGGGTGAGGAGATCACCCGAATCCCCGCGCACAGGATCGTCTCCATGGGCATGGCGCACGTCCCCGAGGGGCGGCGCATCTTCCAGGGGCTGTCGGTGTATGATAACTTGCTGCTGGGCGCGTATTCGCGCAGCGATAAGGACGGCATCAAGCGCGATATGGAGACGGTGTTCGAGCAGTTCCCGCGCCTGGCCGAGCGTCGCTCGCAGCTGGCGGGTACGCTCTCAGGCGGTGAGCAGCAGATGCTTGCCATGGGGCGCGCGCTGCTGGCAAGCCCCGAGCTGATCGTCATGGATGAGCCCTCAATGGGCCTCTCGCCGCTGTTGGTGGGCGAGGTGTTTGAGATCATCCGGTCCTTCCGCGAAGCGGGCAAGACGGTTCTGCTGGTCGAGCAGAATGCCAAGAAGGCACTCTCGGTCTCGGACCGCGCCTACGTGTTGGAAAACGGCGCGATCACCATGTCGGGCAACGCCGCAGACCTTGCCGCAGACGACCGCGTACGCAAGGCGTATCTCGGTGCGTGAAAAATACGAACACGGGCTCTCGCCGAGCCCGTGTTCGGAAAAAGAAAAAATCTTAAAAAAGGTCTTGCAAAGTACAGAAAAGTATGCTATAATGATGCAGTCGGAATGCTGGTGTAGCACAGGGGTAGTGCAGCTGATTCGTAATCAGCAGGTCGTGAGTTCAAATCTCACCACCAGCTCCATAGCAAAAGGGACGCCGAATGGCGTCCCTTTTGCTATGGAGCCGGTTGCTCCCCTGCCCGCAGGGCAGGGGAGCAAATAGGCGCGGCACGCGCCGTCTCACCACCGGCGAGGATCGAGTAATAATGAAGAAAGGGAGTGCCAAACGGCACTCCCTTTCGGTTTATTGGATGCCCTTACAGTAATTGGTGATCGTCTCGTAGGTTACGGCATCCTTCGCCTGATCGTAGATGGGAAGCAGGTCGGTGTAGCCGTGGGCGATCGCCGCCAAATCAGCGGAGGATACATTCAGGTTGACGCTCCCGTTGTTCAGCGCGGTTTTGTTTTTATCTGCAAAATCGTCTTCCAATTGGTCGATGTATTCCTCTTGTACAAAAAGAAGCGGGATCTCATAGCTGACCGATTCGTATTCTCCCGTCTGGCTGTTGTAAACGTAGAAATACATGGTTTTTATTTCGATATCAAAGCGACGGGAAGCGCCCTTGAAGGTGAGATTGCCAACAATTTTGCTGTGTAGCATGTCGGTGATGCAGCCATTTATCCAGAAGGTGTCGGGATTCGGCAGATTTGCTTCTGTGCTACGCTTGATCGACGTGACTCCTTCTAAACTGCAAAGAGGGAACCAATATGTGTTGTAGATCTTACTACCGTCCGCATTGTTGCTCATATCCTCGCGCACCTCGGTTCCTACGAGCTTTCCGGTGGCGTTGTCATAAATTTCGCAGTTGCGGCTAACGCTTGTGGGGATGAAATCGCCCTTTGTTCCGATCACAACGGTATAGTCCTCGCCCACCTCGATCATCGCACTGGTGGCAGTGAGCTGACGGTCGCCCACAACAAGGTATTCGTACAGCATGCCAACGGTATTGCCGTCCCCGTCCTTGGTGAATTGCAGTTGGGTCGCCATTGTATCCAATACATCCATTGCCACGAGCAGATCGGTGCCCGACACCGTATATTTGAGCACGGTCGTGGCGTTGAGCTGCACGGTCGCGCCGTAGGATTCGTCGGCGGTGTTGGAATAGAGCTCCACCAAAACAGTGCCAACGGTTGCGCGCAACACGTAGGTGTCCTCGCCAAGCTCAATGGTGAAGGTAAAGCCACCCACGGTGTCGGTATAGACCGTATAGTCCTCGGGGGCAGAATCCAAAAACGTTGTGTAAAGCGACTTGATGATATTCATCGAGCCCATCACGGTATTGACATAGCCGAGCGCCACGTCGGTCTTGTTGAGCAAGCCGTAAGCCACGTTCATCTGCTTTCCGATCCCGTTGGTGGGAATCGCCGAGATCAGCGTAAAGTTGCTGAAATCGGGCGCCGACGTCACGGTATGATATTGCGGTGCAAAGGAATCGGGCAACAGCGACCAGGGCTGCGGCACCGAGCCAAAGGCCTGGATCACGCTCGTCGCCAGACCCGAGAGATCACGTTTGACCCGGAAGGTCACGGGCAGGGTCAGGGTCTCGTAGTTGTCGCCCGAGAATACAATCTGGAAATTGTACGTGCCGATCGCGCTCACGCCTGCGCTCTCGGCGCCGTTGAGCATAAACTTGACGCTCACGCCCGCAGGGGCTGTGCCCGTATAGGCGGGCTTGTGCGATGCGCCGTTCACCGTTACGCTTTGGGTGGTATTTGCCGAGATGCCCGTAATGGTCGCCTTGTTGATGGTCAGCGTGGCGTTGAGCGTGAGGGTCTGAT
>JAFQEC010000027.1 GCA_017415805.1 Clostridia bacterium | reverse complement strand
GGGAAGAACACAAAAGCAATTAAGGAATACATAGCGCAACAGTTGCAAAGTGATAAGGAAAGTGACCAAATAGCAATGTTCGACCCACGGGACCCATTCATGGGTAGTAAGTAACAGATGCATGGCTGGCAGGCCAACAAACAGCGCACTCGTGCGCCGCCAGTAGTATTAGGGCTATGCCCGAAAATGAAATACCCCCCGCTACGCGGGGGGATATTTATTATGGTCAATAGCGCATCGTATCGTCACCGAAAACGGGATTGGAATCCTTGGGGTCCACATCTCCGCCCGCGTCGGTGGTTTCGTGGATCTGACCCTTCTTTCCGCCTTCGTCCGGCGTTTCGGGGGGCGGATCGTCCTTGCAAGCGGTGAAGATCACACACAGGCACAGCAACAGTGCCAGCAAGAGAGCAAGCGTTCTTTTCTTCATGATCACACGGGTCCTTTCGTTCAGATTGGAACTCTTCGGTACTATTGTATCAAAAGATGCTTCGCTTGTCAATACTTTTTTATAAATTCGGCAAAGTGCCCGTTTCGCTAAAAAAATTGCCAAACTCTTCCCATTTTACTAAAAATATGATATAATACCATTACGCGGCCGCGCGCGGGAAAGCGAACCGATCGCGCCGCAACGGAGGATGCTATGAAAAAAACGAAATGCGCGGATGCACGCACGCCAACGCTGTGGGCGCAGATGCGCGAGAAACGAATCGCCTTCCTTGCCTTTTGGCTTTTGATGGGCACGGCATTGGCGGTCGTGGTGATCGGCATCGTGCAGCGCAGGTGGGACAACGTCTTTCACGGCGTGCTGACGGCAGTCTTTGCCTTTATCCCGCTTTTGCTGCAAGGGCTGCTGCGCGTGCGCTTTCCTGCCACGCTGGAGATCCTTGCTTATCTGTTTGTGTTTGCCACGCAATTTTTGGGCGAGGTTGCGGATCTGTACCGTCTCGTTCCCGGCTGGGATGCGATGCTGCATACCGTCAGTGGCTTTATGTTCGCGGCACTGGGCTTTAGCCTTGGGGAGTCGCTTCATCGCAACAGGGAAATGCGCTTTGCCCTATCGCCCATGCTGCTCGCGGTGCTTGCGGTCTGCTTTTCGGTGAGCGTGGGTGTGCTTTGGGAGTTTTTTGAGGTGGCGGCCGATACGGTGCTGCATACCGACATGCAAAAGGACGTGTTGCGCGATACGCTGCACACGGTTTCAATACCGAATGAGCTTGGCCAAAAGGTCACGCATCTGGAGGGGATCACCACCACCGTGATCACCACAGCTGACGGGCGCAGCACCGTGCTGGACGGCTTTTTGGATATGGGTGTTGCCGACACAATGAAGGATCTGTTTCTCAATACGGTGGGCGCGCTGGTCTTCGGCGTGATCGGCTATTTTTACGTGAAGAACCAAGGCAAGGGGCGCTTTGCCGCACAGTTCATTCCCACGCTGCGCGAGCAAAAGACCGCCGATGCAGATGCACCAAAAGCAAGAAAAGAGTGAGTGATATGAATTTTTTGAAAGCAAGAAAAACCCCCGAGGATGCGCTCAATATCCTGATCATCGGATGCGGCAAGATCGGCCAGAATCTGGCCGATCAGCTCAATGAGCAGGGAAATAACGTCAAGGTGATCGACCTCTCACCGAGCAAGGTCAAGGAGCTTTCCTCGCGGCTGGACATCATGGGTATTGTCGGAAACGGCGCCACGCACGCCATTCAGCAGGAGGCGGGGATCGCGGAGACCGATCTGCTCATCGCCGTGACGGGCTCGGATGAGCTCAACCTTTTGTGCTGTCTGGTTGCCAAGCGGGCGGGGCACTGTCAAACCATCGCCCGCGTCAAAAATCCCGAATACAGCATCGAGGCGCCCTACCTGCAAAACGAGCTGGGCCTTGCGATGGTCATCAATCCCGAGTATACCGCGGCAGAGGAGATCGCACGCGTGCTGCGCTTCCCCTCGGCCATGAAGATCGACACCTTTGCGGGCGGGCGCGTGGAGCTGGTCAAGTTCCGCCTGCCCGAGGGCTCGTCTCTTGTTGGAATGTCGGTGCGTGACGTGGTATCGCGGCTGCACTGTGACGTGCTGATCTGCACGGTCGAGCGTGAGGATGACGCCTATATTGCCAAGGGCGACTTCGTGTTTGCCGAGCGCGACGTGATCTCTCTGATCGCCTCGCCGAGCAACGCCGCATCCTTTTTTGCCAAGATCGGCTATAAGACCCACTCGGTGGGGGACGTGATGATCGCGGGCGGTGGCGAGATCGCGCACTATCTGTGCGCCATGCTGCTGCGCGACGGGATCGCGGTCAAGATCATCGAAAAGAAGCCCGAGGTCTGTGAGGAGCTCTCGTCGCTGTTTCCCAAGGCCTCGATCATCTGCGGCGACGCGGGCGATCGCGAGACGCTGCTTGAGGAAGGGCTGGAGACGGCGGGCGCCTTTGTGGCACTCACGAATCTGGACGAGGAGAATATCCTGCTCTCGCTGTATGCCAAGAGCGCGGGGCGCGGGAAGCTTGTCACCAAGATCAACCGCTTTGACTTTGAGGACGTGATCCGCCATCTGGATCTGGATTCGATCATCTATCCGAAAAACATCGCCTCGGATATGATCGTCCGCTACATCCGTGCCATGAAAAATATCATCGGCAGTAACGTCGAAACACTCTATAACATCATCAAGGGCAAGGTCGAGGCCTCGGAGTTCATCGTGCGCGAGGGCTCGCCGATCGTGGGCGTGCCCCTCTCGCAGCTGCGCTTCAAGGAAAACGTGCTGATCGCCTCGATCCTGCGCGACAACAGG
Source organism: Clostridia bacterium (assembly GCA_017415805.1). Classification (GTDB taxonomy): domain Bacteria; phylum Bacillota; class Clostridia; order Oscillospirales; family CAG-272; genus Firm-07. Next base: position 14,838 of record JAFQEC010000027.1, on the reverse strand, counting down.
GTCATCATTCCGCGCGGTCACGACACTGTCGAGGTGGGGGATCATGTGGTGATCGTCTCCGAGCTGATGCGCCTGCACGACATCGCCGACGTGTTGAGGTGATGCGCGTATGAATTACCGTATGATCAAAACCACCCTTGGGTGGATCCTGCTCTTTGAAGCCGTGTTTTTGCTCATGCCCACGGTTGCGGCGCTGGCATTTCGCGAGGACGTGCTGGCCGCCTTTTTGTGGTCGATGCTGGTGTGCGTAGCGTGCGGCCTGCTCCTGATCTCAACCTTCAAGCCGCACAGCACGACGTTGCGCGCGCGCGACGGCTTCGTGATCGTGTCGCTTTCCTGGATCGTGATGAGCTTGTTCGGCGCACTTCCGTTCTGGGTGTCGCAACAGATCCCGCAGTTCATTGACGCGCTGTTTGAGACGGTTTCGGGCTTTACCACCACGGGTGCCAGCATCCTTGCGAGCGTGGAGGCCATGCCGCGCTCGATGCTGCTCTGGCGCAGCTTTATCCACTGGGTGGGCGGCATGGGCGTTCTGGTGTTCGTCATGGCCATTCTGCCTTTAAGCGGCGGTCAGAATATGCACATCATGCGCGCCGAGAGCCCCGGGCCCACCGTGAGCAAGCTGGTGCCGCGCGTGCGTACCACGGCGCTTTTGCTGTATGCGATCTATTTCGTTCTGACGCTGATCGAATTCATCCTGCTGCTCACGGGAGGCATGACGGTGTTCGAGGCCATGAATACCGCGTTTTCCACGGCGGGCACGGGCGGCTTTGGCTTCTACAACGACAGCATGGCGAGCTTTTCGTCCTATTTGCAGATCGTGATCGGTGTGTTCATGCTGCTGTTCTCGCTGAATTTCGGCTCGTATTTCCTTGCCCTGCGCGGCAAGTGGAGGGATGCGCTCAACAGCGAGGTCCGCACCTTTTTGCTGATCGTAGCGGGCGCGGTGGCGCTGGTCGCGTGGAACATCCGCGGTCTGTTTGACACCGTGGGCGAGGCCATCCGTCACGCCTTCTTTACCGTCTCCTCGATCATCTCGACCACGGGCTTTGCCAGCACAGACTTTGATCTCTGGCCCACCTTCTCCAAGACTCTTTTGGTTCTGCTCATGTTCATCGGCGCTTGTGCCGGCAGCACGGGCGGCGGCATCAAGGTCTCACGCCTTGTGATCCTGTTCAAGGGGATCGGGCGCGAGATGCGCACCGCCATCCATCCAAAGCAGGTGAAAAAGGTCACGGTGGACGGGCGCGACGTGGAGCGCGAGGTCGTCGGCTCGGTCTTTGTTTACATGGTGTGTATGGTGATCGTGTTTTCGCTCTCGGTGCTGATCGTGTCGCTGGACGGTCACGATTTCACCACCAATTTCACGGCGGTCTCTGCCACCGTCAACAATATCGGCCCCGGCCTTTCGGGGGTGGGTCCCACGCAGAATTTCAGCTCGTTCTCCGTGCTCTCAAAGCTCGTGCTGATCTTCGATATGCTGGCAGGGCGCTTGGAGCTGTTCCCGATGCTGATCCTGTTTTCGCCCACCACCTGGAAAAAATAAAAGCGTAGGGCTTTGCGGCCGCAAAGCCCTGTTTTTAGAGTCCGTACTGATACATTTGTGTTCAACACAAGAGAGGAGCCAAAGGATGCTGGATGCCGTAAGAGTCGGAAAAATTTTGCAGCACTGCCGCGAAAGTCGCGGTCTTTCTCAGGAGATCGTCAGCGGTCTTGCGGGGATCGGGCGCACACATTTGAGCGCGTTGGAGCGTGGGCGGCGTTGTCCCACGCTCGACACCTTTCTCTCGGTGGTCAAGGCCATCGGTATGGAGCCCTCTGAGGTCATCGCCATCATTGAGGCCGAGGCGTACAAATCCAATGACCGTGCCGAGAGCAACCCCGAGGCCAATGCTTGAAGGGGGGAGTGTGCATGTCGTTACTCACATGGACCCCAAAGCAGGGTGAGCTGGATCACCGCAACGATATCTTCTCCGACCGTCTGCTACTCGTGTGCGAGGACGGCAGGATCGTTGGTTACCGTGGCTTTGAAGCAAGCCCGATCGGGCAAAGCTTTCTTTCCCTGCTTGACATAAAGCACACCGAGGAGCAGAGCTTCCGTGCGGTGCTGGACGTACCCGCAAATTGCTTTTCGCTCATTCACACGGGTGTAACATCGGTGCCCGTGCTGCGCTCACTCTTTGCCGCCACGGGGCTTCAGCTCGTGCTGATTCCCACGGGTCGCGTGGCGCAGGCGCTCCGCGCGCCCGCCCACCTGCAGCCGCATTTGCAGAATTTCGTGCTTTCGCGCATGGCCGCGGCGCATCGCGCCCCGCTGACCGAGGAGGGCTCGCGTGCCGTCACGGAATGGATCCGCCCGTATCACCGCGCTTTTTTAGAGGAGCATGAGGACAGGGGCCTTGAGTGGGAACTCACGCGTATTCTGACCGATCTGGCCGCCCTTTGCGGCTGCTGTGTTGAGTATGATCTTTGTGGGCTCGTGCAAGCCACGCGCGAACAAATGGATCTCGATTTTATAAAGGGCTCGTTGCTTGCGCTCCTTCTTGCCGTGCGCCGCACCGCCGAGGATCAGCGGGTTCAGCTTCGCGTTTCACAGGCGGTGCAATCGGGCGATACGCTATTTGCCACCTTCGTCTCTGACGGCTTCACGGGCGAGCTCACCTTGCCCGAGCTGGAGCCCGTACGCGAGGCCGCATGGCGAAACGGAGCCGTGTTTGATTACTTTCCAAGCCCCGAGGATAAGAGTCGGATCTGCGTGAGCGTACAGCTATTGCGCGTGGAGCGACAGGAGCAGCAGGGCAAGACCAATACGGATATTGGCGGCAAGCCGCAGGAGTACCTTGAATCTGCACTTCCCGATGCGCAGGATTATCCCGAAATCACCGCCCGCGCCGCGCGCGATCTGCATCGCCTGCGCGAGCAGGGCAAGCTGCCCGAATAAGGATATAAAAAAGAGCCGACATACAGTCGGCTTTTTTTTGTTGAACGCGCTTCAAGCGTACGCATCCGTTAGCGGGGCAGGGGAACAAACCCGAGCTTCTTTTGCACCTTGGACAGGGTCTTACGCGCATAGTAAGCGGCTTCCTCGGCGCCCTTTTTCATCATGGCCTCCAGATATGCCTTGTCGGCGAGCAGCTCGCGGAAGCGGGATTGCACGGGGGCGAGCGCATCGGCGCACACCTCGCCTACGGCAAGCTTGAAATCGCCGTAGCCCTTGCCCGCGAACTCACGCTCGATCTCGTCCATGGACTTGTTCGTGAAGCAGGAGTAGATGGTCATAAGGTTGTTGATGCCGTCCTTGCCCTCGGCGAAGCGCACGCGGGTATCCGAGTCGGTCACGGCGCGGCGGAACTTGCGAATGACGGTGTCCTTGTCGTCCAGAATATAGACCACGGCGTTCTGGTTCTCGTCGGACTTGCTCATCTTCTTGGTGGGCTCGGCGAGGGACATGATCTTTTTGCCGTTCTTGGCGATGATGGGCTCGGGCATGGTGAAGGTGTCGGGGTAGATCTGATTGAAGCGCTCTACAATGTTGCGCGCCAGCTCCACGTGCTGCTTTTGGTCAATACCCACGGGTACGACATCGGTCTGATAGAGCAGAATGTCGGCGGCCATGAGCACGGGGTAGGTAAAGAGCCCCGCATTGACGTTGTCGGCGTGCTTGGTGCTTTTGTCCTTGAACTGGGTCATGCGCGAGAGCTCACCATACATGGTAAAGCAGTTGAGAATCCAGCTAAGCTCCGCGTGCGCGGGCACGTGTGACTGCACGTAAAGCGTGTTTTTCTCGGGATCGAGGCCGCAGGCCATGTAAAGTGCCAGCGTCTCGTAGGTGCGGCGGCGCAGCTCCGCGGGCACCTGGCGCACGGTAATGGCGTGCTCGTCCACCACGCAGTAGAAGCACTTATAGGCCTCGCTGTAGGCGGCAAAATTGCGGATGGCACCAAGGTAGTTTCCAATGGTCAGGTTGCCGCTGGGCTGTACGCCCGAGAAGCAGATCTTTTGCTCGTTGATCATGATACTGTCCTTTCAGCGGATAAATTCGCGTGCGGCCTCGCCGAGCCGCTTGACACCCTCGACGATCTGCTCGTCGGTGGGGGTGGAGTAATTGAGACGGAAGGAGCGCGAGGGGGCGCTTGGATCGCAGTTGAAGGTGGTGCCCGGCACCACGGCGACCTTGCGCGCCAGTGCCGCTTGCACAAAGGCGTTCATGTCACAGCCGAGGGGCAGCGTACACCAGATGAACAGCCCACCCTCGGGGCGCGTGAAGGTGATGCCGTCGGGCAGCTGCTTTTCGAGCTCCCCGAGCATCAGGGCGCACTTGCGGCGGTAGAGCGCGCGGATCTTCGCAATGTGCGCGTCCAGGTCACATTCGGTGAGAAAGCGGTGGCACAGCATTTGAAAGAAGATGTTGGTGTGCACGTCCTCGCCCTGCTTGGCGACCGCCATCTTCGATACGATAGCCTCTGGCGCGATCACAAAGCCAAGGCGCATGCCCGCCGACAGGATCTTGGAAAACGAGGAGCAGTAGATGACCAGCCCCTCGGTATCCATGCTCTTGAGGGTTGGTAGCTCCTTGCCCGCAAAGCGCAGCTCGCCGTAGGGGTTATCCTCCAGGATGGGCAGGGAATATTTCTTGGCGATCTCGTATACGCGGCGGCGCTTCTCGGCGCTCATCGTGACACCCGAGGGATTTTGGAAGGTGGGAATGAGGTACAGGAGCTTGACGCGCGGATTTTCCAGAATGGCGCGCTCCAGTGCGTCGGGGTCGATGCCGTCCGCGGCCATTTCCACGCCGACGGGGCACGCGCCGTTGGAGCGAAAGGAGTTCAGCGACCCCACAAAGGTGGGATTTTCGCACAGCACCACGTCCCCCTCGTTGCAAAAGACCTTGCAGGCAAGCTCAATGCCCTGCTGACCGCCCGAGACGATGAGCGTGCTGTCGTTGAAGGCGTCGCCTGCAGCGACCGACTTGCCGATACCAAACACCGCGCGCTGACGCTTGGCGACCGCCTCGCGCAAGGGGGGATACCCCTCGGTGATGCTGTATTGCAGCGCCTGCACGGGTGCGGTTGCAAGGATCTCGGCCGAAAGGCGCGCAAGCTCGTCTACGGGAAAGGACTCGGCGGCAGGGTTGCCTGCGGCAAAGGAGATGATCGAGGGATCGACGAGGCTCTTGAAGATCTCACGAATGGCAGAGGGCCTGAGATCTGCCAGCTTATCGGAAAAACGGTATTCCATATGCATCTCCTTTATTCAGAATATTCTTATTGTATCACACATTACAGAGAATTGCAAGAGTTATGCGAGCAGCGCAATACAGCGCTCTACAGTTCGCGAGAGGTTGCCCTCGGTGTCGCGCTCGTCCACCGTGATGTCGGCGTATTGCTCGTAGAGCGCGGTGCGCTCACGGTAGAGGTCGTACAGGGTATAGCCCTCGGGCATGATCACGCCGCGGTGCGAATAGTCGCCAAGACGGCGCTCCAGCGTTTCGTAATCGATTTTCAAATACACCGTCGTGCCGATCGACCGCAGGTGCTCCATGGCTTTTTTTCCGTAGACGGCACTGCCCCCCGTGGAGATCACGGTGTGCGTGACGTCGATGGCGGCGTTGATGCGCTCCTCAATGGCAAGAAAGCCCTGTATGCCGTGCGCGGCGATCAGCTCGTGCAGGAGCTTGCCCTCGGTTTCCTGGATGAGCAGATCGGAGTCGAGAAACCGATAGCCCAGCTGCTTGGCCAACAGCACCCCGACCGTGCTCTTGCCGCACGCAGGCATGCCGATCAGAATAATGTTGCGTTTCATTTTTTCTCCCATAGATTGGTAGTGCTTTAACATATTTCGCGCGCGAAGGCAAGCCTTTCTTTGGCCTCGAACGCCGCTTTTGTGAAAAAGTGCCCCCCGTGGGCGATCCGTTTTGTCACAGGTCGCGCACGAGGGGCTGCTCGGTTATTCGGCCACCACGCGGCGGAAGCTCTTTTTACCGCGCTTGAGCAGCTTGCCCTCGGCAAGATCTGCCTTTTGGAAGGTGGCGCGCAGGTCGGTGATCTTTTCGCCGTCCACCGAAACGCCGCCCTGCTCCACGGCGCGGCGCGCCTCGGATTTGGACGCGACCAGCTCGGCCTTCACAAGAAGGGTGAGAATGTCAATGGCGCCGTCGGTAAAATCGGCGTCGGTCAGCGTGGTGGTGGGGGCCTCTGCAACTGCACCTGCACCGAACAGCGCGCGTGCTGCGGCCTCGGCCTTGGCGGCCTCCTCCTCGCCGTGCACCAGCGCGGTCAGCTCAAAGGCGAGGATCTCCTTGGCGCGGTTGAGCTGCTCGCCCTGCCACGACGACATGGCCTCGATCTGCTCCAAGGGCAGGAAGGTCAGCATGCGGATGCATTTGAGCACGTCGGCATCACCCACGTTGCGCCAGTACTGATAAAACTCATACGGGGTGGTCTTGCTCGGGTCCAGCCAAACCGCGCCCGACTGGGTCTTGCCCATCTTCTTGCCCTCGGAGTTGAGCAGCAGCGTGATGGTCATGGCGTACGCGTCCTTGCCCAGCTTCTTGCGGATGAGCTCCGTGCCGCCCAGCATGTTCGACCACTGATCGTCACCGCCGAACTGCATGTTGCAGCCGTAGTTTTGGTACAAATGATAGAAGTCGTAGGACTGCATGATCATATAGTTGAACTCCAGGAACGAGAGACCCTTCTCCATGCGCTGCTTGTAGCACTCGGCAGAGAGCATCTTGTTGACCGAGAAGCAAGCACCCACGTCGCGCAGGACCTCGACGTAATTGAGATCCATGAGCCAATCGGCGTTGTTCACCAGGATCGCCTTGTCCTCGCCGAAGTCAATGAAGCGCGCCATCTGCTTTTGGAAGCAGGAGACGTTGTGTGCGATGGTCTCGGGGGTCATCATCTGGCGCATATCGGTTCTGCCCGAGGGGTCGCCCACCATGGCCGTGCCGCCGCCGATGAGCACCACGGGGCGGTTGCCCGCCATTTGCAGGCGCTTCATCAGGCAAAGCGCCATAAAGTGACCTACGTGCAGGGAATCTGCCGTGGGGTCAAAGCCAATGTAAAAGGTTGCCTTACCCGCATTGATCAGCTCGCGGATCTCGGCCTCGTCGGTGACCTGCGCGATCAGGCCGCGCGCCACCAATTCTTCGTAGATGTTCATAGTAAACTCCAAAAAGCAATAGAATAAGGTTATTATAACAAAAGCGAGAGGGGTTGTCAAGAGAGGATTCGCGCAAGAGCGCGGTGTTGACATTTTTTATAAGATAGGGTATAATACTAAAGAATGTGCCTGCACGGGGCACGGAGGTGAAGCATGAAACAAAATCTTTTGCAGTGTATTACCGAACGGATGTCCGGCTTTTCTAAGGGGCAACGCCTGATCGCCGCGTATATTTTGGAGCATTATGACCGCGCCGCGTATATGACCGCGGCCAAGCTCGGTGAGCTGGTGCGGGTATCGGAGTCCACGGTGGTGCGCTTTGCCGACGAGCTGGGCTTTGACGGATACCCCGACATGCAGCGCGCGTTGCGCGAGCTTGCCAAGACCAATCTGACCGCCGCACAGCGCATGGAGGTTGCCGACAATCTGCTCGGAGGCAGCGATATTCTGGAAAAGGTGCTGCAGGGCGACGCCGATAAGATCCGCCACACGCTGGACGGGCTGGACCGTATCGCCTTTGAGGCGGCAGTCGAGAAGATCGTCCATGCGCGCAACATTTACATTCTCGGCTCGCGCTCGGCGGCCTCGCTGGCGAGCTTTCTCAACTTTAATTTTCAGTTGATGTTCGATAACGTGCGCAACGTAGAGGTCAGCTCGGGCAGTGAAATGTTCGAGCAGATCCTCACCATCGGCCCAGAGGATGTGCTCATCGCGATCAGCTTTCCGCGCTACTCCAAGCGCACCGTCCGTGCCGTGCAATTCGCACACCGTGCGGGGGCGAACGTGGTTTCTCTTACCGACAGCGATCGCTCGCCCATCGCGGCCGATTGCGACCAGCTGCTGACCGCGCCGAGCGACATGGCGTCCTTCGTCGATTCGCTGGTCGCGCCATTGAGCATCATCAACGCCATGGTGGCCGCGGTCTCGATGCGCAGTCACGACGAGGTGGCGACGCGCTTGCGGCGTCTGGAGGAGATCTGGGACGAGTACGATGTTTACGAGAAGAACAGCTGATGGAAGCATTTGAGCAAAGACGTGTGCTGGTCGTGGGCGGCGGTGCTGCGGGAATGATGGCGGCGATCCACGCCGCACGCATGGGCGCGGCCGTGACGATGCTGGAGCGCAACGAGCGCTGCGGGCGCAAGCTCCGCATCACGGGCAAGGGACGCTGCAACGTCACAAACCACTGCACACGGGACGAGTTTTTTGCCAATATCCCCGCAAACGCGCGCTTTTTATACGCGGCGTGGAGTCGCATGGACAGCGCCGCGGTCGAGGCCTTTTTTGAGGAGCTGGGCGTTGCGCTGAAGGTCGAGCGCGGAAACCGCGTGTTTCCCGTCTCGGACCGTGCCACCGACGTGGTGGATGCGCTGGTGCGCGAATGTCGCGCGTGCGGCGTGCGCATTGAAACGGCGTACGTGGAGCAGCTTCTCACCAAAGAGGGGCGCGCGTGCGGCGTGCGTGCGGGCGGCAAGGAGTATTTTGCCGATGCGGTGATCGTGGCCACGGGCGGTGCATCCTATCCCCTTACGGGCTCTACGGGTGACGGCTACCGCTTTGCGCGCGCGGTCGGGCATGCCGTGGTCGATCCCGTGCCCTCTCTCGTGCCGCTTGTGGAGGACGGGCACTTTTGTGCCTCGGTGCAGGGGCTCTCCTTGCGCAACGTGCGCATCTCGGTGCGTGACGGTGTGAAAAACAAGACCGTTTTCACCGATTTCGGCGAGCTGCTGTTCACGCATTTCGGCCTGACGGGGCCGCTGGTGCTCTCGGCCTCGGCGCATCTTGTGCCGATGGAGCAGGGGCGCTATACCGCCTTTATTGACCTCAAGCCCGCGCTGGACGAAAAAACGCTGGACGCGCGCTTGCTCTCGGACTTTGAAAAATACCGCAACCGCGATCTGCTCAACGCGATGGGGGATCTCTTGCCCCAGAAGCTGATTGAGCCCCTGATCGCCCTTGCGGGGCTGGACGGGCGCAAGAAGGTGCACGACGTGACGCGCGAGGAGCGCCACGCGCTGCTCACGGTGCTCAAGGGCCTGCCCGTTGTCATCAAGGGTGCGCGCCCGATCGCCGAGGCGATCGTCACCAAGGGTGGCGTTGCCTTGCACGAGATCAACCCGAGCACCATGGAATCCAAGCGTGTAAAGGGTCTGTATTTCGCGGGCGAGGTGCTCGATCTTGACGCATATACGGGCGGCTTTAACCTGCAGATCGCCTTTTCCACGGGCACACTGGCAGGCGAGAATGCCGCGTTTGAATAACAAAAAGGAGCAAAGCTATGCAAATTGCAATTGACGGGCCCAGCGGAGCGGGTAAAAGCAGTGTCGCCAAGGCCGTGGCCAAGGAGCTTGGCATCGTTTACGTGGACACGGGTGCGCTGTACCGCACCGTGGGCTACTTTGTGCGCAGCCGCGGCATCGCGCGCGAGGATCGCGCGGGCATCGTTTCCTGCTTGCCGCATATCAACATTGAGGTGCGCTATGAGAACGGTGCACAGCACGTATATCTCAACGGCGAGGATCTCGGCGACCGCATCCGCGAGCCCGAGATCTCGATGTATGCCTCGGCGGTCTCGGCCGTTCCCGCCGTGCGCGAGTTCCTGCTGGATACCCAGCGCCGCATCGCCGAGACCAACAGCGTGATTATGGACGGGCGCGATATCGGCACGGTGATTCTGCCCCACGCCGACGTCAAGATCTTTCTCACCGCCAGCATTGAGGCGCGCGCCATGCGCCGCACCAAGGAGCTGGCCGAGAAGGGGATCGACGCACGCTTCGAGGACGTTCTGCGCGAGATGCGCGAGCGCGACGACAACGACCGCAACCGCGCCGTTGCCCCTGCCGTTGCCGCCCCCGACGCGATCCCTATGGATAATTCCGAGATGACCGTGGAGGAATGCACCGCCGCCGTCATCGCACTGGCCAAAAGGGCCGCAGGTGGGGTGCTGTCGGTATGAAAAGCGTTTTTTATACCGTTATCCACTTTTTGCTGGCGCTCCCTGCGCGTCTGATCTTTCGTATCCGCACCGTGGGGCGCAAGAATGAGCCCCGGCGTGCAGAAGGGCCCTACATTCTCTGCGCCAACCACCAAACGGTGCTGGACATTGTCTTTCTGTGCGCCGCACTGCGCCGACAGCAGCCGCACGTGATGGCCAAGGCGGAGCTGTTCCGCGTGCCTGTGCTCGGGTGGCTCGTGCGCAAGCTCGGCGCGTTTCCCGTCTCGCGCGGTAAGGGCGACGTGGGTGCCGTCAAGCATTCCATTCAGCTGCTCAAGGGCGGCCGTTGCCTTGGCATCTTTCCGCAGGGCACGCGCTGTCCCGACCGCGATCCGCGTGATTGCAGGATCAAAAACGGCGTCGGCATGATCGCCGCCCACACGGGCGCACAGATCCTGCCCGCACACATTCACGTGAAAAATTACCACTGGAAATTCTTCCGCCGTGTGACCGTCACCTTCGGTGAGCCCATCCCCTTTGAGCACTTTGGCTACGATCCCGATGCCGCGGGTGAGTACGCGCGCATCTCGGCCGCGATCTTCGAGGAGATCTGCCGCCTTGGCGAGGAGAGCCGCGATGCCTGAGGTGATCGTGGCACGCCACGCGGGCTTTTGCCCCGGAGTGCGCGCAGCAACCGAGCGCCTTGCGCGCGCCATCGACGGTCGCCGCGCGGGTGAACGCATCTTTACGCTGGGCCATCTAATCCACAACGAGGATTACAATCGCTCGCTGGAGGAGCAGGGCGTGACCGCCGTTTCCGCCGCGGATCTGCCCGCGCTGGCGGCCACCGCTACGCCCGTATCCCCCGTCACGGTGTTTATCCGTGCCCACGGTATTCCGCGCGAGACGTCGGCACTGCTTGCCGCGCTCTCACGCACGCACGCGGGCTTTTGCTTCGTGGACTGCACCTGCCCGTTCGTGGAGAAGATCCACCGCATCGCAAGCGAGGCGAGCGAGGGCGAGGGTGCACGGCAACATCTTTTGCTGTGTATCGGCAGCGCACACCACCCCGAGGTCGAGGGCTTTATGAGCTGCTTTGACGGGGAAAAGTATGTTTTTGCGGATGCCGACTCGTTTGGCGCGGCGCTTTCGGGTGTTTTGCGCGAAAAGCTTTCGTCAAAAGTGCCTGTGATGGTGGCTCAAACCACCCAGAATTTAACAGAATGGAAAAAATGTCAAAAACTTTTGCAAAACCTATGTACAAATGCAAAAATTTTTGATACAATATGTAATGTTACGGATTTGCGCCAGACAGAGGCGGCGTCTCTGGCTCGCGTGTGTGACGGCATGATCGTGATCGGCGGCAAGGAAAGCTCCAATACCGCCAAGCTCACCGATATTTGCCGCGGGCTTTGCCCCGACACATTGCGCGTTGCCGACCGCACCGACCTGCCGCGCGTAAGGCCGTTTGCATTGACCCATCGCAAAGTGGGGATCGCCGCAGGGGCATCGACCCCGTCGGAAATCATTGAGGAGGTACATAAAACAATGAGCGAAATGGAAAACTTTGCAGAATTGCTTGATAGCACGCCTATCAAGACTTTAAATACAGGAGAAATCGTGACCGGAACCGTTATGCACGTGACCGATACGGAGCTGCAGCTGGACCTGGGTGCAGGCGTGACGGGCTACATCAAGGCCGAGCGCGTGACCGACGATCCTTCTGTAAAGCTGACCGAGGCCTACAAGCCCGGTGACACGGTTGAGGCGAAGGTGATTCGCGTCAGCGACATCGACGGCGTTGCCGAGCTTGACAAGCGCCGCGTGGATTCCTTCAAGAACTGGGAGAAGGTCGTGGAGGCCAAGGAGGCAGGCGCCGTGCTGGAGGCCACCGTTGCCGAGGTCGTCAAGGGCGGTCTTGTGATCCGCTACATGGGCAACCGCGTCTTCGTTCCCGCATCGCAGTCGGGCGTTCCGAAGGATGGGGATCTCGCTCCTCTCAAGGGCACCGACGTTCGCTTCAAGATCATCGAGATCAAGCAGCCCGGCAACAAGGCCATCGGCTCGATCCGCGCCGTCGTTCGTGAGGAGCGCCGCGCCGCAGAGCAGGCCTTCTGGGCAGAGATCGAGGAGGGCAAGTCCTACACCGGTGTGGTCAAGAGCATGACCAGCTACGGCGCGTTCGTGGATCTGGGCGGTGTGGACGGCATGGTGCACACCAGCGAGCTTTCCTGGAAGCACATCAAGTCCCCCGCAGAGGTGGTTTCGGTCGGCCAGACCGTGACGGTCTACGTCAAGTCCTTTGACGCAGAGAAGAAGCGCATCTCTCTTGGCTACAAGACCGAGGAGAGCAATCCTTGGGTCATCTTTACGAGCCAGTATCAGGTGGGTGACGTGGTGCCCGTCAAGATCGTCAGCATGATGCCCTTCGGTGCATTTGCCGAGATCGTGGACGGTGTGGACGGTCTCATTCACATTTCGCAGATCGCCATGACCCGCATCGGCAAGCCTGCCGACGTGCTGGAGATCGGCCAGAGCGTGGATGCCAAGATCATCGAGATCGACAACGACAAGCAGAAGGTCAGCCTGTCGATCCGCGCGCTTCTTGAGGAGGTTGCCACCGCTGAGGAGGCAATGCCCGAGGACGCAGCAGTCGAGGAAGCTCCCGTCGAGGAGTGATCATAAAAAAGCAACGCCGCATGCGGCGTTGCTTTTTTGGTGAAAAATTATAAAATATCCCCCCAAACGGGCAAGAAATTTCTCAAATTTGCATTGACAGACAGAATATCTATATGTTATAATAAATCGAATAAACCGATAGCAACCCGTGTAGAATGATAGAAGGAAGGTGTGCGACTTGGAGATTGCAATTATAGCAACCGACATCAAAAAAGAGCTTATGACACAGTTTTGTATCGCTTATTGCGGTGTGTTAAGTAAGCATAACCTTTGTGCAACCAGCATCACGGCCAAGTACATCTCCGAGGCGACGGGCTTGCATATCGAGCGCTTGCTCACGGGCAAGCAGGGCGGTGAGCAGCAGATCGCCACGCGCCTTGCCTACAATGAGATCGACCTGCTGCTCTTCTTCCGTGACACACGCGAGGACGTGACGGAGCGTATGCGTGACGAGGATAACGAGCTGCTGCTCGCCTGCGATCGCTACAATATCCCCGTTGCCACCAATATTGCCACCGCCGAGGCGCTGATCATTGCGCTGGATCGCGGGGATCTTGATTGGCGCAACTTCGTCAATCCCACAAGTGAGTACAATCGCAAGAAAAAGAACCCGTAATGTGATCGGGATATGCCCCGCGTGAGAGGCGCACAGAGAGGGAATGCACGGCTGAAACATTCCTCGCCAAGGCACGCGAGCGGTACCGCCCGACCGCCATTGAACCATAAATCAAAAGTGAAAAGCTCGGGTGGAACCGTGCGGAATTTTCCACACCCCGAACGACTGCGGTCGCTCGGGGTGTGTTATTTTTTCAGTATCTCAAAAGGAGTGTTGGATATGTTCAAGGTAAAATTTGCAGAAAAAGAGATGTGCTTTGACGCACCCCTCTCGGTTTTTGACGCCGCCCGCGAGGCGGAGCTGGTCAGCCGCGCGCACGTTGCGGCACGCGTGAACGGTGCGGTGGTCGCCATGACGCACCCACTTACGGCGGATGCCGACGTGGAGCTGTTGACCTTTGCGGATGCCGAGGGACGGCACATGTTCCATCATACGGCCTCGCACGTGCTGGCGCAGGCGGTCAAGCGGCTTTATCCCGCCACCAAGCTCACCATCGGCCCTGCGATCGAGGGCGGCTTTTATTACGATTTCGACAGCGAGATCCCCTTCACCCCCGAGGTGCTTTCGACCATCGAGGGCGAGATGAAGAAGATCGTGAAGGAAAATCTGCTCATCGAGCGCTTTGAGCTGCCGCGTGCCGAGGCGATCGCGCTGATGCAGGAAAAGGGTGAGCCCTATAAGGTGCAGCTCATCGAGGAGCTGCCCGACGGTGCGGTCATCAGCTTCTACCGTCAGGGCGAGTTCACCGACCTTTGTGCAGGCCCGCACCTCTTTTCCACGGGTGCGGTCAAGGCGTTTAAGCTCACGCAGTGCACGGGCGCGTATTGGAAGGGCGATCAGAAAAATAAGATGCTTCAGCGCGTGTACGGCACGGCGTTCCCCAGCAAGGATGAGCTCAAGGCGCATCTCGAGCAGCTGGAGGAGGCGCGCCGCCGCGACCACAACAAGATCGGCCGCGAGCTGGAGTATTTTACCACGGTGGAAAGCATCGGACAGGGCTTGCCCGTGCTGCTGCCCAAGGGCGCGCGCGTCATTCAGACGCTTCAGCGCTGGATCGAGGACGAGGAGCAAAAGCGCGGCTATCTGCTCACCAAGACCCCCTTGATGGCCAAGCGCGATCTGTACAAGATCTCGGGTCACTGGGATCACTATCTGGACGGCATGTTCGTGCTGGGCGACCCTTACGATGAGACCAAGGAGTGCTTTGCCATGCGCCCCATGACCTGCCCCTTCCAGTATCAGGTGTTTCTGAACAAAAAGCGCTCCTACCGCGAGCTGCCCATGCGCCTTGGCGAGACCTCGACGCTGTTCCGCAACGAGGATTCCGGTGAGATGCACGGTCTGATCCGTGTCCGCCAGTTCACAATCTCCGAGGGTCACCTGATCCTCCGTCCCGAACAGCTTGCTGAGGAATTCAAGGGCTGTCTCGATCTTGCACTTT
>JAFQEC010000026.1 GCA_017415805.1 Clostridia bacterium | reverse complement strand
GTGGTATAATCTCCTTGTAACAGAATAGGTCACCGGAGGCAGAACGCCGTAGCGTTCAAATTGCCGGATTAGGTGTCCGAGTGAGCTCGGGTTATTGCAAAGCAATAGCCGGGGCTTTATTTTTTTTGGAGGTTATGATGAAAAACACGAAGGTTACCCTTGTTCCCCTTGAAGCAGACGACCGTGAGCAATTTATCCTTGACAATCAATGGGCGTTCAAGTACGGCGCGCTGATGGAATTTGGCGAGCGTGACGACCATCTTGACGGGGATGGCGAGATCATCTCCCGCGCGACCATCGAGCGCTCTTTAGACGACCCGAAAAGCGAGACCTACCGCATTATGCTTGACGGCGAGAAGGTGGGCGGCGTGATCCTCACCATTGACAAGGAAACGCACCGCAACCATTTGGATATTCTCTTTGTGCTGCCCGAGGCGCACAGCCGCGGCATCGGCTACGGCGCGTGGCAGGCGGTGGAGGCGCTCCACCCCGAAACCGAGGTCTGGGAGACCTGCACGCCCTATTTTGAAAAGCGCAATATCCACTTTTACGTCAACAAGTGCGGCTTTCAGATCACAGAGTTTTGGTGCGAGTATTTCCAGCCCGAGCACGATATGTTCGAGGACGAAAAGAACAATCCCGACGAGGGCCCCGATGAGATGTTCCGCTTTGTGAAAACAATGACTCCCAAAGGAGCAAAGCGCGACGATTGAGCAAAAAGTTGGCACTTTTCTCGCAAAATTTTCGTCCCTTTTCTATCAGTTTTCTATCATTTTTCTGATATTTTTCCAAGAAATAGGGATGAAATGGGGTAAAAACGCCCCGCTTTCAGAGTAAACTGTGACGAGGAGGGACGAGGAGGGATATACGGGCGATGGCTCGAAAACGCAAAAAGGGGCGAACGGAGTTCCGTTCGCCCCTTTTTTACGTAAAATCGCTACCGTTGCGGTGCTTTTTTGTTTTGTGCCGTTTTGATCTGTGCTCAAAAGCCGTCAACCATTAGGCGCAGGCGTTTGGCTGCCATGGCGGCCCTTTCCAAAAATGCGGCGCAGGTCACACAGTCATACGCATGAGTGTTTTCGGCAAAGACCTCCAGCGTCAGCGTGCCGCGGTAGCCGCTTTGGCGCAGCTGCTTGGCGGCTCTGCCGAAATCGAGCTTGCCGTCAAAGGGGAGCTTGTGCTGATCGTCCCTTGCGACGCCGTCGTTGTCGTGCAGGTGCGTGCAGATCAGACGATCGCCGAACAGCGGCATATACTCCTTGCCCTTAGCAAAGCAGCTCTCGTGCCCGAAATCCCAGCAAAATCCCACGTTGGGGGCGTTTTCAAAGTGCTCCATGGCCCATGCAAGATGGGCAAGACCGCGGATGTTTTCAAAGGCAATTTTTACGTTCTTTCGCGCGGCATATTCCACCAAAATCTCATGCCGTGCACGGCCTAAATCGGTAATTTGGGGCAGCGCCCTTGCGGATGTGAGGTGCACCACGACCGTGGGACAGCCCACCGTGGCGGCGCGCTCGACAGCCGTGATCAGCTCTGCCAGCGCACGGTCGCCGCACTCCCCTGTCTGCCAGATATCGTTGGTATGCGAAAAGGGTGCGTGGATCATCTCGTAACGCATACCGTTTGCCGCCAAAGCGTTTGCGATGCGCTTCAATTCTTCCGGCTCGGGCGTTCCCGTGAGGAGTGCGTCAAAGCCGACCTCGCGCATCTTTTTGATATACGCCTCGGTATCCATGCCGCGCTTGGCGTGCAGATTGATGGCGATCTGTCGCATGTGCTCTCCTCCCTCCCATAACGCTTTTTTGAACAGTCTCATATCATTATACACCCAATGCCCCAAAAAGGCAAGTCCTTTGGCGGATTTTTCTTTCGCTTTTACCGCCTTGTCGAAAATTGCACCTTGTTTTCCTTATATTTGCGCTTTTTTTTATTTTTGTAAACTGCCTATTGCAATTATTCTATTGTTCTGTTATAATTGTAATGTAAACATTCATATAAGGGTGTTGCGTATTCCCAGAGGAGGTGGCTATGAAGTTACTTGTTATCAACGCCGGCAGCAGCTCGCTGAAATATCAGCTGTTTGATATGGAGCGCGGCACGGTTCCGGCAAAGGGCCTTTGTGAGAAGATCACCACTGCGGGTTCGATCACGCACAAGCGCCCCGGCAAGCCCAATTACACGGTCGAGTATCCCATGCCCTCGCACACCGAGGCGTTGGCGCTGGTGCTCAAGCTTTTGACCGACAAGGAGTTGGGCGTGATCGAGAGCGCGGATGAGATCACCGCAGTCGGTCACCGCTTTGCACACGGCGGCAAATTTGCCGATTCGTGCCTGCTTGGCGACGAGGAGCTGGCTTATCTTGAATCCATCGTTCCCCTCAATCCGTTGCACGGCCCCCCTGCCCTGAAGGGTGTGGCGGCATGCAAGGCACTGATGCCGGGCAAGCCGCAGGTAGGCGTGTTCGACACCTCCTTTTACTCAGGGCTTGAGGAGAAAGCCTATATCTACCCCGTTCCCTACGAGTGGTATGAGAAGTACGGCGTGCGGCGCTACGGCTTCCACGGCACCTCGCACCGTTACGTCAGTGCCAAGGCGGCGGAGCATCTCGGGCTTGACTATGACAAGATCAAGATCGTTTCCTGCCACATCGGCTCGGGCTCCTCGATCACCGCGGTAAAGAACGGCAAGGCGGTAGACACCTCGCTTGGCTTCACGCCGCAGGAGGGTGTGCCGATGGGCACGCGCTCGGGCTCGATCGACCCCTCCATCATTCCCTTTATCATGGAGCAGACGGGCATGACCGCGACCGAGGTCAACGATGCGCTCAACAAGCGCTCGGGGCTTCTTGGCATTTCGGGCGTATCCAACGACGCCCGTGACATTTGGGCAGCGGCAAGAGAGGGCAACCACCGCGCGCTGCTGGCCATGCAGGTGCTCACGCACTATGTCAAAAAAATCGTTGGCTCGTACGCAGCCGTGATGAACGGCGTGGACGTTATCGTCATCACCGCAGGTCTTGGCGAGAATGACCGCGTATTCCGTCAGATGGTATTCGAGGATATGGAATATCTTGGCGTGCACTTTGACAAGGAGATCAACGCCACCTGCCAACACGGCGAGGCGGTCACGCTCTCCACTCCCGATTCCCCCGTCAAGGTGGTTCTTCTTCCCACCGACGAGGAATATATGATCGCAGGCGACACCTATCGCTTGGTCACACAGAATTAAAAAAATAAAATATAAAATTCACTTTGAAAGGACAACAAAACCATGATGAAATCGCCTTACGAAATCAAAAAAGAGATCTGTGAGATCGGCAAGAAGATCTACAACCTGGGATTCGTGGCCGCAAACGACGGTAACATCTCCGTCAAGGTTGGCCCCAACGAGTTCTACTGCACGCCCACGGGTGTGTCCAAGGGCTACATGACCCCCGACATGATCATCAAGATCGACGCCGATGGCAACAAGCTGGAGGGCCGTTTGAACCCCTCCTCGGAGATCAAGATGCATATGAGAGTTTACAAGGAGCGCCCCGACGTCAACGCCGTAGTACACGCACATCCCCCTGTAGCAACCGCCTTCACCGTTGCAGGCGTGGAGATGGATCAGTACATCCTTCCCGAGGCAATTCTGACCATCGGCAACGTTCCCACCTGTGATTACGGCACGCCCTCGACCATGGAGATCCCGGATTCTCTGATGCCCTACATCCAGAAGCACGACGCCTTCCTTTTGAAGAACCACGGCGCGCTGACCGTCGGCAACTCGCTGGTCCGTGCCTGCTTCACCATGGAGGAGGTTGAGTTCAATGCAAAGATCAACCTTTACGCACGTCAGATCGGTGCAGGCGCACAAAGCCGCATCGACGAGATCCCCTGCGCCGAGCTGGAGAAGCTGATGGACCTGCGCAAGAAGATGGGTCTGCCCGGCAAGCACCCCGGCTGCAAGAAGTGCCCCAACCTGGGCACCCCCAACTGCCGCTGCAAGGACAACGGCGGTCAGTGCACCTGCGGCAATGACAGCTCCGCTGACAGCGCAATGGTGGCCGAGATCACCCGCCGCGTAATGGCAGCTCTTGGCAAATAATGCTCCTTGCTTCATTTATATATATCGCATAACGCAGAAAGGAGCATTCGAATGGCAAATAAATTGACAGAAGCGCAGATCAGTGCGATCGTCGCCCGTGTCGTTTCCGAGGTCAAAGGCTCTGCTGCTCCCAAGGGCACAGCGGCATGGGATGCCACCCAATATAAGGGACGTCCCCTGATCGGCGTTTACGCCACGATGGAGGAGGCGATCGACGCCGCAAACGCCGGATACCGCGCGGTACGCGCGATGTCGGTGGCACAGCGCGAAAAGGTCATCACCGCGATCCGCGAGCTGACGCATGCAGAGGCACATATCATGGCCGAGCTTGGCGTGGCCGAGACCAAGATGGGACGCGTGGATCACAAGACCGCCAAGCACCATCTTGTAGCAAACAAAACGCCCGGCACTGAGGACATCGTGGAGGAGGCGCGCACCGGCGACGCAGGCCTCACGCTGACCGAAATGGCGCCCTTTGGCGTGGTGGGTGCGATCACCCCCTCGACCAACCCCTCCGAGACGGTCATTTGCAACAGCATCGGCATGATCGCCGCAGGCAACGGTGTGGTGTTCAATCCCCACCCCGGTGCCATCGCCACCTCCAACTACGCCGTTGACCTTGTCAACCGTGCGGTTGCCTCCGCAGGCGGTCCCCGCGTGCTGGTGGCCAGCGTGGTCAAGCCTACGCTTGACACTGCAAGCGTCATGTATAAGCATCCCCTCATCAAGCTGCTGGTCTGCACCGGCGGACCCGGCGTGGTGAGAGCCGTTCTTTCCTCGGGCAAAAAGGCGATCGGCGCAGGCGCGGGCAACCCCCCTGTCATTGTGGACGACACCGCCGACATCGCAAAGGCCGCGAAGGACATCATCGACGGCTGCACCTTTGACAACAACCTTCCCTGCATTGCCGAGAAGGAGGTCTTCGTGTTTGAAAACGTCGCGGACCGCCTGATCGCAGGCATGCAGAAAAACGGTGCGATCCTGCTCACGCGCGAGCAGGCAGACGCACTCGCCAAGATCGTGCTGGTGGAAAAGACCAACCCCAAGACCGGCAAAACGGTCAAGACCGTCAGCCGCGATTGCGTGGGACGCGATTGCCGCGTGATCCTGGAAAAGATCGGCTTGCACGTCGGTCCCGAGATCCGCTGTGCCATCGCCGAGGTCGACTTTGACCATCCCTTCGTACAGGAGGAGCTGATGATGCCGATCCTCGGTATCGTGCGCGTCAAGGATATTGACCAGGCCATCGACCTTGCGGTCAAGGCCGAGCACGGCAACCGCCACACGGCACACATGCACTCAAAAAACGTGGACAACCTCACGCGCTTTGCACGCGCCGTGGAGACCACCATCTTTGTGAAGAACGCGCCCTCCTACGCCGGCATCGGCTTTGGTGGCGAGGGGCACACCACCTTCACCATTGCAGGCCCCACGGGCGAGGGACTGACCTCGGCGCGCAGCTTTACCCGTAAGCGCCGCTGCGTGATGGTGGACAGCTTTAGAATAATTTGAAAGGAGAAACACAATGGATATCAGTGCTTCTCAAATTGAAAGCATCGTACGCTCGGTGCTGGGTCAGATGGGTGGCGGTGCGAGCGCATCGGCCGTCTCCGTGCCCAAGACCGCACGCGTGGCCATGCTGACCGCCGCCAAGACCATTGAGGTTCAGGAGATCCCGATCCCCGAGCTTGGCGACGATGACATTCTTGTAAAGGTCGAGGGCGCAGGCATCTGCGGCACTGACGTGCACGAATGGAAGGGCGACCCCTTCGGACTGATCCCCGTTATTCTCGGTCACGAGGGCACGGGCGAGGTCGTTTACGTCGGCAAAAACGTGACCTGCGACACAGCGGGCAAGCCCCTGAAGGTCGGCGACAAGATCGTCACCTCGGTCATCAGCTGCGGCGAGTGCTATGCCTGCCGCATGGTGCCCGGTCGCACCAATCTTTGTGACAATCAGGGCGTGTTCGGCCTGATCGGTGACAAGCGCGGCACGGCCGAGGGCAACCGCCCCAACGGCTGGTTTGCCGACTACATGCTCATCCGCGGCAAGGGCACGACCTACTTCCAGGTCAACGAGCTGAACCTCAAGCAGCGCATGATCCTGGAGCTTGCTTGCGTTTGCGTACACGCGCTGGAGCGCGGCCAGAAAACAGGGTTGATCAATTTCGGCTCGAAGGTTCTGGTGCAGGGCTGCGGCCCCGTCGGTCTTGTGATGATCACGGTGCTGCGTGCCGCAGGTATCAACCACATCATCGCCGTAGACGGCAACGAGGACCGCTTGAAGGTCGCCCAGAGGATGGGCGCAAAGACGACGATCTGCTTCCGCCGTCCCGATGAGGACACGCTTGACAAGCGTGTTGCCAAGGTCAAGGCCGTTGCCAATAACGTTGGCGTTGATTTCGCCTTCCAGTGCACGGGCGCGCCCGTGGCGGCTGCCGACATTTACAGCTACATCCGCCGCGGCGGCGGTATGTGCGAGATGGGATTCTTTGTCAACAACGGCGAATATCAGGTCAATCCCCACTTTGCGATGTGTAACAAGGAGATCGACATCGTCGGCTCTTGGGATTACAGCGCCGAGGATTACCCCAAGACTGTGGCGTTCCTGAAGCAAACTGCCGAGATGGGCATCCCGATCGAGGAGCTCATCACCCACACGTTCCCGCTGGATAAGATGAACGAGGCGATGGAGACCAACGTCGCACAAAAGGGCATCAAGATCTGCTATATCAACGATAAGTGATCGGAGCGAGAAGCATGGCAGCACTTGGAATGATCGAGGTTTACGGCTACACCACCTCGATAGTAATCGCAGATGCAGTGGCAAAGTCCGCTGACGTAAAGGTTGTGGCCATTGACAAAAACAAGCCCGCCAACGCAGATCAGGTTGAGGTGCCGCTGGTGATGGTCGTGAAATTCATGGGAAGCGCGGGTGCGGTGGAGTCGGCCCTTCAGGTCGGCGTTGCCGAGGCAAAGCAAAGAGGCCTTTACATCACCTCCAAGGTGATCGCAGGGCTGGACGATCAGGTTGACTGGTTTGCAACACTCAGTGCAACGGGCAAGGATAAGCTCAGAAATCTTGAAAAAACTACAGACGCGAAAAAGGAGAATGCACAATGATGGAAGCTCTTGGAATGGTTGAAACCCGCGGCCTGGTTGCCGCGATCGAGGCCGCTGACGCTATGGTCAAGGCCGCAAACGTTGTCCTGATCGGCTCGGAGAAGATCGGCTCGGGTCTTGTCAGCGTCATGGTTCGTGGCGACGTCGGTGCTGTGAAGGCTGCCGTTGAGGCAGGCGGTGCGGCTGCCGCACATCTTGGCGAGGTCATTGCAACGCACGTGATCCCCAGACCCCACTCTGACGTGGACAAACTGCTCCCTACCCTGAAATAATTTAACATTTTAACATAAGGAGAATAAACAATGGAAGCTCTTGGAATGGTTGAAACCCGCGGCCTGGTTGCCGCAATCGAGGCCGCTGACGCTATGGTCAAGGCCGCAAACGTCGTCCTGATCGGCTCTGAGAAGATCGGTTCGGGACTTGTCAGCGTCATGGTTCGCGGCGATGTCGGTGCCGTGAAGGCTGCCGTTGAGGCAGGCGGCGCGGCTGCTGCACGTCTTGGCGAGGTCATCGCGACCCACGTCATCCCCAGACCCCACAACGACGTAAACAAGCTCCTCCCCACCCTGAAATAATTTAACATAAGGAGAATACAACAATGGAAGCACTTGGAATGGTTGAAACCCGCGGCCTGGTTGCCGCAATCGAGGCCGCTGACGCTATGGTCAAGGCCGCAAACGTCGTCCTGATCGGCTCTGAGAAGATCGGTTCGGGACTTGTCAGCGT
>JAFQEC010000025.1 GCA_017415805.1 Clostridia bacterium | reverse complement strand
AGTGCAGTAATGCATGTAGCTGATCGATACTAATAGACCGAGGGCTTGAACTTTCAAAAGCAGTAGCTTTTCTGTTCAGGTATCGCAAATTACTTGAGTTTCGCTCTGCTCTTCGCTTTGTTCGGTTTCCAATGGGCATTGTAAGGCAAGAGCCGCGAGCGTCGCTCGCGGCTCTTGCTGTTTTATGCGAACGAAGAAGATATCGGCAAAAAAGGATGGCAAATACGGTTTTATTTGATCCAACGGATGCCAAAAACATTCGGAAGATTGTGAAAACACCGCGAAACGGTATGAGTTTTGCGGTGTTTTTTGCTTTTTTTGGCTGTATACTTGCCAAACGGATGAAATTGTGTTATACTAACATATAAATAAAATTCACCACAAGATGAGGTGCTGAAAATGTCAAATTACAAGATCGAAACCAAATGTGTGCAGGGGGGATATACGCCCGGAAACGGCGAGCCGCGCCAGATTCCGATCGTGCAGAGCACGACCTTCAAGTATGCCACCAGTGAGGATATGGGCAAGCTCTTTGATCTGGAGGCATCGGGCTATTTCTATACCCGTTTGCAGAACCCCACCAACGACAGCGTTGCCGCAAAGATCTGTGATATGGAGGGTGGCACCGCCGCGATGCTGACAAGCTCAGGTCAGGCCGCGAATTTCTATTCCATCTTCAATATCGCCTCCTGCGGAGACCACGTGGTGGCATCCTCTGCGATCTACGGCGGAACCTTTAACCTGTTCTCGGTCACCATGCGGCGCATGGGCATCGAGTTCACCTTCGTCTCGCCCGATTGCACCGACGAGGAGCTAAACGCGGCCTTTCGCCCCAACACCAAGGCCCTGTTCGGTGAGACCATCGCCAATCCTGCGCTCTCGGTGCTGGACATCGAGCGCTTTGCCAAGGCGGCACACGCACACGGCGTGCCGCTGATCATCGATAACACCTTTGCCACCCCCATCAACTGTCGTCCCTTCGAGTGGGGAGCAGACATTGTGACGCACTCCACCACCAAGTATATGGACGGTCACGGTGCGGCCGTGGGCGGCTGTATTGTGGATTCGGGCAAATTTGACTGGACCGCACACGCCGATAAGTTCCCGGGGCTCTGCACCCCCGACGCGAGCTACCATGGCGTCACCTATACCGAGCGCTTTGGCCTCGGCGGTGCTTTTATCACCAAGGCCACCGCACAGCTCATGCGCGACTTCGGCTCGATCCAGGCGCCCCAGAATGCCTTTATTCTCAACCTTGGTCTTGAGAGCCTGCACGTGCGCATGATGCGCCATTGTGAGAACGGTCTTGCCGTGGCAAAATTCCTTGCATCGGATGATCGGATCGCATGGGTCAAGTACCCCTCGCTTGAAGGCGACCGGTATTATGACCTTGCAAAGAAATATATGCCCAACGGAAGCTGTGGTGTTGTCAGCTTTGGCGTCAAGGGCGGCCGTGCGGCGGCAGAGAAGTTCATGAAGGGCCTCAAGCTTGCCGCGATCGAGACCCACGTGGCCGATGCACGCAGCTGCTGCCTGCATCCCGCAAATGCGACGCACCGTCAGATGAACGACGAGGAGCTGCTCGCCGCAGGCGTTTCGCCCGATTTGATCCGCTTCTCCTGCGGTATCGAGAACAGCGAGGATCTCATCGCCGATATCAAGCAGGCACTGGACGCATTGAACTGAACTATCAAAACCGAAGGGAGGAGAGGCAATGCCCATCAAAATCCCCAATCTTTTACCCGCAACACAGACACTGCATGAGGAAAATATCTTTGTGATCACCGAGAATCGCGCGGTCACGCAGGATATCCGCCCCTTGCGCATCGTCATGCTCAATCTCATGCCGCAAAAGATCGCGACCGAAACGCAGATCGCGCGCCTGATCGGCAACACGCCCTTGCAGGTCGAGCTGGAGCTTTTACAGACCGCTACGCATCGATCCACACACACGGCACCCGAGCATATGCTGGCGTTTTACAAGGTGTTTGACGATATCAAGGATCAGAAATTTGACGGTATGATCATCACGGGTGCGCCCGTGGAGCATATGCCCTTTGAGGAGGTCGAATACTGGCAGGAGCTGTGTGAGATCATGGAGTGGAGCAAGACCCACGTCACCAGCACCCTGCATATCTGCTGGGGCGCGCAGGCGGGGCTTTACTATCACTACGGTATTCCGAAATACCCGACCGAGGAAAAGATCTTCGGTGTGTTTGAGCACAAGCTCGACTACAAGCGCTCGATCCTGTTCCGCGGCTTTGACGACACCTTTCTCGTGCCCCATTCCCGCCACACCACCGTCCGCCGTGAGGACGTGGAGCGCGTGGAGCAGCTTCGCATCCTTTCCAGCTCCGACGAGGCGGGCGTGTTCGTGATCTCGACCGAGCGCGGCAGACAGATCTTTGTCACGGGTCATTCGGAATACGATGCCGATACGCTCAAAAAGGAGTATCTGCGCGACAAGGACAAGGGGCTTGATATCGCCATCCCGAAGAATTATTTTCCTAATGATGATGAAACAAAGGAGCCCACGGTGCGCTGGCGCAGCTGTGCCAATCTCTTTTACTCCAACTGGCTCAATTATTTCGTCTATCAGGCAACGCCCTACGATATTACAAAGATCCAATGAGCGCGTGATACACATAGGTCACAATCGTTTTGATCCGAGAAAATACGAGAGCATTTCGGTGCTGCTCGTATTTTCTTTTTGCAAATTTCGCAGATGCGTGCGACGGATGGGGTGCCATGTGCAAAAAGTTTTTTTGGGTTTATACTTGTAAAATAGCGGTAATTATGATAAAATATATATATCTATAGAAAAATGGGGGTGCGCGCGTGGACATCAATCAAAGGCTACGGCGATCCATAGAGCCGCGCCCGCATTACGATCGGGATGCGCTTCGTGAGGGGGCTGCGATCTTGCGCGCGCCTGGGCGTTCGCTTGCACTGATCACAAATTTGTTGTTTTGCCTGCTTGTTGTCTTTTCTTGCCTGGTGTTCGCGGATCTGCCGCAGCTGGCGTTTTTGAGCGACGGGGTCGCCGCGGATTACACACGCTACTTCGCAGTGAAGGTTGCCTCGTGGGTGTTGCTTGCGCTTTTGCTGCTCGGTGTTGCCGCGCCCGTGCTGCTCGGTCGCTTGCGTATGGCGGGGCGCATGTGTCGGGGTGAGGAGCCGCTTCCATTCGAGGTGTTTTATTATTTCACCGATCGTCGCCGCTACCTGCGTGCATTGCGCGTATCGTTGCTCACGGTGCTTTGCGTCGTGCTCACGCTGGCTTTTCCTGTGCTGCTGTTCGGCGGCTCGACCGTGCTGTTTCAGTTCGTTCTTACCGAGGAGCTGGGCCTGCTTGTTGCCATCGCGGTTCTGATCGTCTTGCTGGTGCTTTGTACGGCCTTTTCGCTTGCGGTGTTGCTGCTTGCGGGCGTGTGGCTGCTCTTTCCCGCCATTGCCGTGGGGAATGAGTCGCTTCCCGTACGCGCCGCGCTTTCCCGCGCACTTGCGTGCGGCAGCCGCAATCTCGGCACGGTCTTTCGCTTTTCCTTGCGGTCGCTGTGCTGGCTTTTGCTCTCGGCTGTCACGCTGGGCGTATTGCTGCTGTTGCGCACCGCACATCACTATATCTTGTCTTATCTGCGTCTTTCCATGACGCTTTGTCCAAAGGAGAGGGAATCACTATGAACAACGAGAAATTCTATCTGACCACCGCGATCGCTTACGCCTCGCGCAAGCCCCACTTCGGGAACACCTACGAGGTCATCATGGCGGATGCCGTGGCACGCTATAAGCGCGCACGCGGCTATGACGTCTTTTTCTGCACGGGCACCGACGAGCACGGCCAGAAGATCGAAAACCTTGCCAACGATGCAGGGCTCACGCCGCAGGCCTACGTGGACGGTGTGGCGGGCGAGATCCGCGGTATCTGGGATAAGATGAACGCGAGCTACGATTATTTCATCCGCACCACCGATGCACCTCATGTGGCGGCCGTGCAAAAGATCTTCAAGAAATTCTTTGAGCAGGGCGACATCTACAAGGGATATTACGAGGGCTGGTACTGCACCCCCTGCGAATCCTTCTTTACCGAAACGCAGGTGGTGGACGGCAAGTGCCCCGACTGCGGCAGACCCGTGCAGCAGGCAAGGGAGGAGGCCTACTTCTTCAAAATGAGCAACTATGTGGACAAGCTGCTTGCCCACATTGATGCCAACCCCGAGTTCATTCAGCCCGAGTCGCGCAAAAAGGAGATGGTCAACAACTTCCTTCGCGTGGAGGGCGGCTTGCAGGATCTGTGCGTGTCGCGCACGTCCTTCCAATGGGGCATTCCCGTGGACTTTGATGCGCGCCACGTGACCTACGTGTGGCTGGATGCGCTTACCAACTATATCACGGCGCTCGGCTACGACCCCGATAAGACCTATGAGGAGCAGTCCGAGCATTTCAAGAAATACTGGCCGTGTGACGTGCACATCATCGGTAAGGATATTCTGCGCTTCCACACCATCTACTGGCCCATTTTCCTCATGGCGCTGGGCCTGCCGCTGCCCAAAAAGGTGTTCGGTCACCCGTGGTTCAACGCCGCCGAGGAGAAGAAGGGCGGGGACGGTGCCGAGGTCAAGATGTCCAAGTCGCGCGGCAACGTGATCTATGCCGACGAGCTCTCCGAGACCTTCGGTGTGGACGGCGTGCGCTACTTCGCCCTCTCCGAGATGCCCTACGATCAGGACGGCCGCATCTGCTACACCAACGTGCTCACGCGCTACAACACCGATCTTGCCAACAATCTTGGCAATCTGGTCAGCCGTACGCACGCCATGACCAAGAAATATTTTGACGGCATCGTGCCCGCACCCGCAGGCGATGAAGGCCCCGACGCCGAGCTCAAGGCCGCCGTTGCCGTCGCCGTGCGCGATTTCGCCGCCAATATGGATACCTACCGTATTGCCGACGCCGCCGAGGTCGTGTTCTCGGCTCTGCGCCGCGCCAACAAGTATATCGACGAGACCATGCCCTGGGCGTTGGCGAAGGACGAGAGCAAAAAAGCGCGCCTTGGCACGGTGCTCTACAACCTGTTGGAGACCATCCGCGTGGCCGCCGTTCTGCTGACCGCGCTGATCCCCGATACGTGCGCCAAGATCTTTGCACAGCTGGGTACCGACCGCACCGCATGGGAGAGTGCCGCCGATTTCGGCGCGCTGGAGTGCGGCAAGCCCTTGGGCGAGGCCGTAATGCTCTTTGCCCGTGTGGACGAGAAGGTCGTGGATGAGATCATCCGCAAGAGAGAAGAGGCCGCGCTGGCCGCCGAGAAGGCCGCTGCACCCGTGGAGAAGCCCGAGGGATGCGCCCTCATCGGCATTGAGGATTTTATGAACGTGGAGCTGCGCACCGCCAAGGTGGTTGCCTGCGAGCGTGTGCCGAAGGCGAAGAAGCTGCTCAAGCTGCAGCTCGATCTTGGCTACGAGCAGCGGCAGGTGGTTTCGGGTATCGCCAAGTTCTACGAGCCCGAGGCACTCATCGGCAAGAAGCTGATCGTGGTGGCGAATTTGAAGCCCGCGACCCTTTGCGGCATCGAGTCGCAGGGTATGATCCTCGCCTCGGGTGAGCAGACCGTGCGCGTGGTGTTCCTGGATCCCGAGACGCCCCTTGGTGAGCGCGTGCGCTAAAATTGCAACCGAAGGGCGACCGCGTAGCGGTCGCCCTGACTTTTTCGAAAGGAGTCGAAGATGGAAGCGTTGTTTGATTCGCACGCGCATTATTTCGATGCGCGCTTTGCCAACGCGCGGGATACCGATGTGCTCCTTGCGCAACTTTTTTCGGGTGAGGTCTGCGGCATTGTGAACGTTGGCACCGATCTTGCCAATTCGCGTGTCTGCATCGCACAGGCGGCTGGGTATCCGCATATGTATGCGGCCGTGGGGATCCATCCCACCGATTGCTATCAATACGGCGATGTTGCCGCCGCAATGGCCGAGCTGAAGGCACTGCTCGGCACGCCCGAGAGCCGCGCCGCGCGCAAGATCGTAGCGCTGGGCGAGATCGGCTTTGACTATCACTATCCCGACACCGATAGGGAAAAGCAGGCCGCATTTTTCGAGGCGCAGCTCGCGCTTGCCGAGGAACAGGGGTTGCCCGTGATCATCCATGACCGCGATGCGCACGGCGACTGCTTTGATGCTGTATGCCGCCACCCTCTCGTGCGCGGTGTGTTCCACAGCTACAGTGGCTCGGCCGAAATGGCGCGCGATCTGGTGCGCCGCGGCTGGTACATTTCCTTCTCGGGTGTTGCCACCTTCAAAAACGCACCCCGCGTGCGCGAGGCGATCGCCGCCGTGCCGTCGGAGCGCCTTCTGATCGAGACCGATGCGCCGTATCTCGCACCCGTACCGCACCGCGGCGAGCGCAACCATTCGGGTCTTGCACGCTATACCGCTGAGGCGGTGGCGGCGGTGAAGGGGATGGATACCGACGCGCTGATTTGCGCAACGCGTGAAAATGCAAGGGCACTTTTTTGCCTTCCCGATTGACATTCCTTGCAGTAACGAGTCTGCGTGGGTGTGCCGCACCCCCTAAAAAAACGAAAGGAGTCTGCATAGCAATATGAGATCCGAGACATTCCGATCCGACGGACACATACGCCTTGGCTATATCGACTGGGCCAAGGCGCTGGGCATCATCTTTATCTGTATGGGTCATATTTTGCCTACGGGTGCGCCGCTGAAGGTGCTGCTGTATTGCTTTCACGTCCCGCTGTTCGCCTTTGTTGGTGGGATGCTGAACAGACCCACCGCAACGCGAAAGGATCTTGCCCGTAAGCTATGGAAAACCGCCACGCGTTTGCTTGTGCCGTATACGCTTTGGTTTTGGATCTTTTGCATGCCGTATTTTGTTGATGTGCCGCTTGCCCGCCATCTTGGAGTTTACGGAGAGCTGAATCTCGGCGAGCTTGTACAGCGCTTTTTCTTCCTGGAGGGAAAGACGATCTGGAACAATGCGCTGTGGTTCGTGCCGTGCTATTTTCTGGTCTGCGTGATCTTTGGCCTCTTTTGTCATATCACGCGCGGAAATGCAGCCGCATCGGGTGGGGTCGGAATCGCGTCGCTGGTGCTGTTTGCTTTTCTGGAGAAAAAGGAGTTCACCTTCTCGCTCGGTGAGCTGAATAATTTTCTCGGCCTTGGTAACGTATTGCTGCTGTTTGGATTTTTTGCCGTCGGATATGCACTCAGATGGTTTGTTTGGGATGTGCAGCATTCTGTTCAAAAGCCGTGCACAAACCCATATTTGTATGCGGCGCTTGTGGCGTTTGTGGGAATGGCGATCGCGGCCTTGCGCCTCAATGCAAGACAGGATTCGAAGCGTTACAATGCCATCAGCCTGCTCAACCGCGATTACAACGATCCTGCCGTGTTTGTGTCACTGTCGCTGTGCCTTGTGATCACGTTTGTTTTGATCTGCGGGTTTTTGCCACAGTGCAAATTTGCCGATCTACTCTCGCGTCATTCCTTTTTCGTGATGTCCACGCACTATGCCGTTTTCCTGATCCCCTTTGTTTATCTGGTCAAAAGGCAGGCCGATTGGCAGGGGGCGATCCGTCAGGGAATGTGGGAGACGGCTTGCCTGATCGCGCTCTACGTGGCCGTGCTTGTCGTGTTGGATAAGCTGTGGCGCAAACATCCCTCAAGGTCACTCTCCCATGTGCTTCATGCTTTGGGAATCCTGTGTGCGTAACGCGATCGAATCGAGTTTTTACATCATCGGTGCGATGCCGTTTTTTTTGCGACATCGCACCTTTTTTGCATAAAAGTGCTCTTTTTTGTGCACATCAACCAAAAACCGTGCACCACTTTTTCTGCTTTGATGTGAAAAAGTTCCCAAAAACCTCTTGCAAAAGCCCGTTTTCTTCGCTATAATAAAAGTAATGTAGCGGAACATACACTGTTTTGTGCAGAGAATCGGTGCCAAGTGCACCCAAAGGAGGAAACGAACAATGGCTACTTTTGACACAAAGGCAATTCGCAATCTGGCGCTTCTCGGACACGGTGAGTGCGGCAAGACCTCGCTTGCAGAGGCAATGCTGTATCTTTCGGGCAAGACCGAGCGTCTCGGTAAGATCGCAGACGGAAATACCGTGTGTGACTTCGATCCCGAGGAGCAAAAGCGCGGGCTTTCGATCTCCGCTTCTCTTGCGCACACCGCATGGAAGGATATTAAGATCAATATTATCGACACCCCAGGGGACCCCGATTTTGAGGGCGAGGTACGCCAGGCTCTTCGCGTGGCGGGCAGTGCCGTGATCGTGGTGGACGGCAAGAGTGGCATCGAGGTCGGCACCGAGCTTGCCTACAATGCCGCAAGCGATGCGGGCGTGCCCAAGGTATTCTTCGTCAATAAGTGTGACGACCCCGATTACAGTCTGGAAAAGTCCTTCTACGAGCTGCACGACAAATTCGGCACTACGGTTTGTCCCGTGTTCGTGCCCTGCCGTACGGGCAAGGATATGGCCATGATCGACCTGATCAGCAACAAGGCCTATACCTACGATGGCGCGGGTAAGCGCACCGAGATCCCGATGACCGCCGAAATGGCCGAAATGGTCAATCGATATAAGGATGCGCTCAATGAGGCGATCGCCTCGACGAGCGATGAGCTGATGGAAAAATACTTCGCAGGTGAGGAGATCACCCGCGAGGAGGCGGCACTGGCGCTTCACGAGGGCATCATCGCGGGCACCATCACCCCCGTATACTGCGGCTCGTCCACCAAGATGTGGGGTGTGATCGCCATGATGGACGCCGTGGCCGAATCCTTCCCGCGCTTCACGGCCAAGAAGGTCGAGAAGCTCGAGAACGGCGAGGAGCTCGCCATCGACGTGAACGGCGCTCCCGCGATCTATGTGTATAAGACCGTTGCAGATCCGTTTGTCGGCCAGATGTCCTTCTTTAAGGTCATGAGTGGCACGATCAAGCGTGATATGACGCTCAAAAACGCCACCAGCGGCGCGACCGAGAAGCTGGCGCACTTTTATGTGATGACGGGTAAAAAGCAGACCGAGGTCGAGGAGCTCGCCTGCGGTGATATCGGTATGATCGCAAAGCTCTCCGCCACCAAAACGGGCGACACGCTCTCACAGGACGGCAACGTCGCTTACAGCAAGATCGCGTACCCCACCCCCTATATGACCAAGGCTATTCTGCCGCTGACCGCAAAGGATGAGAGCAAGATGTCTCAGAGCATCGCGCGTATGCTGGAGGAGGATCTGACGCTGCGCTATGAGAACAACAAGGAGACCGCGCAGATCCTGATCTCGGGCATGGGCGAGACGCACCTCTCGGTGCTGGTCGCACGCTTGGAGAGCCGCTTTGGTGTTAAGGTGCAGCTCGAGGAGCCCAAGATCGCCTACCGTGAGCGCATCACCAAGCGCGTGGATGTCGAGGGCAAGCACAAGAAGCAGACGGGTGGCTCGGGTCAGTACGGCCATGTCAAGGTGCGCTTCGCGCCCGCAGAGGAGCAGGGGCTTACCTTCTCGGTTTCGGTCGTGGGCGGCACGGTGCCCAAGAACTTCTATCCCGCCGTGGAAAAGGGCTTGCAGGACGCTATGGCCAAGGGCGCACACGGCTATCCGCTGGTGCAGCTGGCCGCCGACCTGTATGACGGCTCGTACCACGATGTGGACTCGGATGAGCTTTCCTTCCGTCTGGCGGCGCAGATCGCGTACAAGAAGTGTATGGAGGAGGGCGCGCCCGTGCTGCTCGAGCCCGTGGGTGAGCTGGAAATTTCGGTTCCCGAATCGCTGGTCGGCACCGTTATGGGTGACCTCAACAAGCGGCGCGGTAGCGTGATGGGTATGGATCACTCGGATTGCCGCAAGGGCTATACCGTAGTGCACGCCGTGGTTCCCAAGGCCGAGATCGGCGATTATCCCATTGCCCTTCGCGCCATGACCAAGGGCTTCGGCTCGTTTGAGTTCAACGTCACGGGCTACGAGGTCGTTCCCGCGAATGTGGCAGCTAAAATTCCTGCTAAATCATAATGAACACACACCGCCCGATGGCATTTGCCATCGGGCGGCTTTTCTTTTTTTGCCCGACAGACTGCGACCTTTTTCCCGCGCCGCGTGTGCTACAATCGAAGAAAAAAAGGAAGTGAAGAAATGATCCATACGGAATATCGGTATGAAACGCGCTCCCGTGATCGGCGGCTGTTCGTCACGCTCTACGGCGAGATCGATCATCACGGCGCGGTGGCATTGCGCGAGGAGCTGGACGCGCTGTTGCTGCGCGAGCGACCCGCGCGGCTGGTGCTGGATCTCGCGCATGTGGAATTTATGGATAGCGCGGGACTGGGGCTTTTGATGGGGCGCTACCGCCTTATGCGCGAGCTCGGGGGAGAGATGGCCATCATCAATCCCAACGATCGCGTGCTCAAGATCCTGCGGCTTGCGGGCATGGAGCGCTTTTTTGAGATCACTCGGAGTGTGAAAGGAGAAAAGATATGAAAAGCCGGAAAATGAGGGGTGAGATCAACCGTATGGCGTTGCGCCTGCCTGCGATCTCGGTCAATGAGGGCGTTGCGCGCGCGGTGGTTGCGGCGTTTTGTGCACAGATGAATCCAAGCGCGACCGAGCTTGCGGACATCAAGTGCGCGGTTTCCGAGGCGGTGACCAATTGCATCGTGCATGCGTACCGTGAGAGCGAGGGAGATTTTTACATAACGGTGATCTTATTTGAGGGGGGGCTTGTGCGCGTGGCCGTGCGCGATCGCGGGTGCGGTATTGCCGATGTGCGCGCTGCGCGCGCACCGCTGTTCACGACCGATGCAGAGCATGAACGCAGCGGAATGGGCTTTGTCGTTATGGAAAATTTCATGGATAGCCTTGCCGTATTTTCTCGAGAGGGAAAGGGAACGACCGTGGTCATGACCAAGCGCGTAGGTGTATCCGCCGAAAGGGAGTGACCGCTTGGAAGACAATCTGTTGCGCGAGCGCCATTATGCGCTCCTGCGCGCCGCGCAGGGCACGGATGCGGAAGGGGCGCGCGTTGCCACCGAGGCCCTGATTGCCGAGAATATGGGGCTTGTACGCACGGCGGCATTGCGCTTTCGTGAGCGCGGCACCGAATATGAGGATCTGTTGCAGATCGGTACGATCGGGATGCTGCGTGCCATTCGCACCTTCGATCTCGCGCGCGGCACTGCCTTCTCCACCTTTGCCGTGCCCTTGATCGTGGGTGAGATCCGCCGCCATCTGCGCGATGATGGGATGATCCGCGTCAGCCGCAGCTATAAAAAGCTGGCAAGCGATCTTGCGCGCAAGCGCAGCGAGATCGCCGCGCGAGAGGGAAGGGATGCCACCATTGACGAGCTGGCCGCCGCGTGCGGAAGCTCACCCGAGGAGGCGGCGGTGGCGCTTTGCTCGGTGTCTCCCGTGGCCTCGCTCTCGGAGTGCTGCTTTGAGGAGGATCGCGGCGAGCTTGCCGAGCGCATCACCGACGACGAGAGCGCCAACGAGCCCGCGATTTTGAGCGACAGGATCGCGTTGCACGCGGCGATCGACCGCATGCCGCCCCTGTGGCGAAAGATCCTGCTTTTGCGCTATTTTCGCGACCGCACGCAGCAGCAGACCGCCGATCTGCTCGGATTGTCGCAGGTCAAGGTCTCGCGCGAGGAAAAAAAGATCCTGGATTTTCTGCGGCGTGAGATGAGCGTTTGAAAAGGAATCGCAAAGTAAAAAAAGCCTTCCCCGGTGGGGGAAGGGGGACCGCGTTAGCGGTGGATGAGGCGTTCAAAGCACAAACAAACTCCTCATCCGTCAGCCTTCGGCTGCCACCTTCTCCCACAGGAGAAGGCTGCTTGCTTTCTTTCTTTGCTCAAATAAATGATTTTGGCTTTGGAACCGCAAGAGCCGTCGGCGGCCTTCCGAACAAAAAAGGAAGCGCACCCTCGTGCGCTTCCTTTTTTTTGCGTGCTTATGCTGCGGGTGCGCTCTCCAAAAAGCGCATCGTCTTGATGACAACGGGCTCTACGGGGCTGGAAATTTCAGTTCCGTAGTCGTTGTAGGTGACCGCAACATTTGCAATTGCATCCACGGTCTCCATGCCCGAAATGACGCGCCCGAAGGCGGCATAATTGCCGTCCAAGTGCTCCTTGTCTGCATGCATGATAAAGAACTGTGTCGAGGCCGAATCAGGGGCGCTCGTGCGTGCCATTGAGATCACGCCGCGCTCGTGCTTGAGCGTGTTTTGGGTGAAGCCGTTTGAGGCAAATTCGCCGCGGATCGTTTCCTCTTTCCCGTCGCTGATGCCGTCCCCGTTCGGGTCACCACCCTGGATCATAAAGCCCTTGACCACACGGTGGAAGGTGAGACCGTCGTAAAATCCCTCACTCACCAGCTCTTGAAAGTTCTCCACGGTTTTGGGCGCCATGTCGGGGTAGAGCTCGATCACAAATTTCGCGCCGTCTGCCATCTCCACCTCTACAAAGTTGGTGGGGTCGCCGACGGTGGCGGGCGGTGCTTCCTCGTCCTTGCACGCAAGGAGCGAGAAGGGGAGCAGCAAAAGTGCAAGGAAAAGGATCAAAATGCGTTTCATAGGGTTCTCCAATCGTTTTAGTATTCTTATCTTACCATTTTGCCTCGCGTTTGTCAATCCCGTTACAGATCTTTTTGCGTAGCATTTTTCGCCCTTGCATGGGCATACTATTTGGTAGAAAAAAACAAAAAGGCAGGGAACGGTATGAAAAAAGTCGATTGGAAGCACTGGGCGTGCGTGACGGTGACGGTGGCGGGCGTCGTGCTTGCGCTCTGGATGCTGGGGCACTATGCACTCTCGCTTTTTTTGCCGTTTCTGCTCGCGTTCGTGCTGGCACTTCTTACAAGGCCGCTGGCGCGGCGCATCAGCGCCGTCACGCGCACACCCCTGCGCCTGTGCTCGGCACTGTGCACGCTTCTCTCGCTTGGACTGCTCGGATGCCTTGCCTATTGGCTCACCAGCCGCTTGCTGTTGGAAATGCAGAATCTGATTTTGTTTCTGGCAGAGGATCTGCAAAATCCCGAGGGGGAGATCGCGCGCATCCTTGCGTTTTTTCGGGGGCTTGCCGCGCGCTTTCCCTTTTTGGAGCGCCTGTCGCAGGCAGAGCTTCTATCGAGTTGGATCGGTGATCCGTCGGCCTTCTTTGCCGAGCGCATGCGCGACCTGATCGCGCGACTGTCCGAGGGGGTGGGGGGCTTTGTGACAGGGCTGCTGCGGCGCTTGCCCTCGATTTTGCTGTTCGTTCTCGTTACGGTGATCTCGTGCTTTTATTTTTCGGTCGAATTCGATACCGTTAAGGGGGTAATTTATCGGATCCTGCCCGAAAAATGGCGCGTACGCTTTCCCGAATGGCAAAGCCGCGCATCGGGCGCATTTCGCCGCTATTTGCGCGCCTATCTGCTGCTGTTCCTGCTCACGCTCGCAGAGCTGACCGTCGGCTTTCTGCTGCTCTCGGTCCGTTACCCCTTTTTGCTGGCTTTGCTTACCGCGATTCTGGACATTCTTCCCGTGCTCGGTGTGGGGACGGTTCTCATACCGTATGCGCTCCTTTCGCTGCTCACGGGCAACGTGGCGCGTGGCATCTGGCTGCTTGTTTTGTATGCTGTTATCACGATCGTGCGACAGGTTGCCGAGCCGCATCTGGTGGGCAAAAGCCTTGGATTGCATCCGATACTGATGCTGGTCTGCTTTTATGTGGCCTTCCGTCTGTTCGGGGTGGCGGGCATTTTGCTCTGCCCGTTGCTGGCGCTTCTTGCAAAGGCGTTTTTTGCGAAAGGGATAGCCGAGGATAACGAAAAGCCCCCTGTATAAGGACACCTACCGTAAAGCAGCTTTATATATCAAAAGCACAAAAGGGACGAGATTTTCTCGTCCCTTTTGCACATAACCTTGCCCCGCAAGGCAGCGTGTGTTATACTGTATTTTGTTTTCGGGCGTAAAAGAGTGATGTTTTTGCTTACGCAAAAATGATGTTACTCACTTCGTTCGTAATGATGTTGCTCCCGGTAGGTCGCAATGATGTGCTGTTTGCCCACTGTGCCGAAGGCACAACATCATTGCCGAAGGCTACATCATTCGGCGAAGCCGACATCATTTGCCCGCAAGGGCAAACATCGTTCGGCGAGCCTGCTTTATCGCAGGTCGCTGTAAGGGGGCTTTTCGTTATTGAACGGGGTATTGCTGCATTGCTTCCTCGTAGGTCTTGTAAAATTCCTCCCAGAAGGCGGGATTGTTCCAAATGATAATGAAATCCACGGTCATGTAGATCAGCCATGCGGCACTGATGACCGTGGCGATGATGCCGCAGACCAGCGCAGTCTTTGCGGGGGCGAGCTTGGTTCCCGCGCGCTTGTTGGCACTACAGGCAAATACAATGGCAAGAATGCCCAGCGTCAGTCCGATCGGGGGCAGGCAGCAGCACAGCAGCGAGGTGATGATGCCGATGATGCC
Source organism: Clostridia bacterium (assembly GCA_017415805.1). Classification (GTDB taxonomy): domain Bacteria; phylum Bacillota; class Clostridia; order Oscillospirales; family CAG-272; genus Firm-07. The sequence continues at coordinate 14,324 of JAFQEC010000025.1, read as the reverse complement.
AAGCGTCCTTGCGGTGCTTGCCTTGCGCAGTGCCGACGCCAGATTCAGCGCAGCGGTGTCAATGGGCGGGGGATACATGCCGCCCTGTGCATCGGGGCCGTAGCTCCAAGCATTATTAAAATCGTTGTTCATATCTATTACTCCTTATAGGGTGAGTGCAAATACAACAAAAAACAGAATGTAGCCAAACACGGTAAGCACGATCGAGCCGATGCCGAGGATCAGACCGACCAGACCGCAGATGCGCCCAGTCTTGGCCTCAGAGCACTCACGGCCGAGCGTGATTGCCGACTTTTTTGCGTTGCTCATCGCCATCGCGCCGAAAACGATCGACAGGATCTGGCAGAAGAACAGGCCGATCAGGGAAACGATGCCAAAGATCTGTGCGTTCTTTGCCGCGCTGTCGGGCTGATCGTAGATGGGCGGGTAGTGGCCATAGCCGTTGGGGTTGTATTGGTTGCCGTATTGCCAGCTCTGATTCGGGCCTTGCCCGTTTGGATCGAAGCTGTAATTGTGAGAGCCCGGCTGTGCGCCTTGATTCGGCTCTTGCTCCTGCTCGTTGCGGCGCTCGTTGTTGGGATCGTAATTCATGCGTTATCCTCCTTTCGTGTTCTGCTTTCATTATAGCGCACTTTACGCATCTTGGCAAGTGCCTCGGCAAAAAATCTTGCATCCCATGCTTATTTATGATAGAATGAAGACAATCAAGTGCAAGGGGGGAGCAGTATGAGAAAAGCGTGGCGTGCGTATATTTTAATGCATGTCGGTCTTGCGGTGCTTGCCGCTGCATTTGTGCTTTATGCGCAGATCATGCGCCTTTTTCCCTCGGACACCTTTCACTGTGCCATGCACGATCTGCTGCACCTTTATTGCCCCTTTTGCGGCGGCACGCGCGGCGTGCGCGCCCTGCTCTCGTTGCAATTCGTCCAGGCGCTGCACCTTTGCGGCGGTCTGATCCTCGCGGCGGTAGCCGCGCTGGTGCTGGATCTGCGCGCCCTTGTGCTTCTTTGTAGGGGGCGCTCCCACGGGTTGCTCCCGCGTGCCCTGCCGCGCGTTGCGGTCGCTTATTTCCTTCTGCTTGCTCTGGTGCGCAATACGCTGCTGCTCTTTGGCATTGACCCCGCGGGAGACCTGCTCCCTTGGTGGCAGGCGCGGATCTCACCGCTACTGGCACTCGGCTTTTTCTTCCTTGCGCTGATCCTTTGCGTGCTGCTGCTGATCGCGCTCGATGCCGTTCCCGTGGGCTTTGTGCCGCGCGCCGTGGCAGGCTTCGGTGCAGGCGCCGTTCTGGTCCTGATTTGCGCACTTCTGTACTCGCCGTGGCTGTTGCTGGGGCTTTTGCCCGTGGCGGCCGCCGCCATTTGGATGATCAAAAAAAGAAGGGAAGCACCGTGATCGGCGCTTCCTTTTCGTTATTCGAACAGCGACGTGGAGAGGTAGCGGTCGCCCGTGTCGGGTAAGAGCACCACGATGACCTTGCCCTTGTTACCGGGACGCTTTGCAATTTCGCTTGCCGCGTGCAGGGCCGCGCCCGACGAGATGCCCACCAAAAGCCCCTCGGTGCGCGCGAGTGTGCGTGCCGCCGCATAGGCTTCTTGCTCGGTGACGGGGAAGACCTCGTCGATGAGCGAGCGGTCAAGGTTGTCTGGCACAAAGTTCGCGCCGATGCCCTGTAAGCCGTGCGGCCCTGCGTGACCCGTGGAGAGCAGGGGAGATGCGGCAGGCTCGACCGCCACCGCCTTGAGCGACGGGATGCGCCCGCGCAGGAACTGCACCGTTCCCGTGAGCGTGCCCCCCGTGCCAACGCCCGCCACGAAGATGTCCACGCAGCCGTTGGTGTCGGCAAGGATCTCGGGGCCCGTGGTGGCGCGGTGCGCCGCAGGGTTGGCGGCATTGTCAAATTGCGAGGGGATGAACGCCCCTTCGATCTCGACGGCGAGGGCCTTGGCCTTGGCGATCGCGCCCGACATGCCCTCGGCTGCGGGGGTCAGCACGATCTCGGCACCAAAGGCGGATAGCAGTCGGCGGCGCTCCAAGCTCATGCCCTCGGGCATGGTGAGGACCACACGGTAGCCGCGCGGCACACCGATGGCGGCAAGCCCGATGCCCGTGTTTCCGCTGGTGGGCTCAATGATGGTCGAGCCTGCACGCAACAGGCCGCGCGCCTCGGCGTCTAAAATCATGGAAAGCGCCACGCGATCCTTTGCGCTCCCTGCGGGGTTGAGATATTCTAATTTTAACAGCACCTTTGCACCGGGATTTTGTTCGCGGTTGAAGCGCACGGGCTCGAACAGCGGCGTGTCGCCCACCAGCTCGGTGATACTGCGGTAATACATAGAAAACACCTCTTTTCTCTTGCACCATTATAGCATTTTATAAGGCGGGCTGTCAATGAAAAAAAGAAAAAGCCGAACGCCCGAGGGTTTGCGGGCATTCGGCATTTTTCTTGCTCTTACGCCATGGCGTTGAGCTTCTTCGTAAACTGGCTCTTCTTGCGTGCGCCGGCATTCTTGTGGAGAATACCGCGAGAAACAGCCTTGTCGATCTTCTTGACAGCGGCCTTGTAGGTCTCCTGCGCCAGAGCGAGATCGCCCGCGGCAACAGCAGCCTCATACTTCTTCATCTCGGTCTTGAGCTGGGTGCGGAACATTTTGTTCTGCATCGTCTTCACAGCAGTGACCTTGACGCGCTTCTTTGCACTCTTGATATTCGGCAAATCGTTCACCTCCCCTTTCCAAATCGTTTTCGGCTTTCACGACTGCGCCTGAGAGGGTGCGCGGCCGCCTCATATCCATTCACCCCCATATCTTAACACACAAAAAACGAAAAAGCAAGGGTTTTTTGAAAATTTCTCAAAATATTTTTTCCATTCGGCGAAAAAAAATGAAAAAAACAGGAAAAAAGCTCTTGACAAACGCAACGGGCTTTGCTATAATATTAAACTGCATTATAATTGCCGTACCAGCGAAAATATATCCTGTAAATAATCTTTTTACTGATATTTTTTATATGCAACGGGCGGTCGTTTTACGGTCCTTTCGCCGACGGGCATAAGGGCACATCATGGAATGGAGTGATAAAATTCATGGTCAACGTAAAAGAGCAAAAACTCGGCCAGAACACGAGAATGAGCTTTTCCAAGTCGCGCTATACGCTGGATCTGCCCGACCTTGTGGAAATTCAAACCAAATCGTTCAAGTGGTTTCTGGAGGAGGGTCTGGGTGAGGTCCTGCGCGACGTGTCTCCCATCACCGATTTCTCGGGTAATCTGTCGATCGAGTTCCTGTCGTATTCGATCGATCAGAAGCCGAAGTACACGGTCGAGGAGTGCAAGGAGCGCGACGTCAACTATGCTGCGCCCCTTCGCGTCAAGGTGCGTCTGACCAACAAGCAGACGGGCGAGGTGCAGAATTCCGACGTGTTCATGGGCGAGATCCCGCTGATGACCGAGAACGGCACCTTCGTCATCAACGGTGCGGAGCGCGTGATCGTTTCGCAGATCATCCGTTCGCCCGGCATGTACTACGCCTCGGAGATCGACAAGATGGGCAAGCGCAACTACACCGCCCAGATCATCCCTTACCGCGGCGCATGGCTCGAGTACGAGACCGATAACAGCGGCGTGATCTACGTCCGCATCGATAAGAACCGCAAGGTTCCGATCACCATGTTCATCCGCGCCCTCGGCGCTCTTGGGGACAAGCCCCTCATCGAGAGCCGCGAGGACGTTTGCGCCATCTTCGGTGAAGAGGAGAAGCTGCGCGCCACCTTCGAGAAGGACGAGTCCGAGGAGATCGCCAAGCGCAATCTGACCTCGGTAGGCCACGAGGCACTCAAGGAGATCTACAAGAAGCTCCGTCCCGGCGAGCCCGCCGTGGTGGATGCCGCACAGAAGCTGCTCTCCGACATCCTCTTTGACAACCGCCGCTATGACATCGCGCCTGTCGGTCGCTACAAGTTCGACAAGAAGGTCGCGCTGTCCGAGCGTATCACCGGCAGAAAGCTGGCAGAGCCCGCCGTCAGCCCCCTGACGGGCGAGGTCGTGTTCGAGGCAGGCGTTGTGCTTACGCACGAGGATGCGCTTGCCATTGAGCACGCCGCCATCAACGAGGTCGTGATCGAGCTCGAGGCGGGTGAGCAGGTCAAGGTCTTCTCCAACAACACCGTCGAGCCCGAGTATCTGCTCGGCTACGACCTCAAGGATTGCGGCATCAACGAAAAGGTGCGCATCCCCGTTCTGCTTGAGATCATCGAGGCGGCAGAGGGCGATGTGGATGCCGTTCGGACTCTTGCGCGCACCCGTGCCGCGGAGCTGGCGCCCAAGCACATCACCAAGGACGACATCTTCGCCACGATCAACTATATGCTCGGTCTGATGCACGACGAGGGCCTTGGTCAGTATGACGATATTGACCACCTCGGCAACCGTCGCATCCGTTCGGTGGGCGAGCAGCTGCAAAATCAGCTTCGCATCGGCTTCACCCGTATGAACAAGACCATCACCGACCGTATGGCCACGCAGGACACCGATAAGCTCTCGCCCCAGATGCTCATCAACACGCGCCCCGTGGCGACCGGCATCCGCGAGTTCTTCGGCTCCTCGCAGCTCTCGCAGTTCATGGATCAGAACAATCCGCTCGCAGAGCTGACGCACAAGCGCCGTCTCTCGGCACTCGGCCCCGGCGGTCTCTCGCGTGACCGCGCATCCTTCGACGTCCGTGACGTACATTACACCCACTACGGTCGTATGTGCCCGATCGAGACCCCCGAAGGTCCGAACATCGGTCTGATCTCGTACCTCACCACCTATGCGCGTATCAGCGATTACGGCTTCATCGAGGCCCCCTATCGCAAGTACGACAAGGAGAAGGGTGTCGTCACCGACGAGGTCGTTTACATGACCGCGGACGTAGAGGATCGCTATATCATCGCACAGGCCAACGAGCCGCTGGATGAGGAAGGGCATTTCGTCAACAAGATCGTCAATGCCCGCGACAAGAACGACATCCGCGAGGTCGAGGCCTCTATGGTCGACTTCATGGACGTCTCGCCCAAGATGGTGGTCTCGGTCGCAACGGCGATGATCCCCTTCCTTGAGAACGACGATAACTCCCGTGCACTCATGGGCTCGAACATGCAAAAGCAGGCGGTGCCGCTGATGGTCACCGATTCGCCCATCGTCGGTACGGGTATGGAATACAAGGCCGCTGTGGATTCGGGCGTTGTCATCACCGCACGCAACACGGGTCTTGTTGAGTACGTGGATGCCGATAAGATCGTCATCGCCCGCGATGACGGTGAGCGTGACGTTTATGAGCTGATCAAGTTCAAGCGCACCAACCAGGGCACCTGCTACAACCAGCGCCCCGTGGTCAAGAAGAATGAGTTTGTGGAGGCAGGCCGCGTGATCGCGGACGGCCCCGCTACCGACAACGGCGAGATCTCGCTGGGTAAGAACGCTCTCATCGGCTTTATGACCTGGGAGGGCTACAACTACGAGGACGCCGTGCTGCTCAACGAGCGACTGGTGCGTGACGACGTGTACACTTCGCTTCATATTGAAGAATACACGCACGACGCGCGCGATACCAAGCTCGGCCCGGAGGAGATCACCCGCGAGATCCCCAACGTGGGCGAGGATGCCCTCAAGGATCTGAATGCAGAGGGTATCGTCAAGAAGGGTACCGAGGTCCGCGCAGGCGACATTCTCGTGGGCAAGATCACGCCCAAGGGCGAGACCGAGCTCACCGCCGAGGAGAGACTGCTGCGCGCCATCTTCGGTGAGAAGGCAAGAGAGGTGCGTGACACCTCGCTGCGTCTGCCTCACGGCGAGTCGGGCATCGTGGTCGACGTCAAGGTGTTCTCGCACGAGAACGGCGACGAGCTGCCCGCAGGCGTGAACAAGCAGGTTCGTGTATATATCGCACAGAAGCGCAAGATCTCGGTCGGTGACAAGATGGCAGGCCGCCACGGTAACAAGGGCGTCGTCTCGCGCATCCTGCCCCCCGAGGATATGCCCTTCCTTCCCGACGGTACGCCGCTGGATATCGTGCTCAACCCCCTGGGCGTGCCTTCGCGTATGAACATCGGTCAGGTGCTGGAGGTCCACCTTGGCATTGCCGCCAAGAAGCTGGGCTGGAAGATCATGACCCCCGTGTTCGACGGCGCAAACGAGAAGGATATTATGGAATGCATGCGTATGGCAGGCATGGCCCGTGAGATCCGCCGTGGCGAAAATGTGGACGGCAAGGAGCTGTTCTACGAGCGCGTGGATGCAGAAGGGAACAAGACCTACCAGCGTGTGGAGGATGCGGTGCGCAACGATCCCGAAAAGATCGCGGCACTCATCGAAGAAGGTAAGGTCAAGGTCATCGACGGCAAGACTACGCTGTATGACGGCCGCACCGGCGATCCGTTTGACAACCCCGTTACCGTGGGTATCATGTACTATCTCAAGCTCCATCACCTCGTGGACGATAAGATCCACGCCCGCGCAAACGGCCCCTACTCGCTCATCACGCAGCAGCCCTTGGGCGGTAAGGCCCAGTTCGGCGGCCAGCGCTTCGGTGAGATGGAGGTTTGGGCGCTTGAGGCATACGGTGCCGCCTACACGCTGCAGGAGATCCTGACCGTGAAGTCGGACGACATCAACGGCCGTCGCCGCGCCTATGAGGCCATCATCAAGGGTCAGAATATCCCCACGCCCGGCGTTCCCGAGTCCTTCAAGGTGCTCGTGAAGGAGCTGCAGGCACTGGCACTTGACGTGCGCGTGCTGGATAAGGACGGCGAGGAGATCAAGCTCTCCACCCTGTGCAACGACGAGCAGGCGCCCGCCTACGCCAACCGTGCCGAGCTTGCCGCCATCGACGAGGAGCTGAACCGCCACGAGCTCGACGAGGACGATCTGCAGGATCTGACCATCGAGGGTGACGAGGAGGATTCGCTCTTTGCAGCGCCCGAGGATCTGGATGATTCTTATGACGACGATTTGAACTAAGGAGGAGAGAAAGGACAATGGCAAATAACGAATTTCATTCGATTAAGATCGGTCTGGCATCTCCGGATATGATTCGCGACTGGTCCTACGGCGAGGTCACCAAGCCCGAGACCATCAACTACCGCACGCTCAAGGCAGAGGTCGGTGGCCTTTTCTGCGAGCGCATCTTTGGCCCGACCAAGGACGGCGCGTGCTACTGCGGAAAGTATAAGAACTCGCACATCAGCAGCCTGCCGCGCGACCGCGTTCACAAGTGCGAGAAGTGCGGCGTGGAGATCACCACCAAGAAGGTGCGCCGTGAGCGCATGGGTCACATTGAGCTCGCTTGCTCGGTGTCGCACATCTGGTATTTCAAGGCCGTGCCCTCGCGCATGGCTCTGGTGCTGGACATTTCGCCAAAGCAGCTCGAGCAGGTGCTCTACTTTGCCGAGAATGTGGTGCTCGATCCCGGTCTCACCCCCTTGGTGAAGGGAACGGTGCTGACCGAGAAGGCATACGAGGAATACCGTGAAATGTATGGCAGCGAATTCCGCGTCGGCATGGGCGCGGAGGCCATCAAGGAGCTGCTTGCGGGCATTGATATCGAGGCCCTTGCACAGCAGCTCAAGGATGAGCTTCTGGTCGCAACCGGTCAGAAGAAGATCCGTATCATCAAGCGTCTGGAGGTCGTGGAGGCCTTCCGCAAGTCGGGCAACCATCTGGATTGGATGGTGCTGGACGTGCTGCCTGTGCTCCCGCCCGATATTCGCCCCATGACGCAGCTCGACGGCGGACGCTTCGCGTCCTCGGACCTCAACGAGCTGTACCGCCGCGTGATCGCGCGCAACAACCGCTTGAAGAAGCTCATGGAGATCCATACGCCCGAGATCGTGGTGCGCAACGAGAAGCGCATGCTACAGGAGGCTGTGGACGCGCTGATCGACAACGGCCGCCGCGGCAAGCCCGTCACGGGCCCCTCGAACCGTCAGCTCAAGTCTCTGTCCGAGATGCTGCGCGGTAAGCAGGGCCGCTTCCGTCAGAACCTGCTCGGTAAGCGCGTGGACTACTCCGGCCGTTCGGTTATCGTCGTCGGCCCGAATCTCAAGATCTATCAGTGCGGTCTGCCCCGCGAGATGGCGCTGGAGCTGTTCAAGCCCTTCGTCGTCAAGCGCCTGACCGAAATGATGAAGGCTACTAATATTAAGGAAGCACAGAAGAAGATCGAGCGTGCCTACCAGCACCCCGAGGTCTGGGACGCACTCGAGAACGTCATCAAGGAGCATCCCGTGCTGCTCAACCGTGCACCTACGCTCCACCGTCTGTCGATCCAGGCCTTCGAGCCCGTGCTGGTCGAGGGTCGTGCCATCAAGCTCCATCCGCTGGTCTGCTCGGCCTTCAACGCGGACTTTGACGGCGACCAGATGCCCGTGCACGTGCCGCTGTCCGCAGAGGCACAGGCCGAGGCACGGTTCCTCATGCTTTCGGCCAATAACCTGCTCAAGCCCGCCGACGGCCGCGCCGTTGCCGTGCCCACGCAGGATATGATCCTTGGCACCTACTATCTGCTCATGGAGAAGCCCGGCGAGCCCGGCGAGGGCATGTACTTCCGCGATTTCAACGAAGCAAACATGGCCTACGTCAACGGCGAGCTCGGCCTGCACGCGCCCATCAAGGTGCGCGTTAGCCGTGAGGTCAACGGCAAGACCGTCACGGGCCTTGTCGAGACGTCGCTCGGCTGCTTGATCTTCAACAGCAACATTCCGCAGGACCTCGGCTTTGTCGATCGCTCCAAGCCCGAGAATGCGCTGAAGATGGAGATCGACACCGCCTTCCTCAAGAAGAACAAGGGCAACGTCAAGAAGATCCTCGGTATGCTCATCGACAACTGCATCAAGCATCACAGCGCGGCAGAATGTGCCGAGATGCTGGATAACATCAAGGTCATGGGCTACCAGTATTCGACCCGTGCTTCCTTCTCGATCTCGGTCTACGACATGACCATTCCGAAGGAGAAGCCCGAGATCATCAACGCCGCCCAGGAGCGCGTGGACAACATCAATGCCTACTACCGCCGCGGCCTTCTCACCGATGAGGAGCGCTACAACAGCGTTATTAAGATCTGGGCTGCTACCACCGAGGATGTCACTGCCAAGATGATGCAGTGCTTCCACGACCTCAACCCGATCAAGATCATGGCAGATTCGGGCGCCCGTGGCTCGACCAAGCAGATGCGTCAGCTGGCCGCAATGCGCGGTTCGATGTTCGCAACCAACGGTAAGACCATGGAGATCCCGATCAAGTCCAACTTCCGTGAGGGTATGAAGATCCTCGAGTACTTCATGGGCTCGAGATCCTCGCGTAAGTCGCTTTCGGATACGGCTCTGCGTACCGCAGACTCGGGTTACCTGACCCGCCGTCTGGTGGACGTCTCGCAGGAGGTCATCGTGCGCGAGGAGTGCTGCGATGCCACCGAGGGCCAGATCGTGCGCGAGATCGCCAATCCCCAGACCCCCGGCTCGCCGCTGGAGCCTCTGTCCGAGCGTATCATTGGCCGTTACACCTTTGGTGAGGTCAAGGATGCCGAGGGCAACGTGCTGGTTGGCGCAGATACGATGATCACCGAGGAGGATGCAAAGGCCATCGAGGCCGCAGGCATCAAGGAGGTCGAGATCCGTACGATCCTGAAGTGCCACGCACGCCACGGTATCTGTGCACACTGCTACGGTGCGGATCTCGCTTCCGGCAAGCTTGTCAGCGTCGGTGAGGCGGTTGGTATCATCGCCGCACAGTCGATCGGTGAGCCCGGTACCCAGCTGACGATGCGTACCTTCCACTCGGGCGGTGTCGCAGGCTCGGATATCACGCAGGGTCTTCCTCGCGTGGAGGAGCTCTTTGAGGCGCGTCCCCCGAAGAAGGCCGCCATTATCTGCGAGCAGACCGGTCGCATCGAGAGCATCGCGCACGGCGAGAACATCAACGTGCACGAGATCAGCGTGATCGAGGATTCCACGGGTGAGATGCACAAGTACACCATTCCGTACGGCATGCAGATCGCCGTTCGTGAGGGTGATGCCATCGAGCGCGGTCAGGTTCTGACCGAGGGTAGCAAGGCTCCCTCCGATATCATGCGTATCAGCGGCCTGAACAAGGTCTACGAGTATATTCTGGAGGAGATCCAGCACGCATATCGCTCGCAGGGCGTTAGCGTGAACGACAAGCACATCGAGATCATCGCACGCCAGATGACCCGCAAGGTCCATGTGGAGGATGCGGGAGACACCGAGCTGCTGCTCGGAACGCTGATGGACGTTCTCGATTTCGAGGAGGTCAACAACCGTATCCGCGAGCGCATCCATGCAGGCGAGGAGAACCTGCGTGAGGCGACTGCCAGCCGTGTGCTGCTTGGTATCACCAAGGCATCCTTGCAGACCGAATCCTTCCTTTCCGCCGCCTCGTTCCAGGAGACCACAAAGGTGCTCACCGAGGCTGCGATCAAGGGCAAGGTCGATCATTTGCTCGGCTTGAAGGAGAACGTCATCATCGGTAAGCTGATCCCTGCCGGTACCGGTATGGGCTGCTACCGCGACGTGCATGTGGAGCCCACGCACGAGAATCCTCTCGGCGAGCGCGAGCCCATGTATTTCTGATCGCCAAAAAGAGAAAACCGCGGAGAAAACCGCGGTTTTCTTTGTATAAATTGGGAGTTTTTCGTGTAAAATAGAAGGGATATGGCAAAAAAATTGTGCAAAAGAGAGAAATTTTTAACGGAGATTTTGCTGTCTTGACAAGGAAAATCGAACATGCTATAATAAAACGTACCGTTTGGGTGAACTATGCCCAAATTGGGTAAACATTAAAATTTTTTGAAGAAGGAGGAGAAAAATGCCAACTTTTAATCAGCTTGTCAGACAGGGCCGTTGTGATAAGACGTACAAGTCCAAGTCCCCCGTGTTGCAGAAGGGCTTCAATACGTTGAATAACGAGCAGACCGACCAGCGCGCACCCCAGAGAAGAGGCGTGTGCACGAAGGTGTCCACCACAAGTCCGAAGAAGCCGAACTCTGCACTTCGTAAGATTGCAAGAGTCCGTCTTACCAACGGTCTTGAGGCTACCACCTATATCCCCGGTATCGGTCACAACCTGCAGGAGCACTCGGTTGTCCTCATTCGCGGCGGCCGTGTTCGTGACCTGCCCGGTGTTCGTTACCACATTATCCGCGGCACGCTTGACGCACAGGGCGTTGCAAACCGCAAGCAGAGCCGTTCCAAGTACGGCGCAAAGGCCCCCAAGAAGTAATTTGGGGCAAATGGTATCATAAAGCATCGTCCGGCTGACAGAAATTTTAATGTTTATGTTGCTTCGACGAGCGCTGACGGGAAACAAACCCGAGTACCGAAGAATTCATATTTTTCATGAAGGAGGGAAGTAAAGTGCCGAGAAGAGGTCGTATATCCAAAAGAGACGTTCTCCCGGATCCGTTGTACAACTCGAAGCTTGTGACCAAGCTGATCAACAACGTGATGGAGGACGGCAAGAAGGGTGTGGCACAGAAGATCGTTTATGACGCATTCCGCGCCGTAGAGGAGAAGCTGGGTCAGAGCCCGCTGGAAGTATTTAACGAAGCTCTTGAGAATGTTATGCCCGTTCTGGAGGTCAAGGCTCGCCGTGTGGGCGGCTCGACCTATCAGGTCCCGATGGAGGTTCGCGCAGAGCGCCGCCAGACCCTTGGTCTGCGTTGGATGATCGGTTATGCGCGTAAGCGTGGCGAGCGCACCATGGCGGAGCGCCTTGCCGCAGAGATCCTGGACGCAAAGAACAGCATGGGTGGCGCATTCAAGAAGAAGGAAGAAACCCACAGAATGGCAGAAGCCAACAAGGCTTTCGCACATTACAGATACTGATAAAGGAGTTCCGCCATGGCAAGAGAATATCCGCTTGAACGGACTCGCAATATCGGCATCATGGCACACATCGATGCCGGTAAGACTACCACCACCGAGCGTATCCTGTTCTACACGGGTAAGACCCATAAGATCGGCGAGACGCACGAGGGTGCCGCTACGATGGACTGGATGGCGCAGGAGCAGGAGCGCGGTATTACCATTACCTCTGCTGCTACCACCTGCTTTTGGACTCACACCGAGAACCAGAACGATGCCGCCAAGGCCAAGGCAACCAGCCACCGTATCAACATCATTGACACGCCCGGACACGTGGACTTCACCGTTGAGGTGGAGCGTTCGCTGCGCGTTCTCGACGGCTCTGTGACCGTGCTTTGCGCCAAGGGTGGCGTTGAGCCCCAGTCCGAGACGGTTTGGAGACAGGCGGACAAGTACCGCGTTCCCCGTATGTGCTACGTCAATAAGATGGACATCAACGGCGCAGATTTCTACCGCGTCGTTGGCATGATCCGCGATCGTCTCAAGGCAAATGCCGTGCCGATCCAGCTTCCCATCGGGTCCGAGGCCCTGTTCCGTGGCATCATCGACCTGATGAATATGGAAGCCGACGTCTACTACGACGATATGGGCAAGGATATGCGCGTTGAGGCGATTCCCGAGGATATGAAGGAAAAGGCCGAGGAGTACCGTGCAGCTATGGTCGAGGCGATCTGCGCCACCGACGACGAGCTCATGGAGAAGTACCTCATGGACGAGGAGATCACGGTCGAGGAGCTCAAGGTCGCTCTGCGTAAGGCTACCATCAACAACGAGATCGTTCCCGTTGTCTGCGGTACGTCGTACAAGAACAAGGGCGTGCAGAAGCTGCTTGACGCGGTGCTCGACTATATGCCCTCTCCCCTTGATATCCCCGCAATTAAGGGTATCAATCCCGACACCGAGGAAGAGGAGGAGCGTCCTGCGGACGACAACGCCCCCTTCTCGGCGCTTGCATTCAAGATCATGACCGACCCCTTTGTGGGCAAGCTGTGCTTCTTCCGCGTCTACTCCGGTAGCATCGCGGCAGGCACCACGGCTTACAACTCCACCAAGGGCGCGCGTGAGCGCTTCGGCCGTATCCTGCAGATGCATGCAAACAACCGTTCCGACCTGGACGTTTGCTACAGCGGTGATATCGCTGCCGTGGTCGGTGTGAAGAACACCACCACCGGTGATACCTTCTGCGATGAAAAGGCTCCCGTTATTCTGGAGTCCATGGTCTTCCCGGAGCCCGTTATCCACGTGGCGATCGAGCCCAAGACCAAGGCAGGCCAGGAGAAGATGGGCATTGCACTCGCAAAGCTGGCAGAGGAGGACCCCACCTTCCGTACCTACACGGATGAGGAGACGGGTCAGACCATCATCGCCGGCATGGGCGAGCTCCATCTGGAGATCATCGTAGACCGTCTGCTTCGCGAGTTCAAGGTCGAGGCAAACATCGGCGCTCCTCAGGTTGCCTACAAGGAGACCATTCGCAAGAAGGTCGACCAGGAGACCAAGTACAAGCGCCAGAGTGGCGGTTCGGGTCAGTACGGTCACGTCAAGATGACCGTCGAGCCCAACGAGACCGGCAAGGGCTACGAATTTGTCAACGCTGTAACCGGCGGTGCGATCCCGAAGGAGTATATCCCCGCGGTCGATACCGGTATCCAGGGCGCGCTGCAAAGCGGTGTTCTGGCAGGCTACAACGTGGTCGATATCAAGGTCACCCTGTACGACGGCTCTTATCACGAGGTCGACTCTTCCGAAATGGCGTTTAAGATTGCCGGTTCCATGGCAGTCAAGGAGGCTATGCGTAAGGCTGATCCCGTTCTGACCGAGCCGATCATGAAGGTCGTGACCACGGTTCCGGACGATTATCTCGGCGACGTGATCGGCGACTTCAACTCTCGCCGCGGCCAGATCATCTCGATGGAGCCCGGCAACGGTGCAACTGAGGTCCATGCTTCGGTGCCGCTTGCTAATATGTTCGGTTATGCCACCGACCTGCGTTCCAAGACGCAGGGACGCGGTGTATACGCCATGGAGCCCAGCGGATTTGCCGAAGTGCCGAAGTCGATCCAGGAAGAGATCGTGACCAAGCGCAACAAGGCTCGCTGATTCCAACCACAACTACTAAAATTTTTTACGGAGGATACCTAAAATGGCAAAGGAAACATTCGAGAGAACAAAACCCCATGTAAACATTGGTACCATCGGTCACGTTGACCACGGTAAGACCACTCTTACCGCTGCAATCACCAAGACCCTTTCCCTTGGCGCAGGCAACGTCGAGTTCATGGCATACGACCAGATCGACAACGCTCCCGAGGAGAGAGCTCGCGGTATCACAATCAACACCCGTCACGTTGAGTACGAGACTGCAAACCGTCACTACGCTCACGTAGACTGCCCCGGCCACGCCGACT
>JAFQEC010000024.1 GCA_017415805.1 Clostridia bacterium | reverse complement strand
CCTTCTCTCCGCCCCTCGTCGGTCGGCTACTTTGTAGCCTTCTCTCCGCCCCTCGTCGGTCGGCTACTTTGTAGCCTTCTCTCCGCCCCTCGTCGGTCGGCTACTTTGTAGCCTTCCTCCGAGAAGAAGGTGGCACGCGTATGCGTGACGGAAGGAGCACGCGCGACCTTCACTTTTTCGCTTGCTTTATTATGATTGCTTTTCCATAGTTGCGCACTCTCCCTCAGTCACCTTCGGTGACATGCCCCACGAAGAACGTTTGCGTTCTTCAGAAAGAAACCATTGGTTTCTTTCGCTCCCCGCAGGGAGCCTTTCACAAAACACATCCTGCCTCTATCCCTTGTTTGCTTCTCCTCACCGACAATAACCTCTTTTGAACCACGCGTAGCGTGAGGCGACATGTCGCGTGGTTTTCTGTTGCAAAAAACGAGCGTCTTACTGTGTAAGACGCTCGTTCGTAAAGCCCGCTATATAATCCAAGCTCACGTTATAGAATTGAGCAAGACGGATATAATGCCGAAACCGCATTTTCACCTCTCCACTCTCCCATTTTCGCACTTGACGGGGTGTAGAATTCAACAGCCTTGCAATTTCCAAAACAGAATAACCGTTTTCCTCGCGCAAATGCTTTATTCGTTCGTAGCTTTCCATAAAACCCTTCCTTCCGCGCCTTAAAAGGTGCTTTTTGTTTATTATAGCACCTTTTAAGGTGCTTGTCAAGTGCATCCTATGAGATGCATGCTATAATATAAAAAAAGGGGGGCATTATGAGTTACTACAAAAGATTGAAAGATCTGCGCGAGGATCACGACCTGACACAATCCGATATAGCCGCCCTTTTGGGCACAACCCGCCAGCAGGTGGGAAAATGGGAAGCGGGCATACAGATGATGGGCGTAGATAAGTACATTCGCCTTGCAACCTATTACAATGTCTCGACTGACTATTTATTGGGGCTGACTGACACACCGAAAAAACTGCATTAAAAAAGCGGCGAAAGCCGCTTTTTTATTCTTCAAAATGGCGGCGTCCCTCCAGCGCACGCGAAAGCGTGATCTCGTCGGCGTATTCCAGCTCGCCGCCGAAGGGGATACCGTGCGCCAGGCGCGTGACCTTGATCCCCAAGGGGGTGAGCAAGCGCGCAATATACATTGCGGTGGCCTCGCCCTCGGTGGTGGCTCCCGTTGCCACGATCACCTCTTTTACGGTGTCATCCTCCAAGCGTGCCAGCAGCTCGTGCAGCGTGAGCGCATCGGGCGTGATACCGCTCATCGGGGAGATCAGACCGTGCAACACGTGGTAGACGCCGCGATACGAGCGCACCTTTTCAAACGCCAGCACCGCGCGCGCATCCTCGACCACGCAGATCACACTGCGGTCGCGCCCTGCATCCGCACATACGGGACACAGCGAGCGATCGGTGAGGTTCTGACAGGTGGGGCAGCGGTGGATCTTCTCCTTGGCGTCGGTCATGGCGCGCGTAAATGCCGCAATATCCTCGTCGCTGTACGCGAGCACGGCATACGCGAGACGCTGGGCGGTCTTGCGCCCGATCCCGGGGAGCCGCGCAAACTGCTCGGCCAGGACGTTGAGCGATTCGATGCCCGACATCTCAGAACAGCCCCGGCATACCGGGCATGCCGGGCAGGTTCATCGCGCTCGTGATCTTTTCCATCTCGGCAGCACTCGTGTCCTCCACGCGCTTGATCGCCTCGTTCATCGCGGCCACCAGAATGTCGGACAGCGTTTCGATGTCGTCGGGATCGACGATCTCGGGGGCAATATTCAAGGCGAGGATCTGCTTCTTACCGTTGATCTTCACATTGACGGCTCCGCCGCCTGCCGAGACCTCGTACTCACGCTCCTCCAGCTCGGCTTGCGCCTTTGCCATATCCTCCTGCATCTTCTGTGCCTGTTGCAGCATGGCCGCCATATTCTGCGGTCCGCCGCCCATACCCTTGGGATAATTTGCTCTCATATCGGTTCTCCTTTTTGGTCTTATTGTGTATCGGTTCCGTTCGCCGCCTCCAGCAGGTCGTCCAGAACGGTATCGTTTTTCTGTGTTGCGCCGTCGGGCACCTCTACCAGCACGGCAGCGGGTAACACCTCACGCTGCAGCTCGGCAGACAGGGCGCGGCAAAGCAGCGCACGGCCGTCTCCCTGCTCCAGCATCATTTGGGCAAAGGGGTTGGGCAGCTGGATCACCACGCGGCCGCCCTCATCCAAAAAGGCGCGCGCGTCGGCAAGAAAGGATGCCAGCATGGAATTTTCACGCCGCATACGCTCAATGCAGTTGATAAAGCCACGCACTCGGTGCAGCACACGCCCCGTGGGGGCAGATGTGGCAGGGGGTGTGGGCTTGGCGGCCTCAGCTCTTGGCGATTCGGGCTGCACAGGCAAAGCCTCGGGCTCTTTTTTCGCCCCGTCCGCTTGCTTTTTGGGGGCGGTGGGTGCAGCAGCGGGCGCGGCAAACCGCGCATCCTCCAGCTGCTCAATACGGGCCAGCAGCCCCTCGGTCGAGGTGTCAAGACGCGGATCACACATCCGCAACAGCGTGAGCTCCGCCACCATGCGCTTGACCGAGTTGGCGCGCTGCATGGCAAAGAGCGCATCCTCCAGCAAGCGGCAGTGCGCCAGCAGCGTCCCCTTGCCGACACTTGCCGCGAGTGCACCGAGCTCCTCGATCTCCGCATCGGTGAGATCCAGATACCGTGCCGCGGCATCGGTGGTCTTGACTACCAGCAGGTCGCGGTACACCGCGATCAGATCCTGCCAGAAGATGCTAAGATCGCGCGCGGATGCCACGGCATCCGCCACGATCGAAAAGATGGTATCGTAATCACTTTGCACCACGGCGCGCACCACGCGCAGCATCTCCTCGCGCCCGCCCGAGCCCACCATTTCCTGCACGGTGGCAAGGTCGACACGGCGGCGTGCACCGCCGCAGAGCTCCAAAAGGCTGATGGCGTCGCGCATGCCGCCCTGCGCGATGCGCGCAATGCGATCGGCAGCGGCACGCTCCAGCTCGATGCCCTCCTCGCGTGCAATATACGCGATGCGATCGGCCAGAACGGGGGTGGAAATACGGTGAAAATCAAAGCGCTGACAGCGCGAGACGATGGTGGCGGGGAGCTTGTGCAGCTCGGTGGTGGCAAGGATAAACAGCACGTGTGCGGGCGGTTCCTCCAGCGTTTTGAGCAAGGCATTGAAGGCACTGGACGAGAGCATATGCACCTCATCCACGATGTAGACGCGATAACGCAGAGACGAGGGGGAATAGACCACCTCATCGCGAATATCGCGGATGTTCTCGACGCCGTTGTTTGAGGCGGCGTCCATCTCCAGCACGTCGGTGGTCGCACCGCTGTCAATGGCAAGGCAGGCCGCGCATTTGCAGCAGGGGCTGCCGTTCACGGGGGACTCACAGTTCACCGCCTTGGCCAGGATCTTGGCACAGGTGGTCTTGCCCGTACCGCGCGAGCCGCAGAACAAATAGGCGTGGCTGGTGGCGCGGTGCTCGACCTCATAGCGCAGCACCGAGGTGATATGCTCCTGCCCGCACACGTCGTCAAACGTACGCGGTCTCCATTTGCGATACAACGCCTGATGCATGGCATCCACCTCCCCGAAAAATGTGAAAATAAGCCGCAAAATAAGACCATACACCCTCAGATCGAACGTCACCTTTGCGCGGATTTCGTGCCTCACGCTCAGAGCAGGCACCCTCGCGGCACATCAGGAGAGCCGCTTAATGCTGCTTGGTTCCCCACCTGACATGGTTCACGGCGTCTGATTGCGCAAGACCCACTCGTCAACACGGGAGAGCACGCTCCGGACCGCATCGCATCGGTCCTCAAAAAGGGGATCTACCCCTGCTATAGCGGATTTCAGGTGCAGGGCTCCGCTACTTCCCCGGCTGGTATGGCCTTATTTCACAGCTTACCTCATATAGTATAGCAGATTCCGCCGCGTTTTGCAAGTGTTGCGGCGGATTTTTTCTTGTTTTTTCAATCCCTGCCGGCGCGCAATCGCCGCGCCACGCGCGGCAGCTCCTCGGCGGGGATCGCCAGCGCATCCGCGCCCATGGCAAGCCAGTGCGCCAGCTCCCGTGCCTCGGACACCGTCTCGCCATACAGGACCGCCCTTCGTCCAACGGCATGCGCGTTGCCCACCGCAAGCTCGACCATCCGCCGCACCAGCGGCCGCGCGTCACGCCAAAGAGACCGATTTTCCTCAACGGGCGGCGCGGCCAGTGCAAAGCGCGCCAGAGCACCCACATCCGCAAACACAAGATCCGCATCCTCGGCCAGTGCCCGACTGCCGATCGCCGCGGCGGGGGTCTGGATGCACACGCCGAGCTCGATCCCCTCGTCAAAGCAAAGGCCGCGCGCGGCCAGCGTGCGCATCGCGCGCTCGATGTGGTAGCGCAGCGCGGCGATCTCCTGCACGGTGGTCACGAAGGGGGCAAGGAGCGACACGCGCGCCGTGGCAGAGGCGCGAAGGATCGCCTGCAACGTGGCCTGCAAGCGCGCCGTATCGGCAAGCAAATGGCGGAGCCCGTAGGGTGCGGCGGCATCAAAATCGGGGGCGGGCAACGGCAGCATCAGCTCTCCCCCGTCCAGCACCTGCGTTGCCGCCCCGTAAAACGAGAACAGGCGTTGCTCGGTATCGATCACCGCCTCGGCACGGCGAAATTCGCCGCGCAGGATCACCGTGTCCTGTGCGAAGGGCCGCAGGTGTGCCGCCAGCGCGGCGCGGTCGCGCGTTTCGTGGAGCTCGGCCAGCAAGCGAAGCCTGCGTGTGCGTGCGATCTGAGCCATTTCCCTTCCCCCCTTTTACCTTTTCTTGTAGTTTTTCACACCGTTTGGGGGGTTATGCAAAAAATCGCCGATGCGATGCATCGGCGATTTTTTTAGTAAAAGGTTGCCACGGGCTGCTTTGGCTCGGACGTGCGCGCCGAATCCACGGCGTAGAGCACGGGGCCTGCCTGGCCGTAGAGCTTATGCTCCTCCACGCGGATCTTGGCCGTCACCGTGATCCATGCGCCCGTCTCATACGGGATCTCGCTCTTGAAATTGCACACCACACCGCTAAAGGCAATATCGTCGGCACAGCAGGTCATCACGTGCCGCCCCACGATCAATGCCTTGCCGCCAAGCGCGCGGTCACGGGCGACAAGCCCCTTGAACTTGACGGTGCGCCCGTCGTATTCGGGCATCGAATCGGCCAGATCGCGGTAGAACAGCGCGTAATCCCCATCGGCGATCTCCACCACGGGCGCGTTGACGTCAAAGGGCAACGGATCCTCGATCTCGTCGTATTCGAGCTCCCCGTCGGCGGTCTCGTAGGCGATGGTGGCGCGCCGCGTCACGCCGCGCACCAGCTTATGCAGTGCTTCCTTGTCGGCACTCTCACCGCGGTTGAACATCACGGTCTCGGTATTTTGCAGCTTATCGAACACCAAGGTGCGCATATTGGCGTTGTAGGAGACGATGGTGCGTGCATCGGCAACAAGGATCTGCTGGAAGATATACCAGCTCTCGGGGAGCGCGGCATAGAGCGTGTCCAGCATCCACATGCCGTTGTACTCCACCATCACGCGGTCGATCTTGTGGTGGCGGGTATAATCCTCAAGCAGGTCGAGCGTGAGGTCGGACTCATCCTCCACGACCATCTGACGTACGTTCTTGCCCCAGAAGCGTGAGGGCTCGTACTCCTCCTCACCCTGCTCGCAGACCAACAGCAAGATCTTACACCCGTCGTTGAAATTCTCGTCCTCGAGGATCTCCTGTATCATTTTGGTCTTACCGCCCTCCAAAAACCCCGTAAAGAGATAAACGGGGATCTGTTCGTTTGCCATACTGCCTCCTTATTTGAGCTCCACACCAAACAGCGCCGAGAGCAAGGGCACGTCAAGCTGTGCGCCGATCACGCAAAGGCGACCGATGATGCCTGCCGCACCGCGGCGGATATCGGGCTCACCGGGCACGTAGTCAAAGTGGATCCATTCGCCGTTCTTGCCTGCAACAATGCCCTTTGCGCGCAGCACCATACCGTACTTGGTCTCCACGGCAAGAGTTTCGAGCGCGGCACGCAGCTCATCCTCGTCAAAGCACTTGGCGGTCTCCGCACCGCAGCTGACGAACACCTCGTCGGCGTGATGACGGTGGTGGTCGTGCCCGCAGCAGCACTCCTCGCCGTGGTCGTGATGGTGATGGTGCTCGTGCTCGTGGCAATCGCATTCCCCATCGTGATGGTGCTCGTGCTCATGCTCATGATGATGGTGATGATGCTCGTGCCCGTGCTCATGATGGTGGTGATGGTGCTCGTACCCGTGGTCGTGATGGTGATGCCCACATTCGGGGCAGATCTCCTCGTCGTGCAAGTGTGCAAGGTCGGCCTCCAACGTGTCGCGGCGCTCCATGGCGGCCAGCAGCTGCGCGCCCGTGAGCGCGCTCCAATCGGTGGTAACGATCACGGCGCTCCCGTTGTGCGCGCGCAAAGCCTCGACCGCGGCAGTGAGCTTATCCTCGCTCATCCCTGCGGTATGGCTGAGCACGATCGTGCCTGCGTGCTCCACCTGGTCATTGAAGAACTCGCCAAAGTTTTTCATATACATACGGCACTTTTTCGCATCCACCACGGTCACAAAGCCCGTGAGCTGCAAGCGCTCCTCGCCCACGTTTTGCACGGCGCGGATCACGTCCGAGAGCTTGCCCACGCCCGAGGGCTCGATCAGGATGCGGTCGGGCTTGTATTCGTCCAGCACCTGCACCAGCGCCTTGCCGAAATCCCCCACCAGACTGCAGCAGATGCAGCCCGAGTTCATCTCGGTGACGTTGATGCCCGCATCCGCGAGAAACCCGCCGTCAATGCCGATCTCGCCAAACTCGTTTTCGATCAGCACCAAGCGCTCGCCGACGTACGCCTCGGCAATCAGCTTTTTGATCAGCGTGGTCTTGCCCGCGCCGAGAAATCCCGAAAAAATATCGATCTTGGTCATTGTTCTCTCCTTAAAATTCGGCCTTCACGTAGAAGGTCTGCTTGGTGGCGTATGCCGCATCACACAGCGCGTCAAAGGGCAGCTTTTGCTCCTCGGCCTCGACCTTTGCAAGCTCGGGGCGCGTGCGCGGATGACGGGGCGTGAACACGGTACAGCAATCCTCGTAAGGAAGGATCGAGGTGTCAAAGGTGTCGATCTGGCGTGCGAGCTGCACGATCTCCTCCTTGTCCATGCCGATGCAGGGGCGGAACACGGGATAGCGCGCCACGGCGTTGGTCACGCCCAGCGCCTGCATGGTCTGGGATGCCACCTGCCCCAGGCTCTCGCCCGTGATGAGCGCCTGCGCCTCGTGCTCCTTTGCCACGCGGTTGGCAAGCTCCATCATGTAACGGCGCAACAGCAGCGTAAAATAATCCTCGTCGCAGTGCTTCACCAGCTCCTGCTGGATCTCGGTGAGCGAAATGACGTGCACCTGCATGCTCCCCGCCCAGCGCGCCACCTTGGCCGCAAGCGTGAGCACCTTCTCGCGCGCCTGCTCGCTGGTATAGGGCATCGACTCAAAATACAGCGCCTCCAGCTTGACGCCGCGCTTAGCCATCATCCAACCCGCCACGGGCGAATCAATACCGCCCGAGAGCAGCAAAAGTCCCTTGCCGTTCGTGCCAACGGGAAGGCCGCCCGCACCCTTGAACTGCCCTGCGTGTATGTAGGCGGCGTGCTCGCGCACCTCTACACGCACGGTGATCTCGGGGCTGTGCACGTTCACACGCAGATGCGGACACGCCGAGAGCACCGCGCCCCCGACCTCGGCAGAGAGCTCGGGCGAGGTGAGCGGAAAGGTCTTGTCGCCGCGCTTGCCCTCCACCTTGAAGGTGCGGTGGCCTGCGAGATACGCAGGAAGATAGTCGCGCGCCACGGCAAGGATGCTTTCCATATTCTTCTCGGCCACCGCCGCGCGCACCACACCCACGATGCCGAATACGCGGCGTGCCGCCTCAAACATGCCCTCGATATCGGCGCTCTCGTCCTCGGGCTCGATATACAGGATGCTCTGCGCGTGCGTCACGGTGAACTTACCGAAAAAGGTGGCGCGGTAGCGCATCTCGCGCGCCAGCATATCTTCAAAAAATCTGCGGTTCGCGCCCTTGAGCACGATCTCGCCGTACTTGCAAAGCAAAATCTCCTTCATTGTCCGTCCTCCTCGCTCCCCTCATCGGGTGGAGCCAAAAGCGCGGCGGCGGCATCCAGATCCGCCTCGCGCACGTAAATATCGGTTCCGTACAGATTAAAGCCCGTGACCAGACGTGCCACGCCGCCCGCACCGCGCTCACGGCACAGATACGGGATCTCGGCGGCATCCAACAATCCGCGCGCCAGCGCCAAGCCCGTAGCGTCGTAATAGGTGGTGAGCAGGGATAGGCCCTCGTCGTGCAGCGAAGCCTTGTCCAATCCGAAAAAGCGATCCATTCCGTTCCCTCTTTTCTTTGCACATTTCTTCATTATTGTAGCACAAACGGCCGCAAAATACAAGAAGCGAACGAATTTTTTACACGGCTCGCGTCAGCAGCCATGCAGCGACAAAAAGCGACATGCGCGCATACAATAAAAGCGAGCGGAAAATTTATCCTGTGATTAAGCGCCGCCGATTTGGCGAAAATAGGAATGGCGGCGCACAACGCACCGTCAAAACATAGAAGCTCGGAGGATTCTTATGATAGTGAGCGTAAAGCGCGGCGATATTTACTATGCAGACTTAAGCCCCGTGGTGGGCTCGGAGCAGGGGGGCTTGCGCCCCGTGCTCATCATACAAAACGACGTGGGCAACCGCTACAGCCCAACGGTGATCGCGGCCGCCATCACCTCGCGCCTCAGCAAGACTAAGCTCCCCACCCACATTGACATCCACGCCAACCGCGCAGGGCTCTCGCGCGACTCGATCGTGCTGCTCGAGCAGCTGCGCACGCTTGACAAGCGTCGCCTGCGCGAGCGAATGGGCGCGCTGGACGAGGAAAGCATGCGCGAGATCGACCATGCCATTGCCGTGAGTCTGGGGCTTGTCCCTCACGGCGCGCGCTACGTGCCCCCTGCCATTACAAGTGCCCCCGCCGCCGTTGCTGCAACGGCCGAGCGCGCTGCTTCCCCCTCTCCCGCCACCGTAGGGCTCACACTCCCCGGCGTCGAAGGATAAGCGGATTTTTCTCTTTTTTGGAAAAGGACTTGATTTTTCCTGTGTTTTTCAGTAAAATATACTTGATAACATTTCACTATCATAAAGGAGAATGATCATGGCTCTTGTTACGACGAAGGAAATGTTCCGAAAGGCTTATGAGGGTGGCTATGCCATCGGCGCCTTTAACATCAACAACATGGAGATCATCCAGGCGATCACCGAGGCGGCCGCTGAGGCCAAGTCCCCTGTGATCCTGCAGGTATCGGCAGGTGCGCGCAAGTATGCCAAGCACGAGTATCTGATGGCTCTGGCCAATGCCGCCATCCGGGACAGTGGCGTGGATCTGGCACTACATCTGGATCACGGTGCGGATTTTGAGATCTGCAAGTCCTGCATTGACGGTGGCTTCACCTCGGTTATGATCGACGGCTCGCACCACGCATACGAGGACAACGTGGCCCTCACGCGCAAGGTCGTGGATTATGCGCATGCGCGCGGCGTTGTGGTAGAGGGGGAGCTTGGTGTGCTGGCCGGCGTCGAGGATGACGTGGTGGCTGAGAAATCCTCTTATACCCGCCCCGAGGAGGTGCAGGATTTCGTAGAGCGCACGGGCGTGGACTCGCTCGCTATCTCCATCGGCACCTCGCACGGTGCGTACAAGTTCACCGCAAAGCAGTGCACCCGCAACGAGGAGGGGATTCTGGTTCCCCCGCCTCTGCGCTTTGACATTCTTGAGGAGATCGGCCAGCGTCTGCCCGGCTTCCCGATCGTGCTGCACGGTGCATCCTCGGTTCCGCAGGAATACGTGAAGGAGATCAATGCCCTTGGCGGCAAGCTCCCCGATGCCGTGGGCATCCCCGAGGAGCAGCTGCGCCGCGCCGCTGCCATGGCCGTGTGCAAGATCAACATTGACTCCGACATCCGCCTTGCCATGACCGCGGGCATCCGCCGCACGCTTGCAAGCGACCCCTCGATCTTTGACCCGCGCGGCTATCTCAAGGTTGCACGCGACGAGGTCAAGAAGATGGTCAAGCACAAGATCGTGAACGTGCTGGGCTCTCAAAACACTCTTTGATGAACGTAACGGAGCTGTCCCGCGGGGCAGCTCCGCTTTTGCAAAGGAAAACATATGAAATACACCGAACACTACAATATCCGCTGGCACGACACCGATGCCCTGCGCGAGCTGCGTCCCTCGGCCACGCTCATGTATATGCAGGAGACCGCCAACCGCCAGTTTCTGGCATCGGGCACGACGCTCGACGAGATGCGCGACCGTACGGGCACGGGCTTTTTACTCTCGCGCATGGCCATTGAGCTCAATGCGCCGTTGCACGCCTATGACGACATCGAGGTCGATACCTTCACCTGCCCTGCACACGGCGCGACCTTTCCGCGCGGCTTTGAGATCCGCAAGAATGGCGTAATTGTGGCGCGCGCTACCTCAAGCTGGGCGCTGGTGCGCCTCTCGGACCGATCGCTGGTGCGTGCCGATGACGGGCCGCTTCCCTTCGAGGACGAGCCCGAGATCACGGTCTCCATGCCGTTGCGCCACCGCGCGCCGCGCGACGCCGTGTGGCAGACCGTGGGCACGCGTCGCATCGTTTACGCCGATCTGGACTACAACCTGCACATGAACAACACCAAATACCCCGATATGCTATGCGATTTTCTGCCCGATCCGATCGGTACGCGCGTGACGGGGCTGTCGCTCTCCTATCTGCGCGAGGCGGCCTTCGGCGACACCCTCACCGTTGAGCGCGCGGACGGGGGCGCGGGCATCTATTATTTCCGCACCCGCAAGGACGAGAACATATGCCTGGAGGCCATGGTGCGCACCGAGAAACGGACATAACAAAAGCCCGAGAGCGATGCTCTCGGGCTTTGTGCTCTTGCCAATCACAACGAAACATGCTATAATAATAAAAAAGTAATCAAGTGAAAGGAAACTGCCAATGCGCAAGATTTCTCCTTCTGAACGCACCCTGCTCGCGCTGCTCGCGCGTGCGCTTTTTGCGCGTCCCCTTCCGACCGACCTTGACACTGCAGACATGGCGGCCGTGCTCGACGCCGCTGAGCGTCATATGGTGTTCGGCGTGGCAAGCGACGCTCTTGCCGATCTGCCCGAAAATGCACTTCCTTCCTCGGTGCTGTACCGCTGGAAGAACGACACGGTACAGCTTCTGCGCCAAAACGCCGCGTTGCTTGCCTTTCAAGCCGAGCTGACCGATTTTCTCGCGCGTGCCGACATTCCCTTTGCCATTCTTAAGGGTAGCGCGGTCGCGCGGCTTTACCCCTCGCCCGATCTTCGCGTGTGCGGTGACGTCGACTGCCTGCTCCCAAAGGAGTCCATCTCGCGCGTGAGCGATTTTCTCACCGAGCAGGGCTTCGTGCCCGAGATCAATGAGGGCGAACACCACCTCACCTACGTTCGGGATAAGCTGGAAATCGAGCTTCACACCCACGCGGCGGGCATCCCCGAGGGCGAGATCGGTGCACAGCTCACCGCCCTGCTTGCCGACACAGTTGAGACCGCCGTTCCCGCTTCGATCTGCGGCATCGACTTTTACAAGCCCGAGCCCGTGCGCGAGGCGCTGGTACTGCTCTTGCATATGCTTCATCATATGCAGGACGGAGGCCTGGGGCTTCGGCAGGTGCTGGACTTCGCACTCTTTGCCAAGGCCGAGCTGCACGGGGATACGCTCAACCGATTGCTCCCGCTTTTGCACGCATACGGGCTCTTCACCTTCGCGGCCACGCTCACCGATCTTTGCGTGCGCCACCTCGGTCTTGACGCAGACTGCGCCGCATGGCGCGGCGCGGTCGATCCCGCACTCTCGGATGCACTGCTGGCCGATTTTTTGGACAGCGGCAATTTCGGCAAGGGCGCGCAAGCCTATGCGGGCTCGGGCATCGTGACCAAGGAGCGCCGACAGGGCGAGGGCGCACTGCGCGCAGGGCTTCGCGGCATCGCCGCCAAGTGCCGCGCCGAGTGGCCGATCTGTGCGCGCCACGGCGTTTTTCTGCTGTTTTTCGTACCGTTCTGGCTGATCCGTCGCCCGTTTCGCAAGAACGAGGTGCGCGTGCATCCCCTTCGGATGCTGCGCGCGGCGCGGCGGCGCACCAAGCTGTACGACAAGCTTGCGCTTTTTCAAACAAAGCCGTAGGGGGCGGCGCCTCGACGGCCCGCGATCCGCAATGCGCAAACGGAAGGATGATATCGCTACACAGAAAAAGTTAGCATGATGCTCTTAACGGAGAATTTGAATGTTCAACATAGTGCGAGCATCGCGTTTGACTAGTCAAACGCACTTGGGGCTAAGCCCAAACCCTTATACAGACAGAAAGAGCAAGAGTAAAAGGATAAGCTTCCTTCTATTCTTG
>JAFQEC010000023.1 GCA_017415805.1 Clostridia bacterium | reverse complement strand
CCGCAGATCGAGCAGTACACATTTCGCCTGCACCCGCGAGGTGCAAGCAAGGCAAGGCGCGAAGGCAAAAGCAAGGCGACGGCGTATTTTCATACGTCGAGCCGCTTTTGGCTAAGCAACGCCGCATTGCGCCGCAGATCGTGGGTGCAACAAAAAACAAGGGAGAAGTAGCCGCTTCTCCCTTGTTTTATCCTTATTCTCTCTCATGCCTTGCAAGTTGGAACAAAGTCTTGCAGATCATGACAGTTGTTTGCCGTGAGGTCTTTGGGGCTTTGCCGTCAGCGCCGCGCGCGGTGCGTAACACGCGCGACGCCGAGGGGCTGCCCTTTTAGACCGATTGAGAACGATCAGAAAATATCATTTTCGTAGTCGTCGTTATCGCCATTCCCGGGGTTTTGGTATCCTCCGCCCCCGCCGCCCCCTTGAGAGGCGGCGAGGATGTCGATGGGCTCAAGCCCCTCGAGGCTTACGTTCAGCAGTTCATAACGCTTCTTCATAGGAATCACTCTTCGGTTTTGAGTTCAAGACCTGCGTAAGCTGCCAGGATCTCCTGCTGTGCTGCGTTGTAGCGGCTGTAGCCGTTGATACCCTCAACAACGCTCTCATAGGTGTAAAGCTTGCCGTTAAGCGCGCCGACCACGAAATACACGTCGTTGAGTGCCATGGTTGCAACCTGCTCAATCGAGCGCGCGTTGTACAGAGACTCAAACGTGCCGTAGTAGTAGGTATCGCCAACCTTAGCGTAGGAGATAGCCGCGAAGCCGCGTGCGTAGTTCTCGGTCTTGATGTTGACCAGAGCCGCACGGACGGTGACATTACCGTTGGCATCAACGATCATACCGTTGTCTGCCACGATATCCGCGGACTCGAGCCCTGCCGCAGTCAGTGCCTCGTGCGTGAAGATACCGCCTGTAGCGATCAGGTAATCCAGCGGAACGATCAGCGTGCCGTAGGTGACCTCGCCGAGCGCGTTGAGTGCATCAACGGTGGCCTTGCGGAAGGTGGTCACGAAGCGCAGGCCGTTGCTGCTCTCAACCATACGGATCTGTGCGCCGTTGGTCATGACGCCTGCATATGCAGCGTCGGTTGCAGCACCATAAGCCCACATGAAGTACTCTGCGCTCTCATAGGTGACCTTGGGAGCCTTGCCGCCATGCGTCATGGTCGTGCCGCCTGCATAGATGCCGGACAGGGTGATCTTGGTCAGATCGGCACTGGCAGGAATGGTCACAAACTGGTTGTCATTCTTTGTCAGGAACGCGCCGCCCGTGATGCTGATGGTGGCAGCGGTGTGCGTGGTCAGGAACGAAACGCCCGTGTCGGAGATGAGCGTACCGCCGCTGATGTCCACCGAAAGGCTTGCAAGCGCTTTACCGATCGAGACGGTGTTGGAGCCTGCGTGCAGCTTACCGCCGCTGATCTCAACGTTAAGGGTGCCCACAGGGCTATTGGTTACGCCGATGGCGTTGGAGCTCGCGCCTGTGACGTGGAAGGCAGCGTTACCCGAAATCTTGATGCTTGCGGTAATACCGCTTGCGGGAGCAAAGGTAATACCGTTTACACCGTTGAGCACGGCGTCGCCGCCGAATACCCAGGTGGAGGCCGCGGCACTGTAGCCGAGGTTGTTGTAGGCGCTGGCCGTACCGCCCGTCATCGTCAGCTTACTTGCGGAGGTGAGAGCGAAAACGTAGCCGTTCTTGTCTGCTCTACCCAGATTAGCGGTGTCCGCCGTGAGCGTACCACCTGTGATAGTAAAGGTAGAGCCTATACCGTCCTGGATGGTGTTGTCAGCATGGGACTTGATCTCGCCGCCCGAAATGGTTACAGTGGCAGCGCCACCGGTGGTACGAATACCCTGATAACCCTCTACCAGGCCGCCCGTAATGTTGATCGTAGCGGCTACCTGCGTCAGAATTGCTGCCATACGGTTGGTAGTCTCGGTGTGGAGAAGCGTACCACCGTTGACGTTCAGGGTGTGACCGCTTCCTTTTCGAATCCAAGCAGCACCGTAGGATTTGTGCGTGCCCGTATGCTTGCCCGCGTTAAGGGTAATGGTGTGGTTGGAGCCACCGTTGAATACGAAGGGATACGAGGAAGTGCCTGTCTGCGTCAGCAGAGCATCGTCACCCTTGACGCCGATGTTGTAGTTCGCACCGCTACCGCCATTTGCCTCGATCAGCGCAGATGTCGCTTTGTAATTGCCTGCGTACATGTTAACGGTGGTGCTGACACCTGCTTCGTAGAAGATACGGTTCGCCTGCAGCGTACCGTCCCAAATGTTGACCGTACACTTGTTTGCGTTCGCTTCTGTGCGAATTGCAGCGTTGCCGTTGCTGACCAGGGAGCCGCCGTAGAGGTTAAAGGTAGCGCTCGTGCCCCTATTCACCCAAACGGTATAGTTCGCGGCGGTGTAGGTGCCGCTGTAGACGTTAATGATGTCCTCGGTGCCACCGTTGAACACGAAGGGATACGTGGAAGCACCCGTGAAGGTCACGGAATTTTCACCCATCACACCGATGTTGTAGGTATTGCCGCCGCCGTAGGCCGTAATCATAGATGTCGTTGCGGAATAGGTGCCTGCATACGCATTGACCGTGCTATTGGTAGGTGTAAGAACGGTGCCATCCTTCGTTTCCGTACTGGCACGGAAGATGTCAGGCGCAGTGAACGAGCCGCCCCAGACGTTGACGGTGTGTGCATCGCCAAGCTTGAGGAAGAAGGCACGGCTGGAAAACTCATAGGTGCCTGCCCAAACGTTGAAGGTGCTCTTCTCGCCGCCGTTGAAGACAAAGCCAAGCGCGACATCGGCGCACGTGGGGGCTGCGTCGCTATCTTTTTCGCCGATGTTGATGACTGCGTTATCGCCGTTCTCCTCAAACAGGATATACGTGGCAAACGTGCCGCCAAGCACGTTGGCAACGGTTTCCGTGCCGAGATCGAGCACGCCGCGTCTTGCGTTAAGCACGCCGTTCCAAACGTTGATCTCGCTATTTTGAGCAGTGCTTGCAATATAGATTGCTGCATGGGATTCAGCGTCAGTCGAATCGCCGTAGACGTTACCGCCGTAGATATTGACCACGTTGCGGTCACCGGTCAGGCCGATGCCGTAGGTGGTGTAAACAGTCGAATCATCAAAGCTCTCGCGGCCGATCCAAGCGCCGTCATAGACGTTGACCGTGGAATCGTTGCCGCCGATCTCCACGCTGCCGCCCACTTTGGTAGCACCGCCCATATGGGAGATGCATGCGCCCTCCAGCAGGTTCAGTTCGGCATTCTTGGAGAAGAGCTTGAGGGTGGAGTAGGAGTCTGCCAGGACGGTGGTGTTCTTGATGTTCATCACAACGCCCGTGGCAATGTTGGAGTCTGCAAGTGCACGGAAGGTGTAGTATTCCTCTTGCCCTTCATAGATCCAGCTCGAGGTAGCCAGGAAGTCCAGATTCTCGAAGGTGACGTTGCCGCCCAGAACGTTGAGTGCGAAGTAGGAGCCCTCTTTCTTGCCCGTGACCTCGCTCGTCTCGGGATCCACCTCATCAACCAATTCAAAATCAAACTCGATAACCAGAGTCGCCTTCACATCCTCGCCGAGGTCAGCGCCCACGATGGCGTACTCGACGAAGTGGTTGAAGGTCTCGGTCTCGATACCGAAGGTGTAGTTGGGGTTGGAATAGAAGTTGGTCTCGGTATTCGTGATGATGACCTCGACCGTTTCCTGAAGCAGCACGATCTCGCCGCCGTCGCCAACTGCGGAGAAGGCCAGCTCGATCTCGTCTGCGTGGTAGTAGCGAGTGTTGCCCTGACCGTCGGTAACGGCAAGGTCAGCCGCCTCCTCGGTCGCAGCATCCTCGCGTGCGATGGTGGTTACAAATGCGTAACCGTCGACATCGTTCTCCGTAGTAACGCCATAGACCTCGTCAATGCGCGTGCCGTAGTAGAGCGCGTCGTAGTTTCTGCCCGTCGAGGTAGCGAAGGTGATCTCGTTGCCCTCGTCATCCGTAGTGATGACAGGGTTGTTCACAAGATTGGTCTCCTCTGCCTGACCGTAGAAGGTACCGCCTGCGAAGATGGCGTATGCCTTTTCGGGGGTGGCGGGAGCGTAGATGGGAGCCGTTGCGTTGGGCGCGTAGAAGTTACCGCCCTGGATCTCCAGATAGCCGTAGTTCTCGACGGCGGGCTGGAGCATGCTGTACTCGCCTGCTGCTGCGAAGTTGAAGTCACCGCCCAGAACCACAGCGTTTGCGCCGTTGGAGGTCTGGATCATGGACTTGACTGCAGGACCTGCGTTAAAGGTACCGCCGTAGACGGTGAGCAGGGTGGTGGTCTTTCTGGCATCCGTAACGGTGGGGTTCTTCACTGCGAAGAAGACTGCAGTGGGCTCCGCGCCCTCTGCCAGAGCATCCACGGGAGTGTTAAACTCACCGTTGTAAATTGCGAGTGCACCGCCAACCTCAAAGACATTATTGTTCTTGCTTGCCGTCATAACGGTGTTTTCACCGATGATGTTGACCAGGTTGTTTGCACCCGTAACACGTCCGAGACTCACGGCGTTGACCGTGACGTTATTGAGGTTCAATGCGGAGACGGCCTTGTTTGCATCGGGACCCGTAGCAAAGCCGTAGGAGGTGGACTCAATCGTCAGGTTCTCAACCGTAACATCCGAATAGTTGCCCGTGACCTCAAGTGCACCGATGCCACTCGTGGGCTGTGCCTCGAAGCCGCCCGTACCACCGTACAGGGTGGCACCGTTGCCGTCCAGCGTCCATGCTGCTGCGGGGCTGTCCAGATACAGGGAGACGCCCGCAAAATAATTGGCATTTTCGCCAAGCTGCATGGTGAAGCCATCCTTCATGTAGCCAGCGGCGTAGGTTGCATTCTCAACCGTTACACTCTCTGTCTTTGCCGCGTTCTGCACCGTAACGGCAGTGTCGATCACAAGCGACTCCTCGCCGTAGTTCAGGGTGGTGCCGTTCTTCGCGGTCAGCGTGGTGCGGTGCTCGCTTTGCTCTGCCTCGCACTTGGTGCTCTGGTTGGACTGCTGCTTGCCGCTAAAGAAGAGCTCCATGCCGCCGGTTACCGTGAGGGTGGCGTTATCCAGCGTGAGCACAACGTCGTTGTCGATCCAGTCTAAGTAGCCTGCCTCATTTGCCAGAGCAATGTCACGGCGATCGGGGGACTTGTGGAAGATCGCCTTGTTGCCGTTGACAATCGAGCTGTCCTTCACATTGATGCGGGCGTAGCCGCGCAGCTGGAAGGCGATAGCGGCCGTGGCCATCGTGACCGTGGTGCCGTTGATCAGGTTCACCTCGGCGTCGCCCGTATTGATCAGGAAGGCGGTGCCGTTCACCGACATATCGACGTTATCCAGCGTGAGCTTGAGCTGCACGCCCTTAGCGTCAAGGTTGACACCGGTCTTTGCCGCTGCGATGGTCATATCCTTAAGGATAAGGTTGCCGCCGTAAGCGAGAGTCAGGGGATAAGAGCCGGACAAGGAGAAGCCATACTGACCCTGGCCGCTCACGATGATGGGTGCGCCACCCGCTGCGCCAAGCATAAGGTCTTTCACCTGGGCTCCAGGCGTAATATTGGCTTGCAGATCCATTCTGCCGTAGGCGGGGATATAAGTAAGGGAGAAGCGAAGCTGGTTGAGCGCGTTCTGCGCTTTTGCTGCATAGGCTGCGCCCGCGGTAAAGACAAGGTCATAACCGTTGCCCGTGCCGTCGAGATTGACGCCCGAAATCAGCGTGCCTTCCTTATTATAAATGAGGCCCTCTGCACCGGCGGTGCTATCAGCCATGCTCACCGTCTGCTTGTAGGCAGCGGCGATGCTGACGTTGATAAAGCCCTTATTGTAGGTCTTGGTCTCAGCGGTAGCAGCGATTGCGTTCAAAACGTTATAGTCACCCACGCGCACGCCGTCAACCAGCACGCCCGTGGTGCCCGAAAGCGTCCACGCCGTGGGACCGTAGAAGGCGGGATTGCCCAGCAGGAAGAGGGCGGAGAAGCCTGCATCCATCACCACGGGGGTGGAGGTACAGCCGCTCTTTTCCGCAACCCAGAACTCGCCGCCGATCACATACATGATACCGTTCTGATTTGCAGCGGCAGACATATCGTACATACCGACGCTGATAGCAGAAAGAGCCGTGTCCGCAACGGCGTTCTCGCCGGTCTGCAGGAAGGTTCCACCCAGGATGCTGACGCCGGTACCGTAGCGCGTAGCAACGACGGTCTTGGTACGGTTGATATACGTGCCGCCGTGAATAGAAATAGTGTGCAGCGCAACCACGTTGGAGCTGGTGGTGGATTTCGGTCTTGCGTTGTAGATGGTGACCTCGCCCGTGTGGGAGTAGTACAGACCGTCGACCAACTCAATAGGTCCGCTGTCCGTCCGCACCGCAGGACCGCCCCAGGAGGCAACGACCGTGTTGGCACCTGTAAAGCTGATGCGTGCGTTATCGGTATGGCCCAGCACGGCACAATTACCCGCGGGAGCGGGAGTCTCTTCAGCGTCTGCATAAAATGCAGAGTCAAACAGATAGTAAGCATTGTCGCCGTAGAGTTCGCAGTTTTCGAAGATCACACCCGACTGCCCCACTGTGCCGCCATTTATGTCCAGCGCAAGGGCCGAGGACACAACGATCAGGTTCTTGACGGTGAAGCAATCCCAGTATGCGTCTACACCGATCTCGATCGCCGTGAAGCCGTTGGCGATCAGCTTATAGCCCTGACCGTCAAAGGTTGCGTCGTTGAGCGGGTCGTCGCTCTTACCCTCAGCAGGGTTGGACTCAAAAACCTTGGCACGAGAGGAACCAACGTTCCAGGCTTCGGTCAGCTCGTAGTCCTTGAGCAAACGGATGGTGTAGCCATCATCCCAGGCCGCGTCGGCCTCTTCGATGGTTTTGAAGTAACCGAGGTGTGCACCGACCTTATTGACGAGCTGGAAGTAGTCGTCTTCCGCAGGTGCGGGAGCCTCGAGAGAGTCGTCCACGGCGATCACTGCGCCGGGGTCGGTCTCATTTTGTGTGGCTGCATCGGCCGCGAAAATCGAAACGGGGAAGACCGTAACGATCATCATGACCGCAAGCAGTAAGGCAAGCAATTTCTTTTTCATATGCTTTCTCCTTTTGTTTTTTGGATCGCACCACGCCGTCCCTCGCGAATGGGCGCACGTAGCGCGATTACCTGTATATTATTATAAAAAAAAGCCTTGCGCTTGTCAAGTGATTTCGGTGTATTTTTCCACTTTCTCCATTTCGCACAAGAACCCCTTTTCCAAGGGGTGACAAAACGCAAAAAACGATAAAAAAACGCGCACCGTCAGGCACTTTTTTCGATTTGTTCAAAATCAACAACAAAAATTTTAATTTTCCCCGTATCCGCCGTAAGCAAGCACCGCGCGGGGCGCTTACGACACAGCTTGGCACAAATGAGTCAATTGTTCCCTGCTTTTCGTGCAAGGGGCTTGAAAAATGCGGAAAATTGTGGTATAATAACAGCAATGTGTGAGCCGTTTTGCACTCCCACAGGAGAAAAAAAGGAAAGAGGTAACTTTATGGCAAAGAGCGTACAGGCAATTTTGGGCCTCATCAAGCAGCACAATATCAAAATGGTTGACTTCAAAATGGTGGACATCAACGGTCAGTACCGTCACGTCACCATCCCTGCCGAAAACTTCTCCGAGGAGACAATGAAGAGCGGCATCGGCTTTGACGCCTCCAACTACGGCTACGCCGTGGTGGAAAAGAGCGACATGGTCTTTATCCCCGATCCCGACACCGCCATGGTCGATCCCTTCTGCGAGATCCCCACGCTCTCCATGACGGGCAACGCCATGATCATTGATTATCCCCAGAACCGTCCCCTGCCCCAGTATCCCCGCAACATCGTGCGCGCGGCCGTGCAGTATATGAAGGATTGCGGCGTGGCAGATACCATGAAGATCCTGCCCGAGTTTGAATTTTACCTCTTTGACGACATCGGCTGGGAGGTGCAGAGCAACAGCATCGGCGTTTCGATGGATGCCAAGCAGTCCTACTGGAACAGCGGCAGCGAGGGCAAGGGCGTGGTCGTGCCCAAGCAGAAAAATTACCACATCGCAAAGCCCTTTGATATCTCCTACGAGTGCCGCAGCGAAATGTGTATGCACATGAAGGATGCGGGCATTGAGATCAACTATCACCACCCTGAGGTTGCCGCATCGGGTCAGTTTGAGATCGAGCCGCAGCTGGGTGAGGTGGTGCACATGGCCGACGCGACCATGATGATCAA
Organism: Clostridia bacterium; assembly: GCA_017415805.1. Classification (GTDB taxonomy): domain Bacteria; phylum Bacillota; class Clostridia; order Oscillospirales; family CAG-272; genus Firm-07. Next base: position 912 of record JAFQEC010000023.1, on the reverse strand, counting down.
GTATATCATCCACAACACTGCCCTCAAATACGGCAAGAGCGCGACCTTTATGCCCAAGCCCGTGTACGGCGAGGCAGGTAGCGGCATGCACGTGCATATGCTGCTGTTCAAGGACGGCCAGCCCGTGTTCTCCGATGACAACGGCTACGCGCACCTGAGCGAGACCGCGCACTACTTCATGGGCGGCTTGCTCAAGCACATCTCCTCACTGTGCGCGCTGACCAACCCCAGCACCAACTCCTTCAAGCGTCTGGTGCCCGGCTTTGAGGCACCCGTGACGGTGGGCTACGCCACCTCGAACCGCAGCGCGGTCATCCGTATCCCCGCCTACGCCAAGAGCCCCGACAAGCGCCGCTTTGAGCTGCGCAACCCCGACGCGACCTGCAACCCCTACTTCTGCTACGCCGCCATTCTGATGGCAGGCCTGGACGGCGTGAAGAACAAGATCGATCCCCACGCGAACGGCTGGGGCCCCTACGACGTGAATCTTTACACCCTGCCCGAGGAGGAAAAGGCAAAGCTCAAGGGTCTGCCCACCTGCCTTGAGGATGCACTGGACGCGCTGGAGGCCGACCACGACTACCTCACCGCAGGCGGCGTATTCCCCGAGGAGCTGCTCAAGAACTTCATCAAGACCAAGCGTGCCGAGTGCAGCGAGCTCTCCAAGATCCCGCACCCCGCAGAGTTTGACAAGTACTACAACCTGTAATCAAAAACCCCCGAACGGGGCGAGAAAATCAAGAAAACGGCACCCGTTGGGTGCCGTTTTTGTTGCAACAGAAAACCACGCGATAGTCGCGTGGTTCAAAAGAGGCTATTGCCGATGAACAGAAATCCTCCAATGTGATAGAATGAGAAAGACCTGCCAGTCAAACTCAAGAACACATTGGAGGATTTATCTATGAAAAAAGT
>JAFQEC010000003.1 GCA_017415805.1 Clostridia bacterium | reverse complement strand
CGCGCCCTTGCAAGGGCGCGCTCCCTCTTTGGATTTACTTGACCTCAATGATGCTCTCGTCCCACATATCGGGGGCGGCATAGCCCATCAGGTTGACCATCGTGGCCGCCACGTTCGAAAGGCCGAACGTGCCGTTATCTGCCTTAACGGTATAGGAATTCTTGGCATCGGTGTTGTCGTAGAAGATGCAGGGCACGCGGTTGAGCGTGTGGCTGGTCTTGGCCTTATAGCGTCCGTTCTTGTCGGTCTTGGCTACGCCCTTCTTGTCCACCTCGTACATCTCGTCGGCGTTGCCGTGGTCGGCGGTGATGAGCGCCATACCGCCAAGGCGATCCAGCACCGTGAGGATGCGACCGAGCTGAAGATCGAGCGCCTCCATCGAGCACAGCGTTGCGGCAAGGCTGCCCGTATGACCCACCATGTCTCCGTTCGGGAAGTTGACGCGCAGATAGCGGTATTTGCCCGATTCCAGACACTCAATGAGCTTGTCGGTGATCTCGGCACACTTCATCCAGGGGCGCTGCTCAAAGGGAACCACGTCCGAGGGGATCTCGATATAAGTCTCCAGCTCCTCGGAGAACTTGCCCGACTTGTTGCCGTTCCAGAAATAGGTGACGTGGCCGTACTTCTGCGTCTCGGAGATGGCGAGCTGATTGACGCCGCTGGCGGCCAGATACTCGCTCATGGTATTGGTGATCTCGGGGGGCGAGACCAGATATTTCTTCGGAATGTGCAGGTCGCCGTCGTATTCCAGCATACCCGCGTAAATGACACGGGGCACGCGCACGCGGTCGAACTTGTCAAACTCGTCGCCGCCGTCAAAGGCGCGCGAGATCTCGATCGAGCGGTCGCCGCGGAAGTTGTAGAAGATCACGCTGTCGCCGTCCTCGACCGTACCCACAGGCTTACCGTCCTTGACAATGACGAAGGGGGGCAGATCCTGATCGATCACACCGGTCTCGGCACGGTAGGTCTTGACGGCCTCGGCGGCACTGGAAAAGGTGCGACCCTCGCCCAGCACGTGCGTGCGCCAGCCAAGCTCGACCATAGCCCAGTTGGCCTCGTAGCGGTCCATGGTGATGTTCATGCGTCCGCCGCCGCTGGCGATGGCCGCATCAAAGGTCGCGTCATTCAGCTCGGCAAGGAAGGCCTCAAAGGGCTCAATATAGTCCAGGGCCGAGGTCTCGCCCACGTCACGGCCGTCCAGCAGGGTGTGGATGCGCACGCGCGCCACGCCCTCCTTTTTGGCCTGCACCAGCATGGCCTTGAGGTGGTCGATGTGCGAGTGGACGTTGCCGTCCGAGAACAGGCCAAGGAAATGGAGCGTGCCGCCGCTTTGCTTCACGCCGCCGATCAGCTCGCGCCACGTGGCGCTCTCAAACATTTTGCCCGATTCGATCGAGTTCGAGACCAGCTTTGCGCCCTGTGCAAAGATCTGACCTGCGCCAAGGGCGTTGTGGCCCACCTCGGAGTTGCCCATATCGTCGTCCGAGGGCAGACCCACCGCCGTGCCGTGGGCACGGAGCGTGACCGTCGGATAATCCCGCATCAGGCGGTCGAGATTCGGGGTGTATGCTGCCTTTACGGCGTTGCCGGGGCCATCGGGCGCGATGCCGACACCGTCCATCACAATGGTGAGCACGGGGCCCTTTACGCCCGCAAATTTTTGCAACTTCTCAAGCTTCTTGTTCATTTTTTCCTCCTTGATGCGCGGCACTTGCGAAAACCGCCGCGCTGTGCTATACTATTGGGGGATCGCCCTTGCCCTTGTGGCAGGGCATCAACACATAGTATAACACACACGCGCGGCATTTTCAATATTTATCCAACAATAATATAAAATTCTTTTAAGGAGCACGCATGAAGCACGTCGGCATCATTTGTGAATACAACCCGTTGCACACGGGGCACGCCTATTTGCTGGAGCGCGTGCGAGGGGCACAGACCGTGATTTGCCTGATGAGCGGTAATTTCACCCAGCGCGGCGAGGCGGCGATCCTGCCCCCCGTGCCGCGTGCGGCCATGGCAGTGGCGGCGGGCGCGGATCTGGTGCTGGAGCTGCCCTTTCCCTTTGCGGCGGGCTCGGCTCGTCGCTTTGCCGAGGGCGGTGTTGCGGCACTGGCGGCGTTGGGCGTGGATACGCTGGCCTTTGGGAGCGAGAGTGGCGATATCGCCGCCCTTCAGCGTGCCGCCGTCCGCACCGATGCTTCCCCTGCGGTACGCGATGCCGCACTGCCGCCCGAGATGGGGGATGCCGCCGCGCATTTTTCGACCCTTGGCGAGGCATTTTCCTCTAACGACATTCTGGCGGTGGAGTACGCGCGTGCCGCACGCCGTTATCCCATGGGGCTGTTCGCGGTGCGCCGCACGAGTGCGGATTACCGAGAGGAAAGGCTGACCGAGAATCACCCCTCGGCCACGGCGCTTCGCGCCGCACTGGCGCGCGGTGAGCAGATCTGCGACCGCCTGCCGATGGCCGCGCGTGCTCTCTTTGCCGATGCGGCCGCGCAATGGGGCTTTGCCGATATTGCACGCCTTGCCCCCGCCATGCTGGCACAGCTGCGCACAAAGGCGTTGCCCGAGGGGGGAATTGCCGATTGCGGCGGTGGACTTTACGCACATCTGACGCGCGCCGCCGAGCGCGCGACCGATTACGGATCACTGCTTGCCGCCGCGGCAACCAAGCGCTATACCGACGGACGGCTACGCCGCGCGCTGCTCTATCTGCTCGCAGGGGTGCGTACGGAGGATTTTGCCAAAGGGCCTGCCTATTTGCGCTTGCTTGCCGCCAATGCGCGCGGCCGTGCTTTCTTGGCCGAAACGCGCAAAACGCGCACCGTCGGCGTGGTAACCAAGCCCGCGGACATTGTGGCACTGGGCGCGAACGCCGCGCGACAGCGCGAGCTGGCACAGGTGGCAGACGCCCTGTATGCGCTCTGCTTTGCCGCACAGCCCTTGCCCCACGCCTTGCAGACCGCCGCCCCGTATTTTGCCAAGGGGGATTGACAAGGGCGCGTGGGTGTGCTATACTATGAGCAGAGAAAACGGTAAGGAGGCTTTTGCAATGGCCGATACGAAAAAGAAGGTGGAGGGTGAATACCTGATGTATCAGGGCAAGCCCCTGGTGCGCGAGGAAAACACCATTATATACGGAGATCTGAATCACGATCCCTTTGTGCTTGCACTCGAGATCATGTCCTACACCACGGTGGGAGAGGAAAAGGTGCCCAACAAGGTGCTCATTCAGATCCTGGACGCAAAGGACCCCAACAACATCGTTCAGCAGGGTAGCAAGGACAATATGCACGACGCATTCTCCTTGGGCCTCACGTGGCTGGACCTCAAGCTCAAGAAAAGCGCACAGTAAAAAAAGCCCCCAAACGGGGGCTTTTTTGTATCAAATCAGCAAATAAACAAGCACTGCCACGTGTGCCGCAAGTGCGAGAAAATTGATCGCCCAGAAGTAGGCGTGCCGCGTTTTGTGGCGAAAGAGCTGCATGGCGGCAAGGCCGCCGATCGCGCCGCCGAAAAGCGAGCAGAGCAGCAGCGTGCGCTCGGAAATGCGCCACGCGCCGCGCTTGGCTCTTGCCTTATCCGTGCCGTAAAGCACAAACGTGACAAGAGAGAGCACTGCGAGCAGCGCGATGTAGAGTTTGAGTGAGGTAGGCATATCAGTTTTCCCTCGCTTGTGCTTGCTTTTGGGGCTTGGTACCCTTTGGAACGATCGCATCTGCGTGCTTTTGCCAAAAATTCAGCACCCAATCGCGCGTGTAGGCAAGCCCTTGATCGCGGTAGATGGCGGCGATCACAGCCTCTAAATAGAAGTCGTGCTCGGGGCGCCGGGGGCCGTAGCTGTGGGGCAGTGCCTCGTCACCGAAATACAGATCGTTATAAGCATAGTCGTAGATCCCGATCTTTTCACACAGCCGTTTGAGCGTCGCGTTGTTCTCCATATCGGCCTTGTGTGCCGAGATCTGATCCTTGTCAAAGCCCTTGTCAAAAAAGTATTCCGACCAGATGAGCTTGAGCACCGCATCCCCCAGCGTGGCCATTGCGTCGTTGGTGTAGTTGTCTCGACCCTGTCGCTCACAGTACATGGCCTGTGCGAGATGACTCGTGTCGCGCACCGCTACGCCAAGGAGCTTGGCCAGTGCTTGCATTTTTTCTTCGATTCTTTCCTTGCTTGGCATAGCGATTTCCTTTGCTTTTTTCTATTGTACCATAAATGCGCCAAAAAAACAAGAGCATGTGCCGTATTACGCGGCGAAAAGGACGCCCTGCACATTCCCTTGAATGGGATGCGCAGGGCGTTTATGCTGCTTTATTTCTTCTTTTTTTTCTTGATGCGGTTGAGCTTCTTGTTGATCTTGAGCAGATCCTCCTTGGTGAGGGTCACGCCCATCATGCCCACCATGCCCGAAAGGCGAAGCAGGGTAAAGCCGCCCAGCATCTGCATCATCTCGTCGCCAAGCTCAAAGCTGCCCGCAACCTTATCGCCCTTCTTTGGCATGATCTTCATGAACAGGCGCATCAGGACGAGCTTGCCGCGCAGAGTCGCCATGATCTCGCTCATCTTGTCGTTGAGCGAGAGACGTCCCTCTGGCATCGTGATCTCGAACCAGTTGATGATAGCGTTCTTCTCCTTGAGGCGGTAGTCCTCGTTGAAGACCTCGACCTTGCGGATCGTGCTTTCGTCGCGGCACTCGCCCGCAACGGCCAGGAGCTTGGTTTCGCCTACGTTGGGAACATCAAAGTAGAAGAAGTGATCGGGTGCGCTCTTTTTGCCAAGGCTCACGCCGTTGGCAAAGAGCTCGACCTCGGGGAGATTGGAGTAGACCGTGACCTTGGTCACGTCCTCCACGCGATCCACGTAGCGCTTGGCGCACAGGTGCACGAACGGGTCGTCCGAGAGCCACGCCTTGTAGGCGTAGAAGGAGTCCTTTTTGTACGTGCGGTCCATGGTGACAAGGCCCTTGTGGTTCTGGCCGAGCTCGCCGCCCTCGCTGCGTGCGTCCGCGCCAAAGTCAAACATGTTCCACACGTGGGTCGCCCACAGATACTTGCGTGAGAAGAGCTGCTTGATCAGCTCCTCGTGGTAGTAGGCCTGATATTCCTCGGTGTAGTCGCCCTGCATGGGGTTTGAGGTGTGCCAGTTGAGTGCCTCACAGCCGTATTCGGAGCAGCCGATCGGGATCTCGGGATGGCGGGCGTGGAACTTATCGAACCACGGGCCGTTCATATCGGTGTCGCCGCCGTACCAGCCGAAGTAGTGATTATAGGACACCACGTCGGGGATCTGGATATACGGGCTCTCGATCGGGCAGGGCGAGACTGCGGCAATAGTGGTGAGGCGTGTGCTGTCCATCTTGTGGCACAGATCGTTGAGAATTCTGTGATTTTCCAGCAGATCGGGGTCGGAGTCGCCCTTCATGGTGATCTCGTTGGAAAGCCCCCAGACCACGATCGAGGGGTGGTTGTAGTTCTGTGTGATCAGCTCGGTCATCTGCGAGACGGTGTTCGCTCGGCCGTTTGGCATATGGTTGGAGATGTAGGGGATCTCCGCCCAGAGCACAAGGCCCTTTTCGTCGCACAGGTCGTAGAAATACTGGTCGTGCTGGTAGTGCGCAAGACGGATGGTGGTAGCGCCCACCTCCATAATGAGCTCCACATCCTCCCTGTGATGTGCGGGGAGCAGCGCGTTGCCGATGCCAAGACGGTCCTGATGGCGCGAAACGCCGCGCAGGGGGTATTCCTCGCCGTTGAGGATAAAGCCGTTGTTGGGGTCAATGCGGAAGGTGCGGCAGCCAAAGCGTGCGGTAACGGTGTCCAGCGCCGTGCCTTGGTCGATAAGCTCGGCCTTGAGCGTGTAGAGATAGGGATCCTTGCGGCCGTGCCACAGGTGCACGTCGGCGATCTCCAGCACTGCAAGGGTCTCGGGGGTCTCGGCTGTTGCAACCGTCTTGCCTTCGGCGTCGGTCACGGTGTAGCGGATGCTTTGCCCCTGTTTTTGGTTGGTGACGAAGACCTCGGCCTCAACCTTGGCGTTCTTGCCGTCGATTTGCGGTGTGACCTTCAAACCGGGGCCGCCGAAATAATCGAGATCAAAGTGCGAGGCCGCCACGCAGACGAGGTTTACGTTGCGGTAAAGCCCCCCGTAGAAGGTGAAGTCTGCCACCTGTGGGTAGACGCTGTCCGAGGGGGAGTTATCCACCGCGATGACCAGCAGACTCTCGTCACCAAGGCTCTCGGTGAGGTTGACGCGCCAGGTCGAGTAGCCGCCGTCGTGGTGCGCGAGGTGCTTGCCGTCCAAATATACGTCAGCAGAGGAGTTCGCACCGCAGATCTCCAAATAATACTGTGCTGCCTCGGGGAGCTGCGCGCGTGTGATCACCTTTGCATAATGGCACGTGCCGCGGTAGTAGTCGTTGCCGCCGTCCTGACCGTCAGTGGCGTTCCAGGTGTGGGGCAGGGTCACGCTCTCCCAGTCGGTGGGGAGCGCCGTGGGCAGGGCGGCTGCCTGCTTGCAAAATGCCCAGCCCTCATTCAAATTCAAAACAGTTCTCATTGTTGTTCCTTTCTTTACCGTGTTCGCGGCGGAATACTGCTATGATAGCATACGAATGTGACATCCGTGTGAAAACGGTGCCCGAGAATTGCAGAAATCGGGCACCGTGCGTGTTCTTATGCTTCGGCTTCGGCAGAGCCGGTGTCGGCGGCAAGACCCAGCTCGCGGTTCATTTGCGCCAGCTTCTTCTTGTCAAGGTTGTAGATCAGCGCAAGGCCAAGGAATTGCAACACCGCGCTGAAGAGATACAGTGCGGCCACAAGATAGCGCATGTTGGTTGCCACCTGAATCGTCTGGTTTCCTTTGTTCGCACCCACATAACCCAGTGCATACATCACAAGCAGAACCAGCGACGGGCCAAGACCCTGTGCGAGCTTACGGAAGAACGAGTGCAGAGAGTAAACAACGCCCTCCTCGCGCTTGCCCGTTTTCCATTCGTTGTAATCGATCGCGTCCCCCATCATTGCCCAGCTGACCGTCGAATAAATGCCGATGCCAAGGCTGTTGATGAGCTGACAACCGATGTAGATCGCCATACCCTTCATGTCGGGCGTAATGGGGAGCAAAAGCATCAGCACGCAGGCGATGATCGAGCAGATCGAGCCAAAGGTGGCAAGCTCCTTTTTGCCGTATTTCACCACCATCTTGCGTGCAAGCGGGGTAAAGGCCACGATCGGGATCATCGAAAAGACCTGCACCAGACCCGAGATCTGAACGTTGTTGAAATAGGATTGGAACAGCACGGTCACGGCCGTTGCGCCGCCCTGCATGCCGAGGAACATACCCATCGCGGCCACGGTCGCGCCCACGGCAGGACGGTTCTTCATAAAGTTGCCAAATGCCTGGATCACGTTGAATTTCGGGCGCTCCTCGTGGAGCTTGACATCCTCATCCACGCGAAGCTCGGTGGTGCGGATCATGAACTGGAAGGCAAAGAAGCCAAGCGCGCCCATGACCAGCGCGGCCAGGAATACACGCTCGCCGATGATGTTGTCGTCCTTATCGTAGATGATAAACGGGAGAAGCAGCATGGGTACCATGTTGCCGATCATTGAGCCAACCGAGCGCCAGGCCGAGAGCGAGGCACGGTCCGCTGTCTTGGACGAGATCAGCGAGAGCAGTGAGCCGTAGGGCACATTTGCTACAGTGTAGAAGGCATCCCAGATCACGTAGCCCGCAATAAAGATGATGATCTGTGCCCAAAGGGGAGCGTTCGGCACGGGCAGGAAGCACAGCGCCCCCGCGATCACAAGGCCGATCGAGCCCGCCCAGATATAGGCGAGGAACTTGTTGCGTCTGTATTTGCGCCGATCTGCGTCGATGATCGAGCCGATCAGAGGGTCGTTGATCGCGTCCCAGACCTGTACCACGATCAACAGCAGGGAATACCAGATCTCCAGACCCATAAACTGCGTCCAGAAAATAGCGAGTGTGGACTTCAGGGCAAAGCTCATGTTACAGCCGAAGTCGCCTGCCGCATATGACACGCTGTCGAGTATGCCGAATTTGCGCTTGCCGTTTTCGTCCAATTTGACGTTTTTCGTCATTGCTGCCTCCTTCTTGTTTTTGAATCATTTTGATCCAATATACATTATAACAGATTTTGTTCGCACATCCAAGGGGAAAAATGTAACTTTTGCGAAATGAAATGCCAAAAAATCTCGGTAATATTTGGCAATATTAGACAAAAGTAGCTGCCAAGAAAACGGTGGAGTGGCGTTCACGCGTTTATATCTTATACTATAGCCGAAAAAAGAAGCGCTCATACACCTTGCGGCGCAACCATCGCGCTTTTTACGCCAAGATCGGTCGCATAGAGACAGGAAAATCCACCTGTTTTTCGCCCCGTTTGATGGGATTTATAAAAATAGAAAAATTTTTCGAAAAAACCTTGACAGATGGGATTTGATGTGCTAAAATATACAAGTCGCAGAAATCTGGGTGTGGCGCAGTTGGTAGCGCGCTACCTTGGGGTGGTAGAGGCCGCACGTTCAAGTCGTGTCACTCAGACCAACGTAAACCGCAAGGCTTACGACGACAGGGTGTCGCCCGGATGTGACACCCTTCATATGCGGGTATGGCGGAATTGGCAGACGCGCTAGATTCAGGTTCTAGTGGGGGCAACTTCGTGGAGGTTCAAGTCCTCTTACCCGCACCAAAACAAAAACAGCACCCGATGGGTGCTGTTTTTGTTTTGGTATGGATGTCGAGGCGAAAACCCTGCCGCGTTAAGATGCAATAAAAGTTGAAAACGGTCTGTCGCGGCAGGGAAGAACGCCGATTTTGCCTTGCAAATGGCGACGCTGTCGCCAAGGCGTTCTTCAAGCGTCTGCGGCTTGCCGCAGAAAGCGGTTCAAGCGTCCTCTTGTCTGCGCTGAAATAAATATCCCCCCGCGTAGCGGGGGGTATTTCATTTTCGGGCATAGCCCTAATACTACTGGCGGCGCACGAGTGCGCTTTTTGTTGGCCTGCCAGCCATGCATCTGTTACTTACTACCCATGAATGGGTCCCGTGGGT
>JAFQEC010000022.1 GCA_017415805.1 Clostridia bacterium | reverse complement strand
TAGAAGGGCTCAAAGCCCACGACAACGGTATCGTACGAGCAAATACCCAGCGCAAGCCTGCCGTTTTCCACCTTGCCAAGCACCGTGATGCGGTCGGCGGGGCAGTAGTTGGCGTAAGCGTACTGCACCATCCAGCTGCCAAATCGCTCCTCGATCATGGTCAGATCCTTGGGGTAAACGTACAGAACCTTGGCGTCGCGCGGGCGGTTGTAGGTCACGATGCCCTCGCGCGGGATGTGCGAGCCAAAGCCGTTTTGTACGCAGGACATGCGCCTTCTCGCCTCGTCGGGGAAGCCCCACGCGCCCCACAGGCAGACCTCGTTGCGGTTGAGTGAGCCAAGAGAGGCGGACATCGCACCGCCGTAGTAGTTGCGGTCAAACCAGCCGCTCTCGCAAAAGTCGGTGCCGCCGTAGGAGAAGTAGTCGTTCCATTTGAAATAGTCGTAGCAGCCCGAGATCGCCTCGCGGATGGTGCTGGAGTATACGTAATCGGGGGAGTAATCGTATGCACAGTAGCCGTTGATGGTGGCAAGGTTGAACATGCCCTCGTTTCCGGGGCCGTATTTGTCACAGGTGGGGGATTCCTGCCAGGTTGCGTGACCCACGCAGAAGGGATCCCAGCCTGCGTTTTTGACGTAGGTGTCGCGAATATAATCTCTTGCGTCGCAGCAGAGGTGCACGACGCGATCCGAGAGCATTTCAAAGTATATCTTGCGTAAGCGGAAGGTGCGTGCAAGATCTGCCTTGGTGCTGCCCAAGACGTGTTGGGTGTGTGAGCGACCAAGAATTGCGCGGTCGGTGTGCATGTCGTAGCCGAAATAGATCAGCGCGCGGTCAAAGTCGGCAAAGAGGGGATCGATCTCTGCGAGCTCGGCTTCAAAATTGGCCGTCATATAGCGCGTGGGGATCTCGTAAGGCCCGAAATGCGAGCCCAGATCCCAGTCAAACTGGATGTGCATTTCGTCGGAGTAGAGCTCCATGAATTCCACGCCCTTTTCGCGGTACATGTCAATGATGCGGTGCACGTACTGCACGGCCTCGGGGTGGAAGTAGTCCATCTCGGGCGTGTCCACGTAAAGCACGGCAAAGATGCGGTTGCCGGGCAGGGAGGTCTTGCCCCAGATTTCCATGTGCTTGTCCCCGAAGTATTGGCTGAGCTCCCAGGACTTGCGCGAGAGCGTGCAGGTGTAATCCTCGGCGGGGATCTCATGGATCGACGCGGGATCTATGACTAAATAGGGTGTGCCGTTATCCTGCTCGGTGTAGGCAAACAGGCGGGCGCGGACAAACTCGGGATACACATAGCCCTTGTTGTTGCACCATTTTTCGCTGAGCATCGCGGCAAAGGAGAAGGTGCCGTCGGGGTTGAGCAAGCCCTCCGAGAAAAAGCGGTGCCGGCCGCCCACACCCATATCTTGCTTGAAGGTGCGGCCAAGGTCAAGCGGATTGGTCACGCTTGCTCCGATGCCCATGCCGTAGGTGGCGGCAAAATCCGAGAGCTTTTTGGTGCAGTCGATGAATTCGGGATGCGTCAGATGCAGCTCGCGCTCACCGCCGCCGAAAAAGTGGTCGTGGAAGAAGGTCAGAATCTGTGTCTTGCGCTTGCTCGCGCGCTCGCATACGTCCATAAAAGACGAGGACTCGGGCGGAGCTTGGTCGTTCATTTGCGTGGGGACGTA
>JAFQEC010000002.1 GCA_017415805.1 Clostridia bacterium | reverse complement strand
CCTTGAGGAGCAAGGTGGAAGGCTCTCGACGAAAGGCGACAAATCCAAAAAACCGCCGCTTGGCAATGCCAAGCGGCGGTTTTTTATTATTCAGTGGTATAATTATCAAAATAGCCCTGGATATAGATGATGGGCGTGCCCTTATCACCCGAGCCCGAGGTCAGGTCACACAGCGAGCCGATCAGGTCGGTGAGACGTCGCGGCGTGGTGCCCATTTGGCCCTCTTGCTTGTTGTCCTTGTGTGCGATCTTCTCCTCAATGGCGGCACGGAGCTCCGCGCCCGAGAGATTGGCAAAATCGTTGTCTGCGAGGTACTTAAGCTTGAGCTCGTTGGGTGTACCCTCCAGGCCCTTGGTGTAAGCGGGAGAAACGACCGGATCGGCCAGCTCCCAGATCTTGCCCACGGGATCCTTGAATGCGCCGTCGCCGTAGACCATTACCTCTACCAGCTTGCCCGTCTGTTGCAGGATGCGGTCCTGGATCGCATCCACAAGGGGCTGGCAGTTGCGCGGAAAGAGCTTGACCTTATCGTCGGTCGCCTTGTTGGAGCCAAGCAGACCGTACTGCTCGTTGTAGCCGCTGCCGTTGATGGGGGCAGACATGATATCGTCCATGCCGTAGACCACCTTGGCACCCGCTGCCTTGAGCAGACGCTTGGAGCGCGCGCGGGTGTGAATGTCACAGCACAGCACGTTGTCGGTATATTTGAGAATTGCACGGGGATCGTTTGCAAACACGATCTCGCAATCCGCACCCTCGGCACGCACCAGATTCTCGTAGTATTCCACGTAATCCACGCCCGTGAAGGTGTGCTTCTCATAGCCGAAGCACGCACGGTAGCGCTTGACGTCCAGCACGTCGCTGTACGGGTTGATACCTGCTGCGTCGATGGCATCCAGGCTGACAAGATGGTTGCCCACCTCATCCGAGGGATACGAGAGCATGATAACGACTTTTTTGGCGCCTCTTGCGATGCCCGTCAGGCACACCGAGAAACGGTTACGGCTCAGGATCGGGAACACGATGCCCACGGTCTCGCCACCGAACTTGGTGCGTACATCCTCGGCAATATTATCAATGGTCACGTAGTTCTCCTGCGCGCGAGCAACGATCGACTCGGTCATTGCGACAATGTCGCGGTTGCGGATCTCGTAGCCGCCGTCCTTGGCAGCATCGAGCACACAGCTCGTAACGATATCGACCAAATTGTCTCCACCGCGAATAATGGGGGCGCGAACGCCACGGGATACGGTACCGATCATACGGCTCATAAAAAGACCACTCCTTTTTTTGGCTGTTTGCGTACAAACAGAGGTAAGATGATTTTACCACCCAAATAGTATACCAAAAAAATGTCGATTTGTAAAGGCATTTGATCAAAAAAATGGCGTTTTTTTATTTTTGTGATACTCGCAAAAAAAGCATATGTAAAAAAAGTCTGCATCTGTGCAAAAAAATGAGCGAAAGAAACAAAAAGCACGCAAAAGACGAGAAAATGTCTCTCTTGGGCGGTTTTTGTACGATTTTTGCGTAAAATCAACCGCTTTTTGTGCGCCAAGGCTCAAAAAGCGGTTTGACATTCACCGAAAAGCCTGATATAATATTGGTGAGTGAAAAACAAGAAAGGAGACCACGGCCTCATATGGACACGGACAGTATCCCGCGAAACGATAATTCTTTTTTATATTCTGTTTTGATGTGTGACGGACATGACCTGTGCTTGCGTACGTGAGTGCTGCGGTCGTGCCCTTTTTTGCGCCTATTTTAACAGAATGAAAGGATTCAAAAAATGATTTGGCTTTTGCTTTTACAGATTTTACTTATTGCGCTCAACGCGATCTTTGCCTGCGCCGAGATCGCCGTGATCAGCACCAATCCCGCCAAGCTCGAGCAGCTGGCCGCCAAAGGCGACCGTCGCGCAAAGCGCTTGCTGGGGCTCACGGCGCAGCCCGCACGCTTTCTTGCCACCATTCAGGTGGCCATTACACTCTCGGGCTTCCTTGGCTCTGCGTTTGCCGCCGACAACTTTGCCGAGCCGCTGGTTGAGTGGCTGGCAGACCTTGGCGTGCGGATCCCCGAGGCGGTCGTAGTCATTGTGATCACCGTCATTCTCTCCCTATTTACACTGGTCTTTGGCGAGCTTGTGCCCAAGCGCGTGGCACAGCGCAAGGCGGAGTCGCTGGCACTTGGCATTTCGGGGCTGGTGTGGGGCATCTCAAAGCTCTTTGCCCCTCTTGTTGCGCTTCTGACCGTCTCGACAAACGGTATCCTTCGACTGTTTCGCATTGACCCGAACGCCACCGAGGACGTGAGCGAGGAGGACATCAAGCTCACGGTCGATACCGCATCCAAGCAGGGTGCGATCGACGACGAGGAAAAGGAGCTCATACAGAACATTTTTGAATTTGACGATCTGACCGCAGGAGAGATCGCCACGCACCGCACCGACCTCATACTTCTCTGGACTGAGGAGACCGATGAGGAATGGGATCGGACCATCAAGGAAAACCGCTTCTCGCTCTACCCCATCTGCGCCGAGAGCGTAGACAACGTGGTGGGCATTTTGAGCGCGAAGGAATACTTCCGCCTGCCCGATCACACGCGCGAAACAGTCATGAGCAAGGCGGTTCGCCCCGCTTATTTTGTGCCCGACGGCGTAAAAGCCGATCTTTTGTTCCGCAATATGAAAAAGGAGCGCGTCTCACTTGCCGTAGTGCTGGATGAGCACGGCGGCGTGCTCGGCATCGTTACGATGAACGATCTCATCGAGCGCTTGGTGGGTGACCTTTCCGACGAGGAAACGCCCGTGAAGCAGGAGCTGGAGATCGAGCCCCTTGCCGACGGCTCGTGGCGGGTGCTGGGCTCGGTGTCACTCGATGATCTGGAAAAGGAGCTCAATATCGAGTTCCCGCACGAGGACTGCGATACACTCGGCGGCCTTGCTCTCGCACGCCTTGGAAGCGTGCCCGCGGACGGCACCGCCTTTACCGTTGAGACCGAGCACCTCTCGATCGCGGTAGACAGCGTGCTGGAACGTCAGGTGGAGTCAGCCACCGTACGCGTGCTCTCCCCCGAGCCCGAGGACGAGGAAGAAAGCGAAGAATAACAAAAAGAGTTCTCACCAACAATGGGTGAGAACTCTTTTTGTTACATCAAAGGTGCAAACAGGCGCAGAACACCTTGCAGGATGCGTATTGGCAAGGCGCGGCGACATTCCTTTTCCATAATAGGAGTACAGTGCTCCAGCGTGCGCAGAAAATCCTCCTTCACCTGTGTAACCGCCAAGGTGTTTTGCATCAGCACGCCACATTCAAAGTGCAGATACAAGCTACGATAATCCAGATTCACCGTGCCCACGGTTGCGGTATCGTCATCCGCAACAAAGGTTTTGGCGTGCATGAAGCCATCGGTATATTCGTAGATACGAACACCTGCCCTGATCAGCTCGCCGTAGTAGGAGCGTGTGGTGGCGTGTACGAGCAGCTTGTCCCACTTGTGTGGCGTAATGATGCGCACATCCACACCGCTTTTAGCCGAAAGGCACAGCGCCGCCATCAGCGTGTCGTCGGGAATCAGATAGGGCGTACAGATCCAGAGATACTTGCGCGCCCTATGAATCACATGCAAATACACATTTGTGCCCACCGTATCGGCGTCCATAGGACTATCCGCGTAGGGCTGAACGCTTCCCTCGCATGTGCCTTGTAGGGCGTTTGGGGGAAAATAGTGTCTATAATCCTCTTTTTTACCCGTAGCAAGCTCCCACATTTGCAAAAACATCACGGTAAAGCTCCATGCGGCGGATCCGCGGCACAGCACAGCACAGTCCTTCCAATGACCGTGCTTTTCGATCGCGTTGATGTATTCATCTGCCAGATTGCATCCCCCTGTGAAGGCCACAGCGCCGTCGATCACAGCAATCTTGCGGTGGTCACGGTTGTTTTGCTTGGTCGACAGGAACGGAACAAAGCGGTTGAATTTACAACACTCAATTCCTTGCTTTGCCAGCATTCGCGGATATTGCACGGGAAGTGTGAGAAAGCAGCCGATCTCATCGTACAGCACACGCACGCGCACGCCCTCGGCTGCCTTGCGCAAAAGAATCTCCAGAATCGGATCCCACATTTTCCCTTCTTGTATGATAAAATACTCCAGAAAAATATATTTTTGCGCTTTTTCCAGTTCCCGTAAAAGTGCGGTATGGAATTCTTCACCGCAGGAGAAATAAGCAGTTTGGGTATCATTGTATGCGGGAAATCCCGCATGATTCTGCAAATAAGAAAACGCCGTCCCCGTGCCGAGATCGGTAGTGTGCACCTCTCCCTGCGGCAGTAAAAACAGCTCCTTGCGTTCGTTTTGAATGGCAGCGATCCGTTTTCCAAAGTGCTTGGTTCGATTCGGCAAGGCTGATAAAACGTAGAACGGTACACCGAAGATGGGAAGCAGGATAATAAACACGATCCACATGAACTTATAGCCCGCATTCCCCGGTTTGACGATCACACGCAGCGCGATCAAAACCCCAACAATTTGACAGAGCAGCTGATAGATGATAAAATGCTCGCTATTGCGCGTCAGCGCAAGAAACCAAAACGCGATCTGCGCCAGAAGCAAAAGGACAGCCAATGCGCGGCGTAGCCATAAGGCAAGCTTCCAATGACCCTTCATATACACTCTCCTCAAAGCAGATACCCCGATGAAACAGCTTTTCGTCGTTTATTATGATAGCAAAAAGCGCTCCGAAAGTCAAGCTGAATGAAGCAAAGGGCGGGGTCTCCCCCGCCCTTGTTTATGTACTTTTGCTTTAAGCGCGAGCAGAAAGCACGCGTGCTTCGTAGTCGGCCACGGTCTGGTACCAGGTCTCGTCTGCGGGAACACCGCAACGGCGGCAGAACTCTGCCCAGACCTCGCCCTCGGGCAAGGACTTGAACTCCTCGGTCTTGACGAAGAGCTCGGTGAAGCGGCCCTCGGTTTGAAGCGCCTTCCATGCGTCGTGCGGCATCAGGAGAGCCGAGAGCAGAGCGCGCTGCATGTTGCGCATGCCGACCACCCAAGCGACGATGCGGTTGATGCTTGCATCAAAGTAGTCCAGGGCGATCGCTACGTCGTCCATACGGCCCGATGCCACGATCTCCTTGGCGATCTCGCGGGTCTCGTCATCCAAGCGCACCACGTGGTCGCTGTCCCAGCGCACGCCGCGCGTGACGTGGAGTGCAACCTTGGGGTTGAACAGCAGCATAGACGAGATCTTGTCCGAGACGACCTCGGTGGGATGATAGTGGCCGTTGTCCATCAGGGGCAGAAGGCCGTTCTTTGCCACGTAGTTCATGGTGAACTCAGCAGAGCCGACGGTGTAGGACTCCACGCCGATGCCGAACACCTTGGATTCGAGGCAAACCAGCACCTTTTCCTTGTCATAAGGGATCGCGAGCATTTCGTCAAGCGATTTTGCAAAGCGTGCACGCGGGCCCATACGGTCAGCAGGAATATCCTTATAGCCGTCGGGGATCCAAACGTTCATCACGCAGGGCACGCCCGTTTCCTTTGCCATGTACTCGGAAATACGAATGCAGGCCTTGCCGTGCTCGACCCAGAATTTACGCACCTTCTCGTCGGGCGAGGAGAGCGTAAGACCGCTGGCGGCCATGGGGTGCGAGAAGAAGGTGGGATTGAAATCAATGCCCATTCCGCGCTCCTTGGCATATTCGACCCAGCGCTTGAAATGCTTGGGCTCCAGCGCGTCGCGGTCGGCAAACTCGCCGTCCTCGAAAATCGCGTAGCAGGCGTGCAGATTGAGCTTGTGCTTGCCGCCGATGAGCGAGAAGGCAACGTCAAGATCGGCCATCAGCTCCTCGGGTGTGCGTGCACGTCCGGGGTAGTTACCCGTGGTCTGGATGCCGCCCGAGAGCGCCTCCTTGGTGTCGAAGCCGTGCACGTCGTCACCCTGCCAGCAATGCATGGAGATGGAAACGCGGCGCAGTGCCTCGATGGCGGCCTCGGTGTCGATGCCGTAAGCGGCGTATTTTTCGGCCGCTGCCTGATACAGTACGTTCATATTATTTTACCCCCTGTAAATTTTGGGTCTTTCCCAATTCTATTGTAACATAAAGGTTTTCAAATAATAAGAACCCATATTTTACAAAAACAGGGCAATTTTTAACAAAAGGACTTGCTTTTTTACAAATCTTGTGCTACAATAAGGTAGAAATATTGTGCTAAGGAGGCGGTCTCATGCGTGAGGAGCTCATGGCCAGGCTCTCGCAGATCAATGACGAGGAAAAACGGATCCTCGAGGGCGAGCAAAAGGTCAACAAGCGTCTTTATACCGTTTTCACAAAGGAATTTATCGTTAACAGCCACCGTCTGATGCAGGACGGTGAGCAGATCGCACTGCGTCGGCACACCCGCTTTGCCGACTTCCCCGCACACGGCCACAATTACGTAGAGATGACCTACGTTTGCAGTGGTGAGATCACCCACGTGATCAAGCACCGCGAGATCAAGCTGCGTGCAGGCGACGTGCTGCTGTTCAATCGCCATACGCAGCACAGCGTGCGAAAAACGGGAGAGGGCGATATTGCCATCAATATCATGCTGGCAACCGAATACTTCCATTCCATTGCCTCTGTACTTACGCCATCCACGCCGCTTTCTTCCTTCGTTGCCGAAAACATGCGCTCCAACGGCGAGCCCGAGTATATGCTCTTTTCCACCGAGGGCGTTCCCCCGCTTGAGAATCTGTTTGAAAATTTGTGCTACGCCATGGTGGGCTACGATATCATCAGCGTCGATATTCTCAAAACTACCGTTGCGCTGATCCTGCGCTACCTCAACGAGCTCTCCGACTGTATGATCGTGGCGGCGCGCCACCGTTCGGATGCGGAGCTTTTGCAATCGCGCATTGAAGATTATCTGCGCACCGAATTTCGCACCGCGACTCTTGGTGAGCTTGCCGAGAAGCTGGGGCTCAGTGTTCCCTATCTTTCCAAGCGGGTGCGCGAGCTGTGCGGCATGACCTTCAGCCAGCTTCTGCAAGAGGAGCGCTTCCGTGAGGCGATCCGTTTGCTGGATACCACGGATCTTCCCATCGGCGACATCATCATTGCCGTGGGTTATGAGAACACCAGCTTCTTTCACAATCAATTCCGTGCCCGCTATCATTGCTCGCCCTTTCGTTGGCGTCGCAACCGACGCATGGACGGGGCTGATTCATTCGCGCAGAACAAAAACACACAAATCACAAATGAATAAAACGAAGCCGCTTTGCCATCAAAAAGTGATGGTGAAGCGGCTTTTTAAGGTAGAAATTCGAACGAATTTCATTTTTGTGTGTTTTTTAGACGCGCTCTCGGCACTTGCAGTATATTATACAGCTCCCGTGCCGAGATCACGCCTTCTGCATCGAAGAATTAGCCCCTTCGATTGTCAGGAATTGCAGCAACGGCCGCCGCGTACGGTATTGCCGTTTGCGGTGGGAGTCGTCACGGGGCAAAACTCCGAGGTGGGAAAGGGCATGTGGCGGAAGGTGCCGCAGGGATCCTCGTCGCTTTGCTCGCAGCACTCCTTGTCGGGCAAGCAGTAGTCGCTTGCCTGTACGAGCAGCTGACCGGGGCGCACCAAGCGCACCACCGAGAACAGCCCCAGCGAGACGGCAAGCGTGCGGCCGTCACCGTTGGCATCCACCAAGGAGCCGTTCAGGCTATCGGAGATCTCGCTCGGAATATCCGAGCAGGCGCAACAGCAGCAGCATTCATTGCAATGCTCCACGATACGGGCGCCGAGCACGATGGGCTCTACCACCTCGATCACGGCCTCGGGCTTGTTTTTCGCACAGCAAACAGCCTCGGGAATGGCGCAAAGCCCCTCGCTCTCGCTGCTGCGGAACACGCTGACGTTGCTCTCTCCGCCAAAGAGGACTACGCGCTTTTCCAGCACGGCAACACCGCAGAATTCCTGCGATTGCCCCATGGGCACGCAGACCTCAAAGGTGAGGTTCACGAAGAAGCGGGCGGTAACCGAGAAAAAGCCGCGGTTGAACTGAATGGGCTGGGTCACGATATTGGCGCCGCAGAGCTTGGCGCATTTCACGCGCACGTTATTGGTTCTGGCAATGAGATCTTCACCGACGCAGGTCAGATAAACGCGAACGTCCTCAAAGCAATCTCTGTCGCGACAGGCATCGAGGATGCGGCTGGCCTCAATGCCGACGGTCTCACGTGCGGCGTTCGTGCCGCCGGAGCAGGAAAATCTGTTTTCTCCCATAAGGAAGGGCCTCCTATACTGAATTCAGAGCGGAAAAGGTGCTCTTCCCTAATATCTTATGCGATTCCCTTTCTTTTGACAATTTCCTTGGCGAAGGCGGTCGAATCAGCGAAGGCAGACACTCCAGCCGCGCGGCACAAAGAAATAATAACGCTCTTTGCATATGTCCAGCTGTGGTAAAGCCTCTTTTCTTCCCGCAATCACCGTACCGCCCTCGCGCGCACCCGCTGTGCGGATCGCCTCACGCGGTATTGGCCCCGCGATGCCGAGGATCAGATAATCGGACAGGGGCCGTTCCTCCTTTCCCAGATGCCGTGCATATTCCCCATACGCACAGCTCTCGAAGGCCAGCGAGGCGCTCCCCATTTGCATGTATATGCGAAGCGCGGGAAGCGTGGAACGGCTCTCGTAAAGCGGCATGCAGACGCGCATCGTGCCCTCGCCGAACAGGGTGAAGGGCTGACCGTATCGGTAGTGTACGGTGGGGATCTCTTCCGACACAGCCCATGCAAGAATTTGCTCTTGAACGGTGTAATCCTCGGGATAAAGCGGCTCGGGTAAGAGCAGAGAGCGCACGATCACGTGCTCGGAGAATACGGCGAGCGCTGTTGGCGTTTGCATGCGGTAATCGGTCAGCATAAGCGTCTCCAGCTCGGTCACGCCGCGCTCCTGTAAGGCATACCAATCCGAAAGCAGCTCGGATGCAGTGCTCCCCGCGACGTCACAGATCATGCCGCCCTGCACGCGCGAGAGCGTCAGACTGTCGCGCCCCTCGGCGGCGCTGTAATGCACCTGTACGGTGCCCACGGCGTTGCTTTGCATCACACCAAGCGCAATGACAAAGGCAAGTATGGCGGGAACGGCAGGCAAGAGCGTGGCCCAGCGAAAGCGGTGCAGTTCCAAGCACAGGAACAAAAGTGTTATGGCAAGAAAGGCGATAACAATATAGGGCGCAAAGCCGTGTCGGAGCGAGAGCACGCTGCGTGATGCCGAGAGCGTGGACGTGACCTACAGAACAGCTTTGGCAAGAAGCGCGGGCAAAAGGCCGACCGCACCTGCGGCGGCGGGCCATAATAAAAACGGCAATGACAGCAAGGAAAGGATCAGAAGCGGCGTGGCCAGAGGAATGAGCAGGATATTGGTAAGCGGTGCAGTGGTAACGAGTGTGCCAAAGGTACACCATTGGATCACCAACAGCGCCACGCTTGCCGAATAGGTGATAAGAAGCGAGGAGAAGAGCTTACGCAACAAATAATGCAGAACTCCGCGAAACCCCTTCCTTGGCGGAAAGCGACGTGAGATCCCTTCTCCCAGCGGCGCAAATGCGAGAATACCGAGGGTGGCAAGCACGGTCATTTGAAAGGAAAGATCAAACAGTGCATGCGGCGACACCAAAAGGATCATCGCTCCGCCAAAGAGAAGCGAGGTGATGCCGTCGCCCTCTGCGGATAACATAAAGGAGAGCGCGGCAAAGCCCAGCATGATCAGCGTGCGCAACAGCGAGTAGGAGCACCCCGTCAGCAGGAAATAGAACAGGCAAAGCAGAAGATCGACGGAAAGACGCTTGCGCTTTCCGACACGGCACCAAAGCAGAACGCGGTCGGTAAACCCGATAAGGATCGCCACGTGCAGACCGCTGATGGCAAGCAGATGCGAAGCGCCCGTACGGCGGAAGTCACGCACGGTCCTGTCCGATAGGTATTCGTCCGCACCGAGCAAAATTGCCGCAATCAAGCTCCCTTCCTCGCCACCGATCGCGCGGCGCACGCGGTAGGAAAGACGATCCTGAAGCGTGCGGAAGAAGGAAAGCGGGCTGTCCGTGTGCGAAACGTACACGAGGGAGTCACTTGATTCGCTGATCAGAACCGCCGCAATACCGTCCCCGCGATTTTGCCCGATCACATCCTCGTAGTCAAATGCCTCCATACGCACGGTTGCACGAAAGCGATCGCCCGCATAGAGCGGAAGCGCGTAATCGCACTTCAAAAGTGCTCTGTGATTCGTGCGCGTGCCGTCCACCCCGTGTAGCCGCACGTAAAAGGATGATGAGCCCGCACTCGCATAGCGCTCCTCCAGCACGTACAGCTCCACCTCGACCTCCTCGCCAATACGGTCTGCCGTCAGGCGCTCGACGCTTCGTGCCGCAAGAAGACTGCGCGCACTGCCCGCGAGAAAGAACACGAGGACAAGGAGCAACAGCGTGCACGCTGAGCGGCTTTTCCTGCGTATTGGAAAAAGGATCAGGCACGCCAAAAGAACCGCGCCGATCCACACAAGCGTGCGGCGCAGGGAGAGCAAGGAGCCAAGACAAACACCCACACAAAGGGCGATGGACGCAAGCGCCAGCGGTCGCCGTATGAAGATCCCCATTTTCCCTTCCTTTCCTCTATGATCTGCGACCATTATAGACAAAAAACGCCAAAATGTCAATTTTCGTGCACGGTTGGCTCTGCCACCCCGCAATTTTTACAAAATGTATTGACAAAAAAGCTTTTCTTCGCTATAATCTTTTGTGTAGAATTATCATTGAAATTTGGAGGTTTCCGACATGTTTGAAAAGCTGAAGGAGTTGTTGGTTGACGAGCTTGCGGTCAATGCAGAGGACATTACCCTTGACGCCGAGCTGTCCAAGGATCTGAACATCAATTCCATTGAGCTCGCCGAGCTGGTTATGATCTGCGAGGAAAAGTTCGGTGTAGAGATCGCCGACGAGGACTCCGGCAAGTTCATCACGGTTGGCGACGTGGTTACGTATCTCGAATCGCTCTGATAAAAGAAAAGAGGCACGCAGGTGCCTCTTTTCTTTTTCATAAAATCCCCTTCTCGCTCTTATAGTAAAACGAGGTGAGAATATGAAGCAAGGTAAGATCTGTATTTCGGTCGGCACACTGTTTTGTGTCTGCACGCTGCTGCTGTCCTTTATGTTTCAGAATTTACTGAACACGCTGGATCCGGAAACGGTGGATGCCGATGCGCGCGAGCTTCCCGTGATCATTTTGGATGCGGGCCACGGGGGCGAGGACGGGGGCGCGACGGGCACAAACGGGGTGCTGGAAAAGGACCTCAACCTGTCTTTGACACAGGCACTGGCGGAACTTTTGCGCATGGCGGGCTACACGGTCATCGAAACGCGAACCGTGGATCGGCTGCTCTACGATGCGGGCACAAAAAAGGGGCACAAAAAGCAAGGAGACCTGCAAAATCGGCTCAAATTTACCGAGCAATATCCAAACAGCGTCCTGATCAGCATCCACATGAACACCTTCCCCGCCCCCGACTGTACGGGAACGCAGGTATGGTATTCGCAAAACGACCCCGCATCCTTGGAGTGGGCAAATGCGGTACAGAGCACCGTTCGTACGGTTCTTCAAACGACCAACAACCGCAAGGTCAAGGCGGCCACCAGCGGCATTTACATCCTGCGGCACGCCAAAACACCTGCCATCCTCATTGAATGCGGCTTTCTCTCCACGCCCGCCGAGTGTGAACGCCTCTCAGATCCCGACTATCGGCGCGCCTTAGCGTTCACACTTTTTACCGCGATCGCGGCAAAAATGCAATCGAGCACTTGCATGTGAGCATACGGTATGCTATAATAAAAGCAATAAAAAATCGGAGGCGCACATGAAAGGACTCAAAACCGTATATATCTGCTCCGAGTGCAGCCATAAGTCACCGAAATGGATGGGCAAGTGTCCCTCGTGCGGTGCTTGGAACAGCTTTGTTGAGGATGTGGTTGAGCAAGAAAGCAAGAGCGCGCCCTCACCCCGTCACACACTGACGGCACGCACGGGCGAGCACCGCGCCACCGCCTACCGCGAGATGGAGATGCCCTCTTACATCCGCACCGCAACGGGCCTTGGCGAGCTGGATCGGGTGCTCGGCGGGGGGCTTGTGCTGGGATCGGTCGTGCTGCTTGCAGGCGAGCCCGGCATCGGCAAGTCCACGCTGCTCATGCAGATCTCGGATATTCTGGGCTCACACCGTCGCGTGCTTTACGTATCGGGTGAGGAATCCGAGGGGCAGCTCAAGCTGCGCGCCGAGCGACTTGGCGTACAGGGCGAGAATCTCTCGATCCTGACCGAGACCAACATTGCGCGCATTCTGTCCGAGACCGACCGCATCGCGCCCGACGTGGTGATCGTGGATTCGATCCAGACCGTATACAGCGACAGCGTTTCCTCGACCCCCGGCGGCATCACGCAGGTCAAGGAGACCGCGCTTGCCTTTATCAACCGTGCCAAGGAAAACAACATTTCGGTCATTCTCGTGGGTCACGTGAACAAGGAAGGCACCATCGCGGGTCCCAAGGTACTGGAGCACATGGTGGATGCGGTGCTCTATTTTGAGGGTGAGCGTCAGCAGACCTACCGCATCATCCGTGCCATCAAGAACCGCTACGGCTCCACGAATGAGATCGGTGTGTTTGAAATGACCGACGGGGGACTTGCCGAGGTGGCCAACCCCTCGGAGATGCTGCTGGCGGGCAGACCCCAGAATACCCCGGGCAACTGCGCCGTTTGCACCATGGAGGGCACGCGGCCGCTGATCGCGGAGATTCAGGCGTTGGTCTCGGCTACCGCCTTCCCCGCCCCGCGCCGCACCTCAAACGGCATTGACTACAACCGCCTTTGCCTGATCCTTGCGGTGCTGGAAAAGCGCCTCGGGCTTCGTTTTTCGGTCAATGACGTCTATCTCAACGTCATCGGCGGCATGCATCTGGACGAGCCTGCCTCGGACGTGGCGGTGGCCATGGCGCTGATCTCGTCCCTCACTGACCGCGCCGTGCCCGACGATCTCATCGCCATCGGGGAGCTGGGGCTCTCGGGCGAGTGCCGTGCGGTCTCGGGCCTCGAATACCGTATCAAGGAAGCGGCGCGCCTCGGCTTTCGCCGCGCGATCGTTCCCTACCGCAACCTCGAAAAGCGGCAGATCCAAGCGGACATTGAGCTGATCCCCATTAAAACTGTTTTTGAGGTTTTACGCCTGCTCGCGCCGAGTGAGCAAAAGGCATAAAGAAAACGGCAGTCAAGCGACTGCCGTTTTCTTTATTTTTGAACGGGCGAGATCACGACCTTGCCCTCGCGGTCAAGCAAAGGGGTCAGTCCACCCGCGTATCCACCTGCGTGAAATACATAGTTTACACCCGTTTCCCGATCTACCCAGATCTCGGTCACATTGACCGCGCCCTGTGAATAGATCTTTTCAAAGCGTTCGTCCTGCTTACCCATACTCATATCCTCCCGTAAAGCTCATTGAAATAGCGGTATTTTGCGCGATCCAGCGCGTACAGCTGCTCGCGCGTGATGCGAAAGCTCCAGTTCCCCTCGGCGCGCCCCGGGGTGTTCATGCGCGTATCCGAGCCGAAGCCCAGCAGATCCTGAATGGGAAAGATCACAAGTCCTGCGTGGCTTTGCAGCATCGTGCGCACAATGGCATCGTAGCCGCGATCCCAGTCGGCATCGGTATAGCCGCAATACTCCAGCATCCGACGGCGCGTAGCACCGTCCAGCTCCCAGACATAGCCAAGCAGGGTGTTGTTGTCGTGTGTGCCCGTATAGGCAACGCAATTCTGCTTGTATGTATGCGGCAGATGGGGCGAGGCCTTGTCACCGAGAAACGCGAACTGAAAGACGCGCATCCCGGGAAAGCCGCTTTTCGCGAGCAGGTCATCCACGGCGGGCGTGCGGTCACCGAGATCCTCGGCAATGATCAGCCGATCGCCCGCGACCTCGCGCATCGCGCGCACGAACGCCATGCCGGGGCCCTTGCGCCAACGCCCTTCCATAGCACTCTCGGCATTCGCGGGAATGGCCCAGTAGGACTCGATGCCGCGGAAATGGTCGATGCGCACGCCGTCAAAGAGCTCCAGCGTGTGCGCCATACGGGCGCGCCACCACGAAAAGCCGTCCTTTTTCATCGCGCTCCAGCGATACAGCGGATTGCCCCACATCTGTCCCTTCTCGGAGAAATAGTCGGGCGGCACGCCTGCGACCTCGGTGGGCTGCCCCGCCGCGTTCAGGCAGAACTGCGCGCGGTTGGCATATACGTCAGCACTGTCCAGGGCCACGTAGATCGGCAGATCGCCAATGAGTGCAATGCCCTTGGAATTGGCGTAGCTCTTAACCGCGTGCCATTGACGGTGAAAATGAAATTGCGTAAAGGCAAAATAGAAGTAATCCTCATCCTCGGGCGCATCGACTGTCCATTCCTGCCACGGCTTGCCGCCGTTGGCGCGCTTGAGTGCGAGAAACCGACAGGCATCGCGCAGCTGCGGGCGCCCCTCGATAAAAGCAAGGATCTCGGCGCGGTTTTTCGCACGCGAGGCCGCAAGCCGCAACAGTGGCTCGCGCTCACAGCGCAATCGCGCGCTCTCGGTGGCAAAGGGTGTTTTCTGGCGTGCCGACTTCAACTCGGCATCGGTCAAAAGGCCCTCTCGCGCGAGCAACGGCAGATCAAGAAACAGCGGATTGCCCGCAAAGGCGGAATCGGATTTGTAGGGCGAATCACAGTCGTCGGGAATGCAGAATGGCAAGACCTGCCAGCACGAAAACCCACTCTCGACAAGGAAATCCACGAACTCGAACGCACTCTCACCGAACGACCCGACCGAATATTCCCCGTGCAGCGAGGAAACGTGCATCAGCACACCGCTTCTGCGACCATCAATGGCTGTCATACCAGTTCTCTCCTTCCGCCACGCCGACCTTGAGCGCGACCTTGAGCGCCACGGCACTCTCCATTTCACGCACGAGGATCTCCCGTGCGGCCGCCGCATCCTTGCGGTGGCATTCCACGATCAGCTCGTCGTGTACCTGTAAGATCAGCCGTGCATCCAGACCTGCGGCGCGCAGCTCGCGCTCCACGCGGATCATCGCAAGCTTGATGATATCGGCGGCTGTGCCCTGGATCGGGCTGTTCATCGCCACACGCTCACCGAAATGCTGCATGTTTTTGTTTTGCATCTTCAGCTCGGGAATATAGCGACGACGGCCGAGCAGTGTGGTCACAAATCCCTCACGGCGCGCCTCTCCGATCACGTTTTTGAGGTACGCATCGATCTGCGGATAGGCGGCAAAATAACTGTTGATATACTGCTTGGCCTTTGCCTGGCTGATGTGCAGATCCTCGGACAGACTGAACGCGCCCATGCCGTACAGAATACCGAAATTGACCGCCTTGGCACGCTTGCGCAGCTCTGCCGTGACCGCCTCGCGCGGCACACCGAACACCTGTGAAGCGGTGGCGGTGTGTATATCCTCTCCGCTTGCAAAGGAGTCCAGCATGGCCGCGTCATCGGCCAGAGCCGCCAGCAACCGAAGCTCGATTTGCGAGTAATCCGCGTCAATTAGCAAATAATTGTTGTTCTCGGAGATAAAATAGCGCCGCAATTCCTTTCCGAGCTCGGTGCGGATCGGAATGTTTTGCAGGTTCGGCTCTGCCGAGGAAAGCCGCCCCGTGGCGGTTCCCGTCTGCTTGAACACCGTGTGGATGCGCCCGTCCTCGCCGATCTGGGAAAGCAACCCGTCGGCATAGGTGCTCTTGAGCTTGGTGACCTGTCGGTAGTCTAAAATATCCTCGATGATCGGGTGATAGGGGCGCAGCTTTTCCAGCACCTCGGCATTAGTGGAGTAGCCCGTTTTGGTCTTTTTGCCGTGCGGCATTCCAAGCGCTTCAAACAAGATCCTACCCAGCTGCTTCGGGGAGTTGATATTGAACTCCTCCCCTGCGTGATAGTAAATACGCTCCGCCAGCTCGTTGGCTACCGTTCCCAGCTGCTCGCCGTACTGTGCAAGCCCCGCGCGATCCACGCGGAAGCCCACGCGCTCCATGTCGGCCAGTACCGCGCAAAGTGGCATTTCGATCTCGTACAGTAGCTTTTCTGCTCCCTGTGCGCGGATACGCGCATCCAGCTCGCGGTAAAGGGGCAGGATCGCGCCTATATGATACGGCGTTTGCTTGACCGATTCCCCCGTATAAGAAAGGGAGAGGCGCGCAAGCCCGAAATCGTTTTCGGCGGCGTTGAGCACGTATGCGCCGAGCATCACGTCAAATACACAGCCGCGCCAGCGGATGCCGATCTGCTCCAGCTCCTTGTAAACGCGCTTGGCATCGTGGCAAACGATTGCAAGATCCGTGCGCGCAAACAGGGCTCGTGCCGCATCGGCATCAAGCGCGCAGATCTCCTCTCCTCCCGTGACAAAAACCGTTCCGTCCACAATATCTGCGGCAACCGTTCCCGTGAGTGCATGCACAAAGTCCGTGCCGCACGTGCGGATCGCGGGCGCGTTCTCCTCTGTTTTCTCATCGGGGGTGGGGGGTGCCTCATGCAGCGAAAAGCGCTTGATAAAGGCGTTAAACTCAAACTGTGTAAACAAACGCAGTGCCGCCGCGCGGTCAATGCCGTTATAAGCATAGGTGTCCAGTGTTCCCTGCAACGGCACTGCGCGGTAAATGGTGGCAAGTCTTTGCGAGAGATATGCGCTCTCTTTGCCGCCCTCCAGCTTGGCGCGCAACGCGGGCGTGTGCTTGGCAACAGGCAGGTGCTCAAACACGCCGTCCAGCGAACCGAACTCGGAAATGAGCTTGAGCGCGGTCTTTTCGCCGATACCGGGAACACCCGGAATATTATCCGAGCTATCCCCCATCAGTGCCTTGACATCCACGAACTGCGTGGATTCCACGCCATACTTTTCAAAGAAGCGTGTGCGGTCAAAATCCACGGTCTCGGTATTGGTGGCAAGCAGGATGTGTACGCGGTCGGAGATCAGCTGGAGTGCATCGCGGTCGCCCGTGAGGATATAGGCCTCGCAATCCTCGCGCTCGGCGAGTGCCGCCAGTGTGCCAAGGATATCGTCGGCCTCGTACCCCTCCATTTCCAGGCAAGTAAAGCCCAGCGCGGCGGCGGTCTGCTTTGCATACGGAATTTGCGCGCGCAGATCGTCGGGCATGGGGCGACGCCCCGCCTTGTATTCTGTGTACATTTCGTGGCGGAAGGTCGGTGCCTTGAGATCAAAGGCGATGGCGCAATAATCGGGCTTGACAGCCTCAAGATTCTTTTCGAGGATCGAAACCATCCCAAACAAAGCGTTGGTGGGAAACCCCTCTTTATTGGAAAGTGGGCGCACCCCGTAATATGCACGGTTGACGATGCTGTTCCCATCTACTGCCAAAAGCTTTTTCATATCTTCCTCCCGCATACATACTCCCCTTTATTATACAACCTTTTGTGCGCTTCGTCAATCAAGGGTGTGAATTTTTCGCATCGGGTCTTGTCTTTTTTTGCGTGTTGTGGTAAAATAAAAGAAAGTTTCGGTAAGGAGTAGACATGAAACCCATCAATTACATCCAAAAAATTGCGCTTCACGCCTGTATTTACTACACGGCGGTGACCTTTTTCCTGCTCTTTCTCTACTGGCTGCTCAACCTCGATCTCGATCGCGGCATGAATCCTATCGCGCTGATCTGCATTCTCCCCTTTGCGATCTGCTTTGCCACGGCCAATATTTGCATGACGGATTGCAAATGGAGCACCTACCTCAAGGTGCTCGTGCACTACACACTGACCGTCGGCGGCGCGTTTCTCTGTCTCTATTTGCCCAACCGCGCACAGGGACAGACCGCGGCACAAGGTTTTATCCTGTTTGTGGCACTCTCGGTCATTTATGCGGTCGCAATGGCGATCATCGCTTTTGTACGCGCGCGCATCCACCGCGTAGATCGCGAGGAGAAGGCCTATACGGGCGTATACAAAAAGAAATAAACGGAGAAAATACGGTTCGGGGGTGAATCCTTTGAACCGTATTTTTTCTTTTTTGCTTTGTATCTCGCTCCTGCCGCTTCTGCTATCCTGCGGCAAGGCACAGGCCGCATCGGACGCAAAACAAGGTGAGCAAACCGATTTTCTTGCATCGCTCACGTTTCTGGGCGATTCGACCACAGCACACATGGCCGCACGCGCGGCAGTCACGCCCGCACAGATCTGGGCGGCCAAAAACCGCTACCTCAATCTGGATCACCGCATCACCTACGCCACGATCGTCGCGCCCGACACGGGTGCTGAGGAGACGATCGCCACGGTGGCGGCGCGCATCAAGCCGCGCTATCTTGTCATCACCCTTGGCATCGACTACGGCGTGTATTACTATCGCAACGACCTATCCAAATTCCGCTTTTACTACGAAAAGCTGTTGGATGCGATCAGCGCGGCGTCGCCCGAGACGGTGCTTGTGCTGCAATCGGTCTTCCCTGTTACGGCGGCCTCCACGGCCATCACGAACGAAATGATCGACCGTGCAAACGGCGAGATCCGCGCCATTGCCGCGGCAAGAGGGCTTGTATACGTGGACGCAAACGCCGTTCTCAAAAACGAGGACGGATATTTGGCCGATCGTTTTTGTAACAGCGAGGACGGGCTCCACCTGACGGCCAAGGCCTACGAGCAGATCTTGGAAAATTTGAAGCGGTACGAGACCGCGATCAAGGAGAGTGTATGAAACGCAGTATTTTGCTGATCGTAACGGCGCTGCTCTTGCTTTGCGCCTGCCAAAAAGAGCAAGCAACCGATGCCTCGGCAGACGAGCTGGCACAAGCGGTGATTGCGGCTACCGCCGCGCACGAGTTCCGCCGCGCCGATGATGATTTTACCGAAAATTGCTTTGAAGCACCTGCGGCGCCGGCCGAGAGCGCGGTCTATTTTGCAAGCGATGCAAACGACACCTGTGAATTTGGCGTATTTCGGCTCACCGATACCGCGCACGCCGCAGACATGATGGCGGCCATTCACGATTATCTGGAAAGCGAGCGCGCGGCTGTGGAGTCGCTTGCCGCGCTCTACCCAGGTGACGAGCTGGAAGCGCGCCTTGCGCGCTATCGCGACGCAACAGTGGGCGCCTCGGGCAACATCGTCTACTATTTCGCCATGGAGCCGCACCTCGCCGAGGATGCACAGAGCGCGCTGCTTGCGGCATTGAGCTAAAAAGAACGGTGCAACCGCGGTTGCACCGTTCTTTTTATTGCTTGCGTTGCTTTTTAATCATGCCGTATTTGAGATCCCAGAGCCGCTGCGAGAGATCCACGTAATAATTATGGGGGTTTTCAAAGCGCTTGACCTCATCCCACGTGGCAGCCAGTGAATCGCGGCAGTGGGCACGGATCTGCTCGATGGTGGGCAGCTCGTAGACCTGCTCGCCGTTTTGGAAGATCGGCACAAGCAGCTCCTTGGCCTCAAAATTCTCCATGACCTTGGTCTTCCAGGTGTTCTCCGGGTCAAAGATCTCCAGGGGCTTGGTGTCGTCCACAGTCTCGTCGTACACGCAGATCAGATCCGCCTCGGCCTTGTGCGTATCACGCCCGTACAGACGGTAGACCTTTTTGAAATGCGGTGTGGTGATCTTGCCCACATTCTCGCTCAATTTGATCTTGGGCAGGATATTCCCTGCCTCGTCCTCCACGGCGCAAAGCTTGTATACGCCGCCGAATACGGGGTCGCTCTTGGCGGTGATCAGACGCTCACCGACACCGAAGGCATCCACACTGGCACCCTGATGCAAGAGGCCGCGAATGATATATTCATCCAGCGAGTTCGAGGCCACGATGCGGCACTCGGTCAGCCCTGCGTCATCCAGCATTTTGCGGATCTTGTTGGAGAGATAGGCAATATCGCCCGAGTCAATACGCACGCCGCACGTGCGGATTCCACGGGGCAGCAGCACCTCGCGAAAGGCGCGGATCGCATTGGGCACGCCCGATTCCAGCACGTTATAGGTATCGACCAGGAGCGTTGCGTTGTTGGGATAGAGCTCGCAATAGGTACGGAAGGCCTCGTATTCGCTGTCAAACATCTGTATCCAGGAATGTGCCATCGTGCCGCCCGCAGGAACACCAAAGGCCTCATCCGCGATGGCACACGCGGTATTGGAAATACCGCCGATATACGCCGCACGTGCACCGAGAATGGCAGCATCCGCACCCTGTGCGCGACGCGAGCCGAATTCGCTGATCGCCCTGCCCTTTGCGGCACGCACCAGACGCGAGGCCTTGGTGGCGATGAGCGACTGGTGATTGATAATCATGAGCAAATAGGTCTCGATAAACTGTGCCTCAATGGCAGGCGCACGCACCGTGAGAAGCGGCTCGCCCGGGAACACGACGGTTCCCTCGGGCACCGCCCAGATATCGCCCGTAAAGCGGAAGTCCGAGAGGTATGCAAGAAAATCCTCACCAAAGCAGCCCTTGGAGCGCAGATAGGCGATGTCCGCATCCGTAAAATGCAGTGTCTTGACATATTCCACGATCTGCTCAAGACCTGCCGCGATGGCGTAGCCGCCGTTATCGGGATTCTTGCGGAAAAAGAGATCAAAATACGCGATCTGATCCTTTTTACCGCTGCGGAAATAGCCGTGCCCCATGGTAAGCTCGTAGTAGTCCACAAGCATGGTAAGATTGCGTGAAATGTCTTTCATAAGTCTCTACCTTTTATGACAAGTTGGTTTTTTTACTGTGATAGCGCGTGAACAGTATAATCGCAATGGCGATGCTTGCAAACACGACCACGACCGTGATGATGATCGGCGTGGTATAATCGCGCTTGTTCTCTTCGGCGCCGTCATCGGGATGATTCATTCCCGCGGCGATGCGCACGGCAAGCTCCTCGTCGCTTAGCGTCAGGCTCTCCAGCGTGAAGGTGTGGAGGGTCAGCGTGAGCTCCTGCTCGCCGTCCAGCGGCCGCGCACAGATGCGTATCGCACGAAGCGCGGAAAGTGCCGTTGCGTACTCGGTCAGATCGAGGAACAGCTCGCCGTTCTCCCCCGCGCTCACAACTTTAGAGGCATAGACGGTATGGGCCGCGCCGATCAGCGTGATGCGGATCTCATAAGCGGTCGCCGCGTCGCCCGAAAGCCCCGCGTAAAAGTGCCAGAGCGTTGCAAACGACAGATCTGTGGGCTGTGCAAAGGAATACGCGATATCGGCATACCCTCCGGCGTCGGTCTGTAAGCGTGCCGTCAGCGCTTTTCCGTTGTTTCCCGTCAGAAGTGAGAGCACCGAGCAGCTGCTGCCCGCATACCATCCAAGCGGATCGGTGGCCATGGAAAAATCGAAGAGTGTATAGCTTCCCGTCGGCTTGTGCTCCGCACTGTATCCGTCCTTGGACAGGGGTAGGTGGTGGACGGTGCGTGTGCAGAGCTCCGAGAGCTCCAGATCGGCAAAGATCTCGCGCAGTGAGGTGACGCCGAGCGTAGCAAGAACAGGTGCGATGGCACGCGCATTGGCCGCGGTATCAATGTCTGCGATCAAGTAACGCAGTGCCTCAAGCGCTATGGGCGAGCACTGCACCAAAAAGCCCTGCACATTCGGGTTTCGGTAAAGCGTGATATAGTGCAACACATAAGCGGCACGCATCTCCTCGGCAGTCAAGGATTCGTCCGGCGTCCAGCTGTACAGGATCTTGTCCGAGAGAAAGACATAGCGCATGGCCGAGACACGTACTGTGGCAAGCAGCACGTTCAACGCATCGATGCCAAAGGCGTTCTCCGCTTGCCCGCCGATGCGCGCAGGCGTGACCTGGGATTCGACCAGAACCGTAAAGGTCGGCGGAGCAAAGCACCGATCCTTCATGGTGATCAGCAGTGCCTCAAGAAAGAGCTCCGCGCAAAAATCACCGTCAAGATCACTTGCGGTGATCGCCTCGGGCCAGGTGCGGTCCGAGATCGGAACCACCATATGCAAGGACGGAATATTACGGCGTGCCGTGCCCGCAATGAGCGAGAGGACGGCGGCATAGTTTTCTACGTACGCGGAAAGCCCCATGGCACCCGCATAGTTGGCGGTCAGCGATCGGTCGACCGAGCGCCCCAGTACGATGCCCGCGATGCTTCCGTGCTCTGTACCGCTGTAGCGAAGCGTGAGAAAATCGGTGATCGCATAAACGGTGAGCAGTGCCTGCTCGGCGCTGTTTTGGCCCGTGAGAACGATGGCCTTGTTTTCGGTCTCATCGGGACTGCCGAATACCGTATAGGAGAGCTCCGCATCGGGTGAGATCAGAAAGCGCAGATACACGCCGATCCCCGCGCCCGAGAGGTTGCGGATGCGCCGATCGAGCTCGGATATATAGCTTTCGTCAAAATAATACGCGGCGGCCTCGCCAATGTAAAAGAGATCGCTGCTCTGGCTGCTCTCCAGGCGGTCAAGATACACATCCAATATCTCAAAATCAGCACCGCCTTCGATCGCCGCCCCCGTGTCGTCTGTGTGCAGACCCTTAAAGCCCCCCGACTGCATGGGCGCATCAACGGGGATGCTGGGATAATACGGCGTGCACAGCGCAACGCGCTCGCCTGTTTTGGCAATTGCGGCCACTACATAGCGAGCAAACAGATCCTCTACGCTCTCTACCGCGACCGAAAACGAAAAGGTGAAGGAAAGGCCTGTGCGCGCCACGGGCGTTTTGGAGAGGTAGAGATTCTCGTCTGCGGGATCGAGCGCAAACAGTGCAAGCATGCCACCCTTATAGGCGACCGTGGTCGCATAGCTGACCGTTCCCGAGACCTCTACGGTGTTGGTCTCGGCATTGAAGCGACAGACCTCAACCGTTGCCTCTTGCTCTGCGGGCGAGGTCACGCTCTCCAGATTGTAGCAGGAGTGAAGCGTTACGGTGCCGCTTGCTGCTCCGTCGCCAAGAAAGGAGAGCTTCAGTGCGGTGGCCTCACCGATGTTGGGCGCTTGAAGCACGAAGGACTGTCGCTCGTCAGCAAACGGCGTGAGTGTGTGCTCAACGGTTCTGCTTTTGGGAGAGGGATCTGCGTATTCGTAGGAAAGACGCACGCGCGTGGCGGACGAAGCGTTGGTAAGCGAAAGGTAGAGTGCATTGGTGGCGTTTGCGGTGCGTAGCATCGAAAGGCCGTTTGCTGTAAATTCGGTCTGCCCCGCCAGTGAGAGCGTGACCGTGTCCTGCACGGGCGCATACTCGGTATTCCCCGCATGCAGAGAGTCAAAGACAAAGCGCACAGCGCCCGATCCTCTCTCTTCCGCCGCGGCAGGGAGCGCAAGGACGGCAAAGGATGAGACCAACAGCACGAGTGCGAGCAAGAGCGCCGAAATGCGCGCCTGTATGTTCTTCACATTTTACCCTCCTTCTTTGATTCAGATACTCCATTATAACATATTTTTGCGGCTTTGAAAAGAGATTTTCAAAAACATTCCCCAAAAAAGCAGTATCACAGAAGCAAAGCAAACGAAACGACCCAAAACAGAAAAAACGCCGTCCTTTTTTGTATATAGAAAATATGATAAAATGAAGTATAAAGAAAAAAGGAGGCGTCTTTATGCTTTATCCAAAAAAGAACGATCCGCAACTCTCCCACTCTCTTTTTGAAAATCCCACGGCAGAATACCGTGCCGCCCCCTTCTGGGCATGGAACAACGATCTCGAGGAGCAGGAGCTTCTCCGTCAGGTCGACGTGCTCCAGAGCATGGGCTTTGGCGGATACCACATGCACGTGCGTGCAGGCATGTCGATGCCCTATCTCTCCGAGGAGTTTATGGAGCGCATCGGTGCGTGCGTCGAAAAGGCCAAGCAAAAGAATATGCTGGCATGGCTCTACGATGAGGACCGCTGGCCCTCGGGCTTTGCCGGCGGACTTGTCACCAAGGATCCCGAATACCGCCAATGCTTCATTGCCCTTGTTCCCGAGGAAATGAAGGGCGGCGAGATTTCCTTCCGACAAAGCGTCTCCAACATCATCGTCTTTCAGACAGACGGTCCTGCACTGGTGGCCTATGACGTACAGCTGGACGAGCAGGGCGCGCTGATCTCTTACCGCCTTATGAAGGAAGGCGAGACGCCCGTCGGAAAAGCTTGGTACGCTTATGTGAAGACCCCTGAGGTCTCGCCGCGCTTCAACAACCAGACCTACGTCAACACGCTGGACAAAAAGGCGATTCAGCGCTTTATCGAGATCACGCACGAGGCGTATAAAAAGAAGGTTGGAGCGGAGTTCGGCAGCACCGTGCCCTCTATTTTCACTGACGAGCCCCAATTCAGCCCCAAGAACACGCTCCCCTTTGCGAAAAGCAACACGGCGGTCACGCTTCCCTGGGCGCACGACCTGCCCGAAACCTACCGCGAGCGTTACGGTGAGGATCTTCTTGCCACACTGCCCGAGCTGACCTGGGAGCGTGCCGACGGCAAGCCCTCGGCTGCACGCCATCGCTACCACGACCACGTTTGCGACCGCTTTACCGAGGCCTTTTCCGATGCGCTTGGCAAGTGGTGCGAGGAAAACGGCATCGTCCTCACGGGTCATATGATGCAAGAGCCCTCGCTCTGGTCTCAAACGGCTGCTGTGGGTGAGGTGATGCGCGGTCTGCGCTCCTTCCAGATCCCCGGCATCGATATGCTGGCCGATTACCGTGAATACACCACGGCAAAGCAGGCACAGTCGGTGGCGCATCAGTACGGCCGTGAGGGCGTAATGAGTGAGCTTTACGGTGTGACGGGCTGGGATTTCGATTTCCGCGGTCACAAGCTGCAGGGCGACTGGCAGGTTGCACTGGGTGTTACCGTTCGCGTGCCGCATCTCTCCTGGGTATCGATGGGCGGCGAGGCCAAGCGTGACTATCCCGCTTCCTTCAACTATCAGTCCCCCTGGTACAAGGATTATCGCTACGTAGAGGATCACTTTGCACGCGTAACGACTGCACTGACGCGCGGCACGCCCGATGTGCGTGTGGGCGTCATTCACCCGATCGAAAGCTACTGGCTGCACTGGGGCCCCTCCGAGCAGACCAACACCGTGCGCGAGCAGCTGGACCTCAACTTTAAGAACGTGACCGAATGGCTGCTGTTCGGCGGTGTTGATTTCGACTATATCAGCGAGTCGCTTCTGCCCGAGCTCAACGGCCGGGGTGGTGCGCCGCTGCAGGTCGGCAAGATGGCCTACGATGTGATCGTGGTTCCCGGCTGCGAGACTCTGCGCTCCAGCACGCTGGAAAGACTCGAGGCCTTCCGCGCCGCAGGCGGCAAGCTCATCTTCATGGGTGAAGCCCCCCGCTTCGCAGACGCCGCAGAGAGCGCACGTCCTTCGGCTCTCGTCGAAAAGAGCGAGCAGATCCCCTTCTATCGCTCCTCCTTGCTTGCCGCACTGGAAGCATACAGAACCGTTGAGATCCGTGACGAAAAAGGAAATTATACCAACAATCTCCTCTACCAGCTCCGCTGCGACGGCGACGCAAAATGGCTCTTCATTGCCAACGGCAAGCTTCCCTATAACAAGGACATTGCCACCAAGCAAAAGATCAAGATCCGCGTGCCCGGTCACTGGAGTGCCGAGCTCTACCGTACGCTGGACGGAACGGTCGAGGCTCTTTCCACCGAGCAAAGCGACGGTGTAACGGCGATCACCTACACGCTCTATCCGCACGATAGCCTGCTGCTCAAGCTCACACCGCACGAGGGTGCTGTAACGCTGGCATCCAAGCCTGCCTCGCAGGTCGCATGCGAGCCTTCGCTGCCCGCACGCGTTCCCTTCACGCTGGATGAGCCCAATGCTCTGCTTTTGGACAAGGCGGAATACAAGCTCGACAACGGCGATTGGCGCCCCTGCGAGGAGCTGCTGCGTGCAGACACCAAGATCCGCGAGGAGCTGGGATACGACCCGTGGGGAAGCAGACTCTGCCAGCCCTGGTGCATGCCTGTTGGCACGGCCGAGCACACTGTATCCATGCGCTTGCACTTTGAAACCGAGATCCCGCTGAAGGGTGCACATCTTGCTGCCGAGCTCGCAGAGGGTGCAACGCTCACCTTGGACGGAACGGCCGTTTCCACAAAGGCAGACGGATACTATGTGGATCACGCCATCCGCACCTACTTGCTGCCCGACATGGCGGCAGGCACGCACACCGTTGAGATCACTATGCCCTACGGCGCGCGCAGTGCCCTGGAGTGGTGCTACATTCTCGGCGACTTCGGCGTGCTGGCGACGGGCGCATATACCTGTATCACCGCACTGCCCAAGCAGCTTGCCTTCGGCGATATCACACGCCAGCTCCTGCCCTTCTACAGCGGCAAGATCACCTATCACCTCACGGTAACCGCAAACGGCGAGCGCATGCGCCTGCGTGTTCCCGCCTACCGTGCATCAACCGTGATCGCAAGCGTAAACGGCGGCGAGCGCAAGCAGCTTGCCTTCTCGCCCAATCAAGCCGATTTTGAGACAAAGGCAGGCCAAAACAAGCTGGACATCGAGCTCTACATCAGCCGCACGAACGGCTTTGGCCCCGTGCACATGGCCGATCGCAAGAAGGCCTACGTCAATCCGGCAGGATGGCGCACCACGGGTGACTCCTGGTCGGATTCCTATGTGCTGGCCGAGGAGGGCTTCCTTGCCGAGCCTCGCGTCAAATTGCTGAAATAAACGGTCTCAAAAAGCAAAGGGCTGATTCGTTTGATGCAGAAGGTGTGATCTCGGCACGATAGGCGTATTTGATACGTCGAGTGCCGAGAGCGCGTCTAAAAAACACACATATAAATGAAATTCGGCACGAATTTCTACCAAAAAGCCGCTCTGCCTTCTCTTTTTGATGGCAAAGCGGCTTCGTTTTATTTTGTTTTTGTTGTGTGTTTTTGTTCTGCGCGAATGAATCAGTCCCTTTTATCAGGCTTGAAAAAGTCGCTGGTACTGCTCACCGTGCAGTGCCGCCGCCAGTGTTGGCTCTAAAAGCGAGAAGTCTGCCACCAGCGAGTGCGGCTTGCGCTCGGGATCGTCCTGCTTCATGGGCACGAAATACACGTTCTTGCGTGCGAGCATCGTGCCGATGTTTTTGAGGTTGGCCGAGAGCGCATCGTTGGACGCGAGTGCGAGCACAAGGGGGCGATTGGAACGCAGATGCGCCTTTGCCGCCATGGTGACCGAGGAGTCGGTGATCCCATTGGCCATCTTGGCCAGCGTGTTCCCCGTGCAAGGGCAAATGATCAGTGCCTCCAAGGGCTTGGCGGGACCCAGCGGCTCCGCACCCACGATATCGTGAATGACCGCGCGCCCTGTGAGAGTTTCGATGCGGGCAAGCACCCGTGCCGCAGGCGCAAAGCGCGTGTCGGTGGAATAAACGGCCTCGCTCACGATCCCCTGCACCTCGTGGTAGCTCACAAGGCGCTCAAGCTCCGAGAGCGCGTTGCTTACGGTGCAAAACGAGCCGCAAAGAGCAAATCCGATCATAAGAGGCCCTCCTTCTCCATGTGGGAAAGAAGCGTATCGGCGATGATCTCACCCGCGGTCAGGGGTGCGTATTTTCCGGGGAGCGCCAGCGCCCAGATCACACGGATGCCGTGCGCCGCCGCGGCATTGGCGTCCACACCGCCGGGAGCAGAGGCCAGATCGATCACAAGGCTCTGCGCGGGCATACGCCGCAGCACCTCCTCGGAAAAGAGCCAATAGGGCACGGTGTTGAAGATCGCCGCCTGTCCCTCGGCCAGCTGCACAAGTGATCCCACACCCGAGAGTGGCACGGTCTGGCAGCCGTGCGCCGCCGCGATCGCAAGATCGGCGCTTTTGCGCGCCGCAACCGTCACGCGCGCGCCCATGGCAAGCAGCAGATCGGAAAGCGCACGCGCCACGCGGCCGTAGCCCGTGACCGCAACCGCAAGATCGCGCACCGTGCGCGGCACCTCGCGCATCAGGATCTGCACCGCTCCCTCTGCTGTGGGGATGGCGTTTTTCAGCTGAAGCTCCTCGATTTCAAAATAGTCAAACAGGGGTTTCCCATGCTCCTCTGCCAATTGCTTGATGGCAGGGCTGAATTTTCCGCCTGCCAAAAAGACACCGTCGGGTAGAAGCTCCAGCAATTCGGTAATATGCGGCGCATCGGTGGAGACACAGGGTGAAGCGCTCACGCGTGAGCCGTCGGGAAGCGCGGGCAGCGGCAATATCACCGCATCCGCACCGCCGATCGCCTCGCGCCAATCAGCGAAGTGTTCGATCGTTTCGGGCAAGGTCTCTCGCGGAAGCCCCCACACGCGCACAGGACGCGCGCGCGTTGCAAGCCTTGCGGCAAGCGCACCTTGGCGAGAATCTCCACCCAAAACGGTAAAGATCTTATTGCAAAGCATAACATATCCTCGTTTCCGATAGACGGCGGAGCTGTGCTTTTCTCACATTCCGCCACTATGACAAAAACCGCCGAAGCGGTTTTCGCATCTATTCCAAGAATATGTCAAATTTCGCCTTTTTGTGCCGAGCGCAGCGAGATCTCACCGCCGTACAGCCGCTCGCGCGCGCCGTTTTCCCATTCCACGAACAACGCGCCGTCGGGCTCGACCTCCAACATACGCGCCATGCATACGGCATCGGCCGTCTTGACCGCTACACGCTCACCGCGCCACAAACAGTGCGCGCGGTATTCTGCGATCCAGCTCTCCTCGCAAATGGCGGCCTCCGCGCCCTTCAAATGCGTGAGAATACGCTCGATCAGCGCGCGCGGCGCGTCAAAGGGGACGTTGGCGGCAATGTCTGCGATCTCGGGCGGCAAGAGGTCCTTGCCCGTGTTGATGCCGATACCGAGGATCACAAAGGGCGCACCCTCTTTGTCCTCCCCCGCTTCGGCGAGAATTCCGCAAATCTTCTTGCCGTTCACATACAGGTCATTCACCCACTTGATGTCAGCCTGCACTCCCGTGAGCTCCGAAAGCGCGCGGCGCACGGCCAGTGCCGCAAAGGGCGTGAGTGCAGTATACTGCGCGCGCGGCAACGAAGGGCGAAGAACCGTGCTGAAATACGTGCCGCCCACAGGCGAGTGAAAGCTGCGGTCAAGCCGCCCGCGCCCGGCGGTCTGGGTCTTTGCCCAGACCGTAAAGAATGCGACTGCGCCCTCTCGCGCCGCCTCGGCGGCGGTGCGGTTGGTGGATGGCAGGGTCTCAAAAAAACGGATCTCCATATCAAACCTCAAAAAAAGGAAAGCTGATCGGTCTCGTTGATGCCGTCCAGCACCCCCGCCTTGCGCAGTGTCTCGATCACGCTCTTGTTGAGTCCTGCGCGGATCTGCAGATCCTCGACCGAGAAAAAGGGCTCCTTTTCCCTTGCGCGAATGATGCTCTCTGCCGCATTCTCACCAACCCCCCCCAGCGCCGAGAACGGCATACGGATCGCACCGTTTTCGGGCAGGAAGGCGCGTGCGTCGGATTTCACCAGATCCACACGCAAAAAGCGGATACCGCGTGACATGCACTCGTTGATGAGCTGGAGCGTGGGGATCGAGGCCTGCTCCTTCGGGGTGGCGGTGCGGTCGCGCGTGCGCTTGTCGATATCCTTGATGGTGGCGACCACGCGGGATTTGCCCCCCATCACGATCTCGGCGTCAAAGCCGCCGGGCGCGACGGTAAACATGGCGCTGTAAAAGGCGATGGGCATATGCACCTTGTACCACCCCAAGCGGATCGCCGACATGACGTAGGCCGCGGCGTGTGCCTTGGGGAACATATACTTGATCTTTTTGCACGAGCCGATGTACCAGTCGGGCACGTTGTTGGCACGCATCTCCGCCTCCCATTCGGGGGTGAGACCCTTGCCCTTTCGCACCGCCTCCATGATCTTGAACGCAAGCTCGTTTTTGAGCCCGTAGCGGATCAGGTCATTCATGATGTTATCACGGCATCCGATCACGTGTGAAATATCGCAGATACCCTCTTTGATCAGATCCTGCGCGTTGTTCGTCCACACGTCGGTGCCGTGCGAGAGCCCCGAGATCTGCAACAGATCCGCGAAGGAGCGGGGCTTTGCCTCCTCCACCATTCGCATCACGAATCGCGTGCCGAATTCGGGCAGGCCGAATGTGCCGAGCTGTGCGTCAATATCCTCGGGGCTGATGCCAAGAGGCTTGGTAGACAAAAACAGCTCGTAGACCTCCCCCGCGTTCATGGGCACGTCCAGGACGTTGGTATTCGAAAAGCGCTCGATCCATTTGTATTTGGTCGGGATATCGTGCCCCAGCTCGTCGAGCTTGAGCAACGTATCGTGCAGATATTCAAAGGTGAAGTGTGTGGTGACGATATCGGAATTGGGGTCGTCCGCAGGGTGCTGTACGGGGCAGAAATCATAGATCTCCAGCTCCTTGGGCACCACCACGATGCCGCCGGGGTGCTGACCCGTGGTACGCTTGACACCTACGCAATGCGCCGAGAGTCGGTTCATCTCGGCACGCGGGATCGAAAGCCCTTTCTCCTCCAGATATTTGAGCACAAAGCCAAACGCCGTCTTCTCGGCAATACCGCCGATGGTGCCCGCACGAAAGACGTTTTCCGCGCCAAAGAGCTCCTCGGTGTATTTGTGGACGCGCCCCTGTACCTCGCCCGAAAAGTTCAGATCGATATCGGGCGACTTGTCGCCGTGGAAGCCAAGGAAGGTCTCAAACGGAATGTCGTGGCCGTCGGCCTTGAGCTTTTCTCCGCAGCGCGGACAGATCTTGTCAGGCAGATCAAAGCCCGAGCCAACCGAGCCGTCGGTAAAGAACTCGTTGTACTGGCACTTTTTGCACCAGTAGTGCGGCGGTAACGGATTGACCTCCGAGATGCCCGACATAGAGGCGACCACCGACGACCCGACCGAGCCGCGCGAGCCCACGAGATACCCCTGCTGCTCGCTGAAATATACCAGCTTCTGTGCGATCATGTACAGCACGGCAAAGCCGTTTTTGATGATCGAATCCAGCTCCTTGGCAAGGCGGTTTTGCACGATCTCAGGCAAGGGATCGCCGTACATCGACTTGGCGCGCTCGTAGCAAAGACGCTGCAGATCCTCCTCCGCACCCTCCATATTCGGGGTGAAGGTACCCTTCGGGAAGGGGCGGATATCCGCTTCGATCCGGTCGTTGATGGCGTTGGTATTGGTCACCACCACCTCGTACGCCTTCTCCTCACCGAGGTACGCGAACTCCTCCAGCATCTCCTCAGTGGTGCGGTAGTACAGGTGCGAATCGTGATCCTCGTCCTTGAACTTCACACTGACCAAAATTTTGCGGTAGATCTCATCCTCGTCATTGAGAAAATGCGCATCACAGCTCGCAATCACGGGGATGCCGAGCTTCTCTCCCAGCGCCACCACGCGGCGGTTGAGATTGCGCAGATCCTCATCGCTTGCCACGGCATAGCGGTCGCTTGCGATCATAAAGCGGTTGTTGGAAAGGGGCTGGATCTCCAGATAATCGTAGAATTTTGCGATCTCCTCGATCTCGCTCTCGGGCTTGTTCTGCAAAATGGCGTGCATCAGCTCCCCTGCCTCGCACGCAGACCCCACGATCAGCCCCTCTCGGTGCTTCTCGAGCACAGTCTTGGGGATACGCGGTACTTTACGGTAATGCTCCAGATAGCTGTACGAGATCATCTTGTACAGATTTTTAAGTCCGATCTTATTCTTCACCAGAATGATCTGGTGATAGGTCGGCAGCGTCAAGGGATCGGCCGATGCGCTCATTTCGCCTTGCAGATCCTTAAAATCGCGGATCTCCAGCTTTTGCATCTTCTCCTGCATGCAGAAATAGATCTTTGCAAGGATCTCGGCATCGTCGCAGGCGCGGTGATGGTGGAAGTCCTCAAGCTTGAAGTATTTTGCAAGCACGTTCAGCTTATGGCTCTTGAGATCGGTGTTCAGGTGGCGCGAGAGGGCCACCGTATCCAGATACGGGTTTTCAAACCTGATCCCACAGCGCCGCGCAGCCTCACGCACAAAGCCAATATCAAAGTCGGCGTTGTGTGCGATCATCAATCGGTCGCCCACGAAGGCGAGAAATTCGGGCAGCACCTCGGCGATCACACGCGCATCGGCCACCATCTCGTTTGTGATCGAGGTCAGCTCGGTGATCTCCGCGGGAATCGGCATTTCGGGGTTCACAAAGGTGTTGTAGCGTGCCAGCACCTCTCCATTCTTCACCAGTACCGCGCCGATCTCGGTGATGCCGCAGGTCTGATTGTTCAGCCCGGTCGTCTCCAGGTCGAACACCACAAACTCATCCTCAA
Organism: Clostridia bacterium; assembly: GCA_017415805.1. Lineage (GTDB taxonomy): Bacteria > Bacillota > Clostridia > Oscillospirales > CAG-272 > Firm-07. The sequence continues at coordinate 26,466 of JAFQEC010000002.1, read as the reverse complement.
ATCCACCGTTATAGGTGCCGTAAAGCGCACTTGCGGTATCGTTCACAAAATAGGCCTCAATGCCGTAGATGACCTTCTGTCCGATCTTTTCCGCAGCAAGCATGGCATCCTGATAGCCCTGCACGTTTCCGTGGTCGGTGATGGCAACGGCAGGATGCCCCCACTTCTTCGCAGTCTTGACGGCCACATCGGGTGGGATCAGCGCGTCCATATTCGACATGGTGGTGTGCAGATGCAGCTCCACGCGCTTTTGGGGCGCGTTATCCACGCGCTCAACCTTGCGCACAAGTGCGAGATCGGTGTAATAAAAGGTCACGTCCACATCCTGCACCTCGTGGCGGGTGTCATGCTTGGTATAGCCGCGCGCGGCGATGCATCCGCCCTTGCCGACAAGGCCCGAGAGCTCCTTGGCATCCTCGGGGGCAAGCGAGAATTTTTTGACCTGGATCGAGGTGTGCCCGTCGGTCACGCCGAAGCTGACGTTGTATTTGTCACCCGTGCGATTGACGTCCTCGGTATACCCAAAGACCTCACCCACGATCACGATATTGCGCATCGGCCCGTCGATGCGCGCCAACGGCACGGGCTTGATCTCAAATGCCGATCCGATGGCATAATTGGGCTCGGAAATATCAAAGCGCATCCGCCCCACGCGGCAGATGCCGTTCTCGGTCACCGCATCCTCGGCATCGCCAAACAGCGACATCACGCGCTTGCCCTGCGGCGCGTCGGGTGTGGCGGCACCGTTGGCCTCGGGGGGAGCGTTGCGCGTGTGCAGGGCGGTCTCGTACTCCGCGGCACTGGCGCGCAGCCGTGTATCCCACTCCTCCAGCCTTTCGATGGCGGTGCCGTACTGATAATGGGCGGCCAGCTCGTCCGAATGGACGATGCGCACCTTGACCGAGAGCCCAAATTCACTGCGGATGATCCCCGAGATGACCTCGTGCGTCTGCCCTGACTCAAACAGCCGCAGGCTCTCGTCCACGTACGGCAGCTCGATCACCAGCTCTCGGTCGGTGAGGTGTGCACGGTACGAGCTGAAAAATCCGCGCGCCACGATGCCGATGCGCTGTGTCTCCTCCAAAAGCTCGGGGATATACGCCCTTGTGAACAGCTCAGCGGGATAGCGCGGCAAAATACGCACGCCCGTGAGCGCATAGGCCTCGGCAATCCCCTCCTCCACCGCGTACAGCGTGCGCTTTTCGACCAAAGTGGGAAAAGCGGCGCTGATCTCCACCATGCGCCGCTCCTTATCGGCGCGCATCCGAATGTCGCTTGCGTTTCGCATCCACTCGGCATTTTGCGCGCTCGGTTGGTATTTTTCAAAAATTTGCAAAAGCGTTTTTCCCGCCATTTTTCTCTCCTTGGCGGCAAAGCACCGCCCTTAATATGTTTCTTTGATGCGCTTGATCTCGGCGATCAGCACCGCGATCACGTCCGATTCGGGAATTTTACGTACGATCTCACCCTTTGCGATCAGCAACGCCTCTCCTTCGCCGCCGCAGATGCCGATATCGGCCTCGCGCGCCTCGCCGGGGCCGTTAACAGGACAGCCCATCAGGGCCACACGAATGGGAAGGTCCAGCAAGCCCTCGGCACGCGCCGCCTCCTCAAAGCGGGCGGCCAGAGCGATCAGATCAATTTTGGTGCGCCCGCAGGTTGGGCAGCTGACGATATGCATGCCACTCTGCCCCTTGATGGCAAGCGCGGTGAGAATATCGTGTGCGGCTGCGATCTCCTCTACGGGATCGGCCGTGAGCGACACGCGAACCGTGTCACCGATGCCCTCGGCGAGCAGAGCGCCGATGCCGATGGCACTTTTGATGCTGCCCATGCGCGCGCTCCCTGCCTCGGTGACCCCCAAATGAATGGGATAGTCACAGCGTGCGGCAAGCAAGCGGTTTGCGGCAAGCATTGTCGATACGTCCGAGGCCTTGAGCGACAGGACAATATCGTGAAAATCGAATTTTTCGAGCAATGAAGCGTGGTAAAACGCGCTCTCGCACAGTGCCTCGGCCGTGGGTGCGCCGTGGCGTGCCAAAATGCTTTTTTCCAGCGATCCGCCGTTCACCCCGATGCGGATCGGGATATTGCGCGCGCGGCAAGCGTCGCAAACGGCGCGCACGCGCTCCTCGTCGCCGATGTTGCCCGGGTTGATACGGATCTTGTCCACACCGCGCTCCGCGCAGGCGATCGCCACGCGGTAATCAAAATGAATATCCGCCACCACGGGAATGCGCACGCCCGCCTCCTTCAAGTAGGAGACGGTCTTGGCGGCCTCCACGTCGGGCACGGTGATGCGCACGATGTCACAGCCCGCCGCCTCCAGCGCGCGGATCTGTGCGAGCGTCGCCGCCGCATCGTGCGTGTCGGTATTGGTCATCGACTGTATGGCGATGGGTGCCGTTCCGCCGACGGTCACACCGCCCACGCGCACCGCACGCGCCCTTCTTCGTATCGAATTGAAATCCATTAGACAAATAAGCCCGCTATATCCTTGCAAGCAACCAATATCATGATGCCAAACAGGATCATGATGCCCGCAAAATGGATATATCCTTCCACATTTTTATTGACGGGACGCCGCAGCACCAGCTCAATGAGCAAAAACAAGAGCCGTCCGCCGTCGAGTGCCGGGATCGGCAAAAGATTGAACACACCGAGATTGACGGTGATGAGCACCACAAGCCGCAAAAAGACATTAAAGCCCTTGGCGGCGGCGTTTCCAAGCTCCTCGGTGACACCGATGGGGCCCGAAACCGCATTGAGACCGAAGCGGCCCGTGAACAGGTCGCCGAGTGAGTCAAGGATCATCTTGACCATGGAGACCGAGCGAAAATACGTGTGCTTGAGCACCGTGCCGACACTGACCTGCTCGGCATATACGAGAAAGTCGTAAGAGCCGAAGGCAACGCCCTCCACGCTCTTCCCCGGGAAGATCACGTCCTCCAGCACCAGCGTTTCCTCACCGCGCCTGACCGTGAGATCGATGGGGCGATGGCCCTCGTGCATGATCTCATAGACCAGCTCGTCACCCGTGTGCACGCGCGTACCGTTGACGTGCGTGACGGTATCATACTGCTGTAAGCCATACGAGGGGCTGGTCGCGCCCTCCTGAAACGAGGCGATCTGATTGGAGGCCAGCGAAATATTGCCTGTCGTCGGGTGAATGGTGGTCACGACCACGATGAGCATGAGCAAAAAGCCGAGCAAAATGTTCATCATCGGCCCTGCGATCACTATGAGGATCCGTTGCCAGACCTTCTTGTTGCCGAAGGCGTCGGGGCGATCGGATTCCTCGTCCTCACCCTCCATGCTCACGTAGCCGCCGATTGGCAACGCACGCAAGGAATACACCGTCTCGTGCTTTTTTCCCTTTTTGGAAAAGAGCTTGGGGCCCATACCGATCGAAAACTCGTGGATACCCACGCCAAAGGCGCGCGCCACGAGAAAATGACCGAGCTCGTGGATCATCACGAGCAGGCCAAAGACAACCAAAGCCAGTATCACATACAGAACAGTTACCATTCCAGTCTCCCAATCACGATCCGAGCAACGCACTCGCGCGCGCCCGTGCCTCACGGTCGAAGTCCAAGATCTCGGAAAGTGTGTGCGCGCCCTTCGCGCGCGGTGCCAGCTCCTCGCTCACGCGGGTCACAGCGTCAAAGATCTCAAGCAGGCGGATCTTGCGCGCAAGGAAGGCCGCCACGGCCACCTCGTTTGCGGCGTTGAGCACCGCAGGTGCGGCCCCCCCCACGGCAAGCATGCGCTTGGCAAGGCCGAGTAGCACGAAGGTATCTGTGTCGGGTGCGGCGAAGGTCAGCTTGCCCGCCGCCACCAGATCCAGGGGCGGTATGACCGCCGCCGTGCGCACGGGTGCGGTGAGCGCGTACTGCACGCAAAGGCGCATATCGGGCACCGACATCTGGGCGATGACGCTGTTATCAATATATTCCACCATCGAGTGGATTATACTTTCGCGGTGCACCACCACGTCGATCCGATTGGCGTCCACACCGAACAGATGCGCCGCCTCAATGACCTCAAAGCCCTTGTTCATCAGCGTCGCAGAATCCACCGTGATCTTCGCGCCCATGCTCCACGTTGGATGCTTTAAGGCGTCGTCTGCTGTGAAATTCACAAGTTCCGTTCTTTTTCTTCCAAAGAACGGTCCTCCTGATGCGGTCAGGATCAGCCGTTTGATCTCGCCTTGTGCGCCTGCGCGCAGGGCCTGAAAGATGGCACAGTGCTCGCTGTCCACGGGTGTGATGGCGCATCCGCGCTCACGCGCCTCGCGCATCACGATCTCGCCCGCCACCACCAAGGACTCCTTGTTGGCAAGCGCGAGATCCATGCCCGATTCGAGCACCGCAAGCGTGGGGGTAAGGCCTGCCTCACCCAGCACCGCGTTGACGGCAAAGTCCGCGCCGCTTGCGCGGATCATATCCAGGTGCCCCGCCTCGCCGCCGTACACGCGAATGTCGGTATCGGCAAGCGCGGTGCGAAGCTCCGCGGCCGCACCCTCGTCGGTCATGGCAACGGCGCGCACGCCAAGACGGCGCGCCTGCTGCTCTACCCTTTTCCAGTTTTGATTGGCCGAAAGGCCAAGGACGGGCATACCGTTTTGCAGTGCCACATCCACGGCCTGCTCACCCACCGAGCCCGTTGCGCCCAGTATGAGGATGCGAGGCCTTGTCCGATCAGACATAGAACACCTCAAAATAGTTGCAGACCACGCAAAGCAGAACCGTCACGGCAATGCTGGAATCAAATCGGTCAAGCAGACCGCCGTGCCCCGGGAGCATCTTGCCGTAGTCCTTCACGCCGAATTGGCGCTTGATGGCCGACATCACAAGGTCACCGATCTGCGACACCACGGCGATAGCAAGTCCGCTGAGCAGCAGCACCAGATAGTTGGGGGTAACGCCAAACACCTTTTGAATGATCAGACCGTAAACTACGGCGGTCAGTGCGCAAAAGATCGCGCCGCCGATCGCGCCCTCAACCGTCTTTTTGGGGCTGACCGAGGGGATGAGCTTGTGCTTACCGAACAGACGCCCGCAGATATAGGCAAAGGTGTCGGTCGTCCACGCGAACACGAACGGGATCAGGAACAAAAAGCGCCCAACCTCGGGGGTGTTGCGCAGGACCACGATGGCCGAATACGCGCCGATCACATAAAACGCGGTCATATAGACCAGCGCGATCTTGCCCATATCGCTGCCCTTGCCAAAGCGAAACACGATCACGCCGAACAGATAAATTCCCAGCACCAGCGCCGCCAGCAGAGCCGTGCGCACATAGTCGTCAAAGGCGTTTACCATAACGCGCGCAAGCATCGGGAACGCCAGCGCGGCCGCGTACAGCGGCACAGCGATAAAATAATCCTTATCCACGCCCACGCAATGCATCAGTTCCCAGACCGAAACAAAGGCGATGGCCGAGAAAAGCAGCGGAAACAGATAATTCAAGGGGTTGTTTGGTGCAACGGGATCGGAAAACCAGAAAAACGGAAAAATGCCCGCAATTGCAACCAAAGCGGTGATGACACGAGTCTTCATGAAAGCTCCCTTCTGTCAAACGCCGCCATAACGGCGCTTGCGTGTGTAAAAATCAGCGATAGCGGCATCCAGGCACTCGGGCGTAAAATCGGGCCAGAGCACGTCGGTGAAATACAGCTCGGCATACGCCGCCTGCCACAAAAGAAAATTGGAAATGCGCAGATCTCCGCCCGTGCGGATGATCAGATCGGGGTCGCCGCTGTGCGCGGTATAGAGCGCACCTGCCAGATCGTCCTCGGTCACGCTCCGTGCGCCCTGCTCGATCAAACAGTTGCAGGCGTGCACCAGCTCGGCGCGGCCGCCGTAATTGAGCGCCACGTTGAGCGTGCGCGTGCGATGTGCGGATTTTTGCTCCAGCGCATCCATGCGCGCGCGACGCTTTTCGTCAAACACACCGCGATCTCCGAGAAAGCAGATGCGAAAATCATACGCATCCATGTTTTTCTCACATTCCTCGAAGTATTGATCCATCAGGTGCATCAGTGCGCGCACCTCGCGCTCGGGCCGCTTCCAGTTTTCGGTGGAAAAGGCGTAAAAGGTCACGGTTTTGAGCTCCAGCTTGCGGCAGTGATCCAAAATCTCACGAAAAGCCTTGACCCCAAAGCGGTGTCCGTATTCACGCGGCATGCCGCGTTTTTTTGCCCATCGACCGTTCCCGTCCATGATAAATGCCACGTGCGAGAGCGAGGGCTCGACAGGTGTTACTGTTTGCTTGCTCATATTCACCTCATAAAGCAGTGGGCGGAAGTTCCCTTTCGGTTGCCCCCCGCCCTTCGGATCAGATCGCCATAACGTCCTTTTGCTTGCCCGCGATCGCGGCGTCGATCTGCTTGATAAATTTGTCGGTCAGATCCTGCACCGACTTCTCGGAGGCCTTTGCCTCGTCCTCGGTCATCTCGCCGTCCTTCTGCTGTTTTTTTACAGCATCGTTGGCATCGCGGCGGATGTTGCGGATCGCAACCTTGGCGTCCTCGCCCATCTTGGTGACCTGCTTGCAGAGTTCCTTGCGGCGCTCCTCGGTCAGCTGAGGGAACACAAGGCGGATCACCTGTCCGTCGTTGGTGGGGGTGATACCCACGTCCGAGATCAGGATCGCCTTTTCCATCGCCTTGAGGGTCGAAGCGTCGTAGGGCTTGATCACAAGGGTTCTGGCATCGGCCACACGGATATCCGCCATGGAGGACAGGGGCGTGGGCGAGCCGTAATACTCAAAGCTGACGCGGTTGAGCACGGCGGCGTTTGCCTGGCTGGCGCGAATGGTGTCAAAATTGTTCTCAAGGGCAACGATGGCCTTACTCATTTTCTCCTCAAAGGGCTTGGTGTTCAGTTTCATATCTTTTCTCTCCTTCTTTAGCGGTGTAGCTCGGTTCCGATATGCTCGCCCATCACAACGCGATAGATGTTTTCGGGGTCGCGCAGCTCAAAGGCGTAGCAGCAAATGCTGTTGTCCATACAAAATGTAGTGGCCGAAAGGTCGAGTGCCTTGAGCTCCTTGGCAAGCACCTCTTTGTAGGTGATCTCCTTGTAGCGCACAGCATCGGGGTCCTTGCGAGGATCGGCGCTGTAAACACCGTCGATATTCTTGGCCATCAGCACGGCATCCGCACCGATCTCGGCACCGCGCAGCACGGCTGCGGTATCGGTGGAGAAGAAGGGCTGCCCAAGGCCACAGGCAAATACGACCACCTTGCCTTCGCTGAGCGCGCGTTTGGCATCTCGGATGGTAAAGGTATCGGCAAATTCGGGCATCGCCACCGCGCTCATCACAACGGCGTCCAAGCCCGCGGCATTGAAGCGATCCTGCAAGGCAAGTGCGTTGATGGCCGTGGCAAGCATGCCCATGTGGTCGGCCTGCGTGCGGTCCATTTCACCGCCCTGTCGGCCGCGCCAGATGTTGCCCGCGCCCACGATCACGCCGATCTCGACGCCCGCCTCGCGGCAACGCACCAACACCTCTGCAACTTGGTCGATAAAATCAAAGTTCAAAATGCCGTCCGCACCGGCGGCTAACGCCTCACCGGACAACTTCAGAAGAACGCGCTTATACTTCGGAGCTGTCATCGCAATACCTCTTGTTTCTATGGATTGGGTTCATCCATTATATTTTACTCTATTTTTTATTATTTGTAAAGAGCAAATGAAGAAAAAAGCGCGAATTTCTTTCAAATATATACAAGACATATTTTGTGACCAAATCGAAAGAGGCAGAGCGCCTTTTTGTACAGGAGAACACGCGCGCAAAAAAAAGCGCAACGCCGAAGCGTTGCGCCTTTCATATTGGATTGGATGGAATTACTGCTTCACACCCGAGAGTCTTGCGATCTCGGCGGCGTAGTCCTCCTCGACCTTCTCGATGCCCTCGCCCTTCTCAAAGAGCTCGAAGGAGACGATCTTGATGTCACCGCCAAGCTCCTTGGCGGTTGCCTTGGTGTAGGCACCAACGGTCATGCTGTCCTCCTTGACGTAAGCCTGCTCCACCAAGCAAACGCGCTCGTAGAACTTGCCAAGACGGCCCGAGACGATCTTCTCGAGAATGTTGTCGGGCTTGTTTGCGTTCTTGGGATCGTTCTTCATCTGTGCGATGAGCACGGCCTTCTCCTCAGCAACGGCCTCGGCGGGAACGTCCTCGATGTTGACGTACTTGGGGGGGTTGCCTGCGGCGATCTGGAGTGCAATGTTCTTTGCGTAAACGGCAAAGTCAGCCTTGTCGGCCACGTTGGTCTCAAACTTCACGACAACGCCCGTGCCGCCCATGCCGTGAATATACGAGGAGGTGGTGCCCTCCACGATCACGAAACGGCGGATGGTGATGTTCTCCTTGATGATCGCGATCTGCTCGACCAGGGTCTTTTGCACGTTCTCGGTGCCGCCGACGAAGGGCAGCTCCATGAGCGCTGCAACGTTTGCGGGCTTGTTGGCGATGATGGTCTCCAGAAGGCCCGTGACGAATGCCTTGAAGGCATCGCTCTTTGCGGCAAAGTCGGTCTCGGAGTTGACCTCGACCATAGCGGTGACGCCATTCTTGGTCATGATGTCAACACGGCCCTCAGCAGCAACACGGCCTGCCTTCTTCTCGGCAGTAGCCAGACCCTTCTCGCGGAGGATCTTAACAGCCTTTTCAACGTCGCCGTCGGCCTCGACAAGGGCTTTCTTGCAGTCCATCATGCCAAGACCGGTCTGGGCACGGAGATTTGCAACGTCCTTTGCGGTAATGTTAGCCATTTTCGTATTCTCCTTTACTCAATTACTCTGCGTCGGCAGCAGCTTCCTCGGCAGGAGCCTCGGCGGTCTGCTCGCCCTGCTTGCCCTCGATCACGGCATCGGCCATAACAGAGGAGATGAGCTTGATGGCGCGGATCGCGTCGTCGTTACCGGGGATGACGTAATCAGCGTCGTCGGGATCGCAGTTGGTGTCCACGATCGCGATGACCGGGATACCGAGCTTCTTTGCCTCGAGAACGGCGTTGCGCTCCTTGTGGGGGTCCACAATGAACACGGCAGAGGGGAGATTACCCATGGTCTTGATGCCGCCGTAGTTCTTCTCGAGATCAAAGATCTCCTTCATCTTTGCGGCAACTTCCTTCTTGGGAAGCAGATCGAAGGTGCCGTCCTCCTGCATCTTAGTGAGGGCGTTGAGGCGTGCGATCGACTTCTTGATGGTCTTGAAGTTGGTCATCATGCCGCCGGGCCAACGGACGTTCACGTAGTACATGCCGCAGCGGGTTGCCTCCTCCTTGATGGCGTCGGCGGCCTGCTTCTTGGTGCCGACAAAGAGGATAGTGCCGTTGTTTGCAGCAAGGTCACGCACGAAAGCGTACGCTTCCTCAAACTTCTTCACCGTCTTCTGCAAGTCGATAATATAGATACCGTTGCGCTCGGTGAAGATGTACTCCTGCATTTTGGGGTTCCATCTTCTGGTGTGATGTCCGAAATGGACGCCTGCTTCCAGCAGCTGTTTGATGGTGATTACAGACATTTTTATGTCCTCCTTTGGTTTTTTCCACCACGGTGATCTCACAAGGCAACCTCGCCGAAGCAAGGAACCCACCCTGCATACGATCCCGTGTGTGTTTTTGCTCGCCATCACGCAAGCGACGATTATTATAACACATTTATTATATAAGTGCAACCGCAAATTGTCACGTTTACACATTTTTTACATTTGGAGAGGAAACACGCAAGCTTTGCGTATTTCAAGGGGCTTTTTGCGAGTTGACAGGCGTCGCGTTGTGTGATATACTACTCGTAGGAGATGCGTTCCGGATGCGGTTACCTACGGGGCCGCCTACGCCGTAATGGGCGGGCGCATTTTCCCAAAGAAAGCGCTTTTGATCCGGTTACCCACGGGGCCGGATACGCCGTAATGGGTGGGCGCTTTCTTTTTGATTGACAAAAGGTTTTGCTTCGTGTATAATGGAAAAGGAAAGAGCACCAGCGGTGTGCCGAGCCTTCGTAGAAGGGTTCGAGGCATCTGCATCAGCAGTTTGCCCCCTCGGACTACCAGTGTCTCTTTCTGTTTTTTACGGGATTGACAAAAATGCATTTTTGCTATTATAAAAACACGGACACCGCTTTTAAGAGCGTTACCTACGGGGCGCTCCAGGCCGTTCATTCGGTCGGCGGTGTCTTTTTTATTCCCTTCACACAGAGAACCGTCCCCTGTGTTAGAGAACCGTCCCCTGTGTTACGGGATTGCTTTACCTGTGACTTGGATACCGAAACTCCTCTATTTGCAGTTCCGTTAGAAACTCCGTTTTGGTTATTCGAGGATTGTTTTGAAGTGTTTGCTTTGTCTTTTCGTAATTCTCGTCCGACATTGATTCCGCTATTGTGATCCAAGTCAACCCCAAGTCTCTCAAATACTTTTCTATTTCCAAATCCGTTGTCTGCGGATTCTTGATTGATTCGTTTGACATATCTATTCCTTCTTTCATCGTCTTTGATGGTGATCTTTTTTCTGACGCCAAACCGAATATTGCCATTTTCCTTGCCGGAATCTACGACAAGTATCGCATCCTCGTCCCGAAACACAGGGGACGGTTCCCTGAAACACAGGGGACGGTTCCCTGTGTTACGTCCGAATAAGTAAGTGTTACGGATCCGTCATCGTTGAAATGCCGTTCTGTAATTTTTCGAGGAATTCTTCTTCCGTATTGCTGGTTCGCACCATATCCGTAATCTCTACGAGACGCTTCTCGTATTGGGAGGGATTGGATTTGACTTCCGTCAGGAGAAAAATAATCTGTTCGATTGTAGATTTTGACATATTTTTCTCCGAGAAGAGCTTCAACAAATTCGTTGCATTCTCGAAGACTATACTGCTGCCTTTGGAATTCACCTAAAAACGCCTCCTTAAAATATTCCGCTTCGGTTTCGGTGTCTGCATTTATATTAATAACGGCTATATTAATAACGGCATTATAAACAGGAACATCAAAGTCACCCTTCACAAGAACGATCTTGTTGTTGACATCAAGCAAAAGTGTACCATCGGCCAGTTGTGTGTGACCTTGATATCCTCGTTTCTTTATATCCGCAACCTATTCTCGCAGAAGCTGCCTATCTTCCATCGACAATATGCCCTCCGCCCAACCGCGAAATATCACATAATCGTCCTTCTTGTTATGCCGAACCGCGCTGGTTTGAGCCTTGGACAGCGTCACCACCGCGCCGGTGGCTTTGCGCGACATTTTAACCCGCTCTTTTTCCTCGGCATCAAGCTCCGCGATCTTTTCGCGAAGTTTATTGATCAGTCGGTCACTTTCTTCCCAGTCGATTCGATGATTCGCGTCACTTCTTCCTTGATCTCTTGCGCCGTTGCTTTTTCGTTCAGCCTCAAAAACAGGATCAGCTCTTCCATCTCTTCTTCGGTTTTCAGAATATGAAATATCGCCTTGCGTTCCATCTCGTCCAACGGAAACAAGGTCAGTCCATAAATCAGTAATTTCTCTATCAGCGTTAACTCCATTTTCAAAATCCTTTCTTGCGCGCTCACGACCATCAACATCATCGGAATCAACGGACCGCAGCATTTTGCCGTGCATATATCCATCGGCCTTAAACCAATAAATATTTTCACCACAGTATATTTCGACCGTCTTTTTCTCACCATAAGCAAGGCCACTGGTTTTGTTGGCAAGGCTGCGTGCAAACGCATGGCGATCCGCCGCCGTTACCTCACTTATAAATTCGTCCGTATCGGTGTACAACTCGTCATAATACACCGTATTGCGCCGATCTGCATTCTCCGCATAATCAGCCCGCAAGGTAGCATATTGCCCCTTGGAGAGCGTCACCACCTCGCCGGTGGCTTTGCGGGAAAACCTTACGTCGTTCTCTGCGGCTCTGTATAGCAGCTCGGAATCTTCCTCCAACAGATGCTTCACAGTTCCCACACCCTGCCCGGTTACCTTGGCATAACCTCGGATCAAGCTCTCGTTTTCGGCTTCGATCGCCGCCTCGGCTGTGGCATAATACGCTTCGGTGTCCCCTCGCGCATTTTCAACGCAATAACGGCTCGGCCCAAAGCACCAGACCGTCCGTCTGTTGCCGGTTACATCTTCAAAATAGGTGGGCCTACCGATGGAATTGAGTGTTTCGCCATGTAAGGTCAGCGTTGCTTTCTCGCCACTGCGGCGAAGTGTTACGTTCCTTCCAGCAGTTTCCGCAGCGCCGCCACTACCTGCTCCTCGGTTAGTTCCGAGTTGGCTGCTATTTTCGATGCTTGGACGGCCTGTTCCTTGCCCATCGTATCGAGTTCCATAATCAGAAGCAATGTGGAGTCTGCGAATTCCTCCAGCCTTCTGCTGTATGCCTCTCCGCTCAAGAGCATAAATTTCTCTCCTCTTTCTATCAAGATCTGTTTCATTGTCCAGGTCGATCTCCAGCACGCGCGTTACCTGCGGGCTTTCAATCGAACCCTTGGCATATACAATGATATTGTTGATGCCGTAATTGACCTTGTCGTCAATATCGCTCACAGCGACCATATACTCGCCGCTCTTGGTTTGGGGCGCGTAGATGCTCCCCGACAGGACGCCGGCAAACTTGCTTGTAAAGTCCTCCCATTCGCCGTTCGTCAGGACGTCATTTTCCCTCACCCATCCGAAATCAGCATACTGATCCTCGGTCAGCGTGGCCGCTTCGCCGGTGGCTTTGCGGGATTGCTTTATTCTTCCTCCTCGATCTGCATTGCTGTCAGAAACTCCTCTTTCGTGATCTCGGGGTTTTCCTTGATCAGCTGATAGCTCTGCTCCAGATTTTCGTCGCAGATCGCGTCCAGAATTGTTATCCAGCTGACCCCTAATTTTTCCAGACAATCCATCACTAACGTGCCCATTCCTGACTGCGTCATTATTTTTTCTCCTTATGAAATTTGTTCTATTCGTTTCGTCGGAAACGACCCGCCTTCTTCGCACCCCGTAACACAGGGGACGGTTCCCTGTGTTATCCCCTTTGTTATGTAAGGTCAGCGTTGCTTTCTCGCCACTGCGGCGAAGTGTTACGTTCCTTCCAGCAGCTTCCGCAGCTCCGTCACGACCTGCTCCTCGGTCAGCTCGGAGTTGGTTGTGATATCTGCTGCCTTGAGAATCGTTTCCTTGTCCATCCCATAAATATCTGCTATCAGTTGCAGCGTGGAGGTGGAATATCCCTCCAGTCTTCGGCTGTATGCCTCTCCCTTCAAGCGCATAAATGTCTCTCCTTTGTTCATCAAGACTCGTTTCATTATCAAGGTCAATCTCCAGTACGCGCGTTACTCGCGGGCTTTCGATCGAACCCTTGGCATATACAATGATGTTGTTGATGCCGTAATGCACCTTGTCGTCAATATCGCTCACAGCGATCATATACTCGCCGCTCTTGGTTTGGGGCGCGTAGATACTCCCCGACAGGACGCCGGCAAACTTGCTTGTAAAGTCCTCCCATTCGCCGTTCGTCAGGACGTCATTTTCCCTCACCCATCCGAAATCAGCATGCTGATCCTCGGTCAGCGTGGCCGCTTCGCCGGTGGCTTTGCGGGACATTTTAACTCGCGTGCTACCCTCGGCATCAAGCTCCGCGAGCATTTTGTACAGCCCCGCAATTATTCGGTCAGCTTCTTCCCAGTCGATTCGATAATCGCGCCCACTGCGTTCTTGATGTCTTGTGCTGTCGCGGTCCTGTTCTCTTGCATAAACGTAATTAACGCCCACCTCTCCTCGTTTGTGTTCAAAGTTAGAAAGATCGCCTCCCTCTCCTGCTCGTTCAAGGGAAAGAACAGCAGACCACGAATCAAAAGTTTCTCCACTTGATTCAACTTCATTTTCATAATCCTTTCTCGCTTGTCTGATGGCACTCAAATCGTTGGAGTCGATTGTTCGCAACATCTTACCGTGCATATATCTATCGGCCTCAAACCAATAAATGTTTTGACCGCAGTAAATCAGCGAAACACAGGGGACGGTTCCCTGTGTTCTCCATTAAGTCGCAAATACCGCCGCAGAAACACCTGCGGCGGTATAAGGTTACAATGCCTGCACGAAGAGCTCACCGTTTTTGACGGCAACTGCGGCGTGCGTGATGCTGCGGTTGTAGTCCGCGATGATCTTCTCTGCCAGGGCGTCCTCCACGTGGCTTTGGATATAGCGGCGCATGTTGCGCGCGCCAAACTTGTGCGAGTAGGAGCGCTCGGCGATCAGTGCCAGTGCCTCGTCACTGTACGTGAGCGTGATATGGCGCTCCTCGAGCGCGGTCTTGAGCTCACCCATCAAAATGGCGGCAATGCGCACGAAATCGTCGCGATCCAGCGCGCGGAAGGTGATGATCTCATCCACACGGTTGAGGAATTCGGGGCGCAGGAAGGTGGACAGCGCCTTTTCGGTGCGCGCGCTCTCGCCCGATTGCTCCCCCGTGGAGAAACCCGCAAGCGCTCCCGCCTTATCCGAGCCCGCGTTGGTGGTCATGATCAGCACGGTGTTCTCAAAATTGACGGTCTTGCCGTGTGCGTCGGTGATGCGGCCGTCGTCTAAGATCTGCAAGAGCACGTTGAGCACGTCGGGGTGCGCCTTTTCGATCTCGTCAAACAGCACCACGGAATAGGGGCGGCGGCGGATCTTTTCGGTGAGCTGCCCCGCCTCGTCGTAGCCGACGTATCCTGGGGGCGCGCCGATGATGCGCGAGACCGAATGCTTCTCCATAAACTCGGACATATCCAGACGGATCAGCGTCTCGGGCGAATCAAAGAGATCGGCGGCAAGGGTCTTGACAAGCTCGGTCTTGCCCACGCCCGTGGGACCCGCGAAAATAAAGGAAACAGGCTTGCGCTTGGCCGATACGCCCGCGCGGTTGCGCTTGATGGCGCGTGCCACGGCCTCCACGGCCCTGTCCTGCCCCACGATGCGCTCCTTGAGTCGCGCCTCGATGCCGTCGATGCGCTTAAACTCGTTTTCGCTGATGTTGGCAGCGGGGATGCCCGTCCAGACCTCGATGACCTGTGCAAGCTCCTCCTCGGTCATCACCACACTGCCGCAATCGGGCTCGATGGTGGCCAGTCGCTCGGAGAGCTGTAGCTCACGTGCCTTGACCTTGGCCAGATCCTCAAAGCGCTGCTTCTCGGACTGCTCGTCATTGGCCTCACGGCCCTCGATTTCTTCTCGTTTCGACTTTTCTATTAAGAGTTGTTCTTTTATTTCGTAACTTTCGTTCAAAACAGAGCTATTGAGCGAGAGGTTGGCCGCCGCCTCGTCCAAGAGGTCGATGGCCTTGTCGGGTAGGTAGCGGTCGGTGATATAGCGCTCGGAGAGCACCACGGCACGGCGCAGGATCGCATCGGGGATCTGCACCGAATGGAAGGTCTCGTAATAATGCTTGATGCCGCGCAGCATCTCCACGGTGTCATTGACCGAGGGCTCATTGACGGTCACAGGCTGGAAGCGACGCTCCAGCGCGGTGTCCTTTTCGATGTGCTTGCGATACTCGTTGAGAGTGGTCGCACCGATGATCTGCACCTCGCCGCGCGAGAGGGCGGGCTTGAGCATATTGGCGGCATTGACGCTGCCCTCGGAGTCGCCCGTACCGACGATATTATGCACCTCGTCGATGACAAGGATGATATTCCCTGCATCGGTTACCTCCTTGAGCAGTCCCAGAATACGCGACTCAAATTGGCCGCGGAACTGCGTGCCCGCCACGAGTGCGGTGAGATCCACCAAATAGACCTGCTTGCCGCGCAGCTTATAGGGCACTTGATTTTCTGCGATGCGCTGCGCCAGTGCCTCTGCGATCGCGGTCTTGCCGACACCGGGCTCGCCGATCAGGCAAGGGTTGTTCTTTTGTCTGCGGCACAGGATCTGAATGACGCGCGCAAGCTCCCGATCGCGCCCGACGATGCGATCCAGCTTTCCCTCGGCGGCGCGGCGCGTGAGGTTGCGGCAATAGGTATCCAAAAACTTATACTTCTTTTCCTTGGGCGCACGCGGCTTTTTCTCGGCGTTTTCGGCCTTTTCTGCCTTCTTCTCGCCCTCGGTGGGCGTGCCGAACAGGCCGCTTTCGCGGAACAGCTTGGGAAAATCAATGGCTGGCGCGCCGCCATCCTCGTGATCGTCGTTGTCGCTGGGCAGGCCGCCGTTTTGCTGGATCAGCCCCTGCAGCTCCTCGGCCATGCCCTCCAGCTGGTCGGGCGAGATGCCCAGATTCCCCATCACGTTGCCCATCATCTGCTCGGTGGGGAGCCCCAGCTCCCCTGCGCATTTGATGCACAGCCCCTCGGTCTTGCGCTGACCCGCCTCGACCTTGGTTACAAAAACGGTTGCCACACGCTTGTGGCACTTGGCACACATAATCATAAATTGCGATACTCCTTATCGGTTAGCTTGGATCAAAAGTATAGACCTGTGCCTTGGCGGGATAGGTCACGCGGACGCGATCCCCGGAAACGGCAAAGCATCCGGTTGCTCCCTTTTCACAGGGAAGCGTCTGTGCGGTGCCGTCCTTCAAGGACAGGCGCGTGAGCGTGTCAGCCCCCAGCAAAAAGGCATCATCCTTTGTGAGTGCAAGGTCGGTGATATCGCCCGTATGAGCGGCGTCCAGCGTGATCTTGCCGCGCTTATTGAAGGCAAGCACGCGGTACGAGGCGCTCAGACGATCGGTCTCCAGCGCGAGCAGGATGCCCTCCTCGCTCGCCTCGAAGGCAACGGGGATCGCACCGTTCAGCAGGTGTGCGTTTCGCTCGTCACCGTCGGCATCGAACACGCGCACCGAGGTATCGGTCAAAACGGCCATGCTCGAGGAATTCGTGAAGGAAAGCGCCAGCGGAAATTCCCCTGCAAGGCGTGCACTGCCCGAGGCATTCACAGAGCCAATACGGTAAACATCCAGCAGTGTGGCCACGTTTCCGTCCTGCTCGGTCGCGCCGAGCAATGCGATCCACTTGCCGTTTGGCGAAACATCAACGCCCACGGTGGCACTGGCACGCGAGAAGCGCTGGATGAGATTGAAGTTGCTGTCATACAGCAGCACCTGCGAGAGCGCCTCGTCCGACGAGGTGATGAGGGCAAAATGCCCCGAATCCGAGACCGCCGCGGCAAGGATGGGATGCTCGGTCTCGCTGCGATGAAGCTTGGCATGCGCGTTGCAGACCGCAAAGCTCTTGCCGCCCCCATCAAAGACCAGCACGTATTTGCGTGACGCTACGGCGCGGGGCTGTGCGAAGGGCTGCTCCGCGTCCAGCAGACGCTCCCCGTCTGCGGCGTAGATCTCCACGCCCTGCTCACTGACAAAGGCTATACCTCCGCCGAAGGAAAGCACGGTCGAGCGCTCGCCCTCATAATTATAAAAGATCGTGGTATCGCTTGCCGTGCCGTGAGAGGAAAGCGCTTGCAGATCCTTGAAAAAATAAAAGAGATTTTCATAGGAAAAGACGCGAAAATTCAGGACGGTGAATAAGACAAGGAAAAGTGCCAGCGCGATCAGGAGCACGCGGAAGGCGTGGGAATAGAGCCCCGCCGCACGCGACCAATAGCTGCGCTTGACAGAAGCGGGCTGCACGGCCTTGCTGCTTGCAACGACAAGAGCTGTCTGCTTTTTTTCTTCGTTCATACGCTTCCTCCTTTCACGTCCTTATTCATAAAACACGCGGTCGAGATACAGCCCCTCGGGGGGCGCGGTGGTTCCCATCCCCTGCCGCTTGCCTGCCTGCAAGCGTGCGGGGATCTCCTCGGCAGGGATCTTGCCGCGCGCCACCGCGATCAGCGTGCCCGCCATGATCCGCACCATATTATAAAGAAATCCGTCGGCACGCACACAAAAGGAAATGAGATCCCCCTTGCGCGTGACGCTTGCCGAGAACACGGTGCGCACGGTATCGGTGAGCTCCGTGCTGCCCGTGGCGCGGCAGGCCGCAAAATCGTGCGTTCCCACAAAGGCCGCGGCGGCGCGCTGCATCGCGTCAAGCGCGCGCTCGTCAATGGGCTGCGGCACGTGCCAGGCGCGCTCCGCGAGAAAGGGATCGCGCTCGGCACCGTTGTAGATCAGATATTCGTATTCCTTGGATACCACGCTGTACCGCGCGTGGAATTGATCCTCTACCGCGCGTGCCTCCAGCACCGCGATATCCGCGGGAAGGTGCACGTTGAGCGCGCGCGGAATACGCGCGACGGGGACCGTGGTCTCCAATGTCTGCGTTCCCTTTTTGCTCACTGTGGCGCAAAAGCCGCGCGCGTGCACGCCGCTGTCGGTGCGGCTGCACCCGACAATGTCACAGTCAAAGCCAAAGACCTCGCGCGTGGCGCGGTTGAGCATTTCCTGCACGGTCACGCCGTTGCTCTGCACCTGATAGCCGCAATAATTCGTGCCCAGATAGGCGATCTTCAACAGGATCTTCATGGCACGCTGTACCCGATGCCAAGGCGATTGAGATACAGGATCCCTGCGCCAAAGGCAACCATCACGACAAGGGCGACGAAATCGCGCGCGTGCAGGTGGGGCACGGTCATGCGCGTGCGTCCCTTACCGCCGCGGTAGCAGCGGCACTCCATAGCCATGGCCAGCTCGTCGGCACGGCGGAAGGACGAAACAAAAAGCGGAATGAGAATGGGAACAAGCGCCTTGGCGCGGCGGATGAGCCCTCCCTCGGAGAAATCCACGCCACGCGCCTTTTGCGCATTCATGATCTTCCCCGTCTCCTCCGAGAGGGTGGGAATGAAGCGCAGCGCAATGGTCATCATCATGGCGAACTCGTGCACGGGCACACGGATGACACGCAGGGGCGAGAGCAGGCTCTCGATGCCGTCGGTCAGGGCAATGGGCGTGGTGGTATAGGTGAGGAACAGACCCGTGCCCAGCACCAGCACGATGATGCGCACCACCATAAAGACCGCGCTGTAAATGCCCTCCTCATAAATGCGGATGCGCCACCACTCAAAAAGCGGCGTCTCCCCCGTCGTCCAGAACAGGTTCAGAACGGCGGTAAAGATCATGATGAAGATCAGCGGGCGGATCGAGCGCAGGACCGTGCCAAGCGGCAGACGGCTCATGAAAATGAGGAACAAAGCCGCCACGATCAGTGCCGCAAAGCACAGGATATTCTTGCACAGGAAGGTGCAGACAATAAACAGGATGGCAAGTATGATCTTGATGCGCGCATCCAGCCGATGAATCGGCGATTGCACGGGATAATACTGCCCGAAAGCAATAGTTTTCATGCGAAAAATCCTTTATTGAAATAGCGGACGCAGTGCCTCAAGTGCCGCCTGGACCGTGTAGATACCCTGCGGCAGCTCCACGCCGCGCGCGCGCAGGAGCTGCGCGAGCTTGGTGATCTGCGGCACATCCAGCCCGACCGAGGCCAGTGCATCGGCATGCGCGAAAACCTCGTCGCGCGTGCCCGAGAGATAGACCTTGGCGTGCGCCATCACGATGATATCGTCGCAATAGGCGGCCATATCCTCCATGCTGTGGCTGACGATCACGACCGTCGAGCCCGTGGCATCCGCATAGCGGCGAATTCCCTGCAAAATGGTGTCTCTGCCGCGCGGATCCAGGCCCGCCGCAGGCTCGTCCAGCACCAGCACCTCGGGGCGCATGGCCATCACGCCCGCCACGGCGGCGCGGCGCTTCTCACCGCCCGAGAGATCAAAGGGGGACTTATCCAAAAGCGAAAGCTCCAGCCCAACGAAGGCCGCCGCCTCGTCAATACGCACGGCAATCTCCTCCTCCGAGAGTCCCATATTGCGCGGCCCGAACGCGATGTCGGCGCGCACCGTTTCCTCGAAGAGCTGGTATTCGGGATACTGCATCACCAGCCCCACGCGATGGCGGATCTTCTTCATTTCCTTCGGCCTTGCCCAAATATCCTCGCCGTCCAGCAAAATACGCCCCGACGAGGGCTTCTCCAGCCCGTTGAGCAGCTGCACCAGCGTGGATTTGCCCGAGCCCGTGTGACCGATGATGCCCGTGACGCGCCCGTCGCGGACGGTCAGCGAAACGTCGTCCAGCGCCTCGACGGCGAAGGGCGTGCGCGGATTGTAAACGTACGAAACCTGTTCGAGTGTAAGCGTTGCCATTATTGCACCTCCAGCGCGCGACAGATCAGCTCCGCGCATTCCTCGGTGGTGATCGGCTCGCCCGTGAGCGCTACACCCTCACGGCGCAGGGCGTGCACGAGTGCCGTGCATTGCGGCACGTCAAGGCCTGCCGCGAGCAATGCCTCGGTATTGGCAAAGACCTCGCGCGGCGTGCCGTCCATCAGCACGCGGCCGTCGTCGATCACGATCACGCGGTCGGCGCGCGCCGCCTCGTTCATATAGTGCGTGATCGTGAGCACCGTAATGCCCTGCTCGCGGTTCAGACGCTCAAAGGTCTCGATCACCTCGCGCCGTCCCTTGGGATCGAGCATCGCGGTCGATTCGTCAAAGATCATGCAGGAGGGCTGCATCGCCAGGATCCCTGCGATGGCGACGCGCTGCTTCTGACCGCCCGAGAGGCGATGCGGCTCACTTCCTGCATACTCGCTCATGCCAACGGCCGCCAGTGCCGCATCCACGCGCGCACGGATTTGTGCACTGGGTACACCCAGATTTTCAGGCCCAAAGGCCACGTCCTCCTCAACGATGGTGGCGACCAGCTGATTATCGGGGTTCTGAAACACCATGCCCACCTCGCGGCGCAACGCGAAGATCTCGTCCTCGGTAAGCTCGGGGGATGCAAGATCGGTGCCCGCGACCGTGAGCTCGCCCGAATCGGGCTCCAAGATGGCGTTGAAAAGCTTGGCGAGCGTGGATTTGCCCGAGCCGTTGTGCCCGAGGATCGCCACGTATTCGCCGCGCGCAATATCCAGCGATATTCCACGCAGAACAGGCGTGCTGTGCGCGTCATCCTCGCGGTAGGAATACCACAGATCCTTGGTGTGAATAAAGGGTTGTGCCATTGTTTTACCTCATGCTTGTTATTCCAGCTCCCAGCGCGCGGATGCGCCGCACGGGAGATACGAGCCCGTTTGCGAGACACGCAGGCCCAGCTCCTCGGCGCGCGTGACACCGCCGAAGCGGGCGCGCACCTTGAGATCGAGCAAATAGCTCATGGCAAGGGGCGAGAGCCCCGTGGTGTAGGAGTTGATCAGGAAGAAAAGGGGCTCCTTGGAGAGCAGCTTGGCGGCCAAGTCCACAAGCTCGTCCACCGAATCCTCGATCTTCCAGACCTCGCCCGAGGGGCCGCGACCGTACGAGGGCGG
Source organism: Clostridia bacterium (assembly GCA_017415805.1). GTDB lineage: Bacteria > Bacillota > Clostridia > Oscillospirales > CAG-272 > Firm-07. The sequence goes on along the minus strand of JAFQEC010000002.1, from coordinate 5,199 downwards.
ATCCATGATGATACCGTCATAGAAATTGCCGCGCTTGATCTCACGCTCCACAAACTTCTTGCAGTCGTCCACAATATAGCGGATCGGTGCATCGCCAAGGCCCGAGAGGCGTGCGTTCTCCTTGGCCTGTGCCACCATGCCCTTTGCGGCATCCACGTGCACCACCGATGCGCCTGCGGCCGCTGCGGCAACCGTAGCACCGCCCGTGTAGGCGAACAGATTGAGCACGCGCACAGGACGCCCCGCGCGGCGGATCTTCTCCGAGAACCAGTCCCAGTTTGCGGCTTGCTCGGGGAAAAGGCCCGTGTGCTTAAAGCCCATCGGGCGGATCAGAAACTTCAGATCGCGGTAGCCGATCGTCCATTGCTCGGGCAGGCGGTTCTGCTTCCACGCGCCGCCCCCTGCCGAGGAGCGACGGTAGATGGCATCTGCTCTTTTCCACAGCGGATGCTTGGCCGCGCCGTGCCAGATGACCTGCGGGTCGGGCCGCACCAAAATATATTTTCCCCAACGCTCCAGACGCTCACCGTCCGAGGTGTCGAGCAGCTCATAATCCTTCCAGCTTTCCGAATACCACATAAAAACCTCTTACTTGTTGAAATAGGGTGCGAGGCGCGAGCCCCCGCAGTGTCCGTGGCAGATCGCGATCGCGAGCGCGTCGGCCGTGTCGTCGGGCTTCGGGGGCTCGGCGAGGCGCAGGATCGAGGTCACCATGGTGATGACCTGCTTTTTCTCGGCCTTTCCGTAGCCCACCACCGCCTGCTTGACCTGCGGCGGCGTGTATTCCGCGATGGGGAGCTTGTTCTGCTCACCGCACAGAAGCACGATGCCGCGCGCCTCGGCCACGCGGATGCCCGTTGTGATGTTGTTGGTGAAGAACAGCTCCTCCACCGCCATTTCATCGGGGTGAAAATGCGCGATGATCGCCGAGAGCTCCTTGTATATGAGTAAAAGGCGCTCCTCAGTGCGCGTACCCGCAGGAGTGCGGATCGCGCCGTACCCAAGCGTGCGGAAGCGTCCACGGCTGCATTCGACCACACCCCAGCCAACGATGGCGAGCCCGGGGTCAATTCCCAGAATGATCATCGCATCTCCCTTCCGCGCGCAACGCGCAAAAAATACATATTCAGTTTATTATACTATAAAAATTTGCGCGTGTCAAACATTTTCTTTTGTTTCAAAAAAATGCGAAATATCATTTACTTTCCCGCAAATTTATGTTATACTGAACATGTATGACTTGAAGCAAAGGAGAACAGCTGTGGAGATCCTCAAGCTCGCCCCCGATATGACCGTGGAGCTCAAAAAGCCCCACCCCTGCGGCAACCGCAATTTCCGTATTCTGCGCGTGGGCAGCGTTTGCCGTACCGTTTGCATCGGCTGCGGTCGCGACATGGATCTTGACCGTGTCAAGCTGGAGCGCGCGATCAAGCGGATCCTGCCCGAGGAGCCCTGAACGCAACAATTTCTCGAAAGACTTGTTTTATCTCATAGAACACCATTTTTTAACTATTTTCGATATTTCAACCCTTAATCGGAGGATTTTATGTTCCATTACATCAAAGGGCCGCTTACTCTGCTCGGTCCAAGCTTCGCGGTCGTTGAGGCAGGCGGCGTCGGCTTTCATCTGACCGTCAGTGCCAACACACACGATGCCATTTCCCCTGCCGCGGCCAAATGTGAGACCGTCAAGCTCTTTACCTATCTTGCCGTGCGCGAGGACGCGATGGAGCTGTTCGGCTTTGCCACCAAGGCCGAGCTTGACATGTACGAGCTGCTCGTCACGGTCTCGGGTGTCGGCCCAAAGGTCGCCATTGCCATACTCTCCTCCTTCACACCCGAAAAATTCGCGCTGGCCGTCTGCACCGACGACCGCAAGGCCATCGCCCGCGCAAACGGCGTCGGCCCCAAGCTTGCGGCACGCATCATTTTAGAGCTGCGCGACAAGATGATGGCAACCGACGACTTCCCCACGCTCGACAGCGCGGCGTCCGCATCCCCCTCGGCCCCCGCCGCACGCGGCGGCAAGCTGGGCGAGGCGCAGGAGGCATTGCAGGTGCTCGGCTACAGCCGCAGCGAGGTGCTGAACGTCCTGCACACCATCGACACCGCCGCCATGGAGGTAGAGGACATCATCCGCACCGCACTCAAAAAGCTCATGCGATAAGGAGAGACTATGAACTTTATCCACGACGAAAACGAATTTGATTTTGAAAATCGCATCCTCTCGGCCGAGCAGACGCCGCACGATGCCGAGCCCGATGTCACGCTCCGTCCGCAATCCATCGGTGATTACGTCGGCCAGGAGAAGGCAAAGGAAAATCTGAAGGTCTACATGGAGGCCGCCAAAAAGCGCGGCGATTCGCTTGATCACGTGCTGCTCTACGGCCCTCCGGGCCTTGGCAAGACCACGCTCTCGGGCATCATTGCCAACGAAATGGGCGTGAACATCCGTGTGACCTCGGGGCCCGCGATCGAAAAGCAGGGCGACCTTGCGGCACTGCTCACCAATCTTTCCGAGGGTGACATTCTCTTTATCGACGAGATCCACCGCCTCTCGCGTGCGGTCGAGGAAATCCTCTACCCCGCGATGGAGGACTATGCGCTGGACATCATCATCGGCAAAGGGCCATCGGCGCGCAGCATCCGCATTGATCTGCCGCGCTTTACCCTCATCGGTGCTACCACGCGCGCGGGTCAGCTCTCCACGCCCTTGCGCGACCGCTTTGGCGTGATGCTCAAGCTCGAGCTCTACACCCCCGAGGAGCTGGCGCAGATCGTAAGGCGCAGTGCCGATATTCTGGGGCTTTCGATCTCCGAGGACGGCGCGATCGAGATCGCCTCGCGCTCACGCGGAACGCCGCGTATCGCCAACCGTCTGCTCAAGCGCGTACGCGATTTTGCACAGGTCAAGGGCGACGGCTCGATCACCTCGGATATTGCCAATTACGCACTGGAGAAGCTGGAGATCGACGCACTGGGGCTTGACAACATCGACCGCCGCATGCTCTCCTCGATCATCAAGTTTTACGACGGCGGCCCCGTGGGTCTGGATACCCTTGCCGCCACCATTGGCGAGGAAAGTGTGACATTAGAGGACGTGTATGAGCCGTATCTGATGCAGATCGGCTTCCTTGCTCGCACGCCGCGTGGGCGTTGCGTCACGCGTCTGGCCTACGAGCATCTGGGGCTTCCCTTTCACAATCAAACGCGAAACGGCGAGCAAATAAACTTTTTCGAGCAAGCGTAAAAAAATGCCGCACTCTGTGCGGCATTTTTGTTATATAAGAAACGGAAAGCTGAACAGCGCGCAGCGCAATTTTTCGTAGATTAGCGACCTCTGCTCTATGGGCAACGGGTTTTCCCCTTTTCCGCACTCCAGCGTATAGGATGGGCGGTGCAGCGAGGCGATACACCAGTCGGTCAGGCCCCCGAAGGCCGCAAGCCCCGCAGGGTGTGCCAGTCGGTAGCCCGTCATGCGCGCAAGCATCCGCCCCACCGAAAGCGTTTTTGCCGAAAGATTGTCGCCACAGCTGCAAAAGATCTCCTCTCCCTGCGTGTGAAGCGTCAGAACGCCGAGCAGATCCTCATGATAGAAGCGTAACAGGCGGCACAGCGCGGCGGTTTCGGGCTCGGATTCGGGATACTCACCGCTGTAGCGTGTCGGTGCGCCGTTCAGGACACCCGCATCCTGCTCTCTCGTCTTATATTCCAGAAATCCTGCGTCATAATTGTGATTGAGGTCCACACCGCGTGCGTTTGCCTGCCAGCGCGAAAAGTCCGCGCTTCCGTTCATGCTCAGCACGCGGGCATACAGCGGATTGTCACTGCTCACGCCGTGTGTGGCGTACTCGACCCCGTCCGGATTGAGCATCGGCACGATCAGGATCCGCCGTTTTTCCAGCATATAGGACATTCGATAGCCGCAGGGTGCACCGTTTTTCTCATACTGACGGCAATAATCTGCAATAAAATCCACCAGGACAGCCGCGGTGATCCACTCCATACCGTGATGCGCACCCACGTAAAGCACCGTCTTTTTGCCCTTGCCGAGCGTGATCAGCGGGATCTCGCGCCCGAGGATCGAGCGTGTGAGAACATCATATTGTATAAAGTCGCGATCTTGCGTGATCTGCGCAAGCGAAGACAGCAGCGCGGCGCTGTCAAAGACCGTATTTTCCACAGGATCTCCTCGCTTTTTTCTTTTATCCTATGACCGCGCCGCGCGCTTTATGCAAAAGGATTTGCTTTTTTTGTACTTTTGTGTTATACTGATGGTAGTTTTCGGTTGAAAGGAGCTCTCATGAACCGTTCACGTACCCTGCGCCTGCCCGCACTCCTTGTGTTTGGCATCTATGCACTCTATTCCTGCTTGCTTGTGCCGCTGTCAAAGGTCATTTCAAGTGATGCAGTATACAGAAAAACCCTTTGGTATGATCTCATTGACCTTCTTATTCAATGGGTTGAGATCCTCGGTATTGCGGCTATTTTCGGCTTTCTCATTTATGGCGTGGCGCATTACGGCATCAAGGCCTGCCGCGCGCACTATCTGCTCTTTGGCGGCGCGCTTGCGTTCAAATACGCGGCCGCGATCATCGCAACGTGGGTCGTGGGCGGCTCGATCGACCTGACCGATAATTACAGCAGCTATCTTGTAGCGATCCTGCTGGAGCTTACCGAGTGTATTTTTGCGGTCTTTCTTGCGCACAGGCTGACCGCGCACTGCAAGGATGCAAGCGACGCAAAGTGCCGTGCGGCACGCACGCTCGGCGCCGAGATCACCCCCGACGAGCCGTTTGTGCCCTTTCGCACATGGCTCTCGCGCACCAACCCTGTGCAGCGCAGTGCCTTCTGGGGCATGGTGCTGGTGCTGGCCGCGCGCTCGCTTGCTTATGTTATGCAGGAAATCGCCTTTGCAATTTTTGCGGGATTTTCTGCTCGAGACCTTCCCGTAACGCTTGTGTATTGGCTACTGCTGATTATGCTCCCCTCGGCACTCGGCTATCTGCTCGCGCTGTTGTGTATGCGGCTTGCAGACCGCGAGCAGCGCAAAGAATAAAATAAATATCCCCCCGCGTAGCGGGGGGTATTTCATTTTCGGGCATAGCCCTAATACTACTGGCGGCGCACGAGTGCGCTTTTTGTTGGCCTGCCAGCCATGCATCTGTTACTTACTACCCATGAATGGGTCCCGTGGGT